>DITC01000063.1 GCA_002422685.1 Thauera sp. UBA6194 | reverse complement strand
TTGGGGTCGGGCATCTTGACCGAGAGTACGCAGGCGAGGCCTTCGCGCATGTCGTCACCGGTAATGTCGACCTTGGCCTTCTTGGCGATCTCGTTTTCTTCGATGTACTTGTTGATGACGCGCGTCATCGCCGCGCGCAGGCCGGTGAGGTGGGTGCCGCCGTCGGCCTGCGGGATGTTGTTGGTGTAGCACAGCACTTGTTCGGCGTAGCTGTCGTTCCACTGCATGGCGACTTCGACCGAGAGCTCGGCGTCGTGGCCCTGGCCGGTGGGGATGCGGGTGGTGCCGGTAGCGTAGAAGACGGTGGGGTGCAGCACCGTCTTGGCGCGGTTGATGTACTCGACGAAGCCCTTGACGCCGCCGGCGAAGGCGAAGTCTTCTTCCTTGCCGGTACGCTGGTCGATGAGGCGGATCTTGACGCCGTTGTTGAGGAAGGAGAGCTCGCGCAGGCGCTTGGCGAGGATGTCGTAGTGATATTCGACGGTGCCGAAGATCTCGTCGTCGGCCAGGTAATGGACCTTGGTGCCGCGCTTGGTGGTGTCGCCGATGACGCGCGCCGGGCTGACTTCGACGCCGTCGACGAGCTCGATGACGCGGTTCTGCGGCTTGCCGCGCTCGAACTCGAGCAGGTGGCGCTTGCCGTCGCGGGCGACGGTGACGTGCATCCACTTCGACAGCGCGTTGACGCAGGACACGCCCACGCCGTGCAGGCCGCCGGACACCTTGTAGCTGTTCTGGTTGAACTTGCCGCCCGCGTGCAGCACGCACATGACGATCTCGGCCGCGCTGCGCTTGGGCTCGTGCTTGTCGTCCATCTTGACGCCGACCGGGATGCCGCGGCCGTTGTCGGTGACCGAGATGGAGTTGTCGGCGTGGATGGTGATGACGATGTCGTCGCAGTGGCCGGCCAGGGCCTCGTCGATGGAGTTGTCCACGACTTCGAACACCATGTGATGCAGGCCGGTGCCGTCGGAGGTGTCGCCGATGTACATGCCGGGGCGCTTGCGTACCGCTTCCAGGCCTTCGAGCTGCTGGATGCTGGTTTCGTCGTAGTCTTCGTGCGCCTTGGCGGATGCGGTGGGCAGATCTTGCGGTTGGGACATGGTCATCTCGGTGATTCGTAAAGAACGGGTGCTGCGGTGAGGCGGCTGCTTGAGTGCTTGCTGCTTAAATGCGCATCGGCATCACGACGTACTTGAACTTGTCGTTGCCGGGCAGCGTGATGAGGGCGCTGGAGTTGCCGTCGTTGAAGCGCCAGTCGACCGTCTCGGAGCTCAGGTTGTTGAGCACGTCGAGCAGGTAGGTGACGTTGAAGCCGATGTCGAGCTTGTCGCCCTGGTAGTCGACCTCGAGCTCGTCCATGGCCTCTTCCTGCTCGGCGTTGGTCGACACGATGCGCAGCAGGCCGTCCTCGAGCACCATGCGCACGCCGCGGAACTTGTCGTTGGTGAGGATGGCGGCACGCTGCAGCGCGGACAGCAGCGGCTGGCGGGCGAAGCTGATGAGCTTGGGGTGCGCCTGCGGGATCACGCGCTCGTAGTCGGGGAACTTGCCGTCGATGAGCTTGGTGACGAGCTCGATCGAGCCGAAGCGGAACACGGCCTGGTTGCCGGCGAGCACGATCTCGAGCGGGTCGTCGTTGTCGGCGAGCTGGCGGGCGAGCTCGAGCACGGTCTTGCGCGGCAGGATGGCTTCGGTGCGCTGTTCCACCGGCGCGTCGAGGTCGGATGCGGCGTAGGCCAGGCGGTGGCCGTCGGTGGCGACCATGCGCAGCTCGCCGCCGTCGGCGATGATCAGCAGGCCGTTGAGGTAGTAGCGGATGTCCTGCTGCGCCATGGCGTACGAGACCTGGGCGAGCTGGCGCTTGAAGGTGCGCTGGCCGATGGTGAGGCGGGCGGCGGCGTCGGCGGGCGGGTTCAGGCTCGGGTAGTCGGCGGCGGGCAGGGTCTGGAGCTGGAAGCGGCTGCGCCCGGCCTTGACCGTGAGGCGCTTGTCGTCGAGCGTGAGGCTGACGTCGGCCGAATCCGGCAGCGCGCGCAGGATGTCCTGCAGCTTGCGCGCACCGACGGTGATCGAGGCGTCCTCGCCGCCGATGTGGCCGCCGGTGGTGGTGCGGATCTGGATCTCGATGTCGGTGGCGAGCATCGTGAGCTGGTCGCCATGCTTCTCGATCAGCACGTTGGACAGGATCGGCAGCGTGTGCCGCTTTTCGACGATGCCGGCAACCGACTGCAGCGGGGCCAGGAGCGCATCGCGGGTGGTGGTGAGCAGGAGCATGGCGTCAGATCGGGTCGTTGAGTTGATCGGAAGTGTTTGATGGATTGGATCGGCGTTCAAGCGGGCTCAGCCGCGCAGGACCTGGGTGAGCACGTGGACGTCGTGGTTGAGCTGGTGGTCGCCGAGCCGCAGCTCGGTGATGGTGCGGCAGGCGTGCAGCACGGTGGTGTGGTCGCGCCCGCCGAAGGCCTCGCCGATCGCGGGCAGCGACATCGGGGTGAGTTCCTTGGCCAGCCACATCGCCACCTGGCGCGGACGCGCGATCACGCGCGTGCGCTTCTTGGAGTGCATGTCGGCGACCTTGATCTTGTAGTAGTCGGCGACGGTCTTCTGGATGTGCTCGATGGAGAGCTGGCGGTTGTGCGCGTGCAGCAGGTCCTTGAGCGCTTCCTTGGCGACCTCGAGGCCGATCTGGCGGCCGTGGAAACGGGCGTAGGCGACCACCTTGTTGAGCGCGCCCTCGAGCTCGCGCACGTTCGAGCGCAGGTTCTTGGCGATCAGGAAGGCGACGTCGTCGTCGACCAGCACGCGCAGGGCCTCGGCCTTCTTCTTGAGGATGGCGACACGCATCTCGAGCTCGGGCGGCTCGATCTGCACGGTGAGGCCCCAGTCGAAGCGCGAGATCAGGCGGTCTTCCAGGCCCTGGATGTCCTTGGGGTAGGTGTCGCAGGTGATGACGATCTGCTTGCGCGCCTCGGTGAGGGCGTTGAAGGCGTGGAAGAACTCTTCCTGCGTCCGGTTCTTGTTATTGAAGAACTGGATGTCGTCAATGATCAGCATGTCGAGCGAGCGGTAGTAGCGCTTGAAGGCGTCGAAGCTCTTCTGCTGATAGGCGCGCACCACGTCGGCGTAGTAGTCCTCGACGTGTACATAGCGGATGACCGCGCGCGGGTTGTGCTTGAACACTGCGTTGCCGATGGCGTGCACGAGGTGGGTCTTGCCGAGGCCGACGCCGCCGTAGACGAACAGCGGGTTGTACGACGTGCCCGGGTTCTGCGCCACCTGCATGGCGGCGGCGCGGGCGAGGTCGTTGGCGCGGCCGGTGACCAGGGTGTCGAAGGTGAAGTCGGGGTTGAGGCGGGTCTTCTCGTAGGCGAGCTCGAGGCCGGAGTTGGGCTCGCCGCTGCGAGCGCCCATGGACGGCGCCGCACGGCGGCTGCGCATCGGGGCGGCGTTGTGCAGGCCGTGGTCGGCCGGGTCTGCGGAGTCCGATTCGGGGGCGCTCGGAGCGGGCGCGCTCGGGGTGGCATCGGCTACGGATGTGTCGCTGCGCTCTGTGGTCGAGCCGGCGGTCGCGGGTGCTGTCGTGATGGGCGCTGGCGCGGTCGAGCCGGTGTCGCGCTCGGCGCGCGCGGTGGCGCCGGAGCCTGCACTGCTGGACTGCGAGTTGCGCCCGGCACCGGCAGGCGGCAGTTGCAGGTCGAGTGTGAGCGGCGTGCCGGCAAATTCTTCGCCCAGGGCCTCGATCCGGCGCAGGTAGCGCTCGCGCACCCACTGCAGAACGAAGCGGTTGGGCGCAACGAGCGACCAGCTTCCATCGGCGCCGGGCTCGACCCGCAGGGTCTTGATCCAGGTGCTGAACTGCTGCTGGGGCAGCTCCTGTTCAAGGCGCGACAGGCAGAAGGACCAGAAGTCTTGACTCACGGCGTCGGGGCGATCGGGCAAAGGCGAACGTGTCTCGTCGGGTTGCGGAAAGGCGCGCACGCCCTGCGCACGCGTGAAGCGCGCGGCGAACTGCGCTGCGGCCTCGAGTGCCGCCGGTCGGGGGTGAGGCGCCTGCCGAGCCCACGCTGGGCGCTTATCGAAGCCTGCCGCCGGCTTTCGGCGTGGGGGCTCGTGCTGCGGGCGGACTCGGGGCTGCATGAACTCGAGCCCTGCATTCTAACCCTCGAGGGATGACTTATCCACAGGCTTTGCCAAAAATTCTTATTGACAAACATGGGATTATCCATTTAACTCTCGCGTTTGACCTAACACTGGCAGTCCCAACATGAAACGCACTTATCAGCCCTCCGTTGTCCGTCGCAAGCGCACCCACGGCTTTCTGGTTCGCATGAAGACCCGTGGCGGTCGTGCGGTCATCCGCGCACGTCGTGCCAAGGGCCGTCATCGCCTCGCCGTCTGAGGTGACGTTGCCCACGAGCGCTGACCAGGGTTTTCGCAGCGCTCACAGATTGCACAAAACGGATGAGTATTCATCCGTTTTTGCTTTTCGGCGGGCCTTGCGCGGGCGGTTCTACATTTTGCACTACCGTCCCAACGAGCTCGACACCGCCCGCCTGGGTGTCGTGGCCGCCAAGAAGCTGGCCAAGCGTGCAAACGTGCGTAACCTGGTCAAGCGCATTGCCCGCGAAGTGTTTCGGCGTCAGCGCGAGGCCGTGCCGTGCATGGATCTCGTCGTGCGCCTGCATGCCCCGGTCGCCAAGGCCACGCGCGCCGAACTCAATCTCGACCTGCACGCTTTGTTGCAAAGGCTGCCTCGCTCATGAAAACCGTGTTGATCGCGCTGGTGCGTTTCTATCGCTATGCGATCAGCCCGATGCTCGGGCGCAGTTGCCGTTTTCATCCGACCTGTTCGGAGTATGCGATCGAAGCGATCCAGCGCTACGGTGCGCTGCGTGGCGGCTGGATGGCCGCCAGGCGGGTGGGTCGTTGCCATCCCTTCAATCCGGGCGGGTATGATCCCGTTCCCTGACCATAGACACAACGACTCCGATGGATCAACGCCGCCTCATCCTCTTCCTGGTTTTTTCCTTTGCCCTGGTCATGCTGTGGGATGGCTGGCTCAAGCACAACCAGCCCCCCGCGCCCGTGGCGCAGCAGGCGGCCGAAGGCAGTGCGCTCAGCCCCGACGGGGCTGTCCCCACGCCGACGATCGGCGCGACCGCTGCTCAGGCCGTCGTGCCCGGAGAGCAGCCTGCCGCTGCAGCCTCGGCGCCGCGCACGATCGTCGAAACCGACATGTTGCGCGCCGAAGTCTCGGCGCAGGGTGGCGACATCGTCCGGCTCGAGCTCAAGCAGCACAAGGCCAGCGGCGAGGGTGACGGTAACTTCGTGCTGCTCGACGACGGCTCGGTGCACCAGTACGTGGCTCAGTCCGGCCTGATCGGTGAGGGGTTGCCGACGCACAAGACCCTGTTCGAGCTGCCCGCGGGCGAGCTGCGCCTGGCCGAGGGCGCCGACGCCGTCGAGCTGCGCCTGCAGGCGCCCGAGCAAAACGGTGTCGCCGTGACCAAGGTGATGCGCTTCGAGCGCGGCAGCTATCTGGTCGATGTGTCCTACGAGGTGCGCAACGGCGCTGCGAGCGCGATCGCTCCGCACGCCTACTTCCAGCTCACGCGCGACGGCAATCCGGCCGAGCAGCTCGAGGCGTTCGGCGTCAATACCTTCACCGGGCCGGCCTTTTACACCGACGCGAACAAATTCCAGAAGGTGGGCTTCGAGGACATCACCGACGGCGATGCCAAGTTTCCCAAGACCGCCACCGATGGCTGGGTGGCGATGGTCCAGCACTACTTCGTCAGCGCCTGGCTGCCGCAGGAAGGTGCGCAGCGTGAGTATTTCGCCCGCGCGCTGGGTAACAATCTGTTCTCGGCGGGCGTGATCCTGCCCATGGAGGCCATCGAGCCGGGCGCGGTGGCAACCGTGAGCACGCGCCTGTACTCGGGCCCGCAGGAGCAGGACAAGCTCGAGGCGGTGGCGCCGGGGCTGGATCTGGTGGTCGACTACGGCTGGCTGACCGTGATCGCGGCGCCGCTGTTCTGGGTGCTTTCGTGGTTCCACAAGCTCACCGGCAACTGGGGCTGGGCCATCATTCTGGTCACCATCGCGATCAAGGCGATCTTCTTCCCGCTATCGGCAGCGAGCTACAAGTCGATGGCCAAGATGCGCGTGCTGGGCCCGCGTCTCAAGCGCATGAAGGAGATGTACGGCGACGACAAGGCCAAGATGCAGCAGGAGATGATGAATCTCTACCGCACCGAGAAGATCAACCCGCTCGGTGGCTGCCTGCCGATCCTGGTGCAGATTCCGGTGTTCATCGCGCTCTACTGGGTGCTGCTGGGCAGCGTCGAGATGCGTCATGCGCCGTGGCTGGGGTGGATTCAGGACCTTTCCGCGAAGGATCCGTACTTCATCCTGCCGGTGATCATGGGTGTTTCGATGCTGATCCAGATGAAGCTCAACCCGACTCCGCCCGATCCGATCCAGGCCAAGGTGATGATGGGCATGCCGATCATCTTCACCTTCATGTTCCTGTGGTTCCCGTCGGGTCTGGTGCTGTACTGGGTGGTGAACAACACGCTGTCGATCGCGCAGCAGTGGCAGATCACGCGGATGATCGAAAGTGCAAAGTCGGCCGGCAAGCCCGCCTGACACCATCGCCGCGATTGCGACGGCACCGGGCCGCGGCGGCGTCGGTGTCGTCCGCGTCTCGGGGGCGAGCCTGGGCGGCTTTGCCCTTGCGCTGTGCGGTCGTGCGCCGCGCCCCCGGACCGCTCACTTCGCTCGCTTTCTCGATGCCGAAGAGCGCGTCATCGATGAGGGCATCCTGCTTCACTTCGTAGCACCCGCCTCGTTTACCGGCGAGGACGTCCTCGAGCTTCAGGGTCACGGTGGGCCTGTGGTGTTGCGCTTGCTGCTCGAGCGCTGTCTCGAGCTGGGTGCGCGTCTCGCCGAACCGGGTGAGTTCACCCGGCGCGCCTTTCTCAACGGCAAGCTCGATCTGGCTCAGGCCGAAGGCGTTGCGGATCTGATCGAGGCTTCGACCGCGGCTGCGGCGCGCTCGGCAGTACGCTCGCTCTCCGGCAAGTTCTCGGAAGAGGTGCATCGCATCGTCGATGGCCTCATCGATCTGCGCATGCTGGTCGAGGCGACGCTCGATTTTCCCGAAGAAGAGATCGATTTTCTCGAGCGCGCGCGCGCGATGCCGCGGCTCGCAGCGCTGCAGGCCGAGGTGGAGGGGTTGCTCGACCGCGCGCGTCAGGGCGCGCTCTTGCGCAGCGGGCTAAACGTGGTGCTGGTCGGCGAGCCCAATGTCGGCAAGTCGAGTCTGCTGAACCAGCTTGCCGGCGAGGAGCGCGCGATTGTCACGGAGATTGCCGGGACGACCCGGGATGCGCTGCGCGAGACGATCCAGATCGAAGGTATTCCGCTGCACATCATCGACACGGCGGGTTTGCGCGAAACGGCCGACACGGTCGAGCGCATCGGTATCGAGCGCACCTGGCGCGAGATCGGGCGTGCGGACGTGATCCTGCGTCTGGTCGATGCGCGCGCGCTGGCGTCAGACGGTGGCGACATCGATGATCGGCTACCGTCTGGCGTGGAGCGGGTCACGGTCATCAACAAGATCGACCTGTGCGAACAGGCGCCGCAGCGCGAAGAGCGCGATGGGCGCGTGGTTTTGCATCTGTCCGCGCGCAGTGGAGATGGCGTCGACTTGCTGCGTCGCGAGCTGCTGCGCATCGCCGGCTGGCATGCGCACGGCGAGGACCTGATCCTCGCCCGCGAGCGGCATCTGCGTGCACTGCGCGAGGCGCTGGGGCACCTGGGGGATGCAGCGGCGCAGCTCGGCGCGCTGGAGCTTTTCGCCGAGGAGCTGCGTCTGGCGCAGGAGCGTCTCAGCGAGATCACGGGCGCGTTTTCTTCCGATGATCTGCTGGGCGTCATTTTCTCGCGCTTCTGCATCGGCAAGTAAAACCGGCTTGACCGCGTTTGCGTGCGGCGCTGGCGGGGGGGGGGGCCGAGAGCCGGCCCGAGCGCTCGGCGCGAGTGAGATCTGGCCGGTGTTTCACGTGAAACCAAATTCATGGATCTAGATTTCATTTTTCTGGCCCTCGGGCTTGCGGCCCTGTTTGCGGGTTTTGTGGATTCGATTGTGGGCGGGGGCGGGCTCATTCAGCTTCCGGCGCTTTTCAGTGCATATCCGAGCACGGCGCCGGCGACCTTGTTCGGCACCAACAAGATCGCAAGCATTGTCGGTACGAGCACGGCCGCTTTTCAGTACAGCCGACGTGTGCGCATTCCTTGGCGGGTCGCCGGACCGGGCGCGATGGCGGCGCTGGTGGGTTCGTGGTACGGAGCGAAGGCCGTCGCGTATCTCGACCCGGCGCTCCTGCGGCCGCTGATTCTCGTGCTGCTGGTGCTGGTTGCGGTGTACACCTTCCTGCGCAAGGATCTGGGCTCGGTCTCGAAGGAGCCCGAGCATGGCGGGCGCTCGGCTGCGTTGGCGCTCGCGATAGGCGGCGTGATCGGGTTTTACGATGGCTTCTTCGGGCCAGGCACCGGCAGCTTTCTGATCTTCCTGTTCATTCGATTGCTCGGGATGGATTTTCTGCGCGCCTCGGTGTCTGCCAAGATCCTCAACGTTGCGACCAACCTCGCGGCGATCGGCTTCTTTGTCGGTAATGTGGCGCTGATGTGGAAGCTCGGCCTGCTCATGGCAGTGTGCAATCTGGCCGGTTCAATCCTGGGGTCGCGCATGGCGCTGAAGCATGGAACCGGATTTGTGCGGAAGATGTTCCTGGCGGTCGTGTCGGTGTTGATCGGTAAGCTCGCGTACGACACCTTCCTGCGCTGAAAGCCGCTGTTCCACGTGAAACAGCGGCGAATATCTTTGTGGAAATATTGCATTAGCCGCTCGTGATAGAATCCCCGGCTACCTTCACCTTGATGAATACCGGGGAAATGAACGGACTCCATCTGATTGCCGATATCTACCGCTGTCACACCGCCGAAGACCTGCTCGTTCGCCGGGCGTCGCTCGAGACACTTTGCGTCAACGAGTGCAAGGACGCCGGGCTGACCCCTCTCGGGGCTTACTTCTACCAGTTTCAGGACGAGCAGGGAGCGGACGCTGGTGTGACCGGAACGGTCGTGCTCGCCGAGTCGCATCTCGCCATCCATACCTGGCCGGAAACCGGTGACGTCACGCTCGACGTTTATGTCTGCAATTTCTCACGCGACAACAGCGACCGTGCGCGCCAGGTCTTCGAGCGTGTGATCGGTGCGCTGGCGCCGGAAGAAATCGTCAGGCACGAGGTCATTCGCGGACGCCTGCCGGTGGAGGCCTGAGCGATGAGTGCGCGCCTGAGCGGTTTGCCCGACGGAATGCTCGCCGAGTATCTGAGCGACGACGCCGGGTATTTTCTGCAGGGTGGCGTGCTGCTCGAGCAAGGGCAGTCCGAGTGGCAGTCGTACGAGGTCTGGGAGACGCCACGCTTTGGACGGCTCTTTCGCCTCGATGGGTGCCTCATGACCTCGGAGCGGGATGAGTTCTACTACCACGAGAACATCATCCACGTGCCTGGCCTGGCGCACCCCGGTCCGCGCACCGCGCTGATCATCGGCGGGGGCGACGGCGGCTCGGCCGAGGAGTTGCTGAAGTACCCGAGCATGGAAAAGGTCGTACTTGCCGAACTCGACGAGAAGGTGGTCGATATCTCGCGGCGCTATCTGCAGGCCGTGCATCACGGCGCGCTCGACGACCCGCGGGTCGATGTGCGCATCGGCGATGGCATGAAATACGTGCACGAAGACGGACCCGCGGCGGGTGACCGCTACGACCTCATCGTGCTCGACCTCACCGATCCGGTGGGGCCGGCCGAGGCCTTGTATCAGGCGGATTTTTTCGCTGCTTGCCGTGCGCTGCTCGCGCAAGGTGGAGCCCTGACGCTGCATATCGGTACCCCGGTCTATCAGCCCGAGCGCGTGCAGTCACTGGTGGCGCGGCTGCGCAAGGTGTTTGCCCATGTGCGGCCGTATTTCCTGTTCATTCCGCTTTACGGTTCGCTGTGGGGCTTGGCTACGGCCTCCGATACGCTCGACCCGCTCGCGCTCAGCGCCGAAGAGGTCGATCGCCGTCTGCAGCAGCGCGGAATCGAGCGCATGCAGCACTTGAACGGCGACGTATACTGCGCTCAGTTCGCGCTTCCCAATCATCTGCGCGCCCTGCTCGGCTGAGCCCTTTCGTGGCGTGCCCTGCGTGCGCCTCGTCTCCTCGAGTCATCGTGACCCAATCGCCCCGCTCCGCGCGCAGCCCCTTGCGCGCGCCCCCTCCTGCGCAGCGCGCTCGCCGTAGCGGCGAGCCTTCTGCGTCCGTGCTGCCTTCCGACAGCCTCGCTTTTGCCCTGGAGCGCGCTGCGCGTCTCGTGTCAGCGGTGCTCGAGGGCGGCAATCTCACCGATGCTTACGAACGCATGCAGGAGGCGCAACCCCCCTGGTCCGACGCTGCGCGCGGAGCGATCCGTGATCTCGCCTGGAGTACGCTGCGCGACTTCCGCCGTGGCAGTGTCGTGCTGGATCGTCTGCTGCACACCGTGCCGGCGGCGCCCATCCATGCGCTGCTGCTCGTTGCCCTGTTGCGTCTGCGCCAGCGCCCTCAGCAGGCGCACACGATCGTGGATCAGGCGGTGCAGGCGGCCACGGTGCTGATGCCCGGGCTCAAGGCCATGGTCAACGGGGTGCTGCGCAATGCACTGCGCCAGCGCGATCAATGGCAGGCTTGGGTCGATGCAGACCCGGAGGCGCATTACGGCGCGCCTGCGTGGTGGATCACCCGCGTGCAGCAAGCGCACCCTGACGGCTGGGAGCGCGCGCTCGCGGCGGGCAACGCTCATCCACCGATGGCGCTGCGTGCCAACGTTCGCCGAACCTCGCCCGCAGCCTGTGTGGCGGCGCTGGCTGCGCGCGGTATCGAGGCGCAGGTGCTGGACAACGGGGCGATCCTGCTCGCCGAGCCCGTTGCCGTCGGGACGCTGCCCGAACACGCTCAGGGCGCGCTCTCGGTGCAGGACGCGGGCGCGCAATGGGCCGCCAGCCTGCTCGCGCCCACGCCCGGGGCGCATGTGCTCGACGCCTGCGCCGCTCCGGGGGGCAAGACCGCTCATCTGCTCGAGTCCGCCGACCTCGACCTGCTCGCGCTCGAGCTCGATCCGGTGCGCGCCCGCCGCGTGGAGCGCAACCTCGAGCGGCTCGGCCTCACCGCACGGGTCAAGGTTGCGGACTGCCGTCAGGTCCCGAAGTGGTGGGACGGTCGCGCGTTCGACTACATCCTGGCCGATGTGCCCTGTTCGGCTTCGGGCGTGGCGCGTCGTCATCCCGACATCAAGTGGCTGCGGCGCGAAACCGATATCGTGCAATTTGCCGCACAGCAGGCCGAAATCCTCGATGCGCTTTGGCAGACGCTGGCTGCGGGTGGCAGAATGCTCTACGTCACCTGCTCGGTTTTCGCCGAGGAAAACACCCGACAGATCGAACGCTTCTGCGCCCGCCATGGCGACGCGCGACGCGTGCCCATCATGGGACTTCCAGATCTCCAGCTCCTGCCTAATGCCGAACATGACGGCTTTTATTTCGCGCTGCTTCGCAAGGAGGCCTGAGCGCCTGCACGCGGGCCTGCTGCTGCTCTGCGCGCTCGTCCTGTTTGCGCTCGCGTCCACGGGTGCGCGCGCCGAGACGCGGATGCGCAGCGCCGAGATCGTGCGCGGCGACACCGGCTACGTGCTGAATGCCGACATCGAGCTCGACCTGAATCCGCGTCTCATCGATGCGGTGTCGCGCGGCATCTCGCTGTATTTCACCACCCAGCTCGTCATCGAGCAGCCGCGCTGGTACTGGCTCGACAAGGTGGTGGTGGAACGCACGCTGGACTACCGGCTGTATTACCACGCGATCACGCGCAGTTACAGGCTCTCCATCGGCAGCATCCACCAGAGCTTCGACGACCTCGAGAGCGCGGTCCGCACCATGACTCGCGTGCGCAACTGGTATGTAGCGGATTTCGACGCGCTCGAGACGGGGGCGTCGCATCAGGTGTCGATACGCTTTCGCCTCGACACCTCGCAGTTGCCCAAACCCTTTCAGGTGACGGCCATCGGCAGCAGCGACTGGAACGTCGGCACCGAGTGGCTGCACTGGACTTTCCTGCCCGGGGTCGCGGGGTTCCGATGAAGCGGATATTGCTCGTCGTCGCGGCCTCGCTGGCGGGGATATCGTTGTTCCTGCTCACCTCGGCGAGCGCCAATACCGACTTCTTTGCCAGCAGCTACCCGTACCTGATCGCGCTCAACGGCGCCATGGTCGTGGTGCTGGCCGCGCTCGTCGGCGTGCAGCTGCACCGGCTCGTGCGCGAGTACCGCGAGCGGCAGTTCGGTTCGCGCCTGAAGATGCGCCTCGTGCTCATGTTCGCGCTCATGGGGCTGGTGCCGGGTCTGGTCATCTACGGCGTATCGCTGCAGTTCGTGGTGCGCTCGATCGAGTCGTGGTTCGACGTGCGGGTGGATGCTGCGCTCGAGGGCGGCATCGCGCTCGGGCAGAACGCGCTCGACTATCTCAGCAGCCAGGTGCGGGACAAGGCCGACGATATGGCGCTGGAGCTCGAGGGTGCCGGGCAGGGGGCCGCCACGCTGCTCAACCGCCTGCGCGAGCAGGCCGGCATCAGCAGTGCGACCATCCTGTCGCCGACTGGGCAGGTGCTCGCCACCGCCGCCGAGACCGGGCAAGACCTGATTCCCACCCTGCCCGGCAGCAACGCCCTGCGCCAGGCCCGCCAGAGCCGGCACTATCAGCACGTGAGCAGCGAGCCCGATGGCCGCCTGGTCATCAGCGTGATCACGCCCCTGCCGCTGCGCACCCTCGCCGGCGACGCCAACCTGCTCATGCTGCGCCAGCCGGTGCCCGAATCCTTCGGGCGTAACGCCGAGGCGGTGCAGGAGGCCTATCGCGACTATCAACAGCTCACCCTCGGACGCAGCGGGCTCAAGCGCATCTACACGGTCACGCTGAGCCTCGCGCTGCTGCTCGCGCTCTTCGGCGCGCTCGCGGTGGCGGTGCTGATCGCGCGCCGGCTGGCGGCGCCGCTGCTCATCCTTGCCGAAGGCACGCAGGCCGTGGCGCAGGGCGACTTCCGGCCGCGTCAGGCGCTGCCGGCCAATGACGAGCTCGGCGTGCTCACCCAGTCCTTCAACCGCATGACGCGCCAGCTGCAGGAGGCTCGCGCCACGGCCGACAACCACCGCGCCGAGGTCGAGTCCGCGCGGGCGTATCTCGAGTCGGTGCTGGCCAATCTGTCGACCGGGGTGCTCGCCTTTTCGGCCGAGGGCTATCTGCGTGCCGCGAACCACGGCGCCTTGCAGATTCTCGAGGACGACCTGGCCGGCTTCGAAGCGCTCGCGCTCGACGACTGGCCACGCCACGAAGCGCTGCGCGACGCCTTGCGCCAAGGCTTCGCGACCCATGAAGGCGACTGGCAGGTGCAGATGGAGCTGCCCGTGAAGGACAGCACGCCGCGCACCCTGCTCATCCGTGGCTCCCGGCTTCCGCTTTCCTCCGGCGGCGGTCTGGTGGTGGTGTTCGACGACATCTCCAGCCTCGCGGCTGCCCAGCGCACCGCCGCCTGGGGCGAGGTTGCGCGCCGGCTGGCGCACGAGATCAAGAACCCGCTCACGCCCATCCAGCTCTCGGCCGAGCGCCTCGCCTTCAAGCTCGCCGACCGCCTGGACGATAGCGGCCGCGAGATGCTCGAGCGCGCAACCACGACGATCGTGAATCAGGTCGAGGCCATGAAGAACCTGGTCAACGCCTTCCGCGACTATGCCCGGCTCCCGGCGCCCTCCCTCGCCCCGACCGATCTCAACGCCCTGATCCGCGAGGTGCTTCACCTGTACGAGAGCGCGGCCACCCATATTCGCACCGAGCTCGCGTCGAATCTGCCGCCGGTGCAGGGCGATGCGACCCAGATCAGACAGGTGATCCACAATATGCTGCAGAATGCGCAGGATGCGCTGTCCGGACAGGAAGACGGAGTGATCACGATCGCCACCCGGCGTGATGGTGCGCGCGTGGTGCTGCTTTTCCGCGACAATGGTCCGGGCTTTCCGGGGGAAGTGCTCGCGCACGCTTTCGAGCCTTACTTCACCACCAAGTCGCGCGGCACCGGTCTAGGGCTGGCGATGGTGAAGAAGATCGTGGACGAACACAGTGGCGATGTTCGCCTGAGCAACCGCGAGGAAGGAGGCGCCGAAGTGCGCGTCCGCCTGCGCAGCGCCGAAAACAAAGAAGCTTGACCCACACAATGGCAAAAATACTCATCGTTGACGACGAAGTCGGCATTCGCGAGCTGCTCTCCGAGATCCTGCGCGACGAAGGCCACGACATCCTTCTGGCCGAGAATGCCGGTGCCGCGCGCGCCGCGCGCAATGCGCTGCGGCCCGACATGGTGCTGCTCGATATCTGGATGCCCGACACCGATGGCATCACCCTGCTCAAGGAGTGGGCGGCAAACGGCCAGCTCAACATGCCGGTGGTGATGATGTCCGGGCACGGCACCATCGACACCGCGGTCGAGGCGACCCGCATCGGCGCGATCGACTATCTGGAAAAGCCCATCGCGCTGCAGAAACTGCTCGCCGCGGTGAAGCGCGGGTTGCAGCGGCCGCAGGCACCCGGCTCGCCCGCACCGCTGACCCTGGCTGCCTTCACGCGCTCGGTGCCCTTGCGCGAGCTGCGTCGCCGCGTCGAGCAGATCACCAGCAATTCGCGCGTGCTGCTGCTGAAGGTGGGCAATGGCACACTCGCCGAGCTCGTCGCGCGCAGCGTCCAGACCGCCAATGCACCCTGGCTCGACCTGTCGACGATCACCGCGCCGCTCGACATCGGACAGCTGCAGAGCGCGCAGGGCGGCGTGTTGTTCGTCCCCGAACTCTCGCGCCTGTCGCGCCCGCAGCAGAAGAACCTGGCCTTCGCCCTCGATCGGCTCGATCGTTACGATCAACGCCTGGTCGTCGCCTCCGAGCGCAGCCACGAGGCGCTCGCGACGGAGGGCTGGGAGGAGGGGCTGCTCGCCCGTTTGTTCGAGATCAGCCTCGCGCCGCCTTCGCTGGTCGACGTGCGCGACGACCTGCCCGAGCTGGCGAGCCAGCTGCTGGTGCATCTGGTCGAAGCGGGCGAGGTGCCGCTGCGGCGTTTTTCCACCGCTGCGCTCAATCAGCTGCGCAACCTGCCCTGGCCGGGCGGGTATCCCGAGCTGCGCGCGGCGGTCAAGTCGCTCGCCCTCGGCACGCTCGAAGAGGAGGTGGGCGCTGGCGACGTGCGCCGGCTTCTGCCGCCCGATCTGTCCGCGGGCAGCTGCGGAGTGTCGCTCGAGCAGCCTCTGCGCGAGGCGCGCGAGGCCTTCGAGCGCATGTACTTCGAGCACCACCTGCGCCTCGAGGGCGGCAACATGACCCGCCTGGCAGAGAAGACGGGGCTCGAGCGCACCCATCTTTACCGCAAGCTCAAGCAACTCGGCCTGCAAGCCGGTCGTCGCCACGAAGAAAACTGAACGCAGGCTGTTTGCTGCAGCGCACACCCGTGTGGCTGCAGTGCGCATGGGCGCGTAGAATCGGCCTCTTGCAGACGCTCTGGAACTTCCGGTGAAGATCATCATTCTCGGTGCTGGCCAGGTTGGCGCCTCCGTGGCGGAAAACCTCGTTTCCGAGGCCAACGACATCACGCTCGTCGATACCAGCGAGGAGTACCTGGCGACCTTGCGCGAGCGACTCGAGGTGCGCACCGTATGCGGCAATGCAGCATCGCCGCGCGTGCTCAGGGATGCAGGCGCCGAGGATGCCGACCTGCTGATCGCGGTGACGCAGTCCGATCAGACCAACCTGTGTGCCTGTCGCATCTCCAAGGCGCTCTACAACCTGCCCACGCGCATCGCGCGCCTGCGCTCGACCGACTACGTCGACCACCCCGAGCTGCTCGACGACGACAACTTCGCGGTGGATTTTTCGATCTGCCCCGAGCAGGTCGTCACCGACTACATCAAGCGCCTGATCGCCTTCCCCGAGGCGCTGCAGGTGCTGGAGTTCGCCGACGGCGTGGTCAGCCTCATCTGCGTGCGTGCCTTCGAGGGCGGACCGCTGGTGGGGCACCCGCTCAAGGCGCTGCGCTTTCACCTGCCCAACGTTGAGGTGCGCATCGCCGCGATCTACCGCAACGGCAATCCGATCATGCCCGAGGGCGACACCATCATCCTGCCCGATGACGAGGTGTTCTGCCTCGCCGCGACGGTGCACATCCGCAAGGTCATGGGCGAGCTGCGCCGCTCCGACCGGCCGATGCGACGCGTGATGATCGCGGGTGGGGGCAACATCGGCTTTCGCCTCGCGCAGTCGATCGAGGACAGTTACCACGTCAAGATTCTCGAGCTGAACCGCCCGCGCGCCGAGATGCTCGCGTCCCAGCTGTCGCACGCGCTCGTGCTGCGCGGCGACTCCACCGACGAGAAGCTGCTCGAAGGCGAGGGCATCGATGAAACCGACCTCTTCGTCGCCCTCACCAATGACGAGGAAGACAACATCATGGCGGCCTCGCTCGCCAAGCGCATGGGCGCCCGGCGCACGCTCGCGCTGATCAACCGCAAGAGCTACGTCGACCTGGTGCAGGGCGGCCCGATCGATATCGCCATCTCGCCCGCGCACACCTCCATCGGCACCCTGCTCGCCCACGTGCGCCGTGGTGACGTGGTCGCCGTGCACAGCCTGCGTCGCGGCGCGGCCGAGGCGCTCGAGATCATCGCCCACGGCAGCCGCAAGGACTCGAAGGTCGTCGGTCGTGCGATCGAGGAGATCGCCCTGCCGCGCGGCACCAGCATCGGTGCGCTCGTGCGCGACGTGAAGAACGACGAAGGGCGGGTCGTGCGCCGTGAGGTGATCATCCCGCACCACGACACCGTGATCGAGGAGGACGACCACGTGATCGTCTTCTGCACGAGCAAGAAGCTGGTCCAGAAGGTCGAGAAGCTCTTCCAGGTCGGCTTCCACTTCCTCTGACATGCGTACCTATCAGCGCGCCTACAACCCCGCACTGAATGCGCTGGGCCTGATCATCATGATCTTCGGCCTGCTCATGAGCTTCCCGCTCGCGGTCTCGGCCTGGCTCGAGGATGGTGCCACGCTGGCCTACGACCAGGGCCTGTTCGTGACCTTCGTCTCCGGTCTGTTGCTGTGGGCGGCCACGCGCGCGCACAGGCGCGATCTGCGCGTGCACGACGGTTTCCTGCTCGTGGCGGCCACCTGGGTGGTGTTGCCGCTGTTCGGGGCCTTGCCGCTGCTGGCCTACATTCCGGACCTGGGCTTTACCGATGCGTACTTCGAAGCGGTCTCGGGCCTGACCGCCACCGGCGCCACGGTGCTCACCGGGCTGGATGATCTGCCGATCTCGATCAACCTGTGGCGTACCTTCATGCACTGGGTGGGCGGCATGGGCGTCATCGTGCTGGTGGTGGCGATCCTCCCGCTGCTCGGCATCGGTGGCCGCCAGCTCTACAAGGCCGAAGTACCGAGCCCGATGAAGGACTCCAGTCTCACCCCACGGATCGCGGAGACCGCGAAGGGCCTGTGGATTTCCTACGTGCTGCTCACCGTGGCCTGCGGGTTGAGTCTGTGGTGGGCGGGCCTGGACGAGTGGGACGCCGTGATCCACGCCTTCTCGGTAGCCGGCCTGGGCGGCTTCTCGAACAAGGACGCCTCGCTCGGCCATTTCGACAACTTCGGGGTGGAGATGGTCGTGGTGGTGTTCGCGCTGCTCGCGGGTCTCAACTACGCCACGCACTATCTGGCCCTGATGCGACGTTCGCTGCGTCCGTATTACCGCGACCCGGAGATCCCGTTCTACTTCGGCGTGCTCGGTTTCAGCGTGGGCTTGCTGGTCGTGTTCCTGCTCGTCGAGGGCGCGTTCACCGAGATCGGCGAGGCGCTGCGCTACGCGCTGTTTCACGTGGTCTCGATCTCCACCTCGCTCGGGCTGGCGACTTACGATTACACGCTGTGGCCGATGTTCGCGCAGCTGTGGCTGCTCTTTCTCGGCAGCTTCATCGCCTGCTCGGGCTCGACCGGCGGCGGCATCAAGATGATGCGGGCGATCATCCTCTACAACCAGGTGTTCCGCGAGATCGTGCGCTCGCTGCATCCGAGCGCGGTGCGTCCGGTGCGCATGGGGCGCACGCCCGTGCCCGAGAACATCCTGCATGCGGTGCTGGGCTTCAGCTTCATGTACATGGTCAGCATCGTCAGCCTGACCCTGGTGCTGTCGGCGACCGGGCTCGAACTGATCACCGCCTTCTCCGCCGTGGTCGCCTGCCTCAACAACACCGGACCGGGGCTGGACATGGTGGGTCCGGCATCGAACTACCAGGGCCTGGAAGCTTTCCACAAGTGGGTCCTGTCCTTCACCATGATCCTCGGCCGGCTGGAGATCTTCACCTTCCTGGTCGTGCTGACGCCGACCTTCTGGCGCCGCTGAAGCCGAGCGACGCTGCGGTTTGACCCCCGACAAGCCCCCAACGCGGCCAGACGGGCGATAATCACGCCTTCGGTTCGATTGCCAGAAACTTAAAGGACTCGATGTGAGCCACCTGAAAAACGACACCTTCCTGCGCGCTCTGCTGCGCCAGCCCACCGAATACACCCCCGTCTGGCTGATGCGTCAGGCCGGCCGGTACCTGCCGGAATACTGCGAGACCCGCCGCCGCGCCGGCAACTTCCTCAACCTGTGCAAGAGCCCGGCGATGGCCTGCGAGGTCACGCTGCAGCCGCTGGCGCGCTACGACCTCGACGCCGCGATCCTGTTCTCCGACATCCTCACCGTGCCCGACGCGATGGGCCTGGGCCTGTACTTCGCCGAAGGCGAGGGCCCGCGCTTCGAGCGCCCCCTGAAGGACGAGTGGGAGATCCGCAACCTCTCCGCGCCCGATCCGCACGCCGAGCTGCAGTACGTGATGGACGCGGTGAGCGAGATCCGCCGCGCGCTCGACGGCAGCGTGCCGCTGATCGGCTTCTCGGGCAGCCCGTGGACGCTGGCTTGCTACATGGTCGAGGGCGGCTCGTCGTCGGATTACCGCAAGGTCAAGAGCCTGGCCTACAGCCGCCCCGACCTGATGCACCACATCCTCGAGGTCACCGCGCAGGCGGTGGTGAAGTACCTCAACGCCCAGATCGAGGCCGGCGCCCAAGCGGTGATGGTATTCGACTCCTGGGGTGGCGTGCTGTCCGAGGCGGCGTACAAGGAGTTCTCGCTGCGCTACCTCGAGCAGGTGGTGTCGGGCCTGATCCGTGAGCGTGACGGCCAGCGCGTGCCCAGCATCGTATTCACCAAGGGCGGCGGGCTGTGGCTGGAATCGATCGCCGCCATCGGCAGCGACGCGGTGGGCCTGGACTGGACCATGGACATCGGCCGTGCCCGTCAGCTGGTGGGCGACAAGGTGGCGCTGCAGGGCAACCTCGACCCCAACGTGCTGTTCGCCCCGCCCGAGGCGGTCGCCACCGAGACGCGCCGTGTGCTTGACGCTTACGGCAACCATCCCGGCCACGTCTTCAACCTCGGCCACGGCATCTCGCAGTTCACGCCGCCGGAGAACGTCAACGTGCTGGTCGACACCGTGCACAGCTACAGCCGCGAGATTCGCGCACGCAGCTGAGGGTGCGCAGGGGCAGCGTTCCGGCCAGCGGTCGGGCGCTGCCTGTCAAGCACAAAATTGCGTTTTCAGTGCTTGACTTATGCACATCCTGCGGCTCCACCCCGAAGAAGGTGTCGCAAATGGGCTTTGGCCCAGCGCATTTCATAAGCGCTTGAAAAATAACGATAAAAAATTAGCGCAATGTTAAGGCAGTGTGACGAAAAGCCTTATCTGGCGCAGGTTTGGGGCCGATTCACCCAGCTTTCCCACAAACTTATCCACAGGTTTTGTGGACAAGCCAAAAGGGGCATTCCCAGCCAGAGACTTGGCCCGCGTTTTCTCCACGACGCTTCACGAAAGCGCCGCAAGTTACTGAGCCTTAAGCAGTTTTCTTGAGCCCCCCAGCCGATCCATGGCCATCATCCGCGTCGCCCTGCCCATCCCCGTGCCGCAAGTGTTTGATTACGCTGCGGCAGATGCGACCGAGGCGGACGTCGGGCGGTGCGTGAAGGTGCCTTTCGGGCGGGGCGATCGCAACGGATTGATCGTCGCGCTCGGCGCGGAGGGCGAGCTCGACCCCGCACGACTCAAGCCCGTCCATCACATCCAGCGCGGCGTGCCGGCGCTGCCCGCCGACTGGCTGGCGCTGGTTGCCTTCGTCGCGCGCTACTACCACGCCCCGCTCGGCGAGGTGGTGGCGCTCGCGCTCCCGCCCGGCCTGCGCCGTGCCGACGGGGTCAGCGACGCCGACGAGGACCCCTTGCTCGAGATCAGCGTGGCCGGCCACGAAGCGATCGCGGCTGCGAAGCGGGCGAGCAAGGCGCTCGCATTGCTGCAGGCCCTGGCGACGGCGGCTGGCCCGTGGCGGCGCAGCGTGGTGCGCGCACTGGACGGTGGCGAGGCCGTGGGCGACCTGGTGCGGCGCGGCTGGCTGGTGACGGCGGAAGGCGAAGACACGGGCGGCGCGCACGGCACCGGCGCGCTGCCGGCGCTCACCGCCGAGCAGGCCGCGGCGGTCGATGCGATCCTCGCCGGTGCGCCGGGCTTTCGTCCCTGGCTGCTGCACGGCGTCACCGGCAGCGGCAAGACCGAGGTCTATCTGCGCCTCGCCGCGCACATGCTGGCGCAAGGCCGCCAGGTGCTGATGCTGGTGCCGGAGATCGCCCTCACCCCGCAGCTCGAGCAGCGCGTCGCCCAGCGCTTCGCCGCCGCCAACGTTGTGAGCCTGCATTCCGCGCTCGCCGACGGCGCGCGCTCGCGCGGCTTCGTGCAGGCGCTCAGCGGTCGCGCCGACATCGTGCTCGGCACCCGGCTGGCGGTGTTCGCGCCGCTGCCGCGGCTCGGCCTGATCCTGGTCGACGAGGAGCACGACGCCTCGTACAAGCAGCAGGAGGGCGTGCGTTATTCGGCGCGCGACGTGGCGGTGTGGCGTGCGCGCCAGCGCGACGTGCCGGTGGTGCTGGGCTCGGCCACGCCCTCGCTGGAGACCTGGTATCACGCCAAAAGCGAGCGCTACGCGCTACAGACCCTGAGCCAGCGCGCGGTCGCCGCCACGCTGCCCGCCGTGCGCTGCATCGACACCCGCCGCATCAAGCTCGACGAAGGCCTCAGCCCCGCGCTGCAGGCGGCGATCGCGCAGCGCCTGGAGCGCGGCGAGCAGAGCCTGGTGTTCCTCAACCGTCGCGGCTACGCGCCGGTGCTGTCCTGCCCGTCCTGCGGCTGGGTGAGCCGCTGCCCGCACTGCACCGCCAACCTCGTCGTGCACCTCGCCGACCGCCGCCTGCGCTGCCACCACTGCGGCTGCGACGGCCCCATCCCGCATGCCTGCCCGAGCTGCGGCAACCAGGACATCCAGCCCTTCGGCCGCGGCACGCAGCGCATCGAGGCGCGCGTGGCCGAGCTCTTCCCGCAGGCGCGCGTGCTGCGCGTGGACCGCGACGCCGCGCGCACCCGCGCGCAATGGGAAAAGCTGCTCGACACCATCGCCGCCGGCGAGGCCGACATCCTCGTCGGCACGCAGATGATGGCCAAGGGCCACGACTTTCCCAAGCTGACCCTGGTCGGCGTGATCGGCGCAGATTCTTCGCTCCATGCCGCTGACTTTCGCGCCCCCGAGCGCCTGTTCCAGCAGTTGATGCAGGTTGGTGGTCGCGCCGGGCGTGGTGCACTGCCGGGCGAGGTGCTGATCCAGACCGAGTACCCGATGCATCCGCTCTACCTGCATCTGGGCAAGCACGACTTCGATGCCTTCGCCCGCATGGCGCTGCAGGAGCGCCGCGGCGCGGGCTTCCCGCCTTTCACCCATCAGGCCATGCTGCGTGCCGACGCGCCGGCGCTCGAGGATGCGGTGGAGTTCCTGCGCCACGCCCGCCGCATCGCCGAGGAGCGCGCGCCCGAGGGCCTGCGCCTCTACGACCCGGTGCCGATGCGCATGACCCGGCTCGCGCGCCGCGAGCGCGCGCAGCTGCTGGTCGAGGCCGACCAGCGCGGCCTGCTGCAGACTTTTCTGGCCGACTGGATGGCGGTGCTGTACCGCCAGCGCACCGCGCGCGCGCTGCGCTGGCAGCTCGATGTGGATCCGCTCGAGGTGTGACTCAGGCGCCGGTTTCGTCGGCAGGCCACAGCCACGCTGCACCGCGCACGCCGGACGAGTCGCCATGGGCTGCCGGCAGCAGGCGCGTCACCACCCGGTCCGAAAACACATGCGGCAGCCAGTGCTGCGGCACCTTGTGGTACAGCCGTGCGATCTGCGACAGCCCGCCGCCGAGCACGATCACGTCCGGGTCGAGCAGGTTGATGACGCCGGCCAGCGCACGCGCGAGCCGTGCCTCGTAGCGTGCGAGGGTGGCTTCGCAGCGCGCGTCGCCGGCTTGCGCGCCCGCGACGATCTCCGGCGCCTGCAGCGGCTGGCCGGTGTGGCGCAGGTGATCGGCGGCCATGCCCGGGCCGGACAGATAGGCCTCGATGCAGCCGCGGCGGCCGCAATAGCATCCGGGCAAGGGCAACTCGTCATCTGCGGGCAGCGGCAGCGGGTTGTGGCCCCATTCGCCTGCGATCGCGTTCGCGCCCACGAGCAGCCGGCCATCCACGACGATGCCTCCGCCCACGCCGGTGCCGAGGATGGCCGCGAACACGGTACGTGCTCCCATGCCGGCGCCGTCGGCGGCTTCGGACACGGCCAGGCAGTTGGCGTCGTTGGCGAGGCGAAGCGGCCGCTGCAGCAGGGCTTCGAGGTCGCGCTGCAGCGGCTGGCCGTTGAGGCAGGTGGAGTTGGCGTTGCGGATCAGCCCGCTTGCCGGCGAAGGCGAGCCCGGCGTACCGATGCCGACGCTGGCGCGTGCGCCGGTCGCGCGCTCGGCCGCGTCGACCAGGGCCGCGATCGCCCGCAGCGTTGCGGGGTAGTCGCCCTGTGGCGTGGACACCCGGCGCCGCCAGCGCAGCACGCCGTTCGCATCCAGCACCACGATCTCGA
The DNA here is from genome assembly GCA_002422685.1 of Thauera sp. UBA6194. GTDB lineage: Bacteria > Pseudomonadota > Gammaproteobacteria > Burkholderiales > Rhodocyclaceae > Thauera. The sequence goes on along the minus strand of DITC01000063.1, from coordinate 90,854 downwards.
TCTTGGTGCCGCCGAGGTCGATGCCGATGCGCATGGGGGTCGCGCGCTCAGCGCGGCCGCGTCGAGGCTTCGGCGTAGAGGTCCATCGCCTCTTCGCGGTTGCGCGAGGTGACGCCCAGGTCGCGCACCAGACCGTCGTGCAGGCTGTAGCACCAGCCGTGCACGCGCACGTCCTGTCCGCGCTGCCAGGCGTCGCGCAGCACCGAGGTCTGGCACACGTTCACTACCTGGTGCATGGCGTTGAGTTCGCACAGGCGATCGGCGCGCAGCGAGGGGTCTTCGATCCTCTCGAGCTGATCGAGATGGCGGTCGCGTATGTCCTGTATGTGGCGCAGCCAGTTGTCGGTGAGGCCGGTCGAGACGTCGTTGATCGCCGCCTTGACGCCGCCGCAGCCGTAGTGGCCGACGATGAGGATATGCTTCACGCGCAGCACGTCGACCGCGTAGTGGATCACCGACAGCGCGTTCAGGTCGGTGTGCACGATCACGTTGGCGATGTTGCGATGCACGAATACTTCGCCCGGCGCCAGCCCGACCACCTGGTTAGCCGGTACGCGGCTGTCCGAGCAGCCGATCCACAGGTACTCGGGCGATTGCTGCTTGACCAGCCGGCTGAAGAACTCCGGATCTTCCTCGCGCATGCGCTCGGACCACTGCTTGTTGTTGGCGAAGAGGTGTTCGATCGTCTTGGGCATGTTCGGCTCGGTGTCGGGTGGATTAAATTATTCATAATTATCCGGGAAAGGGCTGCATGTCGCCAGATCGAGCCCTTTTGCCGGCACGCACGCATGCAGCGCGTGCCGCGTCGCGCGTCCTTCCGGCGCTCGACTGTGGATTTGCCGGAGGGGACCGCTGCGGGCTGGCTGAACCTTTTCTGCTGCCGGCGTTCATGTCACGTTCACCGCCAGGCGCATAATTTTGCGCACCGCTGCCGTCGTGCAACGGCGTTCGCGACGTGATCATCGCCGCGTCGCCCGTCGCCCCAGGGCAGCCCCACGAACAGGAGGCTTCAGCATGAACCCAGAGCAAACCCGATCCCTCGTCGCCATCTGCTTGATGGCGGCGTTCGCCGATGGCCATCAGAACGCCGAAGAGCGCGAGCACGTGCGCAAGGTCGCCGAGTCGCTCAGCCGCGAGGCCGAGGTCGATTTCGTCGCCCTGTACCAGGCGGTGCTGCTCGGCCGTGTCGAACTCGAAGCGGTCGCGGCGCAGCTCGACACGGCGCCCTTGCGTCAGCTCGCCTTCGAGCTCGCGCTCGGCGTCTGCGAGGCCGACGGCACGCTCCAGGCCTCCGAAAGCGCCTTTCTCGAGCGTCTGTCCGCGGCGCTGGGCCTGGACGGCCAGCTCGCACGCAGCAGCATCGAGCAGGCCGAAGCGGTCGTTGCGGCTCCGGCCGAGGGCGTGCTCCCGGGCTATGAGCCCGTGCCCGCAGCGTCGGCTGAAGCGCGCCCATCCGCCGCGCCCGACCAAGCCGAGCTCGAGCGCATGATCCTCAACGCAGCCATCCTCAACGGCGCGCTGGAGCTGCTGCCCCAGTCGCTGGCGTCGATGGCGATCATCCCGCTCCAGGTGCGACTCGTCTATCGCATCGGGACGACCTATGGCTACGAGCTCGACCGGCGCCACATTCAGGACTTCCTCGTCACTACCGGCGTCGGCATGACCGGGCAGTATGTGGAGCAGTTCGGGCGCAAGCTGCTCGGCGGCCTGCTCGGCAAGGTGCTGGGCGGCGCGGGGCGTGCCATCGGCGGGCAGGCGGCAGGTTCAGGGTTTTCGTTCGCCACCACCTACGCCATCGGCAAGGTGGCCGTGCGCTACTACGGCGGCGGGCGCAGCCTGGATGCCGGCATGATCAAGCAGACCTTTGCCGGGGTGTTCGAGCAGGCCAAGGGCTTGCAGGCGCGCTACGCGCCCGAGATCTCGCAGCGTGCCGGTTCGCTCGACCTCGGGCGGCTCATGGCGGAGTTGCGCGCATGAGTGGTGCGGGGTGGGTGCGCCTGCGCAGGCGAGGGCTTGTTCATCGCCGGTTCAGGCATGGGCGCCTATAGTAAGAAGCGATGCGGCGAAGCTGCCGCGACATCCGAGTGGTTCTTTTCGATGACCGAGGAGTCGATGATGAAAGCGAAATTGACCGGACGTGGCCTGTTGATGGCGATGCTGCTGCTGGCAGGGGGCGGGGCGATTGCAGCCGATACGACCCAGACCCCGATCTTCGGCAGTCAGATGATGACCGAGCGCGAGCGCACCGAGTACCGCGCCCGCATGTGGGCAGCCGAAAACGACGAGGCGCGGGCAGCGATCCGCAACGAGCACCACATGCAGATGCGCGAGCGTGCCCAACGCGAAGGCGTGACCCTGCCCGAAACCCCGCCCGAGCGTGGCATGGGCATGGGCCCGGCGCGTGGCGCCAACCCCGACGCTGCGCCGGGGCGCGGGATGGGGCCCGGTGCCGGCAAGGGGCCCGGCGCAGGCCCGGGCGCGGGCACGGGGCGTGGCGCAGGGCAGCCCGGTCGGGGCATGGGGCCCGGTCAGGGCCGCGGACCGGGTCAAGGCCCGGGCGCAGGCCGCATGGGTCAGTGAGTCGGGTCGCACATGCAAGTCGTAAACGCCCGCGGACGCCGTCTTGTCCGCCTGATCCTCGCCTGCGCCGTGCTTGCCACGCCGCTGTCCGCCCCGGCGGATGGGCGGAGCGATCATGAGTGCGCGCGCCAGGCTTACGAAGCAGGCGAAGTGATGCCCTTGCGCGCGTTGCTCGCGCAGATCGAGCGTGACTACCCCGGCCAGGTGCTGGAGGTCGAGCTCGAGCGCGAGGACGGCGTCTGGATCTACGAGGTCAAGCTCTTGCGCGACGGTGGCGATGTGCTCGAGCTTGAACTGGGCGCGCGTGACGGCGAGATGCTGGGCATCAAGGGGCGCGATGTACGTCCGCTCACGCGGCGCGCGGAGGTGCGCTGATGCGCGTCCTGGTGGCCGAGGACGAACCCGTGCTGGCGGCGCAACTGCGCGCTGCGCTCGAAGCGGCGGGTTACGCAGTGGATTGTGCCGCCGATGGGCGCGAGGCGGGTTACATGGGCGAAGTCGAGCGCTACGACGCCGTTGTGCTCGACCTCGGCCTGCCGCAGGTCGATGGCCTGAGCGTGCTCAAGCGCTGGCGCGCCAAAGGCTTCGCCATGCCGGTGCTGATCCTCACCGCGCGTGGCGACTGGCACGAGAAGGTGGCCGGCATCGACGCCGGCGCCGACGACTACCTGACCAAGCCCTTTCACATGGAAGAGCTGCTTGCCCGCGTGCGTGCGCTCATCCGGCGGGCGGCCGGGCAGGCGAGCGCCGAGCTCGTGTGCGGCGCGCTCGTGCTCGACACGCGCAGCGGTCGGGCCACGGTCGACGGCCGCCTCCTCTCGCTCACCAGCCACGAATTCCGCGTGCTCGCCTATCTCATGCATCACATGGGAGAGGTGGTGTCGCGCACCGAACTCACCGAGCACATCTATGCGCAGGACCATGACCGCGACTCCAACACCATCGAGGTCTTCGTCGGTCGGCTGCGCAAGAAGCTGCCGCCCGAGCTGATCGAGACCGTGCGCGGGCTCGGCTACAGGATGGTGTGTCCGCCTTGAGAAGCGTTCAGCCGGGGTGGCGAGCGTCATTGCGCCTGCGCCTGCTGGTCGGGACGCTGGTGTGGGCCGTGCTCGCAGTGCTGGTGACCGGTTGGGCGTTGGCCCGCTTGTTCAACGAGCATGTCGAGCAGCAGTTTCACGTGGAACTGAGCACCCATCTCGATCAGCTCGCGGCGCGCCTCGCGGTGGATGTCGATGGCCCGCCGCGGCTCGATATGGTGCTCAGCGACCCGCGCTTCGAGCGTCCTTACTCCGGGCTGTACTGGCAGATAGACGCCATGGACACGCAGGCGCGTGGCCTGCTCCGCTCGCGCTCCTTGTGGGACTACCTGCTCGTCGTTCCCGTCGACGAGCCGCCCGACGGGGCCTTGCACGCGCACGTGGTACAAGGCCCCGATGGCGCGTCCTTGCACCTGGTCGAGCGTGTCTTGCGCCCGGCCAGCCGGCCCGATCAGGCGCTGCGTCTGATCGTGGCTGCCAATGCGAGCTTCGTCGATGCGCCGGTGCTGCGCCTGAACCGCCTCCTGGCGCTCGCGCTGGGCGTGCTCGTGGCCGGGCTCGCCGTCGCCGTGGCCGTGCAGGTGCGTATCGGCTTGCGACCGCTGGCGCGCCTGCGCGACGAGCTGGCGGCAGTGCGGGACGGTCGGGGCGCGGCGATCGAGGCGCGGTTCCCGGCCGAGGTCCAGCCGCTGGTCGATGAATTCAATGCCGTGCTCGCACGCAACGCCGAGGTCGTGTCGCGCGCACGCACCCACGCCGGCAATCTCGCGCATGCGGTCAAGACGCCGCTGACCGTACTCGCCAACGCGGCCGCGCAGCTGTCCGATGCGGCGCCCGCCGACGCATCCGGGAAGCCATCCGAGAGGGCGCTTGCCCGCCTTGTCCGCGAACAGGTTGCGCTCGCGCGCACGCAGGTGGATTACCACCTCGCGCGCTCCAGGGCCGCAGCGGCAGTGGGCATCCCGGGTCAGCGCACACCGCTGCGGCCCGTGCTCGAGGGCCTGCAGCGGCTCATGGCGAAAGTGCATGCGCGCAGCGGCTTCGAGGTCGAGGTGCTGGCCTGCCCGCAGGGCCTGGCCTTTCGCGGCGAGGCGCAGGACCTTCAGGAGATGCTCGGCAATCTCCTCGACAACGCCTGCAAGTGGGCCGCGAGCCGCGTCGAGCTGAGCGCGCGCGAAGAGGGCAGCCAGCTGTGCATCTGCATCGACGACGACGGACCGGGCTTGCCGGCCGGCGTGCGCGAGAAGGTGTTCGAGCGTGGTGTGCGCATGGACGAGCAGGTGCCGGGTACCGGCCTCGGTCTGGCGATCGTGCGCGATCTTGCCCGGCTCTACGAAGGCGAGGTCGTGCTCGAGACCGCCCCCATGGGCGGAACGCGCGCGCTGCTGCGCCTGCCGCGCGCGACTTGAATCGGGAACATGTGGATTTCTTCTTGCGCTGCCGGTCTGAAAGTGAGTAAATGCTCACTCACTCAAAATGGACTCGACGCCCATGAGCGCCAGACATCTTTCCGCCGACGAGCGGCGCGCCGTGACCATCGAAACGGTCGTAGAACTCGCGGGTGAACGCAACCCGAGCGAGATCACCACCGCTGCAATCGCCGAGCGCATGAAGCTCACCCAGGGCGCGCTGTTCCGCCACTTCCCCACCAAGGAGGCCCTGTGGGTCGCGGTGATGGAGTGGATGGCCGAGCGCCTGATGGCGCGCATCGAGCGCGCCATCGAGCAGGCGTCGGGCCCGCTTGCAGCCTTGCGTGCAATGTTCCTCGCTCATGTCGGTTTCGTCGTCGAGCATCCCGGCGTGCCGCGCATGATGTTCGGTGAGCTGCAACATGCCCAACCGAGTGTGCCCAAGCGCATGGCGCAGACAGTCGTCCGGCGCTACGGCGAGCGCGTGCGCGCCGTGCTCGAAGCTGGGCGGGCGAAGGGCGAAGTGGCGACCGAGATCGATCTCGATGCGGCCACGACCCTCTTCGTGGGCACCATCCAGGGCCTGGTCATGCAGTCCTTGCTCGCCGGGGCGCCGGACCGCATTCGCGACCAGGCGCCTGCCGTCATCGAACTCTATCTGCGCGCCATCCGGAGCACATCATGAAAAACTGGTTTTCCGCCCACGGCCGCCTGCTGGGGCTGCTTGCAGTGCTGGTGCCGCTGCTGGCCCTGCTCGCCTTCGTCGCGCTGCGGGCGGGTCCGCTCGCCGCCGTGCAGGTGACCGTCACCACGGTCGAGTCGCGCGGGCTGGTGCCGGCGCTGTTCGGCATCGGCACGGTCGAGGCGCGCTACACGCATCGCATTGGCCCGACCTTCGCCGGACGCGTGCGCGACGTGGCGGTGCAGCCGGGGGACAGGGTCAGCGCCGGCCAGCTGCTGGGCGAAATGGACCCGATCGATCTCGATGACCGCCTGCTCGCGCAGGAGGCCGCGCAGCGTCGGGCCCAGGCCAACGTGCTCACGGCCGAAGCGCAGGTGCGTGAGGTGGCAGCGCGCAAAGCCTTTGCCGATGCGCAGGCCACACGCTATGCGCGCCTGCTCGAATCGAGCAGCGTCAGTCGCGAGGCGGCGGCAGCAAAACGCCAGGAGGCCGATGCCGCCCGCGCCGGGCTGCAGGCTGCGCAGGCGAGCGTGGAGGCGGCAAAGCACGAGCTTGCACGTCTTGGCGCCGAGCGTGACGCGCTCCAGCTGCAGCGCAGCAACCTGCGCCTGGTGGCACCGGTGGCGGGTCTGGTCGTGCGCCGTGATGCCGATCCGGGGACCACGGTGGTGGCCGGCCAGGCGGTGGTGGAGATCGTCGAGCCGGGCAGCGTGTGGGTGAGCGCGCGCTTCGACCAGCAGCGCGCCGGCGGTCTCGCGGCCGCGCTGCCGGCAAGCATCGTGCTGCGCTCGCGTGCCGACGAGGTCCTGCCGGCCACGGTCGTGCGTGTCGAGCCAGTAGCCGATGCGGTGACCGAAGAGGTGCTCGCGCGGATCGACTTCGATCGCCTTCCCGAACACCTGCCGCCCTTGGGCGAGCTCGCCGAGATCACCGTCTCCCTGCCCGAGCTGCCTGCGCGTCCGATCGTGCCCAACGCCGCCGTGCAGCGCGTCGACGGTGCGCTCGGCGTATGGACCGTGGATGATGGGGGCGCCCTGCGCTTCACGGCGCTGCGCCTCGGCCGGGCCGACCTGGACGGGCAGGTACAGGTGCTGGACGGTCTGTCCGGGGGCGAGCGCGTGGTGGTCTACAGTCGCAAGCCGCTTTCGGCCGGCTCGCGTATCGAAATCGTGGATCGCGTTCAGGGAGGCGCATCATGATCAGCCTCGCCGGACGCGACATCCTGCACGGCTGGGGCAAGTTCGTCTTTACCGGCCTCGGGCTCGGACTGCTGATCGGGGTCACGCTCACCATGGCGGGCGTGTATCGCGGCATGGTCGACGACGCGAAGGTGCTGCTCGACAACAGCGGCGCCGACCTCTGGGTGGTGCAGCAGGACACGCTCGGCCCGTACGCGGAGTCCTCCAGCGTGCATGACGACGTGTGGCGCAGCATCGCCGCCATGGAGGGGGTGGCCCGCACGGCCAACATCACTTACCTCACCATGCAGGTGCGTCTGACCGGCCCCGGTGCGCGTGACGTGCGCGCGATGGTGGTGGGGGTGACGCCCGACGGCCCCGGACATCCCGGTCAGCCGGTGCATCTGGTTGCCGGCCGCCACCTCACCCGCAGCCACTACGAGGCGGTGGCCGATGTGGCCACCGGCTTCGCGCTCGGCGATACGATCCGCGTGCGCCGCAACGAGTACACCGTGGTCGGCCTCGCGCGCCGCATGGTGTCCTCGGGTGGCGACCCGATGGTGTTCATCCCGCTCAAGGACGCACAGGAAGCGCAGTTCCTCAAAGACAACGACGCCATCGTGCGCCAGCGTGCGCGTACCGCACAGAACCCGGCGCTCAACCGCCCCGGCGTGCCGGGCCTGCTCGACGCCGTGATCGCCTCGCAGAGCACCAACCCCTATGTGAACGCGGTGCTGGTGCAGCTTGCGCCCGGCTACACGCCCGAGCGCGTCGCCGAGCCCATACGGCGCTGGCAGCGGCTCACGGTCTATACGCGGGCGCAGATGGAAGAGATCCTCATCGCCAAGCTCATCGCCACCTCGGCGCGCCAGATCGCGATGTTCCTCGTGATTCTCGCCATCGTCAGTGCGGCGATCGTGGCCTTCATCATCTACACGCTCACGCTCGGCAAGATCCGCGAGATCGCTGTGCTCAAGCTCATCGGCACGCGCAACCGCACCATTGCGGCGATGATCCTGCAGCAGGCGCTCGGGCTGGGCCTGATCGGCTTCGTCGTGGGCAAGATCGCGGCCACCTTCTGGGCACCGGCCTTCCCCAAATACGTGCTGCTCGAGACCGGCGACACCGTCCGTGCGCTGGTCGCGGTGGTGGTGATCTGCGTGCTCGCCAGCGTGCTCGCGATCCGCGCCGCGTTGCGGGTGGATCCGGCCGAAGCGATCGGAGGCTGAGATGAGCATTAGCGAGCGCCCACTTGCAGGGGCGAGGTCGGGTGAGGACCTGCGCAGCCAGCACACACATGTGGCGCAATCAGCTTCGAAGCGCGCGGTCGGCATCCACATCGATGGACTGCGCAAGCGCTACGGTAGCGGCGACACCGCGGTCGATGCCTTGAAGCATGTGGACATGACGGTCGCCCCGGGCGAGGTCGTCGGCCTGATCGGGCCGTCCGGCTCAGGCAAGAGCACCCTGCTCAAGTGCCTGGGCGCGGTGATCGAGCCCAGCGCCGGGCGCATGACGCTGGGCGGCGAGACGATCTACGACGAGGGCTGGAAGATCCGCGACCTGCGCGCGCTGCGTCGCGACCGCATCGGCTTCGTGTTCCAGGCGCCCTACCTGATCCCCTTCCTCGATGTGCTCGACAACGTGGCGCTATTGCCCATGCTGGCCGGGCGACCCAACGCCGAGGCGCGCCAGCGGGCGCTGGAGCTGCTCGAGGCGCTCGACGTGGCCCACCGCTCACGCGCGATGCCCTCGCAACTGTCGGGCGGCGAACAGCAGCGGGTGGCGATCGCACGTGCGCTGGTGAGCCGGCCGCCGGTGATCCTCGCCGACGAGCCCACCGCGCCGCTCGACAGCGAACGCGCGCTCGGCGTCATCCGCATCCTCAACCGCATGGCGCGCGAGTTCGACACCGCGATCATCGTCGTCACCCACGACGAGAAGATCATCCCCACCTTCCGTCGCATCTATCACATTCGTGACGGGCGCACGCACGAGGAGGCGGGCGAGGGGCGGTCGATCGAGTGAGCGCCGTTCGGGAGGAATCTGGGGCGCGCTGCTGTGTTGGGTGCTGTTCTCGCGGGCAAGCCCCCGCCGTCACGGGAACTCACGCCGAAAACCGGTCGTGCGCCTCGCTCGAGGATGACGGAACGGCGTGAATGTGGAACCCTGTCGTCCCCTCATCGTTTGATCGAGATTGCCATGAAGATCGCTCCTGCTCCCCTGATCACGCTGTCCAACGGCGTCCGCATGCCTCAGCTCGGCCTGGGCACCTGGCCGATGAACGACGCCGAAGCCGCCGAGACCGTCGCGCGCGCGCTCGACATCGGCTATCGCCTGATCGACACCGCCGAGAACTACGAGAACGAGCGCGGCGCCGGCGAGGGCATCCGGCGCGCGGGTGTGGCGCGCGAAGAGGTCTTCGTCACCACCAAGTTCAACCGCAAGTGGCACAGCATCGACGGCGCGCGCCAGGCCTGCGAGGCCAGCCTCGAGCGCCTCGGCCTGGAATACATCGATCTCTTCCTGGTGCACTGGCCGAACCCGGACCAAGGCCGTTACATCGAGGCCTTCGAGGGCCTGGTGAAGCTGCAGGAAGCCGGCCTGGTGCGCGCGCTCGGCACCTCCAACTTCAAGCCCGCGCACCTGCAGCGCCTGTTCGACGCCGGCCTGTGCCCGCAGGTGAACCAGATCCACCTCGACCCCTGGCATGCACGCGCCGATCACGTCGAGGTGCATGAGGCGCACGGCATCGTCACCGAATCCTGGAGTCCGCTCGGCCGCGCCAACGCGATGCTGCAGGACCCGGTCATCGTCGATGTGGCCGCGCACTACGGGCGCACGCCGGCGCAGATCATCCTGCGCTGGCACACGCAGCTCGGCTACGTGCCGGTACCGAAGTCGTCCAACCCGCAGCGGCTGGCGGAAAACCTCGACATCTTCGGTTTCGAGCTGAGTCCCGAGGAGCTGGCGGCGATCAGCGCGCTTGACCGGCCCGACCCCGAGATGCTGGATTCGGACGTGTTCGGGCACTGAGCCCGGGCAGCATTCAGCTCTTCCAGATTCCCAGTTCGACCAGTTGCCGCGTCGCCGCCTCGGCCCAGCCGCGGTTGGCGGCGGGGCTGGCGGGGCTGGGGTGGAGCACGCGGCCGAAGCTCAGCCCCGGCAGATCGGCGAGCGCCGCGGTGGCGCGTTTCTCGGCCCAGTTGCCGATGCCGATCACCCACTCGGGCTGCAGGGCCTCGACCAGGGTGCGCAGATGCGTGTCGCAGGCGGCCAGCAGCGGGCGCTGTTCGGCCACTGGCAGCTTGTCGGGGGTGAGGTTGCGCCCGCTCTCGAAGAACACCAGCGGGCAATAGTTGGCGACGAAGTGATCGGCGAAGAAGGCCTCGGGCGTGCCGAAGCGGGCGCGGAACAGGCCCCACAGGCGCTGGCCGCTGACCTCGGAGCGGGCGCACGCGAAGCCTTCCACCGGCCGCTTCGGGTTGCTGATGCGCGGCTGGCCGACCGGGCCCTGCAGCCCCAGCCAGTCGCGCGCGCTCGCGATCTCGCCGAAGGGCACGCCGATCTGCGCCATGCCGAAGGGGCCGGGGTTCATGCCGACGAACACCACGCGCTTGCGCCCGGCGCCGTAGCGCGCCAGGTAGCGCCGATGCACTTCCCAGGCGTAGTCGAGCGGGTTGTAGACGTGGGTGACGGGCGGCGCGAAGGGCAGCGCGTCGACCGCGGCGGAGAGCGTGCGCGCGGCGTCGATCAGGGCTTGAGCGGTCATCGGTCAGAACAGGAGCTTGAAGAGGTAGAGCGCCGCCATGCCGGCGCCGATGGTGGCGAGCACGTTGCGCGTGCGCCAGGCCACCAGCACCGCGACCAGCGCGGCCCAGGGGCGTGGCGTGTCGAGCGCGAACACCACCTCGCCGCCGGCCACGAACAGCCCGCTCGCGGTCAGCGCGGCGAAGCTCGCCGGCGCGATGTGGCGGCACAGCGCATGCAGCCAGCCGGGCAGGCTGCGGCTGGCGAAGAGGCCGATCATCGCGTAGCGGTAAAGGTAGGTCAGCGCGCCGACGAGCACGAGCAGCAGGAGCAGAGTGTTGGTCGTCATTGGCGATACGGGGACGTTGAGCGGAGGGTATGTGGCGGGCAACACCTGTCGGGGCGGCACCTGGCCGATGCGGAGAGCGCGTGACGCCAAGGACGCGTGCCTTTCATCGCGCGCGCTCCAGACGGCGCACCGTCCATGCCCCGGCGGCCAGCCCGAGCAGGATCGCCGCCACCAGGCCGAGCTTGTAGGGCAGCGCGGCAAAGGCGAGCGCGCCGAGGCCGGCGACCAGCGCCGCGGCCTGCCCGGCACGTTCGCGCAGCAGCAGGGTCAGCAGCGCGATGAAGGTCAGTGGCACGGCGAAGTCGAGTTCCCACTCGGGCGGGATGGTGGCGCCGAACAGCAGTCCGGCCGCGGTCGACAGCTGCCAGCCCGCCCACAGCGTGAAGCCGGCGCCGAGGAAGTACCAGTGGCGCAGGTCGGCGGTCGCCGTCTCGCGCCGCTGGTAGCGCAGCACCGCCACCGCGTAGGCCTCGTCGGTGAGCACGTAGGCCAGCAGCAGCCGCCAGCGCCGCGGCAGGTGGCGCACGTATTCGGCCATCGACGCGCTGTACAGCACATGGCGCAGGTTGAGCAGGCCCGAGGTGAGCGCGATCGGCACGAAGCCCGCGCCCGCGGCCAGCATCTGCACGATCACCAGTTGGGCGGCGCCGGCAAAGACGATGGCCGAGGCCAGTTGCGCCAGCCAGGCCGGCACGCCGGCGGCGAGCGCGGCGATGCCGTAGATCATGCCGAAGGGCGCCACGCCGAGCAGCAGCGGCGACTCGTCGCGGCAGCCGGCGAGGAATTCCGCCAGCCGGGGCTTATCGCGCATGCGTTCGCACTCCCGTCGCGCGCTTCATGTCGGCTCGCGTTCGCCGTTCCAGGGCGCGACTTTGAGCAACAGCACCATGCCCGGCACCGCGAGTACGAAGCACAGCCAGAAGAAGTTGGTCCAGCCGAGCGCCTCGACCAGCCAGCCGGCGGTGGCGTTGATGAAGGTGCGCGGCACCGCCATCAGGCTGGTAAACAGCGCGAGCTGGGTGGCGGTGTAGGCCGGGTGGGTGGTGCGCGCCATGAAGGCGACGAAGGCGGTGGTGCCCAGCCCGGCGCCGATCGCCTCGCCGGCGATCACCGTGGCCAGCACCACCAGCCGCGCCGGGGTCGAGTCGCCCGGGCCCAGCCAGGCCATCCACACGAAGCCGAGGATGGTGACGAACTGCACCACGCCGAAGATCCACAGCGCGCGGTTGATGCCCAGCTTCACCATCCAGATGCCGCCCAGGATGCCGCCGATCACCATCGGCCACAGCCCGGCGTTCTTCGCGATCACGCCGATCTCGGTCTTGGTGTAGCCCATGTCGAGGTAGAAGGGCGTGGCGAGCGCCGTGCACAACGAGTCGCCCAGCTTGTAGAAGAACAGGAAGGCCAGCACCAGCAGCGCCGACTGCACGCCGTGGCGGCCGAAGAACTCGCGAAAGGGCTCGACCACCGCATCGCGCAGGGTGCGCGGGGTGCCGGCGTCGGCGAGCGGCTCCTTCACCAGCAGCGTCATCGCCAGGCCGGGAATCATGAACGCCGCAGTAATGAGAAAGACCTGACCCCAAGGAAGATGGTCCGCGAGGATCAGCGACAGCGAGCCCGGCACCAGCCCCGCGATCCGGTACGCATTCACATGAATCGCATTCCCCAGCCCGAGCTCGGCGTCGGGCAGGATCTCGCGGCGGAAGGCGTCGAGCGCGATGTCCTGTGTGGCCGACAGCAGCGCGATCGCCGCGGTCAGGCCGACCACCATGGGCAGGTGATCCACCGGCGACACCTGCCCCAGCCAGGCGATCGCTGCCAGCAGGCCGAGCTGCGACACGAACATCCAGCTCCGCCGTCGTCCCAGCCAGGGCAGGATGCCGTAGCGGTCGAGCAGCGGCGCCCACAGGAACTTCCAGGTGTAGGGGAACTGGATCAGCGCGAAGGCGCCGATTGCCTTCAGCGACAGGCCCTCGGTCTTGAGCCAGGCCGGTACCAGGTTGAGCAGCAGGTACAGCGGCAGACCCGAGGCGAAGCCGGTGAAGATGCAGATCAGCATCCGCCGGTTGAGCAGGGCGGCGAGCCAGGCGGGGGTCCGGAAGGCGGCGGAGGGCGAGGACAAGGTCGGGGTCGATGGCGTTGCGGGGCCGCGCATTATCGCAGATCAACGCCACCCCCCCAGGTTTACACAATTCGATACTTTGCTTGCGTCCGGCGGGCTCTACGCCAACAATGCGGGCAAAACCAAAATCCCCGATTCGAGGAGGTCTTTTTCCATGTCCTACAACGTGACCGTGGTATTCGGCGGTGAGCGCGAGTACGAATTCACGCTGCACGACGCCGATGTGGCCCCGACCACCAAGGAGCAGGCGCGTAGCTGGCTCGCGACCGAGTTCGAAGAGCTCGAGTGCACGCCCTCCAACCCGATGGGCAAGGTGCTGGTGCTCGACATGGTCCTCAACGTCGCAAAATATGGCGGCGAAAGCCGCTTTGAACAGCAGACCGAGTGGTCGAAGAAGTTCGCGCTCATGACCGCGGCCGCGCTGGATCGTCCGGCCGTGCGTGTGGACGTCGCCTCTTTCGTGGTTGGTTGAGCGTTTCGACTGCAGTCAGGCACCCGGCCGGGGCGCTCGGGCTGCGTGCCTGGTGGTTTGGACAGCCCCTGATTCAGCCGTGCGCCGAGCGTGGCTGACCGAGTGCTTCCAGCAAGGCCTCGACGAGCCGCGTGATCGTCGCCCCGCCCCTGTCTTCGAGCAGACGCACCCGCGCCGGCGATCTGCTGCGGTTCGGAGAATCCGCCCGGCTCGTCCGCCACAGCTTCTGCAGCGTGCTTTCGATGAAGTCGCGCGATGTGCGAGCGTCGATCAGAACGACCACGCGCTCGAGCGTGACGAAATCCAGCAGCTGCTGCAGCTCGTAACGGCAGCCCTGGTTCTGCGGCGTGAAGCCGCGCAGGTCCATCAGCACCACGTCCGCTGCCTGCGCCAGGCGCAGCATGGTCGGCCGCCAGGTGTCGTCGTGGCAGAAGAATTCGTTCACCCGATGGCGTCCGTCGGGGTCGGGGCCGAGCGCGCGCGCGGCAAAGCGGCGCGCCAGGTCGGCATCGTCGCGCACGAACTGGCGTGACAGCCGACCGCCGACGAAGTCCAGGAATTCGTGCGGTTCGACCGCGGTGGTGGCAAGGTCGGGGCCGGCGATCATGTCGATGTTGCCGATGCGCAGCCAGCGTTTGCCGAGCGCATCGAACAGGCGCTCGCTGCGCGCGCCGAGCGCGAACACGCGCAACAGCAGTAGCGCGGGCGCGGCGGCCCGCCCGGCGCCCGCGCTGCCGGAGGGAGCCATGAAAGAGGTCGGCGCCTGCCCGAGCCCGGCCAGCCGGAAGCCGGCGCTCGTGACCAGCTTCCAGGCCGCGAATGCGACCGGGCCCGCCGCCATCCAGGCCAGGCCCTCGAAGGCGAAGCTCACCGTCTGCACCACCGCGAACAGCAGCCACATCGCCTCCAGGGTCAGCGTCTGGTCGCTGCTGCGGCGCGCGAGATGGCGGCGGCCGAGCCATTTCAGCGCCTGCCAGCCGACCAGGCCTGCCAGCGCAGCGCCGGCGAGCATCAACCCCCAGAAGATCTGCACGCCGCCGAGGCCGAGCACGCTGCCCACCTCGATCACCGAGAGCAACGTCGTCTCGTTCTGTCCGGCCAAGCTGATGGCGACCTGCGCGCCGATCGCCGCGACCACCATGAAGGCCAGCACCAGCGGCCCGACCGCACGGATGCGGCGGTGCAGAAAGGCGAGCAGCAGCACGGTGGCGGGCAGGTTGGTGATCGCCCAGAAGCGCGCAATGTCGAGCGCGGACAGGCTCGGGTTGCGCACCAGCCCCCAGCCGGCAAAGGCGAACAGCATCAGCGCATAGGCGAGACCCACGGCCACGCGCTGGCGGGTGGTGGTGGCCACGACCAGGCCGACGGTGAGCGCGGTGGGCCAGGCGTAGCACGACAGCAGCCACAGGAAGCGCGCGAGCACGAAGCCGCCGTCGTCCCAACTGAAGCGCATCCAGGCGCCGGTGAGCACCAGCGCGTACACCAGGCCGGCGATGACGTGGATGAGGCTTGCGGCCTGCAGCGATCGCCGTATGGCGGCGCGCAGCGGGCTGGATCCGCCCGAAGCTGCGGCGGCGGACGCCAGGGTCTCAAAGCGCAGCGGCGCAGCGGGGGGCGTGACCGCTGCGGGGGTTGCGTCGGGCGCCGCAGCTGCTGCGCTCGCCGCATCCGGACTCGTGCGCGCCATCGAACGCAACACCGCGCGCCGATACAGCCCGAGCAGCGCAAGGCACACCGGCAGGGTCAAGATCGCCGCCACCAGGATCAGCGTCGGGAGTGCACCCGTTGCAAGCACGACGGCCTGGCTGCTTTCCTGCATCGCTGAGCGCTCCCGGAGGGCCTGACCGCGGCAGGGTCAGATCGCAATCCAGTATAGGAGCGGGGTAAGGCGTGCGCGACCCGCCAGGCGGATCGGCGGCGGCGCCGGCATGGGCAGGGCCCGACGACCCGGCCTGCCGACCCGCCGCGTGACCTCAGCCGTTGCGCCCCAGCCGGTACACCGCCACGCTGGCGAGGAAGTTCGGCTCGTCCAGCATCAGCTTGCCTTCGTCGAAGGCCAGGCGTTCGCGCACCGCGATGCCGTTCATCTCGCACAGCGCGTCGAAGTCGGCGATGGTGAAGAAGCGCACGTTGGGGGTGTTGAACCACTGGTGCGGCAGGCTCTCCGACACCGGCATGCGGCCGTTGAGGATGCTCTGGCGGTGGCGCCAGTAGCCGAAGTTGGGGAAGCTCACCACGGCCTCGCGGCCCACGCGCAGCATCTCGTGCAGGATGCCCTGGGTGTTGTGCATGGCCTGCAGCGACAGGCTCATGATCACGTGGTCGAAGAAGCCGTCCTCCAGACCAACTAGGCCTTTCTCCAGGTCCATCTGGATCACGTTGACGCCGTTCTTCACGCTCGCCAGCAGCTTGTCGGGGTCGTTTTCGACGCCGTAACCCTGCACCTGGCGCACCTGCATCAGGTGGCGGAGCAGGTCGCCGTCGCCGCAGCCGAGGTCGAGCACCTTTTCGCCGGGCTCGATCCACTGCGTGATCACTTCATAGTCGTAGCGGTAGGCAGTCATATCAGTATGCGCAGAGCCGTCTCAAGCGTACTGAAGCCCCCTCGGGGGGGCAGCGAACGCAGTGAGCGTGGGGGTTGTTTCAATTTACACCTCGATGCGGTCGAACCAGGCCGACAGCAGCGCGTGGTAGCGCGTCTCGTCGAGCAGGAAGGAGTCGTGGCCGGCCGGGCAGTCGATCTCGGCGTAGCTGACGTTGCGCTTGTTGTGCAGCAGCGCATAGACGATCTCGCGCGAACGCTCCGGCGAGAAGCGCCAGTCGGTGGTGAAGGACACCACCAGGAAGTCGGCGCTGGCGCGGGCGAGCGCGGCGGGCAGGTTGCCGCCGTACTCGAAGGCGGGGTCGAAGTAGTCGAGCGCCTTGGTGGTCAGCAGGTAGGTGTTGGCGTCGAAGTAGCCGGCGAACTTGTCGCCCTGGTAGCGCAGGTAGGACTCGATCTCGAATTCGACGTCGTAGCTGTAGGTGTTGCGGCCGTGGCGCAGGCTGCGACCGAATTTCTCCGCCATCGAGTCGTCGGACAGGTAGGTGATGTGCCCGACCATGCGCGCCAACTTGAGCCCGCGCGCCGGCACCACGCCATGCGCGTAGTAGTGGCCGCCGTGGAACTCGGGGTCGGTGAGGATGGCCTGGCGCGCGACCTCGTTGAAGGCGATGTTCTGCGCGGTGAGCTTGGGCGCGGCGGCGATCACCGCCACGTGGCCCACGCGCTCGGGAAACTGCAGCGCCCAGGACATCGCCTGCATGCCGCCGAGCGAGCCGCCGACCACCGCGGCGAAGCGCTGGATGCCGAGCTGGTCGGCCAGGCGCGCCTGCGATTCGACCCAGTCCTCGACGGTGACGAAAGGGAAGTCCGCGCCCCACAGTCTCCCGGTGGCGGGGTTGATCTGGTTGGGGCCGGACGAGCCGTAGCAGCCGCCGAGGTTGTTCACCCCGATCACGAAAAATTTGCGCGTATCGAGCGGCTTGCCCGGGCCGATCAGGTTGTCCCACCAGCCGACGTTGTGCGGCGCGTCGGCGTAGGTGCCGGCGACGTGGTGCGAACCCGACAGCGCATGGCACACCAGCACCGCGTTGCTGCGCTCGGCGTTGAGCGTGCCGTAGGTTTCAAAGACGAGGTGATAGTTGTCCAGCGTGCCGCCGCTGCGCAGCGCCAGCGGTTCGGTGAACTCGGCCCGCTGCGGCGCGACCACGCCGACCGATTGGGGTGGAATCATCTTGGTCATCTGCAAACAAAAAACCCAGTCGGCTACAAACGCGGACTGGGTGCCCTCGCTTTAGCCGTATTTGTTGAGCGCCCGCAAGCTGTTGATCAAATCGGCGCTAAGTGCGGCGAAGTTAGCGCCGGACCCGCCAAAAGTCAAACGTCCCGGCGTGATAAGATTTTTCGCCTACCGATAGCCCCGAACGCCATGATCCAGATCATCCTCAACGGCCAGCCCGAGACGCTGGCGCCCGATCTCACCGTGTTCGCCCTGCTCGAGGCGCGCGGCCTCGTCGGCAAGCGCCTCGCGGTCGAGCGCAACGGCGAGATCGTGCCCAAGGCCCGCCACGCCGAGGTGAAACTCGCCGACGGCGACAAGCTCGAAATCGTGGTCGCGGTGGGCGGCGGCTGACCCGCCCCCGACCTGCAGCAGACGACAACCCCTATTCCAGCACAGCACAGGTTCCCATCATGAACGACCCCCTGGTCATCGCCGGCAAGGCCTACAATTCGCGCCTGCTCGTCGGCACCGGCAAGTACAAGGACTTCGCCGAGACGCGCGAAGCCATCGACGCCAGCGGCGCCGCCATCGTCACCGTCGCCATCCGCCGCACCAACATCGGCCAGAACCCGGGCGAGCCCAACCTGCTCGACGTGCTGCCGCCGGAAAAATTCACCATCCTGCCCAACACCGCCGGCTGCTACACCGCCGACGACGCGGTGCGCACGCTGCGCCTGGCGCGCGAGCTGCTCGACGGCCACGCGCTGGTCAAGCTCGAGGTGCTCGGCGACCCCAAGAACCTGTTCCCCAACATGCCCGAGACGCTCAAGGCCGCCGAGACCCTGGTCAAGGACGGCTTCGACGTCATGGTCTACTGCGCCGACGACCCCATCCAGGCGAAGATGCTCGAGGACATCGGCTGCTGCGCGATCATGCCGCTGGCCTCGCTGATCGGCTCGGGCATGGGCATCGTCAACCCGTGGAACCTGCGCCTGATCATCGACAACGCCAAGGTGCCGGTGCTCGTGGATGCCGGCGTGGGTACGGCGTCGGACGCCGCGATCGCGATGGAACTGGGCTGCGACGGCGTGCTGATGAACACCGCGATCGCCGCCGCCGGCCGCCCGGTGCTGATGGCCGGCGCGATGCGTAAGGCGGTCGAGGCCGGGCGCGAGGCCTTCCTCGCCGGGCGCATGCCGCGCAAGTTCTACTCGGCCGACCCGAGTTCGCCGACGCAGGGGCTGATCGGTTCATGAGCGAAGTACGAGACGAAGCCGTGGCCGGCGTCGAAATCATCGGCCGCGACAGCCCCGAGCACCGCTTCTCCAGCCGCAGCATCCGCAGCTTCGTGCTGCGCCAGGGCCGCATGTCCGAGGCGCAGCAGCGCTACCTGGACGACATGCTGCCCAAGATCGGCATCGACTACCGTGTCGCGCCGCTCGATCTGGACGTGGCTTTCGGCCGCAAGGCGCCGAAGATCCTCGAGATCGGCTTCGGCATGGGCGAGACCACGGCGAAGATCGCCGCAGCGATGCCCGACCACGACTTCCTCGGCATCGAGGTACACACCCCGGGCGTGGGCGCGCTGTGCAAGCTGATCGCCGAGGGCAATCTGAGCAATCTGCGCATCATGCAGCACGACGCCGTCGAGGTGATGCGCGACATGATCGCCGACGGCACGCTCGCCGGCGTGCATCTGTTCTTCCCCGACCCGTGGCGCAAGAAGCGGCACTTCAAGCGCCGCATCGTCCAGCCCGACTTCGTCGCCCTGATCGCGCAGAAGCTCGCCCCCGGCGGCTACTTCCACTGCGCCACCGACTGGGAGGACTACGCGCACTGGATGCTCGAGGTCATCTCCGCCGAGCCGGCGCTGCAGAACACCGCCGACGGCTTTGCCCCGCGTCCCGACTACCGCCCGCTGACGAAATTCGAAAACCGTGGTCTCAAGCTGGGTCATGGCGTGTGGGACCTAGTGTTCCGCCGCCGTGTCGACTGAGCACGTTTTACCTGACGAGGAAACCACGGCGTGATACGAGGCCTTTTTCGCTTCATCTTCAAAGTGCTGGGCATGTTCGTGCGCCTGTTCGACCTGCTCGTGCGCGCGGCTTTTTACGCGCTGCTGGTCTTCGGCGTGGGCATGCTCGTGTCCCTCTTCTTTCACCCCGAGCCCGAAGTCCCGGCCGGTGCGGCGCTGGTGCTGCGGCCGGTGGGCGTGATCGTGGAGCAGGCCGAACTCGAGCCCCCGCTCGCCCTGCTGCGTGCGGGTGGTGCCCCGGCCGGTGAGGTGCGCCTGGCCGATCTGGTCGAGGCCGTGCGCACCGCACGCGAGGACGAGCGCATCACCGCGCTGGTGATCGAGACTGACGACCTGGTGGGCGGCGGCCTGTCCAAGCTCGCCGAGCTGCGCGCCGCGATCGTCGACTTCAAGGCTTCGGGCAAGCCGGTGCTCGCCCGCGGCGAGCGCTTCACCCAGTCGCAGTACTACCTCGCCTCGGTGGCCGACGAGCTGCATCTGTCACCCGACGGCTTCGTGCTGCTGCGTGGCCTGGCGCGCTACAGCACGTATTTCAAGGACGCGCTCGACCGCCTCGGCATCAAGGTCCATGTGTTCCGCGTCGGCGAATACAAGTCCTTCTCCGAACCCTTCACCCGCAGCGACATGTCGGACGAAGACCGCGAATCCTCGCGCGATCTGCTCGACGGCCTGTGGAGCATCATGCGCGCCGACATCGCCGCCAGCCGCAAGCTCACGCCGGAGGCGGTCGATGCGCATGTGCACGGGATCCGCGCTGCGCTCGAGGCCAGCGGCGGCGATGCCGCGCAGGCCGCGCTCGCCGCCGGGCTGGTCGACCGCTTCAGCACGCGCGACCAATGGCGCGCGCGCCTGATCGAGGCGGTGGGCACGGCGCAGCAGGGCGAAGCGGCCGACGGCGTCGAGGCGCGCAGCATCGACTTCGAGCCCTATCTCGCGCTCAGCCGTCAGGAAGAGTCGCCGGCCTCCGATCGCATCGCCGTGATCGTCGCCCAGGGCAGCATCGTCGATGGCGCCGAGCCGACCGGCGTGGTCGCGGGTGACACCTTCGCGCGCATGATCCGCTCCGCCCGCGAAGATGACAGCATCAAGGCCGTGGTGCTGCGCATCGACAGCCCGGGCGGCAGCGCCTGGGCCTCCGAGCTCATCCGCCGCGAGCTGCAGCTCACCCGCGAGGCCGGCAAGCCGGTGATCGCGTCGATGAGCTCGGTGGCTGCCTCGGGCGGGTACTGGATCGCCTCGGGCGCCGACGAGATCTGGGCCGCGCCGGCCACCGTGACCGGCTCGATCGGCATCTTCGGCCTGTTCCCCGAGTTCTCGGAACCGCTGCGCCGGCTCGGCATCGGTGTCGATGGCGTGGCCACCGCGCCGCTCGCCGGTGCGCTCGATCCGCGCCGTCCGCTCGACGCGGACGCCGCCGCGGCCATGCAGCTCAGCATCGAGCACGGCTACCGGCGCTTCCTCGAGGTGGTGGCGAAGGCGCGCAACATGAGCACGCAAGAGGTCGACGCGGTCGCGCGCGGCCGGGTGTGGACCGGCGAGGCGGCCAAGGGCCTCGGCCTGGTGGACGCGCTCGGCAGCCTGGAGGATGCGATCGCCGCCGCCGCCGCACGCGCCGCCGTCGAAGACTACGATGTGGTGTGGCCATCCGCGGCGGAGTCCTTCGAGCAACGCCTGCTGCGCCGTCTGCTGCGCACGGGCCAGGACCTCGGCCTCGACCTGGCTACGGGCGGCCTCGCCACCGGACCGCTGGCCGCGCTGGTCGGCGAGGTGCAGCGCTCCACCGCCGGACTGCTGCACTGGAACGATCCGCGCCACCTGTATCTGCACTGCCTGTGCGAGACACCCTGATCCGGCGGGCCGCCCGACCGATGAAGAGTGACTGCGCCGCTTATCAACCCGCGAGGAGAAAGCCTTGAAACTCACCAGCCAGAGCTTCACCGACGGCGTCCGCATCCCGGGCGAATTCGCCTTCTGCATTCCGGCCGACGAAGGCCATGTCTGCCTCGGCGCCAACCGCAACCCGCAGCTGACCTGGTCCGACGTGCCCGCCGGGACGAAGTCCTTCGCGCTCATCTGCCACGACCCCGACGTGCCGAGCAAGGGCGACGACGTCAACCAGGAAGGCCGCACCGTGCCCGCCAGCCTGCCACGGGTGGATTTCTTCCACTGGGTGGTGGTGGACCTGCCCGCCGACCTGCGCACGATCGACGCCGGCCACTTCTCCGGCGAGGTCACGCCGGGCGGCAAGCCCGGGCCGGAGACTGCGCTCGGCGCCCGCCACGGCGTCAACGACTACACCGCCTGGTTCGCCGGCGACGAGTCGATGAAGGGCGACTACCACGGCTACGACGGCCCGTGCCCGCCGTGGAACGACTCCATCGTGCATCACTACGTGTTCACGCTGTACGCGCTGGACGTGCCGCGCTGCGCGGTGGAAGGGCGCTTTACCGGCCAGGACGTGCGCGCGGCGATCGCTGGCCATGTGTTGGGCGAGGCGAAGCTCACCGGCACGTATTCGCTCAATCCGGCGGTGAGCGCCACGTAAGCGGCGCGCGGCGAGGGAAATAGGGGTCTGTCCCCGATTTTCCCCGCCTACAACGCAACCTGAGGCCTCGATGTTCGACTTCCTGCAAGGGCTCGCTTTCGGACTGCTGGTGTCGTTCATGCCCTGGTTCATGGCCGGGCTGTACGACCCGCGCCTGGTCGTGCCCGAAGAGGTCGCCTCGCGCTGGCAGGTGATCCTGCGCTACGCGGTGGCGATGCCCTCGGTGGCGATGCTGTTGCTGATGACGTCCTTCTGGGGCGGCTTCGGCGCCAGCCTCGGCGGCTGGCTCGTCGGGCTGGCGGCGGTGCCGATCGAACTGTTCGTGGAAAAACGCTGGCGGCGCTGGCGGGCCGCGCGTGCCGGACGCGAGCGCGCCGCAGCGCGCGAGCGCCAGCGCAGCGAGCTGGCCAAGGCCCGCGGTGAGCGTGATCTGCTGACCCTGGACCCGGACGTCGCCCCCACCGGCGCCGACACCGTGGTCATGCAGTTGTGGGAGGTCAAGCGCGAGCTCGTGGACCTGCGCCGGCCCGACCTCGCGGTGCAGGCCGACCGCCTGTTCACCCGCTACCACCGCGCGCTCGACGTGCTCGACGACAAGTTCGATGCGCGCGAAGTCACCTACGAGCGCGCCCGCGGCCTGGTCGGCGAGGTCGGCCGCGAGGCCACCGCCGGGCTGGGCGCGATGGTCGAGCTGGTGCACGGCAGCGCGGGGCTGGACGCCGATTTCGTGCGCGAACGGCTCGAGCGCGAAGCCGCGCGCCTCAATCCCACCGAACGCGAAGCCCTGCGGCGCCGGCTGGTGATCGCCGACGAGACCGAGCGCCGACTGGCCGAGATCGCCGCCGGCAACGAGGCCGCGCTGACCGCGCTCGACGACGTCGCCGTCGCCGTCGCCCGCATCGACACCGGCCGCAGCCAGGCCGGCGCCGCCGGCAACATGGAGCAGGCGCTGCAGGAGCTGCGCCGCTTCGCCGAGCGCGCCGGCTTGTACGGCCGCAAGCCGTAAACCGAGGAATGCTGCAATGAGCCTGTCACTGCCCCCGATCGAGGACATCGCGCGCGAGGCGATCCCGCTCCAGCCCGCAGAAGCGCCCGAAGATCCCGCGCTCGCCGCCACCGCCGACGCCTTCGTGCGCGACGCCCTTGCCGCCGGCGACGCCGAACTCCACCGCCAGCGCGAGGCGGTCGACACCATGGGTATCGATCTCCAGCGCCAGGCGGCTTGGCGCAGCGAGATGCTGCAGGCGCCGATCCGCAAGCTCGCCCACCAGGGCGACGAAGGCGGCCCGGTTGCCCAGGCGCTCCTCGCGCTGCGCGACAAGATGCAGGACCTCGACCCCGCCCGGCAGAAGCTGAGCGGCGAGGGCCTGTCGCGCGCGCTGTCCTTCATCCCCGGCGTCGGCAAGCCGATGCAGCGCTACTTCCAGAAGTACGAGAAAGCGCAGGACGCGCTCGACGCCATCATCGGCGACCTGCAGGGCGGCGCCGACATGCTGCGCCGCGACAACCTCACCCTCGCCGACGACCAGCAATCCCTGCGCGCCATCCTCGCCCAGCTCGAACGCCAGGTCGAACTCGGCCGCATGATCGACCGCCGTCTCGCCCGCGAGGCCGCCTCCGCCAGCCTGCCAGCGCCGCGGCGCGCCTTCGTCGAGGAAGAACTCCTCTTCCCGCTGCGCCAGCGCATCGTCGACCTGCAGCAGCAGGTCGCGGTGAGCCAGCAGGGCGTGCTCGCGCTCGAGGTCGTCATCCGCAACAACCGCGAGCTGGTGCGCGGCGTGGATCGTGCGATCAACGTCACCGTGTCGGCGCTCAACGTCGCCGTCACCGTGGCGCTCGGCCTGGCCAACCAGCGCCTGGTGCTCGACCGCGTCGCCGCGCTCAACCAGACCACCTCCGCGCTCATCGCGGGCACCGCGCAGGCGCTGCGCACCCAGGGCGTGGACATCCAGACCCGCGCCTCGTCGGCCATGCTCGACATGGGCCAGCTCGAACAGGCCTTCGCCGACGTGATCGGCGCCATCGACGACCTGTCGCGCTACCGCCGCGAGGCCCTGCCCAAGCTCGATGCCCAGATCGACCGCCTCGCCGCGCTCGCGCAGCAGGGTGGCGCGGCCATCCGCCGCATGGACGAAGGCAATCGCGCCGAGCCGGCGCCTTGAAAGCCCGCCACACTTTCCCGACATGAGCACGAGACATCAACACACCACGAGCCTGGACACCGCGGTCGAGGGCCCGCACGGGCGCCTGTTCGTCCGCACCTGGTCGCCCGAGACGCCCTCGCATCTGGCGCCCATCGTGCTGCTGCACGACTCGCTCGGCAGCGTCGAGCTGTGGCGCGGGTTTCCGTCGGCGCTGTGCAAGGCCACCGGTCGCCAGGTGGTCGCCTACGACCGCCTCGGCTTCGGCAAGTCCGACCCGCATCCGGGCACGCTGGCGCTGGACTTCATCGCCCGCGAGGCCGAAGGCGACTTCGCCGCCGTCGTCCGTCAGCTCGGCATCGCGCGCTTCATCGTCTTCGGCCACAGCGTGGGCGGTGGCATGGCGGTGAATTGCGCCGCGCACCACCGCGCGGCCTGCGTCGCGCTGATCACCGAATCCGCCCAGGTCTTTGTAGAGGACCGCACCATCGAGGGGCTGGAGGATGCGCGTGTGCTGTTCAAGGACCCCGGCCAGGTCGATCGGCTCAAGCGCTACCACGGTGAAGAGGCGCGCTGGGTGCTGGACGCGTGGATCGAGTCCTGGCTGGCCCCGGCGTTTGCGACCTGGTCCCTGCGCCCCGTGCTGCCGCAGGTCGCGTGCCCGACGCTGGTCATTCACGGCGTCGACGACGAGTACGGCTCGGCCGTGCATCCGGCGCTGATCGCCGAGCTCAGCGGCGGCCCGGCGCGGCTGGAGCTGATGCCCGATACGCGCCATGTCCCGCATCGCGAACGCGAGGCCGATGTGGTCGCCATGGTGCGCGCCTTCCTCGACACGCTGCCCTGAGCGGCCGACCCGAGGGCGCCGGTCCGCCACGCCGCGCACCCGCCCGCAAGCCCGATCCGCGATCTGCTCGCTGCGCGCTACGCCGCGATTGCCGCTCGGACGGCGTCCGCTTGCTATAAGTAGAAGGTGCAGCGCGCACGCTGCGAACCTTCGGGGAGACTGATCATGGAAAACGCACTCGCTGGCAAGCGCGTCCTCATCACCCAGGCCGATGCCTTCATGGGCCCCGTGCTGTGCGAAGTCTTCGCCGAGCAGGGCGCGGAGGTCGTCGCCAGCGCCGATGACCTTGCCGAGGCCGATGCGGCCGAGCGCATCGTCCACGCGGCCGGGCGCATCGACGTCCTCGTCGCCAACCTGGCCATCAAGGCCCCATCGACCGCGGCGCTCGAGGTCGCCGATGCCGAATGGCGCGACGTCTTCGCCGCGCTGGTCGACCCGCTGCCACGCCTGGTGCGCGCCGCTGCGCCGGCCATGGTCGAGCGCCGTGCGGGCAAGATCCTGCTGATGGGCAGCGCTGCCGCCCTGCGCGGCATGAAGCGCGCCTCCACCTACAGTGCCGCGCGCGGCGCGCAACTGGCCTATGTGCAGGCGATCGGCGTGGAGCTGGCGCCGCACAACGTGCAGGTCAATGCAGTCGCCCAGAACTTCGTCGACAACCCGACCTATTTCCCGCCCGAAGTGCAGGCCAACCCGCGCTTCCAGGAACGGCTGGCGCGCGAGGTGCCGCTGGGCCGGCTGGTGTCGGCGCGCGAGGATGCGCTGTTTGCCGCTTACCTGTGCAGCAGCGCGGCGGACTGCTTCGTCGGCCAGGTGTTTCCGGTGTGTGGCGGCTGGGTGGGACGGTAGGCGAGGCCCCAGGCCGCTGCGCTACACCGCTGCGCCGCCGGGCGGCCAGTCGGGCAGTGCGGCAGGCAGCAGCGCACGCAGGCCCTGGGTGAGTGTGCCCGCGCGCTCGAGCTCGCCCGCCACGCGCTCGACCGCGGCCCATACATCCGGGCGCTGCAAGGTGAGCACCGTCAGCGCGGCCGCGTGGTCGAACGCGTCGCGCGCCGGCAGCAGCCAGGACAGATCCTCCGCCTGCCGCACTTCATCGAACTCGCCCGTCGGGCACAGGCGCACCGCCTCGCCCCTGAAGATCTGCTCGGCCGCCGGCCCGGCCATCAGGCCCACCATCTGCGCACGGATCTCGCGCTGCTGTCGCTCGGAAAAACCTTCTACCTGCGCCCGCCCCTCGGGCCGCTGCAGCAGCTGCTGGTGGCCGGTGCCGTCCGGATGCAGGCCGCCCTCGTTCATCAGCCAGCGCAGGAACTGCCGCGGCAGCACCAGGTCCGCCTTCTCGCACAGTCCCCACAGGCCGGTGCACATGCGCCCGTTGCGGATGTCGGTGTGCCAGGCCGCGGCGCCTTCGTCGGCGACCGCCAGGCGATGGACCGACACGCCGCCCAGCGCGAACGCCACCGCGTGGCCGGCCTCGTGGATGCAGGTGGCGCGGCGTTGGGCGGGGGTGAGTCTACTCAAGGTCGTGGCCGATTTCGGTTGTCGGGACACCGCTAAAATTCATCGGGCCACCACATCCAGGCGCGGCACCACTTCATCATCGTCATCGTCGGGCAGCAGCTCAAAGGCCTTGAAGACCGCGCGCTCGATGCGCCTGGCCAGCGCTTCGTCGCTGAAGACGCTGGGATACGTCTTGCGCAGCTTGCCGCTGACCTTCATGTCAGTCACCAGGGATCGGATGATCTTCGCATAGTCCTCGTCGCGGCCCTCGATGATTTCCTTGAGGCTGTCGCGCGCGGCGTCGTAGCGCAGCAGGTACACGGCCTCGTCCTTGAGCCCGTGCAGGATCGAGTGCCGGATGACGTCGACCAGGTACTCGGACTGGAAGGTGAGGTCGGCATAGCGCCAGGTAGCCAGGCCCCGGTTCCAGTCGGCTACGTGCAGGTTGGACTCGACACCATCTTCGTATTGCACGGTCGCGCCAAACTTGCACACCGAATTCATCGTGGCCATCAGCGGCCGCGACAGGTGCTCCAGGGCGTTGTCGTAGGCGGCGCGCCGCATCGCGTTCTCACTGATCACCGCCGAGACCGGCAGGATCACCGGTGCTGGCAGGAAGCCATCGCGCCGAAGGATGTCATTGATCAGGAAGCGCGAGAGCCGGCCATTGCCGTCACCCAGCGGGTGGATGTAGACGAAGCCAAAGGACAGGGCCGCCGCTCGCAGCAGCGGGTTTTGCCCACGGGTGCGCTGCTCGAATGCACGCAGTCCCTCCATCATCTCGGCCACCATTTCATGGTGCGGCGCCAGATAGTCGATCACGGGCTCGAAGATCGAGTTGGTGTGCCCGACAAAAACCGGGGACCGGCGAATGCCTAGCGTGGCGCCCACCATCTTGTCGCCCATGATGGCCCGCTGAATCATCAGCATCCCCTCTTCCGTGAGGGCGGACTCGATGTTGCCGCAGTGCGTGCTCATGGCGCGCGCCAGGCGGCGGATGCGGTCCTCTTCTTTACCCTCGGACTCGATGGCAAAGCTGGCCTTGCTCTCCTTGACGGTCAGCCAGTTGACAGCACGCTCGATCGTCTCGAGCCCGAACTGATCAACCATGCTGTCGATCTCGGCGCGCAGTGGCGCCGGATCAGCCCGGCCCTGCCCCCCAAAGCTGACCATCGGGCAAAAGGAGCGGGTGCCCGGCAGGTTGTTGTTGATGCGCCAGCGGCGGACCTTGTCCGACACCGTGGCGGTGAGGTACCGGGACGAACCGAGCAAGTCGACGTAGTTTCCGCCGGCGTCGCCCACCCCATCCAGGATGGAGTCGGTGAGCCACTCATAGAGGAAGCCGCTGCGGCGCGCGTACGCACCCGTGGGCTCTTCCAGTGCCCATTTGGCGATGGGCTCAGGTCCGGTGACCTCGAAGAGACGGTGGAGAAAATCCAGCTCGACGCCCTCATGCTTGAGCGCAAACGTCAGGTGCGCGCTCAGCGTCGTGTCCGGCTGGTAATGCGCTGGGTACGTCTCGACCGTGAAGCCGTTTGACGCCGCGCTGGAGCGCGCCGAGCCTATGACGCTGCGGACCCGAAAGGGCTGCACCGGCGCCACGTCATACGCCTCCGACAGCCACTTATATCCGGCGTACGCATCAATGTTTTGCATACAGCGACCCTAAAACAGTTATTTTCGCCATCTTCTGCGGTAAAACGTTTACGGTCAACGGCGCGCGTTGAAGCCCGCTCCAGGCCGACGAACATAGCCGTCGGCACAGCCCCGGCCATGTTGATGGGGCAGGGCCCCGATGCTTGCGTCGGGTGAAATCCGTCGGTCCCATAAGGAATCGCATCAGCATGAAGCTTTGCACATCGAGAAGGCGCTCGTAAGGCGAGATGCGTTGGACTACCTTCGTGAAGCCTATGTCAGGTTTCCCCCCGAAAAGGGATAAGTCCGACATTGTGGTCCTGTCCGCGGAATACGCCGCGGTTCGCGCCCGACTCCGCCGCCTATACTCGACGCATAATCGAATTCGATAGGTGATCCATGCAGCCGAAAACAGTCGTCCGGGTCGAGGCCGAAGAACCGGCCAAACGTCTCGCCGTCCTCATCGACGCGGATAACGCGCAGGCCGGCGTCATCGAGGGCCTGCTCGAGGAGGTCGCGCGTTTCGGCGAAGCCACGGTCCGGCGGATCTACGGCGACTTCACCTCGCCCACCAGCGCATCGTGGAAGAAGGTCCTGAATCGCTACTCGATCAAGCCCGTCCAGCAGTTCGCTTACACGACGGGCAAGAACGCGACCGACAGCACCATGATCATCGACGCGATGGATCTGCTGTACACGCGCCGCTTCGATGGCTACTGCCTGGTGACCAGCGACAGCGACTTCACCGGCCTGGCCGTGCGTCTGCGGGAAGAAGGCCTGCTGGTCTATGGATTCGGCGAGCAGAAGACGCCCGAGGCATTCCGCAACGCCTGCCACAAGTTCATCT
This sequence comes from Thauera sp. UBA6194, assembly GCA_002422685.1. Taxonomy (GTDB): domain Bacteria; phylum Pseudomonadota; class Gammaproteobacteria; order Burkholderiales; family Rhodocyclaceae; genus Thauera. The sequence continues at coordinate 61,964 of DITC01000063.1, read as the reverse complement.
TCACCGAAGTGCTGCGCAAGCCCGCTGCTGCGGCTGAAGCCACTGCGTCGGCGAACGGATCATCGCCCGCGGTCGAGGCCCCCGAGGTGACCCCGGTGTCGGCTACCGCGATCGCGCGGCCTGCTTTTCCGACCGACTTTCTGATGGAAGCGCTCGAGAAATCGGCTGACGATTCCGGATGGGCTCACCTCGGGACATTCGGCAGCTATCTGCAGAAAATCCAGCCGGATTTCGATTCGCGCCTTCATGGGTACAAGAAGCTGTCTGATCTGGTACGAGGGCGGGAGGACCTGTTCGTGACTGAGGAGCGGGGCGCGCCGGGTGGGACGAGCAAGGTGCTCTATATTCGGGCGAAGAACAAACGGTAGAGGGTGAAGGCGCTGATCGTGTCCCGGGACGTGGTGTAAGAAGCGTCAGCAGAAGCGGTCAGCGGGTCATCGCATCTCCGGTTTGGCAGGAGCGCATGTCAGGCTGCGACCGCAGGCAGGCTTACGAGGAACGTGCAAGGGAACGGGTAAAGGCGCGAGCAGAGCGCGCACGCGAGGGAAACAAGAACTAGCGAATTTTCCTCAGTCTCGGGCGGGCAGCTTCTGCGCCTTGTCTTTCCATTGCAAATGACAGGAAATGCATGCCGTCTGCAGCTCCGTCAGGGCTGCACCAGCTGCGAACCAGTCCTTGCCTCGACTGCCTTTCAGGATATCCTGGGTGTGGATGTCGAGGATCTTGTCGTACGCCAGAAGCGCTTCCTTGAACCCAGCCTGGTCCGCCTGCGGCATGATGGACCACGGACTGTGGTTGGGTGCGGGATGAGTGAAGATGATGTTAGCGCCTTGCTCGACCAACTCGCGATTCTGGGTGAGTACGCCTTCCTGCATCATGCCAATGGAGCGCCCCATGATGGTCATGAGCTCCTTGTAGCTCATGTCGGCCTTGCGCATGCTCGCGACCAAGGCCTCTGCATTTTCCTGAGCGAGCGCGGGAAATGGAGACAACGAAAGCACGAAGGCGGCCACGGTCACGGTGAGCTTGTTCATCGAGAACTCCTGGGTTTGAAGGCATCGAGCGATTGCGAGCAGGGTATCCAGTTGGTGCGGCCATTGTGTATCGAAAGGTATGCGGGCAGTGCGGGTTTCCGATTGTTGCGCCGTTGCCGTGCCGAGTCGAACTGCTGTATAAACCGGCGCACAGGTCTCGGGAGTCCACCTGCTTTCCGGATCTGAATCGACATGACTCTCTGCCGCACAGTCCCCTTTCTCTCAAGGAATATCGCCCGTTCGCTGGCGAGAGGGTTGATCGGGCTGCTGATGCTTTCGCATGCGCTGCTTGCATTCTCGAGCGCGACCTCCCTGTCCCACGACCCTTTGCATGCAAGCACGCACGCGCAAGCGTTCGAAGGTGCTGATGTGGACATCGAGCCGGTCGGTCACGGCCACAGCCATGAGGACTTCGAGGACAAGGGCGGGTCCCACCAACATGGTCACAACCCGGTCGACCACAGCCACGACAAGCCGAACGTGCCACGCACTCACGCGATGGGTGTTCCGTCGCTGTCGAATCACTGGATCGCCGAGCAGGACCGCCTTGCCCATCCCGCGCCCTGCGCCTGTCTCGAGCGCCCACCAAAACGTCTCCTGATCGTTTGACCTGTCGAGTTCCGCGCGCGTGAATCGCCGGACTTACCCAGCAAACCTCATCGGAAGACGCTCATGACCCATTCCATCCCCAGCCGGGGGCGGGCAGCCGTGCTGCCATGCTCCGGGCCGCTGCTGCACGCTTTCGCAGGCGTGCTGCTCTACCTGCTCCTGACCGCGCTTGCGCACGCCCATGGCGTGGCCGAGGGCGACAAGGGTTACATCCAGGAGATCTCGGGCACGCACCTGCTGCCCTTCACCTATCTTGGCGCCAAGCACATGGTCACTGGTTACGACCATCTGCTGTTCCTCGCCGGGGTGATCTTCTTCCTCTACAAGCTCAAGGACATCGCGCTCTACGTCAGCCTGTTCGCCATCGGGCACTCGGTCACCATGCTTTACGGCGTCTACGCCGGGGTGAACGTCAATGCTTACCTGATCGACGCGATCATCGGCCTGTCGGTGGTGTACAAGGCGCTCGACAACCTGGGCGCCTTCCAGCGCTGGTTCGGCGTGCAGCCGAACACCAAGGTGGCGACCCTGGTTTTCGGCCTGTTCCACGGCTTCGGCCTGGCGGCCAAGATCCAGGAGTTCGAGATCGCCCGCGATGGCCTGCTGCCCAATTTGCTGGCGTTCAACGTCGGCGTGGAGATCGGCCAGTTGCTCGCGCTGGGCGCGATCCTGATCGCGATCGGCTTCTGGCGCCGCAGCGCCGGATTCATCCGCCACGCCTACACCGCCAACGTCGCCATGATGTGTGCCGGATTCATGCTGATCGGCTATCAGCTCTCCGGCCTCTTCGTATCCTGAGATTCCTGGAGTTATCGACCATGTACAACACCGACCTCCCCAAGCGTGCTGACCTCCCGAGCACCGCCAGGCTGCTGCGCTCGACCGCCCTGGCTGCCCTGATCGCCGGCAGTTTGCTCGTCACCACCGTGCTGCCGGCCGAGTACGGCATCGACCCCACGGGCATCGGCCGCGCACTCGGTCTGACGCCGATGGGCGAAATCAAGATGTCGCTGGCGGCCGAGGCGCGCGCGGAAGAACAAGCTGCCATCCGAACGACACAGGTAGAACCCGTCGCCGTCGTGCCGGCGGCGAGCGCGGAGGCGCCATCCCTCACGGTGCCTGCCCCTGCGTCGACCATGGTGGCGGCGCCAACCCATGCTCCGATTGCGTCCGAGCGTGCCGCAGGGCGGCAGGACACGATGACCGTCACCCTCAAGCCCGGCCAAGGGGCCGAAGTGAAGCTGACCATGAACAAGGATAGCCTCGTGCGATACCAATGGACGAGCGCGGGCGGTGGCGTGAACTTCGACACCCACGGTGATCCTTTCGATGCGCCGAAGAACTTCTATCATGGCTACGGTAAGGGACGTAACCAGCCGGGCGACAAGGGCGAACTCGTCGCGGCCTTCGATGGCAAGCACGGCTGGTTCTGGCGCAACCGTACCGGGAGCGAGGTGACCGTCACACTCAAGACCGAAGGCGATTACGCGAAGATCGAACGCGTGCTGTAAGCACGACGCCCCCGCCCTGCAAGGGGTGGGGGTCTTCCCGGCGACCGCCCCCGGTGCGACGCCGCCGCTCAGGCAGGAACATGAACAACATCTACGTCATCCACGCGCTGCTCGCAGCGGCCTTGTTCGGCGCGAGCACCCCCTTCGCCAAGTTGCTGGTCGGCGAGATGTCGCCGTGGCTGCTCGCCGGGCTGCTTTATCTCGGGAGCGGAGTGGGGCTGGCCGCCGCGCGGCTGGTGCGAGACCGGGGCTGGACACCCTCCGGCCTGAGCAAAGGCGAATGGCCCTGGCTGCTCGGGGCGATCTTCTTCGGAGGTGTCGTGGGGCCGCTTGCGCTGATGTTCGGGCTGACACGCACCAGTGGCTCGACAGCCTCATTGCTGCTGAACCTCGAAGCGGTGTTGACCGCTGTGATCGCCTGGGTCGTCTTCAAGGAGAACGCCGACCGGCGCATCGTGCTCGGCATGCTCGCAATCGTCGCGGGCGGGGTGGTGTTGTCCTGGTCGGGAGGTGACGCGGAAACGAACGGTTGGTTCGGCCCGCTCGCCATCGTCGTCGCCTGTCTGTGCTGGGCCATCGACAACAACCTGACGCGGCGCGTCTCGGCCTCGGACGCGCTGTTCGTCGCAGGCGCGAAAGGCGCTGTGGCGGGCTCGGTCAACGTCGCGCTGGCCTTCGCGCTCGGTGCGAGCCTGCCCGGCGGCCCGCTCCTGCTCGGGACCCTGGCCGTTGGCCTGCTTGGCTACGGCATCAGCCTGGTGCTCTTCGTGCTTGCATTGCGCGGCTTGGGCACGGCGCGCACCGGCGCCTATTTCTCGACCGCGCCTTTCATTGGCGCGGCCGTTTCAATCGTGCTTCTCGGCGAGTCAACCTCGACTGCGTTCTGGATCGCTTCCGCCCTCATGGCATTGGGCGTATGGCTGCACCTCACCGAACACCATGAGCATGAACACGTACATGAGCCGATGGAGCACAGTCACCGTCATATACATGACGCGCACCACCAACACGCCCATGCGTTTGCATGGATCGGCGACGAGCACCACGAGCACTGGCATCGGCACGAGGCGATGGTACACAAGCATCCCCATTTCCCCGACATCCACCACCGGCATTCACATTGAACGAATGCAGGGGCATTTGGCAGCAAAAGAAACATGCATGTCGGGGTGGCAACTTGACTCTGAAAACTGTCATCGGGCCATCGAGGTGCTGAACGTCTCTTGTGAGGCGTCAGCCGCCAGGACAGATCCCGAAGCACCTTGCCGCTGGCGGCATCCATGCCGTGCGCGTCCGCCAGGTGGCCGACCTGATGCCCTGCCCTGCCAGCCGTTTCCGTCACTGCCCCGTAAGGAATCGCATCAGCATGAAGACCCTGAAAATCCTGTGGCAGCGACTCGTCACGCCCGAGGGGGAGACCTGCGAGCGGTGTGGCGGCACACAAGAGGCCATCGCCCGGGTGATCCCGAAGCTTCAGGAGGCGCTGCGGCCGTTGGGCATCGAGCCGGTTCTGGAAGCGCGGGAGATCGCACTCGAGGCATTCAAGGGGATGCCATCCGAATCCAACCGGATCTGGATTGCCGGGCGCTCGATTGAAGACTGGCTCGGCGCGAGCGTTGGCAAGAGCACCTGCTGCGCGGCCTGCGGCGGCGCGGCGTGCCGGACCTTGGAAGTTGGAGCGGAAACCTTCGAGGCGATTCCGGAAGCGCTGATCCTCAAGGCCGCGCTGCTTGCCGCGTCCGCATCCCTGGGCGCTGCCAGCGACGCATCGCCCGCGCCGCGTGTGCGGAAACCGGGGTGCTGTGGCGATGCCTGATCGGCACACGCCCGACAAGCGACGGCCCGATCCGGTCGCGCGCTTTCTCTTTGCCCTCATCAGCCTGACGGTCATGGGCTTGGGGGCGCGGGCGGGTGGGCGGGAGGCTGCATGGCGCTGGCCCTGCTCACCCTGTTCGTCGGCCTGAGGCTCGTGCCCTGAGCCTGCGGCGCCGGACCTTCTTGATGAGCGTCATCGACAACTGCTTTCGTTTCAAACACGCTTGCCCGACCCCGGACCCCGGGATCATTTGAGGAGCAGGACATGGCGAAGACGCTTGAAGGCAAGGTGGCAGTCGTCACGGGTGCCAGTAGTGGAATCGGGAAATCGATCGTCGAGAAATATGCAGAGGCCGGCGCCCTGGTCGTGGCGTTCGCGCGCAATCTCGACGCCTTGAAGGCACTGGAGGCGAGTTATCCCGGGCAGGTCAAGGCCGTGGCGGGCGATGTGACGAACCCCGAGGACCTGAAGCGCCTGGTCGATGAAGCCGTGCGCGCCCATGGCGGCGTGGATATCGTCGTCCTGAACGCCGGCATCGCGCGCGTCGTGTCGTTCGAGGACAGCACCGCCGAAGCCTTCGACACCCAGTTCTCGGTCAATTTCTTTGGCGCGGCAGAAACCGCGCGCCTGTTCGTTCCCCACATCCGCAAGGGCGGATCGATCCAGTTCATCACCACCTTCCTCACCCAGGTGGGCTTCCCCGGCCTGGCCATCTACAGTGCCAGCAAGGCGGCGCTGAAGTCCCTTTCCCAGACCCTGGCCGCAGAGCTCGCGCCCCAGGGCATCCGGGTCAATTCCATCGCACCGGGCCCGATCGGCACGCCGCTGTGGGGAACGGTCGGGCTGCCGCCCGAGGTCCTGGGTGCGGTCGCGGAGAAGATCAATTCCCGGCTCATGCCCGGCGCGTTCGGCCAGCCGGAAGATATCGCCGAGCTCTCGGTGTTCCTGGCCTCGGATGCTGCGAAGAACATCTTCGGGCAGGAGATCGTCGTGGATGGCGGCTATACCGTCGGGTGAAGGCGTCGTGATTTCCCGCATGTGACCCGCCCGCCGTTGGCGGCTTTTCCCGGTTGCCCGGCGGAGCGGGCAACTGACAGACCTGAGCCCGCATTTCGCGCGCGGTTGGGCGGTTTCGTATTCTCCATACCGCCCAACCATCGGCTGAATCAGGGTTTCCAGTCGCGCAGTTCGCACACCGCCGTGTCGTCGGGTTGCATGACCTTGCCTCCGCCTGGTGACTTGCAGAGCCGAGTCGACTGTTCATTGTCCTGCGCAGTGGAGCGTGCCCACACCGTGACCAATCCCGAATTCTCGATCGTCTGATTGCAGCCTTCCTTCGCGTGAAAGGCGTGAATCGCGTTGCGCTCGAAGTAGGTCAGCCACTCGTGGCTCGGGTCCTGGTTGGCGAACCATTTCTGCCAGCGCCCGTCCGAGCCGTCGATGTTCACTGTCCATCCATCGGCACGACGCTCGTGCTCGAATTCGTGGCTGTCCCAGTGCATGACCATGTACTTGTTCTGGTCGATGCACTGAGGCTTGGTCAGTGTCATGTAGATTTCCTGCGGGTGGTGGTAGTGGAAGGGGTACGAGGTATTGAACAGCTGCACCGTCATGCCGATCTCTGCCCCTACCGTCTCGCCATCGATCTCCTTGATGCGCAGGTTGCCCCACGGTCCCATCAGCTCGGCGTAGAGATAACCGCCGCGGAAGCGGTCGGCTCCGGCATCGGGGTTCTCCGCATAGAACGGGATCCAGCCGACCGATGACCACAGCGTCGGTAGCCCCTTGATGCTCACATCGCTGCTCCAATGCACGCTGGTGTCGGTGCGGGAAGTCACGGCGACGAAGTTCTCATTGAGTTCGAGGCCTGCTGCGCCGATCTCGCCGCCCAGTTTGCGGTAGTAGTCCGTCAGCAATGGACGGTCGAGCCATTTCGACACCGCGGACAGCGCCTGTACCTCGGTGCTGGGCGTGTAGAGCGGGAATGCGTCGTAGTTCTTCTGGGGATCGAAGCACTTCTTCGCCTTGTCGGGCTCCGCCTGCACCGCGCGGAGGTGCTTCGCCAATAGTTCGATGTCACGGTAGCGCATGATGCAGCGGGTCTGTTTGGCGCCGGTCGCCGCGTCATACGTTTGAATCGTCGCTTCTGCGGAATCCTTGCACTCGCCCGTCGGGGTTTCCAAGGCCCGCAAGTACTGACCGAGATAGGTCAGTGATTCGTCCCAGAACTGGTCGACCAGGCGCTGCTCCTCCGGGTTGTAGCTTGCCGGCTTGACGTCATCATGGCAGACGAACTCGGCGGACTGAGCGAGAGGGGCTGCCAGCAAGAGGGAAGCCAGTGCGGTTACGAGCAATTTTTGCTTCATGGGTTGTCTCCTCCGTTCATAGGGGTGACCGGCCGCCCGAGACGGCCGGTCACCCTGGCTCACCTGGCTCAGCGATTGACGTCCACGATCACGCGGCCGCGGATCTCGCCATTGATCAGCTTCGATGCGGCGGGGATCGCGTCGGCCAACGAAATCTCGGTGCTGATCGTCTCGAGCTTGGAGATGTCGAGGTCGGTGCCGAGGCGGCGCCATGCCTCGAGGCGCTCGGGGCGCGGGCACATCACGCTGTCGATGCCGGCGAGCGTCACCCCGCGCAGGATGAAGGGCGCGACCGAGGCCGGAAAATCCATTCCGCCGGCAAGCCCGCAAGCGGTGACGACGCCCCGGTACTTGGTGGTGGCGCAGACGTTCGCGAGGGTATGGCTGCCGACGACATCGACCGCCCCCGCCCAGCGTTCCTTGCCAAGCGGCTTGCCCGGCGCCGCGAACTCCGCGCGACCGAGCACTTCGGAGGCGCCCAGGCGCTTGAGGTAGTCGGCCTCCTCGGTGCGACCGCTGACCGCGACGACGGTGTAGCCGAGCTTCGCCAGTACCGCGATCGCCACGCTGCCGACCCCGCCCGCGGCGCCGGTGACGAGGATCTCGCCGTGGGCCGGGGTCACGCCATGGCGCTCCAGCCCGAGCACGCAGAGCATGGCGGTGTAGCCGGCGGTGCCGATCGCCATGGCCTGCTGGGGAGAGAACCGCTCGGGCAGCGGCACCAGCCAGTCACCCTTCAGGCGCGCCTTCTGTGCGAGTCCGCCCCAATGCACTTCGCCGACCCCCCAGCCATTCAGGACCACCTGGTCGCCTGGCTTGTAGTCGGGGTGGCTGCTCGACTCGACGGCGCCCACGAGGTCGATGCCCGGCACCATCGGGAAGCGGCGAACCACAGGCCCCTTGCCAGTTATTGCAAGGCCGTCCTTGTAGTTGAGCGTCGAGTGGCTGACGCGAACCGTGACGTCGCCATCGGGCAACTGTGCCTCGTCGATGTCCTTGATGGCGGCACGGTAACCGGCGTCGTCCTTCTCAATCAGAATGCCCTTGAACATGTTTAGCTCCTCCTCTTTTAGACTGATCGTCTATAAAAAATTAAAAAAATTAAGCCTTCTTCAGACCGGCGAAAAAACCGCGGGCAAAGAGCTCGAGGGCTTTGTCACTGCGTTCGAGTTTCGCCCGCAACACCGCACCCTCCCAGCCGATCCAGAAAAAGACGGCTGCCTGCTCGCAGTCCACGGAGCGGGAAATCTCCCCTTGCTGCTGTGCCGCTTCGAGGCAGCGCGCGAAGCGCTGCTCCCAGTCGTGAAACACCGCGTTGAGAAGCGCCCGAAAACTTTCCGGCAATGCGGCCATCTCCTGCCCGAGGTTGCCGATGAGGCACCCGCGGCGGTAATCGTGTCGCTTCATGCCTGCCCGGGCGTCTTCGACGAAGGCCCACAGGCGATCGAGCGGCTGCCGCGAGGCGTCACCGAAGTGGCGCTCCAGCTTGTGGGCAAAGTAGCGCGCGTACCGCTCGATCAACTCTGCCCCGAAGGCTTCCTTACTGTCGAAGTAGTGATAGAAGGAACCCTTCGGCACGCCCACGCGCTTGAGCACCTCGTCGATTCCCGTGGACGAAAAGCCCTTCTCGGTCAGCGCCTCGAGCCCGGCGCGCACCAGCAGCTCGCGGGTTTCGACGGATTGTTCGGGCCGCTTCGGAGGGCGGCCGCGCCGGCGGACAGGGGTTTGCTGTGCTTCCATGGATCTATATTAGACTGATCGTCTAATTTAATGCAAGCGCTTTTCCCCGGCGGCGCTTTGCGAGTTACCGAGGGCCGGCCGGACGGTCACGAACACTGGCCTGCGGAACAATCGAGAAACCTTGCGACGGCGGAGGCGCGCGGCGCTGACAGCATCGGTGCCCGCGGGGCACAAAGAACGGCACCGGCTTCGAGGGCGTTTCAGCCCGGCATCTCCATCATGAGGATTTCGATTCTCCAGGCTGCGCTGCGTGCCGCGTCTCAAACCCTGAGTACCGCACGCGACGAAGGGGCCGATCCTGATGAGAAGAAGCCGGGATGCCGTTCCGGTGCTTGAACGATCGAGTTGCCGGCGCGAGGTTTCGCCTGGCAGCAAGGTCTGTCGTGCAGAAAAAAGCCGGGACAAGCCCGGCCTTCGATTCAAACTCGCGCGGCGGCGAATTTACTGCACGCGCACTTCGACGCGACGTGCTTCGGCGGCATCGGTGCCGCCCAGGGTGACGGCGGGGCGGCGCATCAGCACGCGCTCTGCGGGCACGCCGGCGGCGATCAGCGCCTGGCGCACCGACAGCGCACGGTTCTTCGCCACTTCGGCATTGACCGCGGCGGCGCCGGTTTCGTCGTGGAAGCCGGACAGCAGCGCGCTGGCCTGCGGCGCGGCGGCGAGTGCGGCGACCACGGTGTCGATCTGCGCGGGCGCGGCCGCGGACAGCGCGCTCTGGCCGACGTCGAAATGGATCTTCACCAGCGCATCGCCCACTTCGGCTACGTCGGTGAAAGCGACCTCGCCTGCACCGGGCGCAGCAACCGCCGGCGCGGTCTGTTTTCCGCCCAGTTGGTTGGCGGCCAGGCCGATGACGAGGGCGATGACCAGCGCGATGATGCCGAACACCACGCCCATCACGACGTTGAGTTCGCTGTCTTCCTGATCGAACATGTGCTGAATTCTCCTGTGGATCCGCGACCCGACGGTTCGGGCGAGGTGGCGGGATTCTATCGGAATGAGATTGCTGCGGTGCCAGATCGGCAATTGCGGGGGTAGGACGAAATCCTGGCGTGGTTTACAACATGGTCAACGAGAGCCAGAATGACGCTGTAGTTGACCATTTGAGGATGGTGCGAACATGAAAACCGCTTCCGTCGCCGAGACCAAGTCCCACCTGTCCAGCCTCATCGCCGACGTCGAAGCCGGCAATGACGTGCTGATCACCCGCCGTGGCCAGGCGGTTGCGCGCCTGGTGGCCGAACCGGGCGTGGGTGGCTACGGCTGGGCCGCGCTGCGCGCGTGGGTCGAGGCGGAGCCAACCAACGGCCCCACCGTTGCGCAGATGCGCGAGGACGACCTGCTGTGATCTACCTCGACACCTCGGTCATCGGCGCGCTGTTCTTTCGCGAACCGGGTGCGGTGCGCGTGCTCGACCAACTGGAACCCCTGCGTCGCGCGGGATTGGTGATCTCGGCGTGGACGCTCACCGAAATGGCCAGCGTTGGCGGCATCAAGCAGCGCACCGGCGCTATCGACGCGGCTACGCGGCAGCAGGCGCTGGCGCATTTCCAGCGTTTCGTCTCGGCCGAATTGCGCACTGTCGAGGTCGAGCCAGCCGATTTCCGTACCGCCGCCGTGTTCATCGATGCGGCGCTGGCGCTGCGCGCAGGTGATGCGCTGCACCTGGCGATCGCACACCGGCTCGGCGCCCGGCTGGCCAGTCTCGACCGCCGGCTGAACGAGGCTGCCGTCTTTCACCATATCGCTTGTGAAGACATGCTCGCGTAGCCGAGCTGTGAGCGGGCGGCTCAATCCCGCAAGAACACCTGCAGCAACTCGTTCAGGAAGCGCCGCCCCTGCGGCGTCGGCCGCAGTTGCCCCTCTGTGATATCCAGTAGCCCGAGTTCGCGTGCCCGCGCCAGCTCGTTGGTGACGGCCTCGATGGGCACCCCGGTGCGCGCGGCGAACAGCTTGGCGGGCACGCCTTCGGTGAGGCGCAGCGCGTTCATCATGAACTCGAAGGGCAGCTCGGCTACCGACACCTCGCGCGCTTCCTGGATGAAGTCGCCGCGCGCCGCGCCTTCGAGGTAGCGCCCGGGGTGCTTGTGGCGCATCTCGCGGCGGATGCCTTCATGGCTGGAGAGCTTGCCGTGGGCGCCGGGGCCGAGGCCGAGGTAGTCGCCGAAGGTCCAGTAGTTGAGGTTGTGGCGGCTCTGTTCGTGCGGGCGGGCGAAGGCGGAGGTCTCGTAGTGCTCGAAGCCGGCTTCGGCCAGGCGGGCCTCGATGGCTTCCTGCATGTCGGCGGCGGTGTCGTCGTCGGGCAACGGCGGCGGGTTGTGGGCGAAGGGGGTGTTGGGCTCGAGGGTGAGGTGGTAGCACGACAGGTGCTGCACGCCGAAGCCGATTGCGGTGTCCAGGTCGGCGAGCGCCATGTCCAGGGTCTGGCCGGGCAGGGCGTACATCAGGTCGAGATTGACGCGCTCGAAGTGGGTGCGTGCGGCGTCGATCGCACGCCGGGCCTCGTCGCCGCCGTGGATGCGGCCGATTTTCGCGAGCATGGCGTCGTCGAAGCTCTGAATGCCGAGCGACAGGCGATTGACGCCGGCGGCGCGGTAGTCGTGAAAGCGCTCGGCCTCGACGGTGCCCGGGTTGGCCTCGAGCGTGATCTCGGCGAGCGGGTCGAGCGGCAGCAGCATGCGGAGGCCGGTGAGCAGGCCGTCGAGCGTGGCCGCCGACATCAGGCTGGGCGTGCCGCCGCCGATGAAGACGCTATGCACCCGCCGACCCCAGACCTGGGGCAGGGCGTACTGCAGGTCGGCGAGTACGGCGTCCAGCCAGGCCTGCTCGGGGATGCCGCCCTCGCGCGGGGCGTGGGAGTTGAAGTCGCAGTAGGGGCACTTCTTCACGCACCACGGGAAATGCACGTACACCGACAGCGGCGGTGGGGCCTCGAGCTGCGGGCGTTCGGGCAGCGGCAGGGCGCGCGCCGGCGCGGCGGCGGGGGCGAGCGGGATGATGCGGCGGGTGGTCACGGCGAGGGGCGGTCCGGTGCGGTCTGCTCGTGTAGCAGCAGCGGTGGGTGTAGCCGTGGGAGCGGGCTTGCCCGCGAATACAGCGCTACAGCATGCAAAATTGGCGGGCAAGCCCGCTCCCACGGGGCGGTGGGGTCACAGCGGATGCGCGGCGAGGCGGTCGAGCAGGTGGCGCATGGCGGCGCCGCGGTGGCTGAGGGTGTTCTTGAGCACCGAATCCAGCTCGGCGGCAGTCTGGCCGAGCTCGGGCAGCCAGAACAGCGGGTCGTAGCCGAAGCCGCCTTCGCCACGCGCGGCGGGCAGGATCTCGCCGTGCCACTCGCCGTCGGCGATCAGCGGGCGCGGGTCTTCGGCGTGGCGCACCAGCACCACCGCGGAATAGAAATAGGCGCGGCGCTGGGCGGGCTCGGCGAGGTGGGCGAGCTTTTCCAGCAGCAGGGCGTTGTTGCGCGCGTCGGACTTGGGCTCGCCGGCGAAGCGGGCGGATATGACGCCCGGCGCGCCGCCGAGCGCCTCCACGCACAGGCCGGAGTCATCCGCCACCGCGGGCAGGCCGGTGGCGGCGGAGGCGTGGCGGGCCTTGGCGAGCGCGTTCTCGACGAAGCTGGGGTGCGGCTCTTCGGCCTCGCCGACGCCGAACACGGCTTGCGGGATGACCTCGATGCCGAGCGGGGCGAGCAGGGCCTGCATCTCGGCGGCCTTCTTGGCGTTGTTGCTGGCGAGGACGAGTCGGGTGCTCATGGTGGGTTCTCCTGGCGCGCCGGGCTCAGGCCGTGAGCGTGGCCGAGCGCACCGCAGCGCGTTGCAGTTCGAACAACTGTCGCCCGCCGAGTTCGGCGAGGTCGATGAGCGCGTTGAGCTCGGCGCGCGAAAACGCCGCGCCCTCGGCCGTGCCCTGCACCTCGATCAGGCCGCCGCCTTCGGTCATCACCACGTTCATGTCGGTGTCGCAATCGGAGTCTTCGGCGTAGTCGAGGTCGAGCACCGGCACGCCCTGATGGATGCCCACCGATACCGCGGCGACGAATTCGCGCATCGGGTTGTGGGCGAGCTTGCCGGCGGTGACCAGGCCGATGAGCGCGTCGTGCACCGCGACGCAGGCGCCGGTGATGGCGGCGGTGCGGGTGCCGCCGTCGGCCTGCAGCACGTCGCAGTCGACCACGATCTGGCGCTCGCCGAGCGCGGCCAGGTCCACCACCGCGCGCAGGCTGCGCCCGATCAGGCGCTGGATCTCCTGGGTGCGGCCGCTCTGCTTGCCCTTGGCGGCCTCGCGNNTGGGTGGCGCGCGGCAGCATGCCGTATTCGGCGGTGACCCAGCCCTGGCCCTTGCCGCGCAGGAAGCCGGGTACGTTCTCTTCGACGCTGGCGGTGCACAGCACGCGGGTGGCGCCGAACTCGACCAGCACCGAGCCTTCGGCGTGGCAGGTGAAGCCGCGGCTGAGGCGGACGGTGCGGAGTTGATCGGGCTGGCGCTGGCTGGGTCGCATGGGGTGTCCTATCGTGGGGTGTCGTACTTACGGATGGCTTCGTTGATCTCGCGGATCGCGCGCTCGATCTCGCCTTCGTCGAGGTCGGTGTTGCCGCCGCCTGCCGAGCCGGTGTCGAGGCGGGTGCTGAACATATCCATCTCCATGGTGCGGGTGGATACGGCGTCGACCGTGGCGGGGCTGAGGTTGTTCTCGTCGTGCCAGCACATGGTCACGGCCGACAGGTTGTCGGCGCTCGCGCCGGCGATCTGTTCGGCCTGGTCCATGAGCTGAGGCACGGCCTGGGCGAGCGGGCCGCAGGTCAGCCCGGTGACGAGGCGGTCGTCGCCGAGCGGGCCCCACACGCCGTCGCTGCACAGCGCGAGGATGTCGCCGTCGCGCAGCGGCGTGCGCGGCGAGTGCTCCACCTGCGGCTGGTGCGTTCCGCCCAGGCAGGAGTAAACACGGTTGCGCCCCGGGTGCTCGTGCGCCTCTTCGGGGCGCAGCAGGCCCTGGTCGACGAGCAACTGGGTGCGCGAATGGTCGCGGGTACGCGTGACGATGTGGCCGCGCCGCAGCAGATACAGGCGCGAGTCGCCCGCGTGTGCCCAGAACGCGGCGCCGTGCTGCACCACGCAGGCCACGAGCGTGGTGCGCGGCGCCTCGCGCAGGCCGTGGTCGAGCGCGTGGTCGAGGATCGCGTTGTGTGCGCCCATCATCGCGCGCGACAGGAACAGCGCCGGGTCGGCCAGCATCGGAAGTGCCTCGTGCTGGAAGGCGAGCGCGATGTGCTGCACCGCGAGTTGGGCGGCGAGTTCACCATGCGCGTGGCCGCCCATGCCGTCGGCGACCAGCATCAGCAGCGCGTCGCGCGAATAGCTGTGGGCGATGCGGTCCTGATTGCTGGTGCGCTGGCCGATGCGGCTTTCCTGGTAGATGGTGAATCTCATCGGTGGACGGTCTCAGCTGCGAGCGATGAAGGATTTGAGCCGACCGCCCAGGTCGGAGAACCAGTTCTCCGGCCGGTCGGCGCCCGCCTGGCGTTGGATGAGGGCTTTTTGCAGGGCATAGACGCTTTGCGGGCGTGCGAGCGGGTCCAGCTGCAGTGTCCAGTCGATGAGCTCGAGGAGCTGGGTTTCGTAGCGTCCGGCATGGGTTTTCGTGAGCGGTTGCAGCGTGTCGGCCTCGCTGCGCTCGTCGGCGCGCGGCGGCGCGCTGCCGGTGACGCTGGCATAGAGGCTGGCGCCCACGCTGTAGATGTCGGTCCAGGGGCCGAGCTGCGCGCCCTTCTCGTACTGTTCGGGCGCCGCGTAGCCGGGGGTGTACATCGGCTTGAGCACGGGCTGATCGGTGAGCAGGGTCTGGCGTGCGGCGCCGAAATCGAGCAGCACGGGCGTGCCGTCGGAGCGCAGATAGATGTTCGACGGCTTGATGTCGAGGTGCAGCAGCTTGTGCGCATGTACCTCGCGCAGGCCGTTGAGCATGCGCGCGATCACGGCGCGGATCATGCCTTCCTTGAGCTCGCCCTTGTGGCGCTGGATGTAGTCGTGCAGGGTGCGGCCGCGCTCGAACTGCATGACCATGTACACCGTGCCGTTGGCGCGGAAGAAGTTGAGCACGCGCACCACGTTGGGGTGCATGAGCTTGGCGAGCGCGCGCCCTTCCTCGAAAAAGCACTTCATGCCGTAGCGGAAGGCGAGGCGGTGCTCGTCGGGCACCTGGGGCTCGGTTTCGCCTTCCTTGCGCAGCGCGAGCGAATTGGGCAGGTATTCCTTGATCGCCACCGGCGTGCCGTCGGCGTCGTGAGCGAGGTACACGATGGAAAAGCCGCCCAGCGACAGCTGCCGCTCGATGCGGTACTGGTCGAGCTGAAAGCCCTGTGGCAGTGCGAAGTTGGCTTGAGGCGGCATCTTCGGGGGCGCTAGAATCAGGCCCTTCGCGGTTTCATTCTTGAGTGGAACGGCCAGTTTAATCGATGGGACAGGGTTCCCGGAGCGCCTAAATGGTCCAAAGCATGACAGGGTTCGCGGTTCAGACGCAGGATCTGGGCAGTGTCAGCCTTCATCTCGAACTGCGCAGCGTCAATTCGCGCTATCTCGACCTGGGTTTCCGCATCGTCGACGATCTGCGCGCCGCCGAGCCGGCGATCCGCGAACGCATCAGCGCGCGCCTTGGGCGCGGCAAGGTCGAATGCCGCCTCAACCTGCACGCCGGCCACGCCGCGCCGCGCAGCATGGCGCTCAACGCCGCGCTGCTCGATCAGCTCGCCGACGCCCAGGGCACGCTGCGCGCGCGCTTCGCCGACGCCGCGCCGTTCAGCGTCAACGAGCTGCTGCGCTGGCCGGGCATGCTCGCCGACGACAGCCTCGGCTTCGACGAGATGCTGCCGGCGATCGTCGCGCTCACCAACGCCGCGCTCGACGACCTCGTCGCCACCCGCGGCCGCGAGGGCGAGAAGCTCGCCAGCATGATCCGCGAGCGCGTCGCCCGCATGCGCGAACTCGTCGCCATCGTCACGCCGCGCATGCCCGCGGTGGTGGTCGAATACCAGGAGCGCCTCACCGCCAAGCTGCGCGACGCGGTCGCCAGCCTCGACGAGGACCGCATCCGCCAGGAGGTCGCGCTCTACGCCCAGCGCATCGATGTGGATGAGGAGCTGACCCGGTTGAACACGCACCTCGACGAGGTCGAGCGCATCCTCAAGGCTGGCGGCGCGGCCGGCAAGCGGCTCGACTTCCTGATGCAGGAGCTCAACCGCGAGGCCAACACGCTCGCCTCCAAGTCGCCGGCGACCGACATCACCGGCATCGCCATGGAGATGAAGGTGCTGATCGAGCAGATGCGCGAACAGGTGCAGAACCTGGAATAAGCGGCAGGACTCGCCTCACGAAAGGCGTGCAAGCTGCAGCAGCTGCCCGGTCCGCATCATGCTTGGACCGGGCCGCTGCCTTTTGGAAAACGAGGACGCGAAACATGCCCGGAACCCTTTTCATCGTCACCGCACCCTCGGGCGCGGGCAAGACCACGCTGGTGCGCGGCCTGCTGCAGCGCGACGCGCGCGTGCAGCTGTCGATCTCCTATACCACGCGTTCTCCGCGCCCCGGCGAGGAGGACGGGCGCGAATACAACTTCGTCGATGTGCCCACCTTTCGCAGCCTGCGCGACCGCGGCGAGTTCCTCGAGTGGGCGGAAGTCCACGGCAACTACTACGCCACCTCCAAGGTTTGGTTGAGGGCGCAGATCGAAGCCGGCCGCGACACCCTGCTCGAGATCGACTGGCAGGGCGCGCAGCAGGTGCGCAAGCACTTCCCGGAGGCGGTCGGCGTCTTCATCCTGCCGCCGTCGATGGATGCGCTGGAAGAGCGCCTGGTCGGGCGCGGTACCGACAGCCCCGAGGTCATCAGCCGCCGCCTGCTCGGCGCGCGCGGGGAAATGCGCCATGTCGCCGAATTCGACTACGTTATAATCAACGACGAAATCGATGCCGCACTCGACGATCTGGTCGCCGTGGTGCGCGCCGCGCGTTTGCGCTACGCCAACCAGCACCTGCGGCATCCCGAATATTTCGACTTTCTCGAACAGGATTGAACATGGCCCGCATCACCGTCGAAGAATGCCTGAAAAGGATCCCGAACCGCTTCCAGCTCACGCTGGCGGCGACCTATCGCGCTCGTCAGCTCACCGCCGGCGGCACCCCGCAGATCGACATCGACCCGCAGGACAACGACAAGCCCACCGTGATCGCCTTGCGTGAGGTGGCCGCTGGAAAGGTCGGCCTCGAGATGCTCAACCGCGGTCAGGCCTGATTGCGTGAGGGGGTTGCATGAAAGCCGCTGACGCGGGCCCAGCCCCCCAACCCTTCCGCCCGCCGGTGTCGAGCGTGTTGGCGCTCGACTTCCAGCAGCTCAAGTCCAAGCTCCAGACCTACCTCAAACCCGAGGATGTGGGCCGCGTCGAGGCGGCTTACCATTTTTCTGCGGATGCGCACTCGGGACAATTCCGCGTCAGCGGCGAGCCCTACGTCAGCCACCCGGTGGCGGTGTGTTCGCTGGTCGCCGACTGGCACCTCGATGCCCAGGCGCTGATCGCCGCGCTCCTCCACGACGTGATGGAGGACACCCACATCTCCAAGGCGGAGATCGCCGAGCGTTTCGGCAAGGTGTCGGCCGAGCTGGTCGATGGGCTGTCCAAGCTCGACAAGATCGAGTTCCGCTCGCAGGAAGAAGCTCAGGCGGAGAACTTCCGCAAGATGCTGCTGGCGATGGCGAGCGACCTGCGCGTCATCCTCATCAAGCTCGCCGACCGCCTGCACAACATGCGTACGCTGGACCACATGCGTCCGGCCAAGCGTCGCCGCATCGCCAACGAGACGCTCGAGATCTACGCCCCGATCGCCAACCGACTCGGCCTCAACGACCTGTTCCGCGAGCTGCAGGAGCTGTCGTTCCGCAACAAATATCCGCTGCGCTTCGAGGTGCTCGCCAAGGCCGTGCGCTCTGCGCGTGGCAATCGGCGTGAGGTCGTGGGCAAGATCCTCGCCAGCATCCAGGAACGCCTGGCGCAGTGGGGCATCAACGCCGACGTCGAGGGGCGCGAGAAGCACCTCTACGGTATCTACCGCAAGATGGTCGAGAAGCAGCTGTCCTTCTCGCAGGTGCTGGACATCTACGGTTTTCGCGTCATTGTCAATGACGTGCCGAGCTGCTACCTGACGTTGGGCGCGCTGCACTCGATGTACAAACCGGTGCCGGGCAAGTTCAAGGACTACCTGGCCATCCCCAAGGCCAACGGCTACCAGAGCCTGCACACCACGCTGATCGGCCCCTTCGGCATGCCGGTCGAGGTGCAGATCCGCACCCGCGAGATGCACCACATCGCCGAGACCGGCGTGGCCTCGCACTGGCTGTACAAGGACGACGAGAAGACGCTCACCGAGCTGCAGCAGAAGACGCACTCCTGGCTGCAGTCGCTGCTCGAGTTGCAGTCCACCTCGGGTGGGGCGACCGAGTTTCTCGAGCACGTCAAGATCGACCTGTTCCCGGGCGAGGTCTACGTGTTCTCGCCCATGGGCAAGATCTTCTCCATGCCCAAGGGCTCGACGCCGGTGGACTTCGCCTATGCGGTGCATACCGACGTGGGCAACCGCTGCGTGGCCTGTCGCGTCAACGGCGACCTGATGCCGCTGCGCAGCGAACTGCGCAACGGTGACCAGGTCGAGATCATCACGGCCGCGCACGCCAACCCCAACCCGGCCTGGCTGTCGTATGCGCGCACCGGCAAGGCGCGCTCGCAGATCCGTCATTTCATCAAGAACGCGCAGCAGGACGAGTCCGTCGCCCTGGGCGAGCGCCTGCTCAACCAGGCCCTGCGCCCGCACGGCCTCACGCTCGGGCAGATCTCGACCTTCGCTTGGGATCGCTTCCTGCGCGATCGCGGCGTGCGCAACAAGCGCGATGTCTTCTCCGACCTGGGCCTGGGCAAGCGCCTGCCGGCGATCATCGCGCGCCGCCTCGCCGAGGCGCAGGACATGGAGTCCGGGCGCCCGGACGTGGTCAAGCCCAAGCCCGCAGGCGCCATCACCATCCGGGGCTCCGAAGGGGTGAGCGTGCAGCTCGCGAGCTGCTGCCATCCCATCCCCGGCGATCCGATCATCGGCACCTTGCGCAAGGGGCAGGGGCTGGAAGTGCACACCGCCGATTGTCCGAACGTCACTCGGGTTCGCGCCGACCGCGGGCGCTGGGTCGACGTCGAATGGGAGAGCCTGGGCGACGAACGCATGTTCGACGTCGGTGTTCGTGTGCTCACGCGCAACGCGCGCGGCGTGCTGGCGCGGGTGGCCAATGCGATCGCCGAGGAAGACTGCAACATCCAGAGCGTTTCGATGGAAGGCGAGCAGGGCGACTACACCGCGCTCAGTTTTACGGTGCAGGTCCGCGACCGCATGCATCTGGCGCGCGTGATGCGCGCGGTGCGACGTCTGCCCGACGTGGTGCGCATCGGCAGGCTCAAGGGCGACGGTCGCGTGGGCTGATCCTGCCCCGCGCTGATAGAATGCGCGCCGACCAGAGCGCGGCGCGCTGCACGAACATCAAGAGGGGACCGATATGGCAATGTACGAATCCGACCACACAAAGTTCATGCGCGAATGGATGGAAAAGCATCCCGAGCAGCGCGCCGAGCAGAAGAAAGGGCGCGCACTGTGGTGGGACAAGCCGCAGCGCGTCGACGACCAGAAGCGCCTGGCCGCCGCGCGTGTGCCAGTGAAGGCGTACTACTACGACGCCAATCATTGACCCTGATCTACCGGGTTTCCCTGCAGGGCGCTGACTGTTCGCGCGGCGGGTGCGCATGAGCTTGCCGCGCCGGCTCGCCATCATCGACGTCGAGAGCACGGGCGCACACCCGGTGCGCGACCGCCTGACCGAGATCGCCATTTTGCGTGTCGAGGAAGGCGAGGTCGTTGCGCGCTGGGAGAGCCTGGTGGCGCCCGGGCAGTCGATTCCGCCGCTGATCGAGCAGGTCACCGGCATTTCCGATGCGATGGTCGCCAATGCGCCGGCCTTCGAGACCCTGGCCGACACCGTGGCCGAGTTGCTCGAAGGCTGCGTGTTCGTCGCGCATAGCGCGCGTTTCGATTACGGCTTCATCAAGAACGCCTTCGAGCGCATCGGACGCAGCTTCGAGGCGCAGGTGCTGTGCACCGTCAAGCTGTCGCGCGCGCTCTATCCTCAGTATCACAAGCACGGGCTCGATGCGCTGATCGAGCGTCACGGCCTGAGCTGTACCGTACGCCATCGCGCGATGGGTGATGTCGAGGTGCTGTGGCAGTTCGTCCGCCAGGTCGCCGAGGAATTTCCCCCCGAGGCGCTGGCGCGCGCGGTCGAGCGCGCCATGAAGGCCCCCGCCACGCCGCCCGGACTGGCCGAGGGCGCGCTCGAGGCGGTTCCGGACGTGCCCGGGCTGTACCTCTTCTACGCCGAACCCGAAGCGGCGGCAGATGCTCGGCGTGAGGTGCCGCTGTTCATCGGACGTGCGCAGAGCTTGCGGGCGCGGGTGCGCGAGCATTTCGGTGCGGGCGCGCGCAAGGGGCGCGATGCGGAGCTGGCGGCGCGAATCGGCCGGGTGGAGTGGGTCGAGACCGCGGGCGAGCTCGATACCTCGCTGCGCGAAGCCGCGCTGCTACGTACGTTTCGCCCGCGCTTCAACCGCCCGCACGAGCCCGCGAACGACGCGTTTGCGCTGCGCCTGGTGGGCAATCGCCGGCGCCCCCCGATCTTCGAAACCGTGCCGGTGGCGGGTACCGATCCGGTGGCATGGCGCGAGCTTTACGGAGTGTTCCGCAACCGTCGCGAGGCTGACAACGTCTTGCGCGAGCTCGCCATGCTGTACCGGCTGTGCCCGCAGCGGCTCGGGCTGGAGGGTGGGAGCGGGCCGTGTTCGGCCTTCGCGTCCAGGCGCTGCGCCGGCGTGTGCGCCCGGCGCGAGACGCCCGCCGAGCACGACGCGCGCCTCGCCGGCGCGCTCGCCGGCGTCGGCCCCAGGCCCTGGCCGTGGTCGGGCGCTGTCGTCGTGGAAGAAGCCCACGCCGTGAGCGGCCGCCATCGCCTGCAGGTTTTCGACCATTGGTGCCATCTGGGCGGCGTCGACATGGAGGCGGGTGAGGCCGCGCTGCGCGAGCTCGCCGCGACCGCGCCGCGCGCCTTCGATCTCGATGTGTGGCGCATGTTTGCGCGCTGGCTGGCGGTGCCTGCGCACCTGGCGCGGGTCAGGCCGATCGACCCGGCGCCAATCGGGCGCTGATGCGGGCCGTTCGCATGCCTTGCGCGTGCGGGATCCTCAGTGTGAAGCGCAGTCGCGCAGTGCGGACAGTTTGCTCAGCACCACCCCGCGCCGGCCGTGTTGCTCGATCATGCCCTCGCGTGTGAGTTGGGCGAGGATGCGGGACAGGGTTTCCGGCGTGAGGTTGAGCTGGGCGGCGATCGTCTGCTTGTCGGTGTCGAGGCGGATCTCGCAGCGCTCGGCGTCGTCGGGTGCGAGCTGGGTGAGGTAGTGCGCCACGCGCTGGGTGCCGCTGAGCTGGAACTGGACCTGCATCGTGGACATCAGATCGTAGGCCGCGGTGGCGAGGTGTGCGGCCATGGACACGGCAAACGCGGTCGAACTCACCATTGCCTCGCGCAGCGAGGCGGTCGGGACGAGCAGCAACTCGGTCGCGCACATGGCCTGGGCGTTGGCGATGTGCGGCCGGTTGAGCAGGGCGGCTTCTTCGCCGAAAAAGCTGCCGGGCTCTGCCAGGCGGACGATCTTCTCGCCGCCCGACGGAGAAAGGATGAAGCACTTCACCCGGCCCGAGCGCACGACGTGGATGCCGCGCGGACAGGATTCCTGCTGTGCGAGCAGTTCGCCGCGGGCAGCGTGGATCGGGCGTGCCAAAGCCTGGATGCGCGCGCGCTCCTGCGGGTCGAGCATGTCGAAAGGCGAGCAGCGCGCGAGAAGGTCGGTCATATCGGAATAGGGGTGCGTCTGGGCCATGCGGATCTCCTGCGGACGGCGGCGAGGGGATTAGTGCGTAGACTAGCCGCCCCTTTGCTGCATTTACGTTCGCGGCGGGCGGCTCAGGTTTCTGGCATGTGCCGGCTGTACCTCCAAAGAGGTATCTGGAAAAATATTTAAGACTATGAATAATTGGTGTTTTCGTAACGAGCGTGTCGTTCGGGCTGGAAATGAAGGGTGAGAGGGGTATGTCTACCGCGCCGAGAAACAGCGCGTGTCCGAGGGGGCGCGTGCGCTCCGGTGACGCTGCGCGGTGCGCCGAAGCGGGAGGAGCAGGCTGATGCTCGGATGTAGAAGCGTGCTGATCATCGACGACCAGCCCCTGTTCCGCAAGGGCATGATGCAGCTGCTCAGGATGGCGCCCGACATGCATGTCGCAGCCGATGTGTGGGGCGGGGCCGAGGCGCTCGCCCTGGCGCAGACGCTGGACCTCGACCTGATCCTCGTCGAGCTGCAGATGAAGGCGTTGAGCGGTCTGGATGTCCTGCGTGCAGTTCGCGCCGCGCGCCTGAAGGCCAAGGTGGTCATCGTGACCAGCTCGGATTCGGGCGAGGACGTGGTCGCGGCCCTGCGCTGTGGCGTGGAGGGATACCTGCTCAAGGACATGGCGCCCGAGGCCATGCTCGAGGCCTTGCGCGAGATCGTCGAGGGGCGTGTGGTGATCCCCGCGCAGCTCAACCCGCTGCTCGTCGCCGCGCTGCGCGGTGAGGCGCGGCCGCAGTCGCCCGAAACGGCGGGTCTCACCGAGCAGGAAACGCGCATCCTGGAGAAGGTCGCCGAAGGGCTGTCGAACAAGCAGATCGGACGCGAGCTCGAGATCGCCGAGGGCACGGTGAAGGTGCATGTGAAGCACATCCTGCGCAAGCTCGAGCTGCGCTCGCGGGTGGAGGCCGCCGTGTGGGCGGTGGAGCGCATGCGCGGCTGAGCCGCGTTCGCGCATGCGTCAGTGTCGGAATTGATCAAGATCAAGCGTGGAATTGATTGTGATCAAATAACCAGAGCGCGCTTGTGGTTTTAAATGCCGGTCACGAACAAGCAAGCTTGGAAAGACGGTGGCGCCCTTATCTCGTTTCGGTGACCCAGGCACACGCAGAGGTTTTCTGCGGGGGCGGGTGCGCGAGATCACGCCGGCGCAGCGTCCTCCGTGGGCGGTTCCGGAGACCCTGTTCATCGAGCGGTGCACGCGCTGCGATCAGTGCATTGCCGCCTGCCCCACGAAAATCCTGATTCGCATGGATGGCGGCTTTCCGGGCGTCGATTTTGCGCACGGAGAGTGCACGTTCTGCGGTGACTGTGTCGCGCGCTGCGATCCGGGCGCGTTGTCGCGCAGTGCCGTCACGACGCGGCCGTGGATGGTCGTGGCGGGCATCGGGAGTGCTTGTCTTGCCGCACAAGGCATCGAATGCAGAGTGTGCGGAGAGGCCTGTCCCACGGGGGCAATCCGGTTCCGTCCGCAGCTGGGCGGTGTCGCCCGCCCGCAGCTCGACGCCGCCGCATGCACGGGCTGCGGCGCCTGTTTCGGACCCTGTCCGACCCGTGCGATCACGATCAAGGAAGAACGAATGAATCCCACGGAGAGCGGGTCATGAATATTGCAAGTCTGGTCGTGCGGGCCTTTCCCGCCGACTTCCCCGAAGTAATCGAAGCCCTGAAGCGGATCCCGGGGGTCGAGTTGCACGGATCGTCCACCGAAAAGGGCAGCATCGTCATCACCATCGAGGACGGTGCGGGCTGGTCGGTGACTGACTCGATCCTGGCGGTGAATCTCGCCCCCAAGGTCCAGGGACTGACGGTCGCCTACGAATACACCGATGCTGGTCTGGAATTGACGGAGGTCTGAAATGAGCATGAATCGACGCGAATTCATCAAGAACAACGCGATCGCCGCTGCGGCTGCCACGGCCGGCATCGGCATCCCGGTCGTGACCCAGGCGCAGGAGGGCGGCGCCAGCACCAAGGTGCGCTGGGATAAGGCGGCCTGTCGCTTCTGCGGCACCGGCTGCTCGGTGCTGGTGGGCGTGCAGAACGGCCGCATCGTGGCCACCCAGGGCGACCCGGATTCGCCGGTGAACCGCGGCCTGAACTGCATCAAGGGCTACTTCCTGTCCAAGATCATGTACGGCGAGGACCGCCTCACCCAGCCGCTGCTGCGCATGAAGAACGGCCAGTACGACAAGAACGGCGAGTTCACGCCGATCTCGTGGGATCAGGCCTTCGATGTCATGGAAGAGAAGTGGAAGAAGGCGATCAAGGACCACGGCCCGGATTCGGTGTGCATGTTCGGCTCGGGCCAGTGGACGGTGTGGGAAGGTTATGCCGCCGCCAAGCTGATGAAGGCGGGCTTCCGTACCAACAACATCGACCCGAACGCGCGTCACTGCATGGCGTCGGCGGTGGCCGGCTTCATGCGCACCTTCGGCATCGACGAGCCAATGGGCTGCTACGACGACATCGAGAACGCCGACACCTTCGTGCTGTGGGGCTCGAACATGGCCGAGATGCACCCCATCCTGTGGAGTCGCATCACCGACCGCCGTCTGTCCAAGCAGGGCAGCGAGGTGCACGTGCTGTCGACCTTCGAGCATCGCTCCTACGAGCTCGCCGACAACCCGATGATCTTCGTGCCGCAGACCGACCTGGCGATCCTCAACTACATCTGCAACTACATCATCCAGAACGGCAAGGTGAATACCGCCTTCGTCGAGCGCAACGTCAAGTTCAAGATCGGCGAGGGTGACATCGGTTTCGGCCTGCGTCCGAATCACCCGCTCGAAGCCAAGGCGACGAGCAACGGCTACCCGGGCGAGGATGGCAAGCCCAAGGGCAACAGCGGTGCGGCCAAGGACTGCAGCTTCGAGGACTTCGCGGCCTTCGTCTCCGAATACACCCTGGAGAAGGTGTCCAAGCTCTCCGGCGTACCGGAAGAGCGCCTGCTCAAGCTCGCCGAGCAGTACGCCGACCCGGACCGCAAGGTCACGTCCTTCTGGACCATGGGCTTCAATCAGCACACCCGCGGTACCTGGGTGAACAACATGATCTACAACGTCCACCTGCTGGTGGGCAAGATATCCGAGCCCGGCAACAGCCCGTTCTCGCTCACCGGCCAGCCCTCGGCCTGCGGCACTGCGCGCGAGGTCGGCACCTTCGCCCACCGCCTGCCGGCGGACATGGTGGTGATGAACCCGATGCATCGCGCCTTGAGCGAGGAGATCTGGAAGCTGCCCGAGGGCACGATCTCGCCCAAGATCGGCTACCACGCGGTGGCGCAGAGCCGGGCGCTCAAGGACGGCAAGATCAAGTGCTACTGGACCTCAACCACCAACAACATGCAGGCGGGGCCGAACGTCAATGACGAGATCTACCCGGGCTGGCGCAATCCGGAAGCTTTCGTCGTCGTGTCCGACGTCTATCCGACCGTGTCCGCGCTGTCGGCCGACCTGATCCTGCCGTGCGCGATGTGGGCGGAGAAAGAAGGCGCCTTCGGCAACGCCGAGCGCCGCACCCAGTTCTGGCGCCAGCAGGTGGCGGCGCCGGGCGAGGCCAAGTCCGATCTGTGGCAGTACATCGAGTTCGCCAAGCGCTTCAAGGTCGAGGACGTGTGGCCGGAAGAGTTGATTGCCAAGAAGCCCGAGTACCGCGGCAAGACGCTGTATGACGTGCTCTACGCCAATGGGCAGGTCGACAAGTTCCCGCTCGAGGACGTGGAGAAGGCCAACGGCCACGCCTGGACAGGCTACATGAACGACGAGTCGAAGGCGCTTGGCTACTACCTGCAGAAAGGCCTGTTCGAGGAATACGCCAGCTTCGGCCGCGGCCACGCGCACGACCTCGCTGACTTCGACGTCTATCACAAGTCGCGCGGCCTGCGCTGGCCGGTGGTGGACAACAAGGAAACACTGTGGCGCTTCCGCGAAGGCTACGACCCGTACGTCAAGGTGGGCGAGGGCGTGAAGTTCTACGGCTACAAGGACAACAAGGCGATCATCTTCGCGCTGCCCTACCAGGATCCGCCCGAGATGCCGGATGCCGAGTACGACATGTGGCTGTGTACCGGTCGCGTGCTGGAGCACTGGCACACCGGTTCGATGACCCGTCGCGTGCCCGAGCTGCACCGCTCGGTGCCCGAGGCGCAGGTCTTCATGCACCCGGACGACGCGCAAAAGCGCGGTCTGCAGCGCGGTATGGCGGTCAAGGTCGCTTCGCGTCGCGGCGAGATCGTCGCCCGCCTCGAGACCCGCGGCCGCAACAAGCCGCCGCTCGGGCTGATCTTCGTACCCTTCTTCGACGAGGGCCGGCTGGTGAACAAGCTCACGCTCGACGCCACCTGCCCGATCTCGAAAGAGACCGACTTCAAGAAGTGCGCGGTCAAGGTGTTGAAGGCTTAAGGCGTAACGACGACAGGAGGCGCGAGCCCCAAGCGCTGCCGACCGGGGGGACGGCAGAGGGCAGGGGCTTGCGAAGGACATGACCGACAAGGTGCAAACGACCGGACGTGCTGCAGGCAGCGCACCGTCGACGCGCCGCCGTTTCCTCAAGGATGCGGCGGGGGTCGCCGGTGGCGCCGGGTTGCTCGCGCTCGGAGCCGGGATGTACGCGAAGCAGGCGTCGGCGCTGCCGGCGGCCGCAATCCGTCCGCCTGGCGCGCTCCCCGAAGACGACTTCCTCGCGGCCTGCGTACGCTGTGGTTTGTGCGTGCGCGACTGCCCCTACGACACCTTGAAGCTGGCCGAGCTCGGCGACAACGTGGCGACGGGCACGCCTTATTTCGAGGCGCGCAGGATCCCCTGCGAGATGTGCGAGGACATCCCCTGTGTGGTCGCCTGTCCGACCGGTGCGCTCGATCGTGCGCTGACCGACATCGGCAAGGCGAAGATGGGATTGGCGGTACTCATCGACCAGGAGAACTGCCTCAACTTTCTCGGCCTGCGCTGCGACGTGTGCTACCGCGTGTGTCCGGTGATCGACAAGGCGATCACCCTCGAGCGTATGCACAACCCGCGCTCGGACCGTCACGCCATGTTGCTGCCCACGGTGCACTCCGAGTACTGCACGGGGTGCGGCAAGTGCGAGCAGGCGTGCGTGCTGCCGGGTGAGTCGGCGATCAAGGTGTTGCCGATCAAGCTCGCGCAGGGCTCGAAGGCCGAGCACTACCTGCGCGGCTGGGAAGAGAAGGAAGCGGCCGGCCAGTCGCTGATCGGCGATCAGGTCGAACTGCCCGTGCGCGGTCTCGAAGACAAGGCTTACGGCGACACTCGCGTCAGACCGGGTGAGGGCCCGCAGGCGCCTGCTCAGGCGCCTGACTACGTGCCTGCCCAACCGGCAGGTGGCGGTCTCGATTCGGGGTGGAAACCATGAGCGCGCAGTCGACCGCCGGCGGCGTGCCGGAACGCAAGGTCCCGCCCAACAGCATCCGCGGCGCAGCGATGCGCGGCGTGGTTGCGCGGCCGGGCCATGAGGCGGTGGAGGTCAAGGGGTGGTTGCGGGCGCACAAGTGGCTGCTGCTGCGGCGGGCGTCGCAACTGGGCATCCTGGCGCTGTTCCTCGTCGGCCCTTGGCTGGGGTGGTGGATCGTCAAGGGCAACCTGGCGTCGAGTCTGACCTTGGGCGTACTGCCGCTCACCGACCCCTTCCTGATTGCGCAGCAATTCGCCGCGGGGCAGTGGCCGTATCAGGAAGCGCTGCTCGGCGGCGGTATCGTGCTGGCCTTCTATCTGCTCTTCGGCGGGCGCCTGTTCTGCTCGTGGGTGTGCCCGGTGAACATCGTCACCGACGCGGCGGCCTGGCTGCGCCGTCGGCTCGGACTCAAGGGCGGCAAGGCGCCCGCGGCCAATACGCGCTACTGGTTGCTCGGCTTCGTGCTGGTGATCGCGGCAGCGACCGGTTCGCTGGCGTGGGAGTGGGTGAACCCGGTGTCGATGTTCCACCGCGGGCTGATCTTCGGCTTCGGCCTGGCCTGGGGCATCGTCGGCGGCATCTTCTTCTACGACCTGCTGATCGCGCCGCGCGGCTGGTGCGGTCACCTGTGTCCGCAAGGCGCTTTCTACGCGCTGCTCGGGCGCGCCTCCGTGGTCAAGGTTTCGGCGGACAAGCGTAGCGCCTGCAACGACTGCATGGATTGTTTCGCCGTCTGCCCCGAGCCCCAGGTCATCCGTCCCGCCCTGAAAGGCGTGGGACAGGACCATCCCCTCATTCTCGATGCCGACTGCACCACCTGTGGACGCTGTGTGGATGTGTGCGGCAAGGACGTTTTCCGTATTACGACCCGATTCAACAGGAGCGAGTCATGAAGAAGACCCCCACGCTTACCCGCCACGCGGGATCGCTGCCCCCCGAGGGCGCTGTTTCACCTTGGCGCGGCCCGGCGATGAAACGACAAACTCGTAATCTGGTGCTCGCACTCGTCGCCGCTGTCGGTTTCGGTGCGATGGTGCCGCCCACCGCGATGGCGCAGGCCGTCAAGAGCATCCGCGGCGCGGATGTGGCCGATCAGGAGTTGCAGGTCGGCAATTTCCGGCCCCTGCCCGATCAGGCGCCGATCGACCGAGACTTCGTCCAGCAACCGCCGCTGATTCCGCACAAGGTCGAGGGCTATGAAGTCACGATGAACTTCAACAAGTGCATGGATTGCCACGCCTGGAGCCGCTACAAGGAGTCGGGCGCGACCAAGGTGAGCCTGACCCACTTCAAGGACCGTGACGGAGGTGAGCTGTCGAACATCTCGCCGCGCCGTTATTTCTGCATGCAGTGCCACGTGCCGCAGACCGATGCCAAGCCGCTGGTAGGCAACCAGTTCCAGCGCGCACAAGGCCTGCGTTGAGGTTTCGATAAACGGGGATCGTCATGACCGACAATAACAAGAGCCTGATGCAGCGCATACGCGGTGCGGGCTGGGGCGCCATCGTGTTGCTCTTCGCCATGGGCGTGATTTTCTGGGGTGGTTTCAACTGGGCCCTGGAAATGACCAACACCGAGAAGTTCTGCATTTCCTGTCACGAGATGGAGGAAAACGTCTTCAAGGAGTATCGCAACACCATCCACTACCAGAACCGCACCGGCGTGCGTGCGACCTGCCCGGACTGCCATGTGCCGAAGGAGTGGGGGCCGAAGATGATCCGCAAGATCAAGGCCTCGCGCGAGTTGTACGGCAAGGTGATGGGCACCATCAGCACCCCGGAGAAGTTCGCTGCCGAACGCCTGCGCCTGGCGCAGAACGAGTGGAACCGCATGAAGGCGAACAACTCGCAGGAGTGCCGGAACTGCCACAACTACGAGTTTTTCGACTATTCGGTGCAGGGCCGCCGGTCCAATCAGATGCATCAGGCCGGCTTCGCCGAAGGCAAGACCTGTATCGACTGCCACAAGGGCATCGCGCATTCGCTGCCGCCGGTCGATCAGGATATCGGCGTGGGACGCCAGGGTGTCGCGCCCGAGGTGATGCATCCGCCGGTCAAGCAGGAGTGATTCGCGCGCCGCGTCGCGTTCATCGCGCTGTCCTGACTGCAGCCAGCCCCGCCTCCGCCGCTTGCATTGGCGGAGCGTGAGGCTGGCTGATTGTTTCCGTGTCGGGATGGTGTTTCCTGCCGAGGCTGTGGTTCAATCCGTCCCCATGCTCGAAGTCCAAGATCTCGCCTGCCTGAAGGGCGATCGCCTGCTTTTTCGCGAACTCGCCTTCCGCCTGCAGGCGGGGGGCTTGTTGCGCGTGGCCGGGCCCAATGGGGTCGGCAAGACCAGCCTGCTGCGCTTGGTGACCGGGCTGGCCATGCCCGAGGCCGGCGAGGTGCTCTGGCGGGGGGCTTCGATCCGCCGCGAGCGCGAGGCCTTCCATGGCGAGCTCCTCTATCTCGGGCACGCACCCGCGCTCAATGATCTGCTCACGCCGCTCGAGAACCTGCGCTTTGCCTGTGCCGCCGCAGGCGACGACATCGATGAGCAGGCGTGCGTCGACGCGCTGGTGCGCATCGGGCTCGAGAACCAGCTCGATCTGCCCGCGCGCGTGCTGTCGCAGGGCCAGCGCCGGCGCGTGGGGCTTTCGCGCCTGTTCCTGTCCGCCAGCCGGCCCCTGTGGGTGCTCGACGAGCCTTTCACCGCGCTCGACGTGCATGCGGTCGCGGATCTCGCGTCCACCTTGTCCGAGCACTGCGCTGCGGGCGGCATGGTGATGCTCACCACGCACCAGGACGCGCCCTTCGCGCG
This sequence comes from Thauera sp. UBA6194, assembly GCA_002422685.1. GTDB lineage: Bacteria > Pseudomonadota > Gammaproteobacteria > Burkholderiales > Rhodocyclaceae > Thauera. The sequence goes on along the minus strand of DITC01000063.1, from coordinate 31,659 downwards.
CCCGCCCGAGGTCCTCGACGTGGGAGCCTTCGCATGCTGAGCACCTTTTTCGCCGTGCTGCGGCGCGACCTGCTGCTGGCCTGGCGTGGCCGCTCCGACGTGCTGGTGACGCTGGCCTTCTTCATCATCGTGGTGTGCCTGTTCCCTTTCGGCGTCGGCGCCGAGCCCAACCAGCTACGCGCGATTGCGCCCGGGGTGTTGTGGGTGGCGGCCTTGCTCGCCTGCCTGTTGTCGCTGCACCGGCTGTTTGCGCAGGACTACGCCGACGGAACTCTCGAGCAGCTTCTCCTGTCCAGGGAACCGGCTGCGTTGTGGGTGATGGCCAAGGTGCTGGCGTTCTGGATCAGCACCGGGCTGCCGGTGGTCGCGGTGGCACCGGCCATGGCCTTGCTGCTTGACCTGGAGCAAGGCGGCCTGCCGGTGCTGGTACTAAGTTTGGCCCTCGGTACGCCGATCCTGGCGCTGCTGGGCGCGGTGGGCGCGGCGCTGACCCTGGGCCTGCGGGGGGGCGGCATGCTGCTTGCTTTACTGGTGCTGCCCTTGTTCGTGCCGGTGCTGATCTTCGGCGCCGGTGCTGTCGAGGCAGAGCTTTCCGGCACGGGGGCGCTGGCGCACCTGCTGTTGCTGGGCGGTGGCCTGGCCGGGGCGATGGCGCTGGCACCGATTGCCTGCGCAGCCGCATTGAGAATTTCGACCGATTGACGACTGGGCCAGCCCGCTGCTGCGGGCATGGCCGACCGAGAAAGCGAAACGTCCAAGCATGACAAGACCCGAACGCGGCCCCAGCCTGTGGCGCTTTGCCGCACCGCAGCACTTCTACCCCCTCGCCGGCCGCCTCGCCCCGTGGTTTGCTGCTCTCGCGGCCTTGCTGACGATCGCGGGCCTGTGGATCGGCTTCGTCGTGGCGCCCACCGATGCCACTCAGGGGCAGGTCTATCGCGTCATCTTCATCCACGTGCCGGCAGCCTGGATGTCGATGTTCATCTATCTGATCATGGCGTTCTGGTCCGCGGTCGGGCTGATCATGAACACGCGCCTGTCCTTCGTCATGAGCCAGGCGCTCGCGCCTACCGGGGCGATGTTCTGCTTCGTCGCGCTGTGGACCGGCGCGCTGTGGGGCAAGCCCACCTGGGGCGCCTACTGGGTGTGGGATGCACGCCTGACCTCGCAGCTGCTGCTGCTCTTCCTGTATTTCGGCTTCATCGCGCTCACGCGTGCGATCGAGGATCCGCGGCGCGGCGACCGCGCCGGCGCCATCATCGCGCTGGTGGGGGCGGTCAACGTGCCGATCATCTATTTCTCGGTGCAGTGGTGGAACACCCTGCACCAGGGCGCCTCGGTGAGCGTGACCAAGGCGCCTTCGATGGCGACCACCATGCTCACCGGCATGCTCGTCATGGCGATCGCGTCCTGGATGTACACGATCGCGGTGGTGCTGTGGCGGGTGCGTCCGATGATCCTCGAGCGCGAGCGTCACACCGAATGGGTGGCGGCCGAACTCGACCGGCTCGCGCCCGGCGCCGCGCGTAAAAGCGGAGGACGTGCCTGATGCAATGGGAAAGCTGGTCGGCGTTCTGGGACATGGGAGGGGCGGCCTTTTTCGTCTGGGGCAGCTACGGCCTCACCTTTGCGTTGATCGCCCTGGAACTCGTGCTCGTGTTTCAGCGTCGGAAGGACACGGTTGTCCGTCTGTTGCGCTGGCGACGGGCGGTTGGCAAGGATTTACTGAAGCGTAACGGCGATGGCTTCGCGCCCGCCATGGAGTCGGAACAATGAAAGCCCGTAGCAAGCGTCTGATGCTCGTCGGTGGCGGCGTGGCCCTGCTCATCGCCGCGGTGGCCCTCGTGCTGAGCGCCTTCCAGCAGAATCTCGTGTTCTTCCACACCCCCTCCGAGGTCGCCGAAGGCAAGGCGCCGGTGGGCAAGACCTTCCGCATCGGCGGCATGGTCGAGGACGGCTCGATCGCGCGCGAGGCCGATGGCGTGACCGTGCGCTTTGCGATCACCGACACCGCCAAGGTCATCCCGGTGACCTACAAGGGCACGCTGCCCGACCTGTTCAAGGAAGGCAAGGGCGCGGTCGTGCAGGGCAAGCTCGAGGCCGGCGTGTTCCAGGCTTCCGAGGTGCTCGCCAAGCACGATGAAAACTACATGCCGCCCGAAGCCGCCCACGCCGTGGAGCAGGCACAGCAGGCCGCGAAGACACTGAGCCAGTGACATGATCCCAGAACTCGGACATTTCGCCCTGATCCTCGCTCTCGTCCTGTCGCTGGTGCAGGCGGTGGTGCCGCTCGTGGGCGCGCAGCGCAACAGCATGGCGCTGATGGCGGTCGGCCGACCGGCGGCTCAGGGGCAGTTCTTCTTCATCCTGTTCAGCTATGCCTGCCTGACCTGGGCCTTCATCACCAGCGACTTCTCCGTCGAGCTCGCCGCGACCAACTCGCACAGCGCCACGCCGCTGATGTACAAGATCACCGGCGTGTGGGGCAACCACGAAGGCTCGCTGCTGCTGTGGGCGATGTCGCTGTCGCTGTGGACGGTCGCGGTGACGGTCTTCTCGCGTCATCTGCCCGAAGCCTTCATGGCCCGCGTGCTCGGCGTGCTGGGCCTGGTCAGCGCCGGCTTCATCTCGTTCACGCTGGTCACCTCCAACCCGTTCGAGCGTCTGCTGCCGGGCGCGGGCGAGGGCCGTGACCTGAACCCGCTGCTGCAGGACCCGGGCATGATCATCCACCCGCCGCTGCTCTACATGGGCTACGTCGGGTTTTCGGTCGCGTTCGCGTTCGCGATCGCGGCGCTGCTCTCGGGACGACTGGATGCCGCGTGGGCGCGCTGGTCGCGACCCTGGACCACGGTGGCCTGGGTGTTCCTGACCGCCGGCATCGCGGTCGGTTCGGGCTGGGCCTACTACGAGCTCGGCTGGGGCGGCTGGTGGTTCTGGGATCCGGTTGAGAACGCCTCGTTCATGCCCTGGCTGCTCGGCACCGCGCTCATGCACTCGCTCGCAGTCACCGAAAAACGCGGCGCCTTCCGCAGCTGGACCGTGCTGCTGGCAATCGGCGCCTTCTCGCTGTCCCTGCTCGGCACCTTCCTGGTGCGCTCGGGCGTCATCACCAGCGTGCATGCCTTCGCCACCGACCCCAAGCGCGGCCTCTACATCCTCGCGCTGCTCGTGATCGTGATCGGCGCCTCGCTGCTGCTGTATGCGATGCGCGCCAACAAGCTCATGGGCGGCGGCAGCTTCGGCCTGGTGTCGCGTGAGACCGCCCTGCTCGGCAACAACGTGCTGCTCACCGTGGCTTCGGCCTCGGTGCTGCTCGGCACCCTCTATCCGCTCTTCCTCGACGCGCTCAACCTCGGCAAGATCTCGGTCGGCCCGCCCTACTTCGAGGCGGTGTTCGTGCCGCTGATGACGCCGGTGGTGGTGCTGATGATGTTCGGTCCCTTCCTGCGCTGGAAGGACGACGACCTGGTCGCGGCCGTGCGCAAGGTCGCGCCGGCCTTCATCGCCAGTGTGCTCATCGGCGTGGGGGTCGCGTTCGCGGTCGATCACGTGACCTGGCGCACGGTGCTGGGGCTGTCGCTTGCGGCCTGGGTGGTGCTGGCCAGCATTCAGCTGCTCGTGGGGCGGCTCAAGGAGCGCGCGGGGGCGTCGGCGTCGTCCCGTCTGCGCTCGATCACCGCGTCGTGGTGGGGCATGTGGCTCGCACACCTCGGCATCGGCGTGTTCATCATCGGCGTGACCATGGTCGGCAGCCTCGACCGCCATCTCGACGTGAAGATGAAGGAAGGTCAGCGTGCCGAGCTCGCCGGCTACACCTTCGTGTTCCGCGGCGCCGTCGAGGCGCAGGGCGCGAACTACGATGCCGCGCGCGGCCAGATCGAGCTCAGCCGCGACGGCAAGGTGCTCGACATGCTCACGCCGGAGAAGCGGCTGTACTGGGCGCAGGGCATGCCGATGACCGAAGCCTCGCTCAATATCGGCCCCTTCCGTGACGTCTATGTGTCGCTTGGCGAGCAGCTCGACGATGGGGCCTGGATCGTCAGCCTTTACTACAAACCCTTCATCAGCTGGATCTGGATGGGGTGTCTGCTGATGGCGCTGGGCGGCATCTTCGCCGCTGCCGACGTCCGCTACCGTCGCATGGCCGCACGCGATGCGGCCGTGGCGAGCGGGCGGCGCGTTGCCGCTTCGGCCTGAGTGCGACCTGCAAGGACTTTCATGAAAGCGAAGTTTCTGGTTCCCCTGCTGCTCTTTTTCGGTCTTGCGGGCTTTCTCGCCTTTGGCCTCACGCTGAACCCGCGCGAAGTGCCGTCCCCGCTGATCGACAAGCCGGCGCCCAAGTTCAGCCTCGCCCGGCTCGACGCACCCGAACAGCAGTTCACGCTCGAGTCGATGCGCGGCGAGGTATGGTTGCTCAACGTCTGGGCTTCGTGGTGCGTGGCCTGCCGCCAGGAGCACCCGCTGCTGGTGCGCATGGCGCGGGACAAGGTCGTCCCGGTGGTCGGGCTCAACTACAAGGAAGTGCGTGGCGACGGTGCCATCAACGCGCGTGGCCTGTCGCTCGAGGCGGAAACCTCGATGGCGATCGAGCGCGCGCGGCGCTGGCTCAGCGACCACGGCGATCCTTACCAGGTCTCGGTCATGGACATCGACGGTCGCGTGGGCATCGACTTCGGCGTGTACGGCGTGCCCGAAACCTTCCTCATCGATCGCGAAGGCCGCATCCGCTACAAGCACATCGGCCCGATTACGCCCGATTCGCTGCAGAACGTGCTGATGCCGAAGATCGAGGAGTTGCGCCGTGCCGGTTGATCGCGCCCACCCCGCCACGCGGCGCCTGCTTGCAGCGCTTGCGCTCGGCCTTGCCGCGACCGTCTTCGTACCGGTGCCTGGCGTTGCCGCCGAGCCCGAACCGGAGGTTGCCGAGGCCGTTGCGGCCGACCCGCAGCTCGAAGCCGATGCGATGGAGTTGTCGCACAAGCTGCGTTGCCTCGTGTGCCAGAACCAGTCGATCGCCGAATCGAACGCGCCGCTCGCGGTCGACCTGCGCAACCAGGTGCGCGAGCAGCTCGCCGCGGGCAAGAACAAGGACGATGTCGTCGACTACCTCGTCGAGCGCTACGGCGACTTCGTGCTCTATGAGCCGCCCTTCAAGGCGAGCACCCTGCTGCTGTGGCTGGGCCCTGCGGTGCTGCTGTTCGGGGGTGCGGGCTGGCTGGCCTACCGCCTGCGTCGGCGCAGCGTGGAAGTCGCCGCCGACAAGGGCCTGTCGGCCACTGACCGCGCGCGTGCGCGTGCGTTGCTCGATAGCGCCGGCGCGCAAGAAACCGAATCTCCGGAGTCCCGTTCGTGACCTTCTTCATCATTTTTGCCGGCCTGCTCGTGGCCGGCGCGCTGCTATTGGTTCTGCCTCCCCTGCTCGGCGTGGGCGCGCATCGGCGCCGCGAGGAGGCGCGCCAGAGCACGATGGCGCTCAAGGTGCTGCGTGAGCAGCTCGCCGAGCTCGACGCCGAGCTCGCCACCGGTCAGATCGACGCCGCCAGCCATGCCCGCAGCCGTGAAGAGCTCGAGCGCCGTGCGCTCGAAGAGGGTGAGGCCGCAGCCGAAGCCGCGGAGGCCGCCGACACGCGCCCGAGCCGTGTCTGGGCCGCTGCGGTGGCCCTGAGCATTCCTCTTGCGGCCGTGGGCGCGTACCTGACGATTGGCGAACCGGATGCGCTGAACCCGGAAAACCTCGCCACTCAGCAAGGCTTCACGCAGGACCAGGTGCAGGACATGGTCGGCTCGCTCGAGGCGCGCTTGAAGGAAGAGCCCGACAACGCCGAGGGTTGGGCCATGCTCGCGCGCACTTACCTGATCCTGCAGGACTACCCCAAGGCCGCCACGGCCTACGCACAGCTCGACCGCGTGGTGCCCGACAACCCGAACGTGCTGTCCGACTGGGCCGATGTCGTCGCCGCCATGGAGGGTTTTGGCGGCAAGGCCGAAGAGCTCGTGCAGCGCGCACTGCAGGTGTCGCCCGGCCACCCCAAGGCGCTCGCGCTGGCGGGCACTGCGGCCTACCAGCGCAACGATTTCGCGGGCGCGGTGGGTTACTGGGAACGCATCCTGGCGCAGATCCCCGCGGGCGACCCGTCTGCCGAGGGCGTGCGGGCCAGCATCAACGATGCACGCGCCAAGGCGGGCATGCAGCCCCTGGGCGAGAACGAAGGTCTTGCAGCCGCGGTGCCGGCGCAGTCGGAGCTCAAGGTGTCGGGCAGGCTCGAGCTCGATGGCGCGCTGGCGGAACGGGTTGCGGCCGACGACGTGGTGTTCGTGTTCGTGCGCAGCGAGGCTGGCGGGCCGCCGCTCGCGGCCTTGCGCTTCACCGGCGGCGAGCTGCCGCTCGCGTTCAGCTTCGATGGTGAGCGGCTGATCATGGGCAATACCGAAGTGCCCGAACGGGTGGTCATCGCCGCCCGGGTGGCCAAGGGCGGCGACGCCACGGCGCGCAGTGGCGACCTGGAGGGCGCGAGCGCACCGGTGAGCCCGGATGCCGAAGGCGTCACAGTGGTGATCGACCGCGTCCGGGAATGACCCAGGCCGACGGCGACCTCTGCCCGCGCTACGGCGCGGGGGCGGTGGCCGCTGCGCCAAGCGGCGGCGTTGATCAGTTGCTGCTCAGTCGCGGTGCTCGAAGCGCACGCGCTTGACGTTACACAGCAGCTCGTAAGCGATCGTGCCCGCCGCCGCGGCAACGCGATTGACTGGCACCACGTCACCCCATAGCTCCACCCGGCTGCCGATGCCGGCCTCGGGGTGATCGCTCAGGTCGATTGTCAGCATATCCATGGAGACGCGTCCGATGATGTGCGTGGCGCCACCCGCCAGCCCGACCGGGGTGCCGTCGGAGACGGTGCGCGGGTAGCCGTCTGCGTAGCCCATCGCCACCAGTCCGACCCGCGTCGGCCGTTGCGCGATGAAGCGGCCGCCGTAGCCGAGCGCTTCGCCGGTGGCGATTTCACGCACCGCCATGACCGCGCTCTCGAGCGTCATCACTGCGCGCAGGCCATGCGTGTCGTCCGGCAGCGGGTCGGCACCGTAGAGCAGGATGCCGGGGCGCGCCCAGTCGCGCCGGGCCTGCGGCCAGGCGAGGATGCCGGCCGAGTTGGCCAGGCTGCGCGCACCGGGCAGGCCGGCCGTTGCCGCATCGAAGCGCGCGACCTGGGCCAGCGTGGTGTCCACATCAGGCTCGTCAGCGCGGGCGAAGTGCGTCATCAGGTTGATGTCACGCACCTGCGCACAGGCTTTCAGGCGCGACCAGGCCGCGGGTGTGGCGTCGGGCATGAAGCCGGCGCGGTTCATGCCCGAGTTCACCTTGAGCCACACGTTTACCGGCTGGGCGAGCGGTGTCGTCTCCAGCATGCGTAGCTGCGCTTCGTGATGCACGACGATCCAGAGCGCGTGCGCGGCCGCCCGTTCAAGCTCGGCGGCGTCGAACACGCCCTCGAGCACCAGGATCGGCGCGCGGATACCGGCTTCGCGCAGCACGAGCGCTTCTTCCAGAAATGCGACCGCGAAGCCGTCCGCTTCATCCTGTAGTGCCTGGGCGCAGCGCACCGCGCCGTGACCATAGGCGTTTGCCTTGATGACGGCCAGCGCCCGTCCGCCGTGCATCCGACGGGCGAGGCGGTAGTTGTGGCGCAGGGCGGCGAGGTCGATGAGGGCGCGTGCGGGTCGCATGGCGGCTTCCGGTCGAATAGGTCGAAATGGTGCTGCGAAACCCGCGTGACCGCAATGGCGTACGCGCAAGGCTCAGGCTGTACCGAGCTTGGTGTGCGCCTTGCGTGGTGTGCCGGCGTTGGCGCCGCCCTGCTGGTAACGCGCAATCCCCAAGTCGTCGTGGCGGATCGCGGGCTGGCGTTCGGTCACGAGATCGGCGATCAGCTGCCCCGCGCCGCAGGCCATGGTCCAGCCCAGCGTGCCGTGGCCGGTGTTGAGGAACAGCTCGGGGTAGCGGGTGGCGCCGATGATCGGCGTCGAGTCGGGCGTCATCGGCCGCAGGCCGGTCCAGAATTCGGCCTGCTCCACGGCGCCGCTGGCGGGGAACAGGTCGCTCACGACCATTTCCAGGGTTTCGCGCCGGCGCGGGTTGAGACGCAGGTCGAAGCCGCCGAGTTCGGCCATGCCGCCGACGCGGATACGGTCGTCGAAGCGCGTCACCGCAACCTTGTAGGTCTCGTCGAGCACGGTCGACACCGGAGCGCGCGTGGCATCGGTGAGCGGGATGGTCAACGAATAGCCCTTGACCGGATAGATCGGCAGCGCCAGGCCGAGGCTGGCGGCCATCGGGCGCGAATAGCTGCCGAAGGCGAGCACGTAGCGATCTGCGCTCAGCACCTCGTCCTCGACACCGTTGGCGGCGATGCGCACGCCGGTGATGTGTCCGCCCTGCTGCACGAGTTCGCGCACTTCCACGCCATAGCGGAAGCGCACGCCGGCATCCTGCGCCATCTGCGCGAGCCGGGTGGTGAAGAGCTGGCAGTCGCCGGTTTCGTCGTTCGGCAGACGCAGGCCGCCGGCGAGCTGGCCGGGCCGATGCGCGAGCGCGGGCTCGGCCTGCGCGAGCGCAGCGCCGGTGAGCAGCTCGTAGGGCACGCCGCACTCTTCCAGCACGGCGATGTCGCGCGCTGCGGCGTCGAGCTGGGCCTGGGTGCGGAACAGTTGCAGCGTGCCGCGGCTGCGTTCTTCATAGTGCAGGCCGGTGTCCTCGCGCAGGCTGCGCAGGCAGTCGCGGCTGTACTCGGATACGCGCATCATGCGCTCCTTGTTCACCGCGTAACGTGCGCTCGAGCAGTTGCCCAGCATCTGCATCATCCAGCGCAGCTGGAACAGGCTGCCGTCGGCGCGGATCGCGAGCGGCGCGTGGCGCTGAAACAGCCACTTAAGCGCCTTGAGCGGAATGCCCGGCGCGGCCCAGGGCGTGGAGTAGCCGGGGGAGACCTGCCCCGCGTTGGCGTAGCTGGTCTCGAGCGCAGCACCCGGCTGGCGGTCGATCACCGTGACGCGTGCGCCCTGCTGGGCCAGATACCAGGCGGTGGTGGTGCCGATCACGCCGCTGCCGAGTACGATTACGTGCATCTCTTGTCTCCTGCCCAATTAGTGTGGAATGCGGGCAGTTTATGGATGCTTTGCTAGAGGAAACCACTTATTTAAAGGCATAAGTTGGAGAAAGCCTCTAAGATAAGCCTGCCTTTTTCAGACAGACCAGTGAAATGCGCGAACTCGACCGTATCGACCTGAAAATACTCGATCTTTTGCAGAAGGACGGGCGCCTTTCGATGACCGAACTGGCCCAGCGCGTGGGGCTTTCGGCCACGCCGTGCACCGAGCGCGTGCGCCGCATGGAGCGCGAGGGCGTGATCACCGGCTACCACGCTCGGGTCGATCCGCATGCGCTCGGGCGGCCGCTGCTCGTGTTCGTCGAGCTCAAGCTGTCGGCCAAATCGAACGAGGCCTTCGACCGGGTGAAAAAGGAGCTCGCCTACGTACCCGAGGTGATGGAGTGTCACCTCGTCTCGGGCGATTTCGATTACCTGATCAAGGCGCGACTGGCCGAGATGGGTGACTATCGGCGGCTGCTCGGCAACATCCTGCTCAAGCTGCCTTCGGCCACCGAGTCGCGCAGCTACGTGGTGATGGAGGAGGTCAAGGAGAGCCTGTATCTGCCGCCCGAGGTGTGAGCGGGGCCCTGCCGACGGGCGCAGGGGAGGCACCAACAAAAAGGCCAGCCCCCTGGGAGCTGGCCTGAATGCCTTGATGCGGTGGAGCGGGTGAAGGGNNAAGGGAATCGAACCCTCGTCTTAAGCTTGGGAATCTAGTGAGTGACCCATTTTCAAGAGATAGACGGACGGCATCAAATAGGCTGAAATCCTTGTAAATAGTGGGTTCTGGGCCTTTTTGTTGTGCTTGCGGAATAGACCGGGATAGACGAAAATCAGCATCATTCGTTCCCCAGTCGTTCCCCAAGGACTGCGCTATGCCCCGCCAACGCCTAACACTTCCGCGCATCGCCGCTTTCAAGCCCGCGAAGGAGGGGTTCCTATGGGATGAGGACATGCCACGACTTGCCGTGCGCGCTCGCGCATCTGGTGCAAAGTCGTTCATCTTCAAAGGGACGCTGAACTACCGCGAAATCCGCATCACCATCGGCAGCACTGACGCCTGGACTATCGAGGCCGCACGCGACGAAGCGAGGCTGTACCAACGCTGGATTGATGAAGGTCTCGACCCGCGGGAGGCACTGCGCCAGCAAGAGCAAGAACGCGAAGCCGAACAGCAAGCCGCCCGCGTCGAAGCTGCGCGCGCGGAGGTGACCTTTGATGGCGCATGGAAGGCGTACATCGAAGCCCGAGGGGATGAGTGGGGCGAGGCTTACCGCGAACAGCACGCCTATGTAATCCAGACCAAGCCAACGCCGCAGCCCTTGGCCGGGTTCGTCGGCATGCGCCTGTCTGAACTCACGCCTGAGAAAGTCGAAGCCTGGCTGAAGAAGGAAAAAGCCAAGCGCCCGACCGCTGCGGCCGGAGCTTTCCGCAAGCTACGCGCTTTCGGCAACTGGTGCGCGGAGTCCGAGCAATTCGCCGGCCTGTTTGACCCCGCCATCTTCTCGACGAAGAAGGTAACAAAGCAGGTGCCGAAGTCGAAGGCGAAGGACGGCAGCCTGCAACGCGAACAGCTTGCCGCATGGTTTGAAGCCGTGCGCAAGCAAACCCCGATACAGGCCGCATACCTGCAAGCCCTGCTTTTGACAGGTGCCCGCCGCGAGGAGCTTGCCGGCCTGCGCTGGGCTGATGTTGATTTTCGCTGGTGCAGCATGCGCATCAAGGACAAGGTGGAAGGACAGCGCACCATCCCGTTGACGCCCTACGTCGCCGGCCTGCTGCGCGACCTGCAACGCCGCAACCAGACCCCGCCAAACGCTTACCGCATCGTGCGCGGCAAGCGCATCGCAAACGACCTTGATGCGTGGAAGCCTTCGGAGTGGGTTTTCTCCGGCCGTGGCGGTTCCGGTCGAATTGTCCGACCCAATCACGCGCACGACGCCGCGCTATCGACTGCCGGCCTGCCGCACCTAACTCTGCATGATTTGCGGCGCAGCTTTGGCAGCTTGGCTGAGTGGGCAGATATGCCGCTTGGGGTGGTGGCGCAAATCATGGGGCATAAGCCGAGCGCGACCGCTGAGAAGCATTACCGCGTCCGCCCGCTGGATTTGCTGCGCAAATGGCACACCGAGCTTGAGGCGTGGATTCTGACCGAGGCCGGTATCGAGCAACCGAAGCAGGCAGAGGCCGCGCCTGTGTTGCGCGTGGTGGCCTGAATGGCATTGCTTCTGTATAGCACGCAGGCTATATTCACCCCATGAGCTACCGCATCGAGTTCTTCAACGAAGCCGTGCAAGCTGAGGTGATGGAGTGGTCCGGCGGCATCCTTGCCAGTTTCACCAGGATTGCCGAACGCATCGCAGAGCATGGCCCGAACCTGGGCATGCCCTACACCCGCGCAATGGGTGACGGGCTTTTCGAGATTCGCGCCAAGGGGCAGGAAGGCATCGGACGCGCCTTGTTCTGCACCGTCGTGGGCAGGCGTGTTGTCATCCTTCACGGCTTCATCAAAAAGACCGAGCAAACCCCGCAGCGCGCATTGGACACCGCGCGCCGCCGCATGAAGGAGGTCCGCCCATGAGCGAGCAATACAACCCCGTCGCCTTCAATCCCCGCGCCTTTGCAGAGGATGCGTGCAAGCGTGACCCCGCATTTCGGGAAGCCTACGAAGGCATGGCCGATGAGTTCGCCGCCCTGGCCGAGTTGCTGCGCGCCCGCCAGCGTGCCGGACTGACCCAGACCGAGTTAGCCGAGCGCATGGGTGTGTCGCAGCCTGTCGTGGCCCGTATCGAGGGCAGCATCGGCAGCCGCAAGCACGCCCCTTCCCTGGCGACCTTGCGCAAGTACGCCGACGCCTGCGGGCAAAGGCTGGTGATTCGCTTCGAGCCGAAGCCAGAGCGCACCGCCTGACCGAGCAATGCCGCGCCTATCCCGACGGGGAGAAAACCGGGACACCTTCGCCCGGCTGGCGCGGCACCCGAACGAAGGAGCGCATAGAAGGAGCGCAAATGGAACTCAAGCACGGCACTGTGCGGCTCGACGCCGCCGCCGCTTGGTTGTCGAAAACCACCGGCAGGAGCTTCACCCCTGACGACCTAATCGACGCGCACGACAGGCTACCAATCTATGCGGTGATACCTGAGTCGAAGTGCAACCCGAAGCACTCTGAGCCAGTCATCCGCGAATTTCGTGAAAAGGCCATCGAGGTTGAACGGCTAACCAATTCACACACGAGGTCGCTTGGCGGGCTAGCCGCCGCTGATGCTGGCGTGCTGCGCGGACTATTCACCGCCGAGGCCATTGCCGAGGTTGCGATTCAACGCATGCGTCCTGATATCGCGCTACTCCAAAAATGGGAGCGAGCAGCCAAAAGGCAAAGCGTCTATCTGCTGTCAGATGAGGACGTGAGCATCCTGGCTGCCAACGGAGAGGTGCGATTAGGCCGAGGCGTGTCAGTTTTCAATCGCTGGATAGGCAGGCCGATTCAGTTCGGTAACCCCGTCGACGTCACGCCCGACATGCTGGCCGTGCGCAGAAGCCAACTGGTCAAGTTCGCTGAGATTTTCGCAGTGGAGCAGGCTGGAAACCCGACGGCCCCTGTCTGTGAACAGGAAGCCGCCAAACGAGGCACCCGAACCGATAACCTGAAGCGCGCCATTTTCGACGCATGGAATAACGGATGCCCGCTTTTCCCCGCATCAGCCATTTTCGATTACTTGGCTACAAAGGACGCAACCGGGATTGTAATGGGCAGAGCCGGCGACGAAATCCAGTGGGAGAACAGCAGCGGTGCGCTATCCCGGACTGTCCTGAAGTCGCTTAACAATCGACTGCCGGAGTATCGAAGGGAGTACGAAGCAGGCGGATAGCCCGGCTTTCATCCCGGCTTTCCCGTATTTCATCCCGGCTTTCCGAGCTTTCCAAATCCGGGATTCTGAGCAATCAAAGTGCATGCACCCTATAGACAGGAGTGCATGCAATGCAGCAAGCAATTCAAACCGCAGCCCTTGCGCAACGCATCGGCTACAAGCCCGCCAGCATCCGTACCCACGTTTGGCGGAACGGGCATTTCATGGGCATCAAGCCCATCAAGGCACCGAACGGCCGCCTGTTGTGGCCTGCTGATACGGTGGAGCGCCTTACCTCGACCGCTGGCGAGGTGGCAGCATGAGCCCCGCCACCATCATCACATTGGTTACTGACTACGACGGTCATTACGTTTTCTTCGAGCATGGCCGTCTGACGGTGGCCGACGAGCAAGAGGATGCTTTTGCCAGCATCAACTTGACCCCTGCGGGACTGCGCCTGTTGGCGAAGCGCCTGGCCGCGCTGGCCGATTTGGTCGAAGGGGATGCGTAATGAAAAACGCCCGCCCCGAAAAAACCGAAGCGAGCGCCCTGAGCCAGCGCCGCAATCATACCGCACAGGACCTTTTCCCGGACACCTTGCCCGCCGCAGCGCCCGCTATCTGGCCGACCGCTGGCACCCGCAAAGCCGACGCCCTGGAAGCCCTGATTGCAGGCCCGCAGAACCAGTGCGACTACCGGCCCGGCTGGCGATTGGCCGCCTATGTGCGGAGTCTGAAAGATGACGGATGGGGCATCCGCTCGCGCCTTATCGCGCATCCGCGCTGCCGCCCGTTGATTGCGGAATACACCCTCGACCGGCAAGACCCCGCAACGGCCGCCGCACTCGCCAAGCGCAAGCAGGCCGGCGGCATCACGCCGGAGCTGGCCGCATGGCTTGCCGTGGTGGCCGGCCCCGCTGCGGCCGCTGGTGCCGTCCTGCTACGCGCCGCCGGGTGGCTGTGATGTCCGGCATGGAAGTGATATTCGCCCCTGATTGCCGCGAGGCATTCGAGCGCGCCGGCCTCGACTACCCGGAGCGCGAACCCGAGCCCGGCCGCCTGTGCCGATTCCCGACGAACGGCCGCAAGGATGACGCCGCCGGCTGGCTTCGCATCTTCCCCGACCAGAACGGCGCAGCATTTGGAGACTGGCGCAGCGGAGCCGCCTTCACATGGCAACGCCAGAAGGACGGCCCGCCGCCCAATCCTGGCGAGCTTGCCGCCATTCGTGCGCGTGCCGAGGAAGCCCGCAAGCAGGCCGAAGCCGAACGCGAACAGGGTTATCAGGAAGCCGCAAGGAAGGCCGCTGCAACGTGGCAGGCGGCCGAACCTGCAACGGCGCACGCCTACCTAGAGCGCAAGGGCATCGCCGCTCACATCGCCCGTGAGCGTGGCGGATGGCTGGTGATTCCCGTGTTCGACCAGGACGGCGGGATTCAATCGGTGCAGAGCGTGAGCCCGACCGGGGAGAAGCGATTCATGCCCGGCGGAAAGATGGCCGGCGGCCGATGCTGGATTGGCGAGCCGACCGACGCCGGCCCGCTGGTGCTGGCTGAAGGCTACGCGACCGCCGCGAGCATTCACGAGGCGACCGGCTGGCCTGTGTGCGTGACCTTCACCGCCGGAAACCTTCGCCCTGTGGCCTGCGACGTGCGCGAGCAATTCCCGCGCGCCAAGCTGGTGATTGCTGGCGACGACGACCGCGCGACCGAGGGCAATCCCGGCCGCACGAAAGCCCTTGAGGCCGCCAAGGTGGTGCAGGGCATCGCCGTTTTCCCGAGCTTCGACAGCCCCGAGGGCACGGACTGGAACGATTACGCCGCCGCGCATGGACTGGAGGCAGTACGCCGGGCAATTGCCGACGCAGTAGAGCCGCCGCCGACCCTGTGGCCTGCCGACTCGGGGAGCATTGCCGACTACCTCGACACCCCGCCGCCGGCCCTGCATTGGTTCGCGCATGAGCGCCTGCTAGCCAACCGCGCGCACCTGCTGACCGGCATGGGCGGAACGTCCAAAACGACCGCGCTTTATCACCTGGGCATCGCCGCAGTGATTGGCCGCCTGCCGTGGGGGTGGCAAATCGAACGGACGGGAGCCGCCCTGCTGCTGCTGGCCGAAGATGACGCCGCGAACGTGCATCGCGTGATTGCCAACCATGCGCGCCATGCCGACCTGAGCCCGCACGAGCGCCGATTGATTGCCGAGCGCCTGAAGGTTTTCCCGATGGCCGGGCAAGCCTGCCGCCTGCTGGCCGCCGGCCCGAATGGCACCCTTCACGAGACCAAGGAAGCCGCCGGCCTGTTCGCCCTTGCAAAGCGAATGCCGGAGCTTCGATTCATCGCCCTTGACCCCGCCCTGGCACTGACCGAAGGCGACGAAATGAGCCCGGCGCATCAAAGGCGACTCGGGGAGCTTGCCGACCGGCTGGCGCTCGAGACCGGCGCATGCGTGGTGCTGGCATCGCATGCCGCAAAGGCGACGAACCAAGCGGACGAACTCGGGAGTCATACGAGCCGAGGCAGTGGCGCGATTACCGACGCGGTAAGGGGTGAGCTTGCATTGCGCACCATGACGGCCGCAGAGGCCCGGAAATACGGCATCAGCGACACCGCCGAGCGCAAGGCGCATGTGCAACTGACCCTGACCAAATCCAACGCCGCGCCGCCGGATGCGTTTGTGCCGGTATGGCTGAAGCGCGGAACGGGTGGCCTGTTGAGCTTGGCGGAACTTGCCGAGAGCGAGGCCGGCACCATCGGCACCCGAGAGCGCAAAGCCCTCGACCTGCTGCGCGAGCTTTCCGCATTGGAGGCACCGCAGCTGAAGGACTGGCGCGAGGCATGCGACGCCGCCGGCCTGCTGACCGGCAGAAACGAAGAGGCCCGCAAGAAAAGCATGCAACGCATCCTGCGTGTGCTGATGGCCGCCGGGGAAATCGAGTCCGGCATGCGCAAGGGGGTTTATGCGCCAGTGGCAGGGGGTGAGGAATGAGCCCGCTTCACCTTGACGAAGGGACAACCGCGAACACTCGGGGGGACAGGGACACCCCCTATAAGGGGGGTGTCCTGTCCTTCCCTTCCGTTTGTGTCCCTTGTGTCCCTGTTTTGTCCCTTGTTTGTCCCTTTCGTGTCCCTTCCGCGCCGGAGGCCCGCCGATGAACCGAGCCGACGCCCTGGCGCACGCGACCTGCGAGGAATGCGGGGACACCTTCACCCGCACCACTGGCGAGAGTTGGAAGCGGCTTTGTCTGTCCTGCTGGAAGGCGAGCCCGGCCGCGAAGAAAACCGCCCCCGACCGACTGGCGCAACTGACCGCAGAGCTTGCCGAGGCCCGCGCCGAACGTGACCGCCTGCGCCTTCGTGTGCTGGCGCTGGAACTCGACGCACAACGCGCCAAGCCCGAGGGCATCCCGCCCGACATGCTGCGCCGACTGGTGCGCCTGTGTCATCCAGACCGGCACGGCAGCAGCAAGGCCGCCAATGAGGCGACCGCGTGGCTTCTGGAGCAGCGGGAGGCCAGCCGATGACCAGGAAGCGACCAGCGCAGACCTGCCTCTTTGGCGACACATGCACCAGCACCGCACCGAGGCAGCACGGCCGCCCGGAAGCCGCCGCACTGCACGAAGTCATGCGAGCACTGCGCAACCACCCGGCTGTGGCTTGGGCAGAGCGTCAGAACTCCGGCGCTTTCCGAACACCCGAGGGCCAGTTTGTGCGATTCGGCTGGAAGGGATGCAGCGATGTAATCGGGCAGCTACGGGACGGTCGCCTTCTGGCGGTCGAGTGCAAAGCGCCGAAAGGCCGCCTCAGTCCCGAGCAGCAGCAGTTCCTCGATACGGTGAATCAGGCCGGTGGGTGCGCCTTCGTTGCTCGCAACTGCGCCGACGTGCATCAAAAGTTGTCGGCAAACGATAGCGCACCCCTACTCAGCCTGAAAGCAGAGAATTTTCTGAACGATTCAGAGAGGATTCAAAGTGAGTGAGAGAAAACGACCGCCCCCGCCCCATGCTTTTCCGAAAGGGGTGAGCGGGAATCCCGCAGGCAAGCCCAAGGGTACGCGCAACAAAATCGAGCGCCCAATCGTCGCGCTGATGGGCCAGCACGCGGAGGCTGTGGCGCAGCGCGTCATTGATGAAGCCCTGCAAGGCGACTTGCAAGCCTGTCGCTTGGTGCTGGAGCGCGTGAGTCCTGCACCGAAGGACCGGCCTATCAACTTGCCCGACCTGCCGAGCACTCACAACGTCGCGGGCGTGTCCGAAGCGCAGCAGCGCATTCTCGAGGCGGTGGCCGATGGCGCAGTGACGCCGAGCGAAGGCAGCACGCTCTCGGGCATTCTGGAAGCCCGGAGGAAGGCGCTGGAGACTGCGGAGCTCGAGCAACGCATCACCGCCCTGGAGGCCAAGCGATGAGCCGCCTGAACGCCCGGATTCAAGCGCTGGAGGGCATCGCCCGTCCTGCCGATGTGGCGGAGCGTGCAGCCGCTCATGTGCTGGCTGTGCTGCGTGCGACGGATGAGCACCTGCCGCCACCGCCGCTACCTGATGGCATCACCGAGGCCGACGTTCGCACCGCGTTTGTCGATGGGCTACGCCAACTGGAGACACGGACATGCGCCGCCTGACCGACCGTATCGAGCGCCTGGAAGCGCAGCAGCCCGAGCAAGAGCGCGTCTATCTGTGGCAGGCCGAGGACGGCACCTTGTCTGCCGAGGCGCCTGACGACCAGCCGGTGACCGTCATCAAGTGGGCCGACGAAACCGAGGTGCAGCATGAGCCGACTTGAGAGCCGCGTCCAAAAGCTTGAAGGGGGCCGAGAGCAGGGCAGCCATTGGGACTTGCCGAGCGTCGTTTGCTTCTACATGGACGGCAACCTGACCGGGATGCAGCGCGAGGGCCGGCCGTATGACGGACCGCTTGAAGGGCATCGCGTGACGAACATCCACTTCGTTTCGCCGCCCGAGCGAGAGCCGGACCCGTACTGACAGCCGATTGTTGCGGAGATAGAAACAATGGACGACGAAATAAAGCCCGACGACCTGATTCTTCGACTAATCGCTTTTGGCGCAGAGGACGCAAGCCCAATCATCGCCACCCTGCCCAATGACGTAAGGCTGGACATTGCCAAGACGCTGCTTGACTCCATGCCCCCCACCCCCGACACCAACCGATAGGACAACCACATCATGCAACTTGGACATTACATCAACCCCGCCCAACTCGCAGCCGAACGCGAAGCCGAACAGGCGATGAAAGCCGCCGAACAGGCCACACTTGAGGCCGCGATGGACGCTATCCCCGACAGCGCCTTCGATGACCACCCCGAGGTTGTCGACCTGCGTAGCAAGCTGGCGACCGCCACCGCTGAACTGAAGGCAGCCAAGGCCGCACGCGCCAAAATCGACAAGAACCCGACGCCCGCCCGCATCGAGGAACTGAGGGCCGAGATTGCCCGCCGCGAGCCTGCGCTGCGTGTGGCTGAAGCCGCTGCGGTCGCAAAGGGTGACACCGCCATGCCCGAGGTGCTGAAAGTGCGCGCCGAGCTGCGCACCTTGGCGGATGAACTGGCCTCCCTCGAATCCGGGTGGGCTAGCTTCCTTGCTGGCATCGAACTCGATACATCCGACGCCAACCTTACCGAACTCGCCCGCGTGCGCGATATGTTCGAGGTCCGCACCGATGAAACCATCCTTCGCCTCAAGCGCGAGCGTGTCGATGGCACCGAGGCCCGCTCGCTTGAGCGACTTCGAATCGCAGAGGAAGGTGCAGCCCGCCGCCGTGAGGCTGCCGAGGCAATGGAGCAAGAGTGCATGAAGCACGTCGGTCCGCGCGCTCAACAATTCAAGGCGCGTAAAGCTGCCGCCCTGGCGCAAAACCAGATTTCCCCGGTATCTTGACCCGCACCGTCAAGGGTGGCATTGCTGGCGCCGCCCTTGGCGTCCCCACCTGTCGCACATCGACCACTTGCTGCGGATGATGCGACCCGTGACCGGCTTGGGGAGCGCGACCGGAACGAACGGATTGGCAATCGGCTTCGCATCGGCCAGCCTGTATTCCCGCCGTTCCTCCTTGCTGCGTGCCGACCCTTTGTAAGTCACAACCCGTTCGACAGCGAGGCCGCGCTCCACCAGCCGACGAAAGGCGAAGGCTAAGGGCCGATACCCGGAACCAACCCTGTCCGCAGCAGCAACCGCGCTAACCCACTCCGAGCCCGTCACCGACAACACCAACAGGGCCGCAACGTCGGCGTGCCGCTGCCGGACTTTCGGGATTGATGTGCTCTGCATGGCGGTCCCCACGTTTGATGACGAAGGGAATCGTAGGCAGCCATAAGGCGCAGGGGTGCGCTACAAAACCGACATGGCGTAGGTATTGCCCAAAGGGCTCGCGCCAGCTGTGGGCCGTTCTAGCGCGTCTGAGTGGCAAAGCCGCCCACGAGGCGGTTTTCCTTCGCCTGCCGCGCCCGGTGGGCAAGCCGCCAAGCTGCGCCGTTTGCACGCAAGGCCAGACAAGGGATGCAGGCACAAAGCCAGTGAGCTACGCGAACACATGTCGCGGACCGATGCGCCGCACTCCTTGCCCGAGACTCACCGGAGGTTGCAGGTTACGCACCGATTCGCCCGGAGTCTGGCTGGCGTTTCGGTGGGAGCGGTCCGCTAGCTCGATGGTAGTGCCTTTCTTCTGTCGTTGGCGGTGAAACGTGCGCATAGCTGGCCGCGCGGAGTGTGGGGCCGTGGTCTAGCCAGAGCAGGGATTCCTGCTTTGGGGGATGGTGTTCGACAGGGCGGAAAGGTGTCGATTTTTTCCATTCGTTCCCCAGTCGTTCCCTGGTACTCAGAAAGCAAAAGAGCAACCCCGAAGGATTGCTCTAAGTGCTTGAATTCAAATGGAGCGGGTGAAGGGAGTCGAACCCTCGTCATCAGCTTGGGAAGCTGAGGTAATAGCCGTTATACGACACCCGCATGGTCCGGCCGCGGTGCAGTGTGCGGCCCGGAAAAGTGCGCAATTGTAGCCGCAGAAGCGGGGCGGCTTCAACGTCAAGTGTCGAGGGAAGGCCAGGTATCTAGATCGACCGCCCCAGTCGGCGGGCCATGGTCCTTCTGGGTTCGGATCATGACGCTTCCAGGCCGAAGGCTGCGCAGGTGGCCTGGATCCTTGGCAACCGTCCGGCCAACTGCGTCCCGCGTGTTCAGCTTCCCTTCATGTTGCCCCGATCAAATTGAACTCGCGTTCCGGCTGGAGCGCATTCAATCAACACACAGGACAGCAATCATGAACCGCATTCTCGCCCTCGCCGCCGCCGCGCTCGTTTCCACTTCGGCCCTCGCCGGGCCCACCTGCACCGCCCCCAAGGACAAGTGGATGAAGGAGGCCGACTTCAAGGCCAAGGTCGAAGCCCAGGGCTACAAGATCAAGACCTTCAAGGTCACCAAGAACGACTGCTACGAGATCTACGGTTTCGACAAGGACGGCAAGAAGGTGGAGATCTACTTCAACCCCGAGACCGGCGCCGAACTCGAGCGCAAGTGAGCTGCCACCTGACGGCGGCGCGCGCTCGGGCGCGGCCGCCTTCCACGTACCAAGGAGCCAGCGTCATGCGAGCGTCCGATTCCGATCTTTCCGTACGGGTCTGGGACCCGTTCGTGCGCGTCTTCCACTGGAGTCTGGTGAGCTGCGTGGTGCTGAACTTCTTCGTCGTCGATGACGGCGAGACGCTCCATCAGTTCATCGGCTACCTCGCCGCCGGCCTCGTCGCCGCCCGCTTCGTCTGGGGCTTCGTCGGCAGCGAATACGCGCGCTTCGACAGCTTCCTTCCGACGCCGGCAAGGCTGCGCGCCCACCTCGCCGCGCTGCGGGGCGGCCAGCATCCGTTTCAGCCCGGTCACAGCCCGCTCGGGGCGCTGATGATGCTCACGCTGATGGCGCTGGTGCTTGCGCTCGGGGTGACCGGCTTCCTGCAGACCACCGACGCCTTCTGGGGCGACGAGCAGGTGCAGGAGATCCATGAGCTGCTCGCCGCGCTGCTGATCGCGCTTGCCGGGCTTCATGGCCTGGTGGCGATCATCATGGGCCGTCTGGAGCGGGTCAATCTGGTCGGGGCGATGATTACCGGAGTCAAGCGGCGGTTGGCCGAGCCGCCGCATCCGCGCTGAGCACGCAGTGTGGGCGGTCCGCGCTCGAATGCGGTCAAGCCCCGCGCCGATCTCCCAGGCCGAGGTCGGCGCGCACGGCGAGCGCGAGGCTCACGCTCGCCGCCCACGCCAGCCACAGCGTCCACAGCGTGTGCGAGAGGAAATGCGCACCCTGCAGCATGCGCGCCGTGCCGAGTACGGCGCCGGCGAGCAGGCCCACCGCGAGGGCGCCGCGCGCCGCGCGCAGCCCGGCCGGACGCAGCGCCACCGCCCACACGATCCACAGGAAGCCGGTCGATGCATGCCCCGCCGGGAAGCACTGCCCGGCCTTGATGCCTTGCGGCGCCGCTTGGAACAGGCCGAGATAGGGCGCATAGCCGCCGAAGTCGATGATGTCCCACGGGCAGTAGCGCGCGGTCAGCAGCTTGGCGGTCGAGGTCGCGAGCGGGATCGCCACCATGCCGAGCGCGGCGAGCAGCGCATTGCGCGGCGGCAGCCAGCTCAGCCGGCCCTTCCAGCCCTGCCAGCACAGCCACAGGCTGGCCGCCACCAGCACGTAGGTGACCTGCTTGGCCGTCTTGTGCATCACCGCCTTGAGGAACCAGTTGTGCCGCAATGGGAAGAGGCCGAGTTCCGCATCGAAGAGGGTGTGCGCCAGCCTGCGGTCGAGGTCGGTGCCCTCGAAGATCCAGTAAAGCAGCAACGCGCTCAGCGCGAGCAGCGCGGACTGTGCCAGCAGCCAGCGGCGCGAGGCATCGAGCGTGGGCGCGGCGGGTGCGGGCAGTGGGCTGGCGATTTCGGTCGTGGGCATGGTCTCAGCTCCGGCAGGTGGCGGTGAGGTCGAGCGTGTCGTCGCGCACCGCGGTGCGTACGTCGAGGAGGCCGAGCACGGTGTGGAAGAGGTTGTCGTGCGCCGCCGGCCTGTCGGCCTGCGTGCGCAGGCAGGCGGGGTCGAGCCGGGTGCGCGCGGCGAAGCCGCTCGAGATCCACATCACCATCGGCACCCGGGTCTGCTCGGCGGGAGCGATCGAGTAGGGCAGGCCGTGCAGGTAGAGGCCGTTCTCGCCGAGCGATTCGCCGTGGTCCGAGACGTAGAGCAGCGCGGTGTCGTAGCGCGGCGCCAGTTCCTGCAGCATGTCGATGCTGCGCGCGAGTACGTGGTCGGTGTACAGCAGGGCGTTGTCGTAGCTGTTGGCAATCTGCTCGCGGCTGCACTTCGACAGGTCCTCGTCGTCGCAGGTCGGCGTGAACCGGCGGAACGCGTCCGGATAACGGCGGAAATAGGCCGGGCCGTGGTTGCCGAGCTGGTGCAGCACGAGCACCAGGTTGCCGTCGGCGTCGCGCAGCAGGCTGCGGCT
Organism: Thauera sp. UBA6194; assembly: GCA_002422685.1. Taxonomy (GTDB): domain Bacteria; phylum Pseudomonadota; class Gammaproteobacteria; order Burkholderiales; family Rhodocyclaceae; genus Thauera. The sequence goes on along the minus strand of DITC01000063.1, from coordinate 9,184 downwards.
GCTCTCGAGCAGGGCCTCGTCGAGGCAGCGCTCGCCGTCGCACAGTGCGGGCAGGGTCGCGGGGTCGGGGCGCATGCTCTCCACGCCGGCGCACACGCCCTTGCAGCCCGACTGGTTGTCGTTCCACACCACGCGCAGGCCGGCGTGGCGAAGCACGTCGAGCAAGGACTCGCTGCCGCGGATGGCGTCCTCGTCGTAGCCGCGCCGCCCCTGCAGCGAGAACATGCACGGCACCGACACCTCGGTGTTGGTGCCGCAGCTCGTGACGTCGGGGAAGTTGATGACCGCGCGGCGGGCGAGTTCGGGCGTGGTGTCGCGGGCGCCTGGCTGCGCGGCAGGGTGGTTCAGCCCCCAGTTGGCTGCGCGCGCGGTCTCGCCGACCACGATCACGAACAGCGCCGGCTTCTTCGCCGCGGCCCAGCTCGCCCCCAGGCGGGCATCGGCGCCAATCGGCTGGCGTGGCAGATTGGCCGCCTGGGCGTCGCGGTTCAGCACGCGCGCGAGCGACCACAGCGGCGCGGCCGGGGTGATCAGGTAGCGCAGCTCCTTGTGGTTGCGCATCTGCGCGGAGAAGTCCTTGAACACGCTGCCGAGCGCGCCCGCGGCCACGATCAGCGCGAGCACGACGGCGGCGGCGCGGATCGCCAGCGCGCGCTTGAGCGGGCGCCGGCGCAGGCGGGCGCGCTGCAGCACGAAGAGCGGCGGCAGCGCCAGCGCGGCCACCTGCAGGAAGAAGCCGGGGGTGAGCAGTTCGCGCGCCTCGGCAACGTCGGTGCGCAGCACGTTGCGCAGCATGCTCGGGTCGAAGTACACGCCATAGTGGCCGGCGTAGTAGCTCGATACCGCGGCGACCAGGATCAGGGCGCCGAGCAGCGGCTTGGTCGTCCATCGGTTGAGCAGCGGCGCGAGCAGCAGCACGTTGAGCGCGCTGAGCGCGACGCCGGTCGCCAGCACGTAGAAAACGGCGCCGCCTTCGCCGCCGCGGCTGGCGAGCAGGGCGCGCCAGAACGGGATGTTGCAGGCGAGCGTGAAGTAGAGGCCGATGCCGAGCAGCAGGGCCTCGGTCGATAGCTCCGGGCGCCAGCGCCGCACGGCGGCCCAGGCGGAGGAGAGCGCCGCGGGGAAGGGGCCGCGCGCGCGGCGGCCGCTGGACGACGGGGCGCCCGCCGAGGGGGCGAGGGGTGGGACGAAGGACAGACGCGGTTCGGACATGGTTGCGCAGAGCCTGGGGAGGATCGGCGCAATCTACGCAGGCGCGCGTGAGGAAAGCGTGATGCGGGTGTGAGGAAAGTGTGAGCGCGCCCGTGGCGCCGGGCGCTGGCGCGCTAGGCCGAGCCGGAGCCGGCGCCGGCGCCGAAGTCGATCGTCAGGCAGGCGCCGCCGCCCGGCCGGTTGGCGGCGTGGACCGTCCACCCGCAGGCGGTGCAGATGTGCTGCACCAGCGCCAGGCCGAGCCCATGGCCCGGCTTGCCGCCGCCGCGGCGGAAGCGCTCGAAGCTGCGCATCGGCTCTTCCGTGCCGAAGCCGGGGCCGCGGTCGCGCACCTCGAGGCGACGCCCCTCCAGCGCCACCTCGAGCGCACGCCCTTCGCCATGGCGCAGCGCGTTCTCCAGCAGGTTCTGCAGCACCAGCGCCAGCAGGCCGGGGTCGGCGGCGACCTCGGCTGTGGGGTCGATGTCGATGGCGAGCGCGTCGACCTGGGCGCCGGCGCCGTGCAATCGCGCCCAGGCATCGCGCACCGCTGCGCCCAGGTTGACCGGCTCGACCGCCTGCGGCCGGGCCTCGCGCGCGAGCAGCAGCAGGCTGTGGGCGAGCGTGGTGGTGCGGTCGGTGGTGGCGATGATGCGCTCGGCGCGGCGGCGGGCCTTGGCGGACAGCGCGGCGTCGGTCAGCAGCATCTCGGCGTCGCTGCGGATGCCGGCGAGCGGGGTGCGCAACTCGTGCGACAGGTTGGCGTTGAAGTCGCGCTCGCGCGCGAGCACGGTGGCCTGGCGCGCCTCGGCGCGGTCGAGCGCGCGCGCCACGGCGAGGAGCTCGGCGTCGAGTCCGGGCCGGGCGAAGGGCGTGCCGTCGCGCTCGCCCTCCACGCGCTCGGCCAGCGTCTCCAGCCCGCGCGTGAGCCGCGCGGCGATCGCGTACACGAGGAGGAAGGACAGCGCGGTCAGCACCAGGCCGCCGATCACCACCGTGGTGACCACGGCGGTCTCGCGCGCACGGTGCTCCGATTCGTCGTAGACGAGCACATAGCGCTGGCCGTCGGCCTCGCGCACCGCGACGTGCAGCTCGTGTCCGGAAGAGTTGTCTTCGTGGTTGCCGATCGCGAGCGCCGCCAGCGCCGGGCTCAGGCCCGGCGGCAGCGCCTCGCCCGGCGCGAAGCGGTAGAGCGTCATGTTCGGCGTCTGCGGCCCGATCAGGGTGCCGAGCCGGCGGCTGTGCTCGATGCTGTAGTGCAGCTGCTCGTCGAGCGTGCCGTCGATGAACTCCTCTTCCATCTCCTCGTTGAGCCGCACCAGGGCGAGCGACTGCGCCACGATGAGCACGACCAGCATCGCGGTGACCGAGACCGCGATGCGCACGCGCATGCCGCCGGGCAGCCAGCGCCGCCAGCCATGGCGCGCACCGCCCTCAGCGGCTGACGAGCTTGTAGCCGAGGCCATGGACATTCACCACCTGAACGGGCGCGTCGTCGCCGAGGGCGCGACGCAGGGTGTGCAGCACGCTGCGCAGGTTGTCGCTGCTGTCCTGCTCGTGGCCCCACACCGCGAGCTCCAGCTCGCGGCGGGAGAACACGCGCTCGGGCTGGGCGAGCAGTTCGGCGACCAGGCGCAGGGGCTTCGGTGGCAGCGCGAGTGGCCTGCCGTCGAGGTGCAGCGCCTGGGTCGCGGCGCGGAACTCCAGCGCGCCGTAGCGCAACACCGGATCGGCCGCGCGCGCGGCATTGCGCCGCGCCAGCGCCAGCAGGCGCACCTCGAGCTCCTGCAGCGCGAAGGGCTTGACCAGGTAGTCGTCGCCGCCGGCCTCGAAGCCGAGCAGCTTGTCCTCCAGCGTGTCGCGCGCGGTCAGCACCAGGATCGGCGTGGCGCAGCCCTCGGCGCGCAGCCGGCGCGCGAGCGCGAGGCCGTCGCCGTCGGGCAGGTTGCGGTCGAGCACCACGGCGTCGAACACGCTGCGCGCGAGCAGGACCGAGGCCGCCGCGATCGAGCCGGCGTAGTCGCACTGGTGGCCGCGCGCCTCGAGGTAGTCGTAGAGGTTCTCGGCGATCGTGCGGTCGTCTTCGACGATGAGCAGGTGCATCGGGCGGCGCTCAGGTCAGGTCGGTCTCCGCGCCCGATGGCGCGGCGGGCGGGATCGGTTCGAGGTGGGTCGAAAGGCGGGTGCCGGTGCGCTCGAGGACGATGCGTTCGAGCGCGTCGGCCACGGCGTGGGCCTCGGCCACCGTCCAGTCGCCGGGCACGCACAGCTCGACGTGGGCGAAGTGCAGCGCGCCCGCCGCCCGGGTCCGGAGCTTGCTGTGGAAGCATCCGGGTGGCGAGGCCTCGGCCAGCGTGCGCTCGATCGCGGCCACCTCGGCGTCGGACAGCGCGCGGTCCATCAGGCCGTCGATCGAGCGGCGCATCAGCTCCCAGCCCTCGCGCAGGATGTTGAGCGCGACCGCGCCGGCGACCACCGGGTCGAGCCAGCTCCAGCCGGTGACGACCGCCAGGCCGACGCCGCACACCACGCCGGCGGTGGTCCACACGTCGGCCATCAGGTGGCGGGCGTCGGCTTCGAGCGCGAGCGAGCGGTGCGCGCGGCTGACCTGCAGCAGCACGCGCGCGACCAGGAAGTTGATCAGGCTCGCGCCGACCGACAGCAGGGTGCCGAGCCCCAGCGCGCCGATCGGCTGCGGATTGAGCAGGCGCTCGCCGGCGGTGAGCAGGATGATCAGCGCGGCGATGAAGATCAGCCCGCCCTCGAACGCGGCGGAGAAGTATTCGGCCTTGCCATGGCCGTACTGGTGATCCTCGTCGGCGGGGCGCTGGGCGTAGGACACCATCCACAGCGCGAAGCCGGCGCCGGCCAGGTTGACCACCGACTCGAGCGCGTCGGACAGGTAGCCGATCGAGCCGGTCAGCCACCAGGCGCCGGTCTTCATTGCGATGGTGCTGAGCGCGGCGGCGAGCGAGAGCAGCAGGGCCTGGCGCGGCGTGATGGCGGTCATCGGTTCACAGGGCGGTGGGTCGGGTGGCGGAGCACCCGAGGGTCTCCAGCACCCGATTGTAGAGCCGTTGATCGGCGTCGAGGCGCTGCAGCGCGAGCTGGCGGGCTTCGAGATGGGTGGCGCCGCGCACCAGGACCAGCGCGTCGCGCATGTCGCTCACCAGCGCGCTGGCCTGCGCGCGCTGCGTCGCCTGCCCGGGCAGGCTGGCGTGCAGGGTGTCGAGGTGGGACTCGAGTGCGCGCGCCAGCGTCAGGTAGGGATCGGGCGCGTTCGCCGGACCGGTGCGATCCGCACGCGCCTCGCGCAGATGGGTCGCCACCGCATCGAGTTCAGCGCGAACCGACTGGCAGGCTTGGGGCGGGAACGAAGTTGGGTTGTCCGCCGCGTGGGCGGGGGCGGCGATGCCGACGGCAAGCGCCAGCAGCAGGGGGGAGAGCAGGGTCGCGGTGATCATTGGCAGGGCTCCATGGTGAGGACAGGGCGGAGCATGGCGCTGCCATCCTTAACTGGAGCTGAACCGACTGCGCCCGGGGCGTGGCTGGCCGCCCTCCGGCGCGTTGGTTTGCGCTGTGACAAGGCGGGCCGGAGGCCGGAGGAACACAATCAGCAAGTCGGTCCGATGACGCGCCCACCCGACCCGTCGCATTGGACGCGGGACCCCAGGCAAATGGAGAAGGCGATGAAGAACATCCGGTTTGCGTACGCGGCACTCCTGCTGCTGCTCAGCCTGCTGTGGTGGATGGCCGATCCGCTGCTGCCCATCGGCTATGAATACTTCGCCCTGCGCACGGTGGCGATCAACTACACCGGGGTGATCGGCATCGGCGTCATGAGCGTGGGCATGATCCTGGCGCTGCGCCCGGTGCGGGTGGAACCGCTGCTCGACGGGCTGGACAAGACCTATCGCCTGCACAAGTGGCTGGGCGTCACCGGCCTGATGTTCGCGGTCATCCACTGGCTGTGGGCACAGGGCACCAAGTGGGCGGTGGGCTGGGGCTGGCTGGTGAAGCCGGAGCGGGGGCCGAAGCCGACGCTCACCGACCCTGTCGAGATCTTCTTCCGTGCGCAGCGCGGCCTGGCGGAGTCGGTCGGCGAGTGGGCCTTCTACGGCGCGGTGGTGCTGATCGTGATCGCGCTCACCAAGCGCTTTCCGTACCGCCTGTTCTTCAGGACCCACCGTGTGCTGGCCGGCGCCTACCTGGCGCTGGTCTTCCACTCGGTGCTGCTGACGCCCTTTGCCTACTGGGCGCAGCCGATGGGCATCGTGCTCGCCGTACTGATGGCCGGCGGCAGCGTCGCCGCCGTGGTCTCGCTGGCGGGCCGTGTCGGCCATCGGCGCAAGGCGGTGGGCGAGATCGAGGAGCTGGTGAACTTCCCCGACAACCGCGTGCTCAAGGTGGCGATCCGCTTCAAGGACCGCTGGCCGGGGCACCAGGCGGGTCAGTTCGCCTTCGTCACCTTCTCGACCGACGAAGGCGCGCACCCCTTCACCATCTCCTCGGGCTGGAAGGGGGACGGCCGGCTGTTCTTCCTGATCAAGGGCATCGGCGACTACACCGCCCGCCTGCCCGAACTGCTCCGGGTCGGTGACCTCGTCACCGTCGAGGGGCCCTATGGCCGCTTCGATTTCGCCAACGGCAGCGCCAGCGCCAAGCTCCGCCAGATCTGGGTCGGCGGCGGTATCGGCATCACGCCCTTCATCGCGCGCATGAAGGCGCTGGCGGTGGTGCCCGACGGGCGCGCGGTCGATCTGTTCTACAGCACTGCCGAACCCGACGAGGGTTTCATCGCCCGTCTGCAACGCGATGCGCAGGCGGCGGGGGTGACGCTGCACGTGCTGGTGAGCGCGCGCGACGGTCGCCTCGACGTGGCGCGCATCTGCGACACCGTGCCGGGCTGGGCCGAGGCGGATGTCTGGTTCTGCGGACCGGGCGGATTCGGCCAGGCCCTGCGCGAGGGCTTCGTCGCCAGGGGGCTGGCGGCGGCCGACTTCCATCAGGAGCTGTTCGACATGCGCTAGGCCGGACTGCCGTCCGCGGGAGACTGGTCCCACGATTTCATCCCGCGCGCCACCCAAGGAGCCGCGCGGACGCCCTGCTTCAGCCGACCAGCCGCTCCACCGCTTCGCGAATGCGCGCGGGTTCGTCCATCTTCAGGATGCGCTGGACCTTGGGCGCGAGCTCGCCGAGATCGGCGCGCAGCACGAACTGCTTGATCTCGAGGATGTTGCCCGGGTTCATGGAGAAGTTGCGTAGCCCCATGCCGATCAACAGTGCGGTGTGCGCGGGGTCGCCCGCCATCTCGCCGCACACCGACACCGGCAGCCCGTAGCGCGCGCCGGCGGCGATCGTCATCGAGATCAGCTTGAGCACGGCGGGGTGCAGGGGGTCGTAAAGATGCGCGACGGCGTCGTCCGAGCGGTCGATGGCCAGGGTGTACTGGATCAGGTCGTTGGTGCCGATGGACAGGAAGGACAGGCGGCGGATGAACATGCCGAGAGACAGCGCGGCGGCCGGGACCTCGATCATGCCGCCGATGCGCACGCCTTCGTCGAACTTGTGCTTCTCGGCGCGCAGCTCGGCCTTCGCCTTTTCGATCAGGGCCAGGGTCTGGTCGATCTCCTTTGCGTGCGAGAGCATCGGCACCATGATCTGCAGCTTGCCGTGGGCCGAGGCGCGCAGCAGCGCACGCAGCTGGGTGAGAAACATCTTCGGTTCGGCGAGCGAATAGCGCACTGCACGCAGCCCCAGCGCAGGGTTGGGCTCGACGCGCGTCTGCCCGCCGTCGAGCGCCTTGTCCGCGCCGACGTCGAAGGTGCGGATCGTGACCGGTTTGGTGGGCAGCGCCTTGACCACGGCGCGGTAGGCCTCGTACTGCTCGTCCTCGTCGGGCAGGTTCTCGCGCCCGATGAAAAGGAACTCGGTGCGGTACAGCCCGATGCCGTCCGCGTTGGCGGTCTTCACCGCGGGCAGGTCCTTGGGGCCTTCGATGTTGGCGAGCAGGTTGATCTCTTCGCCATCGAGCGTGGTCGCCCGCGTGTCGCGCAGGCGGTTGAGCTTGGAGCGCTCGATCTCGAGCTCGCTCTTGCGCAGGCGGTATTCCTCGACGAGCTCGTCGCCGGGCGCCACGATGATGACGCCGCGCGAGCCGTCGACGATGATGAGCTCGTCGTCCTCGAGCAGGTCGCGCACATGGTGCAGGCCGACCACCGCCGGGATCTTCAGGCTGCGCGCCACGATCGCGGTGTGGCTGGTCGGGCCGCCGACGTCGGTGACGAAGCCGGCGATGTTGTGGTCGCGGAAGCTGATCGTGTCGGCGGGCGAGAGGTCGTGCGCCACCACGATGGTGCCCAGCCCGTCGCGGCGCTTGGGCGGAAGGTGGCCGGGGTGGCCGAGCAGATCCTTCACCAGACGCTCGACCACCTGAACCACGTCAGCCTGGCGTTCGCGCAGGTAGGGGTCCTCGATCTGGCGGAACTGCTCGACCAGATGTTCCATCTGCTGCACCAGCGCCCATTCGGCATTGCAACGGCGCTCGAGGATCAAACGGCGCGCGGCCTCGACCAGCATCGGGTCGGCCAGCATCATCAGTTGCAGGTCGACGAAGGCGCCGACCTCGCTGTGTGCCTGGCCCGCGGTGGTGACCGCCTTCAGCCCGACGAGCTCGCCCTGCACCGAGGCGACGGCCTCGTCCAGGCGCGCGATCTCATCGTCGAGGTATTTTTCGGCGACGTGGTAGTGATTGACCTCGAGCAGCGCGTGCGAGACCAGGTGGACGTGGCCGATCGCGATGCCCTGGGAAACCGCAAGTCCGTGCAGGGTGAAGGGCATGTCACTCCTCTTCGCCGAAGCGGTCGGCGATCAGCGCCTGCATGGCCTCGTCCGCCTGTTCGCCGTCGGTGTCGATGGTGATCGTGCTGCCTTTGGCGGCGGCGAGCATCATCACGCCCATGATGCTCTTGGCGTTCACGCGGCGGCCGTTGCGCTCGAGCCAGATCTCGCAGGGGTAGGCGCTCGCGAGCTGGGTCAGCTTGGCCGAGGCACGTGCATGCAGGCCGAGCTTGTTGATGATGGGCGCATCCTCTCGCGGCATGGTGGCGGGTCTCCGTCGGGCGGTTGCGGGCGGCAGGGGCCGGTCGTCCCGCTGATTACGTGCAAGCCCGGAATTCTAGCCGAGCGGGCTCGAGTCGTGCCGTCGAACGACAGTGTCGAAATACATTGGTGCAAATGAATGGGTCGAGAAGTGATACAATTCTGCGCTGGCTGCCTCCGGCGGGCGTCTGTTCGTGCGCCGGTGGTACAAAACAACAAGGAGTTCAGATGGCAGATAACAAGGATCCGATGATCCCGGACGGGGACGTCAATCCGATCGACACCGATTACAAGGTCGGTCAGGACAACATCCTCGTCAATGTGGGGCCGTTCGGCCTCGACATCCATAACCGCGTGTTCGCGATCTCGGGCCTGATGGTCGTCGCCTTCGTCGTGCTCACGCTGGCGTTCCAGAACCAGGTCGAGCCGATGTTCACCTCGATGCGGGGCTGGCTCACCTCGAACCTCGACTGGTTCTTCCTCGGTGCCGGCAACATCTTCGTGCTGGTGTGCCTGGGTCTGGTGGTCTCGCCGCTCGGCAAGGTGCGCCTGGGCGGTACCGAGGCCACGCCCGATTACACCTACCTGGGCTGGTTCTCGATGCTGTTTGCTGCCGGCATGGGCATCGGGCTGATGTTCTTCGGTGTGTCCGAGCCGCTGTCGCACTTCGGCAGCGCCTTCGGCGGCACCGCGATGGAGAACGGCGTGCGTACCGACTGGGCGCCGCTCGGCGCCGCGGCGGGCGACGCCGAGGCCGCGACCCGGCTCGGCATGGCGGCGACGATCTACCACTGGGCGCTGCATCCGTGGGCGATCTACGCCATCCTCGCGCTCGGTCTGGCGCTGTTCTCGTTCAACAAGGGGCTGCCGCTGACGGTGCGCTCGGTGTTCT
>DITC01000060.1 GCA_002422685.1 Thauera sp. UBA6194 | reverse complement strand
TAGCTGCTGCCGATCGCCACCCCGGCCAGATCTGCGGTGCCATAGCGGCCCGCAATCACAGTGTCGGCGACCATCATGGTCATCGCCAGCAGCTGCGCGATCAGGATCGGCCAGGCGTGGTCTCGATCGAGACAAGCACGAAGATCGCGAGGTCAGTTGTCAAGCGCAAAAGGGGCTGCCGCGATATCGGCAGCCCCCGTTCGAGCACTTGAAGTACCAGCGCTCAGTGGCTGTGAGCGCGCGCGGCGACTCAGTCGCGCGCGGGGATCAGCAGCTCGGCTTCGCCGTCGAGGACCGTCGTCCCGCGCACCGTGCACACGGTGGAGAACACGGCGCGGCGCTTCTCGGTCTTGAGTTCCTTGACAGTCACCCGGGCGACGACCGTGTCGCCGACCTTGACCGGGGCCTTGAACTTGAGGTTCTGGGATAGGTAAATGCAGCCCGGTCCGGGGAGGCGGGTGCCGAACACGGCTGATATCAGACCCGCCGAGAGCATCCCGTGCGCAATGCGGCCGCCGAACATCGTGCTGGCTGCAAACTCTTCGTCCAGATGCACCGGGTTGGTGTCGCCGGACACCCCGGCAAACATCAGGATGTCGGCTTCGCTGACCGTCCGCGAGACGGATGCACTCATTCCCATCTGCAGGTCCTCGAAGGCATAGCCGTATACTTCCTTGAACTCGCGCTGATGCTCACTCATGCTTTGCTCCTTTGTGATTGATGAGAACGGTCAGACCCTACAGGCTCGTCAAGGCAAAATCAATCAGGATGCTGCGTTGCGGAATCCGGTCACGAGATTGGGATAGCATGAGGGCTCTCATGTGATCCGTAATGGAGACTCGTGGGCGATGTGACGGGCTTCACACCCAGCCTGGGTAGCATTGTTTAAAGTGAGTCAAAGGTGTCCAGTGTTGATTTCGGACGGCCTCGGTGTGCGCACAGCGCAATGGGTTGAATTCAGGGATATTGCATGTTGAAGGTCATCAGTCACTATTTGCCGACGCACGCCCTGCAGCAGGCCCTCTTCGATGCCGGCGCGCTGTTTGCCGTCGTTCTCGCCGCGATCGCGGTGAATGACGTGCATGAGGGCTTGGGCTGGTTGGGGTGTATTCCATTCGCGGTCATCTTTGCCGTCTCGATGGTGGTGTTGAACGCCGCGATGGGCTTGTATCGACCGTTCTACGAGCACTCGCGTCGGCAAGCTCTGGTGCGGGTTGCGTTGTCGCTTGTCGTGAGCATTCCGGTCGCGTACGGGGTGTTCGAGGTTCTGCCCTGGGCGGAGCTGACGTCGGGCTCGTTGCAGTGGAGCGTGCTGATCCTGCTGGGCGGGGTGCTGCTCGCGCGCGGCGTTTTCAACCAGCGCCAGGCCGCGGGCATGTTCATGCCCAGGGTGCTCATCGTGGGGACTGGGCGGGACGCACGTCAGGTGTATCGCGACCTCACCCGGCCGTTGCAGCGCAGTGCCGAGGTCGTGGGTTTTTTGCCGGTGAGCGGCATGGAGGGTGTCGAGGTGGATCCGCGCCTGATGCTGCCAGCAGGGAGCTTGATCGACGTGGTGCGTAACCTCAGGGTCGACGAGGTCATCGTCGCGGTCCGGGAGCGGCGGGGCGGTGTGCTTTCACTGCGTGAGCTGCTCGACTGCAAGCTGGCGGGCATCCGGATCCTCGATCTGTCCTCGTTCTTCGAGCGTGTGGAGGGGCAGATCAGACTCGATTCCTTGCGCGTGAGCTGGCTGATCTACGGCGATGGCTTCCGGCAGGGCCTGCTGCGTACCTTGGTCAAGCGTTGTTTCGATCTGGTGGTCGGGTTGTTGCTACTGTTGGTCTCCTTCCCGTTCATGATCGTCACGGCGATCCTGATTGTGCTGGAGGACGGCGCGCCGGTGTTTTACGCGCAGGAGCGCGTGGGGCTCGGCGGGCGCACGTTCAGGGTGATCAAGTTTCGCAGCATGCGCCGTGATGCGGAGAAGGACGGAAAGCCGCGTTGGGCGAGCTCGAACGACGATCGCGTCACGCGCGTGGGGCGAGTGATCCGCAAGCTGCGCATCGACGAGTTGCCGCAGCTGTTCAATGTGCTGTCGGGTGACATGAGCCTGGTGGGGCCGCGCCCCGAGCGCCCTTATTTCGTCGATCAGCTCACGCAGCAGATCCCGTTCTATGCGGTGCGCCATTGCGTCAAACCGGGCGTCACGGGCTGGGCGCAGGTGCGATACCAGTACGGCGCCTCGGTGGATGACGCCGCCGAGAAGCTGCAGTACGACCTCTACTACGTCAAGAACCACACCTTGGTCCTGGATACCCTCGTGCTGTTCGAGACCGTGCGTGTGGTGCTCACCGGCGAGGGCGCGCATTGAGCGGGGCGACCACGATCACCGATATGCTCGCCGTGCGCCGGTTCGGTCATGGCCCATCGCGATCCGGGGGCTTGAATGGCTGAGGTGGCGACCTGGAGCTATGGGGTGGCAGCCTTTGCCTACCTCATGTTCGGTGCGTACATCTTTTTCGCCTGGCGCGGTGCGCTGCCTGGGGGCGTGCTGTTTGGCGCCGTGTCGCTGTCTGCGCTCTGGGCCGGACTCTCGGCCTGGGCGGCGGCCTCCTCGAGCGGCCTCGCCCTGCTGGCGGCGGCAGTCGCCGATGTGTTGCGCAATGGCGCCTGGTTCGCATTTCTCGTCGTACTTGCGCGGCCGCTGTGGGGCCGGGTGCGCTGGCCGGAGCGCCTGGCGCTGGTGACCGTCCTCGCCCAGAGTGTGGCGCTCGTCGCCGAACTCTGGGCAGATGCGGAAACCTTGCCTCTGCGGCCTGTGCTGGCGGCCTGGCTCGGCCACGCGATCGTCGGCCTCATGCTGGTCGAGCAGCTGTACCGTAACGTACCGAAGGCTTCGCGCTGGGGCATCAAGCCGCTGTGTCTGGCGCTCGCGGCCGGCTACACCTTCGAGCTCTACCTTTTCGCCGACGCCTTCCTGTTTTCCCGTATCGACGAGGATGTGTGGGCGGTGCGCGGGCTTGCGCACGCCCTGCTCATTCCGCTCCTGGCCCTGTCCGGCATCCGCAGCCCTTCATGGACGCTGCGCATGTCGTTGTCGCGGGAGGTCGTGTTCCACTCCACCGCGCTCGCCGGGGCGGGGCTTTATCTGCTCGTGATTGCGGGCGCGGCCTATTACGTGCGCTATTTCGGAGGCGACTGGGGGCGGGCGCTGCAGCTCGCGCTGCTGTTCGCGGGCCTGGTGCTGCTCGGGGTGCTGCTGTTCTCGGGCGCCTTGCGTGCCAAGCTGCGTGTGCTCATCAGCAAGCACCTGTTCACCTACCGCTACGATTACCGCAACGAATGGCTGCGCTTCACGCAGGCGCTGGCCTCTGCGGACAAGAGTCTGGATCTGGGGCAGACGGTCATCAAGGCGCTCTCGGATCTGGTCGAGAGCCCGGGCGGGGCGCTCTGGCTCTCCGACGGGCGGGGCGGATTCGCACCGCACTCGCGCATGAACCATCCCGACATCGACGCCGTCGAGCCTGTCGACTCCGAGTTCTGCCGCTTCATGAACGAGCGCGGCTGGGTCATCCATCTCACCGAATACATCGAGCGCCCCGATCGCTACGAAGGCATGGTGCTACCGTCGTGGCTGGCGAGGCTGGATGAGGCCTGGCTGGTGATCCCGCTGCAGACGCCCGAGAACCTGATCGGCTTCGTGGTCCTGAGTTCGCCGCGCACCGCCTTCGAGATCGACTGGGAGGTGCTCGACCTGCTCAAGACCGCGCAGCGCCAGGCCGCAGGCTATCTCGATCGCATGCTCGCGGCCGAGGCGCTGCTCGAGGCGCGCAAGTTCGACTCCTTCAACCGCATGTCGGCGTTCGTGGTGCACGACCTCAAGAACCTCGTCGCGCAGCTTTCGCTGATGCTCAAGAACGCGGAGCGTCACCGCGACAACCCCGAATTCCAGCAGGACATGCTGGAGACGGTCGCGCACGTCGAGGCGCGCATGCGCGGCCTGATGACGCAGCTGCAGGAGAAGCGCTCGATCGATCCGCCGCGCGCGGTCGAGCTCGTCGGCGTCCTGCGCAGCGTGTGCGAGCGACGGCGGAACCAGCATCCGCAGCCGACGCTGAACGTCGACGCGGGGGCCAGGTTTCAGGTCAGCGCGCATCCCGAACGGCTCGAGCGCATCATCGGACACGTCGTGCAAAATGCACTGGATGCCACGCCCGACGATGGTAAGGTGAGCTTGAGCGCGGAACGGATTGCGGGTGGACGGGTCCGTGTTGTGGTCGAAGATACCGGCTGCGGGATGAGCCCGGACTTCGTCCGCGAACGCCTCTCGCGTCCATTCGAAACCACCAAGGCGAGCGGCATGGGGATCGGCGTGTTCGAGACCCGACAATACCTCGAGGAGCTCGGCGGCAGCCTGCGCTACGACAGCGAGCCCGGGCGCGGAACGCGGGTCACGATCGAGCTGCCCGAGCTGCACCGCGACAGCGCCCACTCTTGAACTTGAACTGCAGGAACATGGTGAATACGACGTCCGAAAAGCGCACCCTGCTGATCGTTGAAGACGATCCGGCGTTGCAAAAGCAGATGCGCTGGGCCTTCGATGCCTGTGAAACCATCGTCGCCAGCGATCGCGACAGTGCGCTCGCACAAATGCGCAAACACGCGCCTGCCGTGGTGACCATGGACTTGGGCTTGCCGCCCGCACCCGACGACGTGAGCGAGGGCTTCAGGCTGTTGCGCGAGATCCTCACGCTCGCGCCCGACACCAAGGTCATCGTGCTCACCGGCCAGCACGATCGCGAAAACGCGGTCAAGGCGGTCAGCCTGGGGGCCTACGACTTCTTCGCCAAGCCCTTCGAGCCCGATCTGCTCAACCTGACCATCGACCGTGCCTTCCGCATGCACGACCTGCAGCTGGAAAATGCGCGCCTGACCGCATTGTCCGGCAGCCCGCTGGCCGGGCTCATCACCCGCGACCCGGGCATGCTCAAGGTCTGCCGCACGATCGAGAAGCTCGCCCCCGCGTCGGTGACGGTCGCCCTGCTCGGCGAGAGCGGCACCGGCAAGGAGATCCTCGCGCGCGGCCTGCACGCGCTCTCGCCGCGGGCGCGTGAGCGCTTCGTCGCGATCAACTGCGCCGCCATCCCGGACACCCTGCTCGAGAGTGAACTGTTCGGCTACGAAAAAGGCGCCTTCACCGGCGCGGTCAAGCAGACACCGGGCAAGATCGAGACCGCCCATGGCGGCACCCTGTTTCTGGACGAGATCGGCGACCTGCCCATGGCGCTGCAGGCAAAGCTGCTGCGCTTCCTGCAGGAGCGCGTGGTCGAGCGCATCGGCGGGCGCGAAGAGATTCCGGTCGAGGTGCGCATCGTGTGCGCGACCCACCGCGACCTCAAGACGCAAATCCAGGCCGGCCTGTTCCGCGAGGACCTCTACTACCGGCTTGCCGAGATCGTCATCGACATCCCGCCGCTGCGCGCGCGCGAGGGTGACGCCGTACTGCTCGCGCATGCCTTCGTGCAGCGTTTTGCGCGCGAGAACGGCCGGCGGCCGCCGATCCTGGGCGAGGATGCGCTGTCGGCCATCGAGTCGCACCCTTGGCCGGGCAACGTCCGCGAGCTCGAGAACTGCATCAAGCGCGCCGTGATCATGGTCGACGGGGACTGCATCGGGGCTGGCGACCTGGGTCTGCAGGCGGGGGATGAGGACCTCTCTCGCCTCAACCTGCGCCAGGTGCGCGACGAAGCCGAGCGCGCGGCCGTGCTCAAGGTCATCGCGCGCACCAATGGCAACATCGCGCGCGCGGCCGAAATACTCGGCGTCAGCCGCCCTTCGCTTTACGATCTGCTCGGTCGTTTCGGTCTCAAAAAGGAGAACGTGTCTTGAACTCACGCAAATCGGCAGCTCGTCTTTCCGCATGGCCGGGTCGCGCGCGCAGCCTGGCCGCAATGGCCCTCTCGGCCGCGCTTCTGGCCGGCTGCGGACAGACGCCCGAAGACATGCTCGCTTCGGCCAAGTCCTACCTCGACAACAACGACCTCGCCGCGGCGAGCATTCAGCTCAAGAACGCGCTGCAGGAAAACGGCAGTCTGGCCGAAGCGCGCTTCCTGCTCGGACGCATCCATGTCGAGCAGGGCGACCTCGCCGGCGCGATCAAGGAGCTGCAGCGCGCCCGTGAGCTGGGCCATGACGCGAACGCGATCGCGCCGCTGCTGGCGCGCGCGCTGGCCGACGCGGGCGACTTCGACACCGTGCTGAAGGATTTCGCCGGGATGAAGCTGGACGCGCCTGCCGATCAGGCCGCGGTGCTGGCCGCCCTCGGTGACGCCCATCTGAGCAAACGCGACGTCGATAGCGCGCTCACCGCCTACACCGACGCGCTGGCCGCGAACGCGGACGAACTGCGCGCGCGCATCGGCCTGACCCGCATCCACCTGGTCCGCAACGAACTGAGCGCGGCCGAGACCGAAGCCCGCAGCGCCGTTCAGCGTCACCCCGAATCCGCCGTGGCGCACGCGACGCTCTCCGACGTGCTGTTGATGCAAGGCCAGGCGGCGCCCGCGCGCGATGCCCTGCGCGAGGCGATCCGCCTTGCGCCGCGTGCGGTCAATTACCACAACGCGCTGGTCACCCAGTTGCTGCGCGCCGGCGAGGCGGACGAGGCCGAGAAGGCCCTGCAGGCGATGCAGACGGTGGCGGCGACGCATCCGGCGACGCGTTATCTCGAGGCGCTGATGCATTACCGCGCCGGCCGCCTCACCGAAGCGCGCGACACGCTGGCGCTGGTGCTCAAGGATGCGCCCGACTATCTTCCGGCGCAGCTGCTCACCGGCACGGTGCTGGTGCGCCTCAACGAACACGTCGTGGGGCGCACGCACCTGCAGCGTGTGCTCGAACGCGCCCCGCGCGAACCCAGCGTGCGGCGCGTGCTCATCGGCTCGCACCTGGCCACAGGTGAGGCCGAGCGTGCGCTCGAGCTGCTGCAGCCGCTGCTCGAGCAGCCCGAGCCCGACGCGCAGCTGCTCGGTCTGGCCGGTCAGGTCTTCCTCGCCAATGGCGACTTCGAGCGCGCGGAGGCGTACTTCGAGCGTGCCGCAACGTCCGCCCCCGAAGATGCGCGCGCGCGCATGCGGCTCGGCGTCGCGCGCTTGGCCGGCGGCGACGCGGAGGCCGCCTTCGCCGACCTCGAGAGCGCCGCGCAGATGGACGAGGGCGGCATCCAGGCCGACCTCGCGCTCGTCGTGGGCCACCTGCGCCGGGGCGCGCACGACGCAGCGCTCGCCGCGCAGACGCGCCTCGAAGCCAAGCAGCCCGACAATCCGCTCGTGCACAATCTGCGCGGCGGCCTGATGCTGGCCACGCGCGATGTGCCCGCCGCGCGCGCCGCCTTCGAGAAGGCCTTGTCGATCAAGCCCGACTACCTCGCCGCGGCGGTCAACCTCGCCCGCCTCGACATCTCCGAACAGCGTCCGCAGGAGGCGGTCGGGCGTATCCGCGCGGTCGTCGACCAGAACCCGCGCAACGTCGAGGCGCTGCTCGCGCTCGCCGACATCCAGCGTGCAACGGGCGCGTCGCCCGCCGAGGTGTTCGCCTCGCTCGAACGCGCCGAAGCCGCCGCACCGGGCGCGGTCGCGCCCAGCATCGCCCTCATTCGCCATCACCTGGGCCAGCGCGACTTCCCGGCTGCGCTGCAGCTTGCGCAGAAGACGGCGGCCGCCCAGCCCAACGAGGCGCGGGTGCTCGAGCTGCTCGCGCGCGCCCAGCTGGCCTCGGGCGAGGGCCAGCAGGCCGTCTCCACCCTCAACCGCCTCGTCGGGCAGCTGCCGCGTTCGGCGCAGCCGCTGATCATGCTCGCCGACGCGCAACGGTCGCTGCAGGACACCACCGGCGCCGAGCAGACCCTGCGCCGGGCGCTGGCGATCGCGCCCGACGCGGTCGAGATCCAGCAGCGCCTGATGGCATTGCTCATCGGGCGTGACGACCGCGCCGGCGCGCTCGCGCTCGCACGCGAGGCGCAAGCGCGCCAGCCCGAGCGCCCGACCGGCTACCTGCTCGAAGGCGAGCTGCACCGCAGGACCAGCGCCTGGGACGCGGCCGCCGCCGCGTATCGCAAGGGGCTCGACGCCGGTGGCGGAGGCCAGGCCGCAGTGCGCCTGCACGCGGCGCTGACCCAGGCCGGTCGCACCGACGACGCCGCACGCGTGGTGTCCGAGTGGCTCGACTCGCAGCCGAAGGACCTCGTCGTGCGCGGCTACCTGTCCGAACGCGCGCTCGCCGAGAAGCGCTACGCCGACGCCATGGCCATCCTCGCGCGCATGCACGAGATGGCGCCGCAAAATGCCCTGATCCTCAACAACCTCGCCTGGGCGGCCAAGGAGCTGAACGACCCCAGGGCGCTCGAGTACGGCGAGCAGGCGCTGCGGCTCGCGCCGGACAGCCCGGCCATCATCGACACCGTCGGCATGATTCAGGTCGCGCAGGGCGATATCGATGCCGGGCTCGCAAACCTCCGGCGCGCCGTCGCGCTCGGCCCCGACCTGCTGCCGCTGCGGCTCAACCTCGTGCGTGCGCTCGTCACGGCGGGGCGCAAGGACGAGGCGCGCAAGGAACTCGACGCGCTGTTGCCGCGCCTGCAGGACGGCTCGCCCTTGCAGCGCGAAGCGCTCGCAGTGCAGAACACCCTGTAAACACTCACGACAATCAACGCACAAGGAACACGCAACATGACCACCATCGCCGTCGTCGGCCTCGGCTACGTCGGACTCCCGCTCGCGGTGGAGTTCGGCAAGAAGTACCGCACCCTCGGCTTCGATCTCTCGGCGGACAAGGTTGCCGCCTATCGCGAGTTCTACGACCCCACCGGCGAGGTCGCGTCCGATGACCTGCGCGCCGCCACCCAGCTGAGCTGCCACACCGACCCGGCTGTTCTCGCCGAGGCCGACTTCGTCATCGTCGCCGTGCCCACGCCGGTCGATCAGGCGCACCAGCCCGACTTCACCCCGCTCGTGAAGTCCTCGGAGACGGTGGGCAAGCACCTCAAGCGTGGCGCCATCGTGGTGTACGAATCCACCGTCTATCCCGGCGCCACCGAAGAAGTCTGCATCCCCATCCTCGAGCGCCAGTCGGGCATGAAGTGGAAGCAGGACTTCTTCGTCGGCTACTCGCCCGAGCGCATCAACCCGGGCGACAAGGAGCGCACCGTCACCAAGATCCTCAAGGTCGTCTCCGGCGACACGCCCGCGACCCTGGCGAAGGTGCAGGAGATGTACGGCGCGGTGATCACCGCGGGCGTGTATCCGGCCAGCTCGATCAAGGTCGCCGAGGCCGCCAAGGTCATCGAGAACACCCAGCGCGACCTCAACATCGCGCTCATGAACGAGCTCGCGGTGATCTTCCACAAGATCGGCATCGACACGCTCGAGGTGCTCAAGGCCGCCGGCACCAAGTGGAACTTCCTGCCCTTCCGCCCCGGCCTGGTCGGTGGCCACTGCATCGGCGTCGACCCCTACTACCTCACCCACAAGGCCGACATGCTCGGCTACCACCCCGAGGTCATCCTCGCCGGCCGCCGCATCAACGACGGCATGGGCAAGTACGTCGCCGAGCAGACCGTCAAGCAGATGATCGCCGCCGGCTCCAGCATCAAGGGTGCCAAGGTCATCGTGCTCGGTCTCACCTTCAAGGAAAACTGCCCCGACCTGCGCAACAGCAAGGTCATCGACGTCATCCACGAACTGCAGAGCTACGGCTGCGAGGTGTGCGTGCACGACGCGGTGGCCTCGAGCGCCGAGGCCGAGCACGAGTACGGGGTGCAGCTGCAGGCCTGGGATGCCCTGCCGGTGGCCGACGCCATCGTCGCTGCGGTGGCGCACCGCGAGTATCTCGACATGGCGCCCGACAAGATGCTCTCCAGGCTCGTCCCCGGTGGCGTGTTTGCCGATGTGAAGTCGAGCTACGATCCCGCCGCGCTCGCGGACAAGGGCGTGCGCGTCTGGCGTCTTTGAGCTGAACGTGCCATAAAGAAGCATGGACAAGAAAAAGCGTAAGGCTTCGTTCAAGACCCTGCTTCCACTCGCCGGCGCGCTCATCCGGCGCCGATTGCCTCAGGCGGTCGGCCTCGCGCTGGCGCTCAGCGTCGGTGTGCCGGCCATGGCCGCAGGCAAGGGGGCGGTTGCCCGTGTGCTCGCCGAGCACGCCAGCTATCTCGCCAACGAGGCGCTCGGTTACGAGCACGGCGAGGGCGTGCCGCGCGACCAGCCCTACGCTGCCCGGCTTTATTGCGAAGCCGCCCGGCTCGGCAACGCCGAGGCCATGTACGCGCTCGGCTGGATGTACGCCAACGGGCGCGGCGTCGAGCGCAACGACGCACACGCCGCCAGCCTGTTCGCGATGGCGGCCGAGCAGGGCGACGAGCACGCCGCGCGCATGCTGCGCTTTACCGGGGCGGACGGGGCCGCGGCGCCGGCCTGCCTCAGCACCCCGTCGTCGCAGATCGCGCAACGCTGGCCGGTCGAGGCGCTCATCGCCCGGCTGCCGCAAAAGCGCCAGCAGGTGGCGCAGTTGCTGGCCGGACTTGCCCCCGAATACGGTGTGCTGCCGCACTTTGCGCTCGCGATCGGCCTGACCGAATCGGCGCTCGATCCGGGCGCGCTGTCACCGAAGAGCGCGATGGGCGTGATGCAGCTGATCCCGGCCACGGCCGAGCGCTTCAACGTCACCCGCCCCTACGACCCCGAGCAGAACATCCGCGGCGGGCTCAAGTATCTGCGCTGGTTGCTGGCCTACTTCGAGGGCGACATCGCGCTCGCGGCCGCGGCCTACAACGCGGGCGAGGGCGCGGTGGAGCGCTATCGCGGCGTGCCGCCGTATCGCGAAACCCAGGCCTACGTCGAGCGCATCCTGCGCCACGTCGG
This sequence comes from Thauera sp. UBA6194, assembly GCA_002422685.1. GTDB lineage: Bacteria > Pseudomonadota > Gammaproteobacteria > Burkholderiales > Rhodocyclaceae > Thauera. The sequence goes on along the minus strand of DITC01000060.1, from coordinate 34,092 downwards.
CCACGACCGTCACCCCTTCGACAGCAGCGTCGTCGCGCCCAGCCGCATGCTGCGCAAGCTCCGCCTGGCAAGCCAGGAGGAACACGACACGTGAGCCGCGAGGCCTGGTCGGGCAGCGCCGCCTTTGCCGTAACGCGCAGGCGTCTTCTGGCGCAGTTGCTGGTGGCGCCCTTGCTCGCCGCGCTGCCGCTGAGCGCGGGTGCCGAGCTCGTGGCCACCGTCCCGCGCATCAAGCCTTCCGTAGTGGCGGTAGGCACCTATCAGCGCACTCGCAGCCCGGCCTTCCAGTTTCGCGGCACCGGCTTCGTCGTCGGCAATGGCCTGCTCGTGGCGACCAACGCCCATGTGCTGCCCGAGCGGCTCGAGAGCGACAAGCTCGAGGCGCTCGTCATCGTGCTGCCCGGCGACGGGCAGACCGCCAACGTGCGCGCGGTCAGCGTGCTGGCCACCGAGCGCGAGCGCGATCTCGCCGTGCTGCGCATCCAGGGCGGCGCGCCGCTGCCGGCGCTGCGCCTGGCGACGGGGGCACGCGTGCAGGAAGGGCAGGAGATCGCGTTCACCGGCTTCCCGATCGGCAACGTGCTCGGCATGACGCCGGTCACGCACCGCGGCATCGTGTCCGCGATCACGCCCATCGCCATCCCGCAGGCCAACGCCAGGGCGCTCAATCCGGCGCTCGTCCGGCGCCTTGCGAAAGACCCGTTCCGCGTCTATCAGCTCGACGCCACCGCCTACCCGGGCAACAGCGGCAGCCCGCTCTACGACCCGGACAGCGGGCTGGTGATCGGTGTGCTCAACATGGTGTTCGTGAAATCCACCAAGGAGAGCGTGCTCTCCGACCCCTCGGGGATCAGCTACGCGATTCCCGTGGAGTATCTCGAGCGGATGCTCGAGGCCATCAAGTAAGCCCTCGGCTGTGCGGCGGGGTGTCGGCCTGCGGTGCGACGCCTTCAGCGCGCGCCGAGGATGAGCGCGGCGAGCTCGTCCGGCGAGTTCGCCGCGCGCCAGTGCGGCGCCAGTTCGTGCGCGCCCAGGCTGCCATAGCCCCAGGTGGCAGCGATGAAGGGCAGCGCGTTCGCGTCGGCCGACTCACCGTCCTCGCTCCGGTCGCCCACGTACACCGCATCTTCGGCCGCAATGCCGCGATCGGCCATCAGGCGCGCGATCATGGCGGCCTTGTGCGGCAGGCGCGGCGTGAACAGGTCGAGCGCATACACCGCGGCAAAATGGCGCGACCAGCCCAGGTGCTCGAGGATCAGCTGGGTCGGATGCAGGCGCTTGTTGGTCGCGATCGAAAGCGTGCACCCGCTCGCGACGAGCGCCTCGAGCAGCGCGCCCACGCCGGCGTAGGCGGCGGTTTCGCGATAGCCGGTGCTGTCGTAGCTGGCCTTGAAGGCGGCCGCGAGCGCATCGATCACCGCCGGCTCTTCGGTGCCGGCCAGCATCTGCAGGGTCTCGAGCAGCGGCGGCCCGACGATGGCGTCGTCGATGGTGATCACGGGCGCGCGCGCCGTGGCCGCGAAGGCTTCGCGATAGCTGGCGAGGATGGCCGGGGCGGAGTCGATGAGCGTGCCGTCGAGATCGAACAGCACCTGAGTGTAGTGCGGCATGGGCAGGGCACCGGAGCGTGGCTGCGCGAGTGCGCGCCAGCGTGAAGGAGTGGTCGCCACCAGGAATCGCAAAGTAGGCGAGGGGCCAGTTTTTATAGGGGCTCAGATTTCTGGCTCTTTCTCGATACCGTCAAAAATACCGTCAGCAAGGAGAGTTCGGCCAGTTCTCGGGCTTGATGCGTGACGCTCCGAGACGGGCACGATGATACCTTAACGCCGGCCTCTCCTCGACCACGAGCAAGGGCGGGGGAGCGTTCCGTGCTCGTGGTCTTGGCCGGCGCCCTCCACGTCAAATCCTGACCCAGAGCTCACCCCAGCGGCCGGCAGCAACAAGGGCGATCTCGGGGCCGGCGTGAGCGATCCCGATCGCTGGAGCCCGTTCGCGCATGCACTTGTTGCCCGAGACTGGCGATCCGCCATAGCATACGGATATTCGATACGGATAAGAGGATGGCATGGAACTCATCGAGAAGCTGAACAACCTTGCGTCGAAAATCCGCCAGCAGGGTGCAGCTATCCAGACCGAGGAGGCGACGAAGAACGCCTTCATCATGCCGTTCATCGCGACGCACGTCTACGAGGGCACGATCACGCAGAGGGTGCGCGAGCAGTTCGCCGAACTCACCAAGAAGGCGACCGCACAGTACCTGAGCGATCAAGTGAACGAGCGCCTGAAGTCTGCGATCAGCGGCACCAAGCCGATCACCGTGCCGGCCGCCGACAGCCCCGCGGAAGCAGGCAGCGAAGCGACCAAGGACGAGCCCGAGGACAAGGTCACCACCACCCTTGAGGAGGTGGAGGGCTTCCACATCGTGAAGGCGATCGTCCGGTCGGCCGTCGATGTGAAGCGGATCGCGATGCGCGACACGCAGAGCTACTGCGGCGTGCTCCTCGACGACAACAACCGGAAGCCGATCTGCCGCCTGCACTTCAACCGAGGCCAGAAGTACCTGGGGATCTTCGATCAAGAGAAGAACGAGACTCGGAATCCGATCGAGTCGGTCGACGATATCTACAACTTCGCCGACCAGCTTCGCGCGACCGTGAGCTACTACCTCTGAGAGGGCGGCAAGATCGAGCCGCAGTTGTTACGGCCTGCTTCGGGACCGACTACACGCGCGAGAAGCCCGACCCCAGGATCCTGCGCCGGCTGCTAGCGGTTCGGGATGCTCATCCGTACCAGCCTGCGTCGCCGACGCTTCGAGTTCTCGGGTCAGCACTTGAGCACGGGCACTGCGCCGAAGAATTTAGAGGCCAAGGTAACAACGGTCTTCGGCAACGCTTGCCACATCTTGTATTCGGAGACGGTGTCCTAAGACGACAGCACCGACCAACAGAAGCGCGCGTGTGCACCCTGCTCGACATCGCAGCGATCTAGGGTACGGTGTCGACCAGTTCACACGTTATAACAATTTTATTATACGATGCCCTTCGCCCTGTACGACCATGTGAACGCCCACGGTGAGAACGAGATCGCTGCATGGACGCGAGCCCTACAGACGCGGGATCGGGCCAAGCTGGCAAACAGGCTGGACATGCTGCACCAACTCGGCATGGCACTTCTTCCGGAAATACTGACCGGAACCGACACCCCGGGGATCCTGAAACTGCGCGTGCGTGGCAACGTCCAGTTGCGCCCCATGCTGTGCAAGGGGCCCATCGGCATGAACGAAGAGTTCACGCTATTGCTTGGCGCCAAGGAGGTCGGCGGCAAGCTCGTACCGCGTCGCGCAGATGCTCTCGCGGGCGACATAAGGCAGGCGGTCATGACCGACCCTGCAAACAGGAGGAAAGAACATGAGCACGTTCGCTGATCGACTCGTCGACGACTTTGCCGACAAGGAGTTTGCCCACGGCTACATGCAGGATCACGGCAACGTCGTGATCGCCGCCCAAATCAAGGCGCTGCGTGAGCAGCGCGGGCTCTCTCAGGAAGCGCTGGCCCAACTCGCGGGAATGAAGCAGGAACGTATCAGCACGCTCGAGAACGTCGAGTACGACGCCTGGACGATAAAAACCCTACGCAAGCTTGCCGAAGCCTTCGACGTGCACCTGAAGGTGGCCTTTGTGCCCTTCAGCGAAGGCATCATGGATGCGGTCAATCTCCGCCGCGAGCGGCTTGAGGTTGTTTCTCGCGAAGAAGATCTGGCGCAGTTTCGCGGCCTGCGTAAGGTGCATAGCAACGGCGAATGGAAAGCGATCAACGGCAACCACCTCTCCATCGTGAGACCGCTGCCTGCGGCTGCCCCCGTCGACCCAACACTTCCGGGCTGGCAACGCATTGATCAAGGTCCGAGCGAGGTCGCCCGTGGCTAAGACCGAAGGGCAGACGCCAATGCTCTCACTGCAGTCGATCTACCTGCGGGCGGGAACGATCGAGATGAGCGAGCACTTCCACCCGAACTTGCCCGGCATCAGACTGGTGCCCTTGCTCAGAACAGCTGACTGTAAGTACGCCTGCAACAGGACGGAGCTTCGAGCTGAGGATGGTGGAGAGGAGGCGCTTCACTGGTGCCAGTTCATTTCGCGGTTTCACTTCGTCTATGTGCTGCCGAAGGAAGACGGTTCTCAGCACGAGGAAGACGAGATCGAGGCGCATCGGCTGGCCTCAATCACGGCAGAAATCGCCGCCGTTTACAACCTTGGCGGCGAAGACTTCCCAGATGCAGAAATGCTACGTCACTGGGCCAACAACAACGTGTTGCTTCACACATGGCCTTACTGGCGAGAGTACTGCCACAACACGCTGCTCCGAATGGGGTTGCCGGTAACGATGATCCCGCTGATCAATCTCGCCCCACAACAAGGGCAAGACGTCTCGGCCGAGTGAGAGAAACCCGCCAGATGGCGGGTTTTCTTTTAGCCCAGGCGCGTCACCCAATGCGTCTCAGACACGATCGCGATCTCCCGCCTCTTCCGGATCGAGCACCCCGTCCGCCAGCATGCCGCGCAGCCGGTCGTAAAGCACGCTGGCGGGCCAGGTATCGAGGCACTCAACGTTCGCATGCAACCACGCGAGGATGCCGTCGGCCTCGTGCTGCTCCATCTTGCCATCCAGCAACGCTCCCTTGGCGAGGCCGACCAATTCATCGATCTGCCGCTTGACGATTCGATCGGCGTGAATGCGCCGCAGCGCGTAGTCGTCGGGTTGGCGAGCCATACACCCTCCAAGTCTATGACGCGGGGAAGACGGTATCACGGCGACGAGCAGGCGGAAAGGCGACCGGCGGGCACAACGGAGACGAACGCGCTGATCCGAGCGCGCACCCGCTTGAGCATGTCCGTTGCGCCCTTTGCCTCGATCTTGCGCAGCAGCTCCAGGACGTCGACGGGCTGAACTGTGGTGATCGGCTTGCTTCCGATAACCCGGAACACGTGGTTCTCAAGCGCGCGGATGGCGGCGTATGCTGTCCCCTCGGTGCGCGCTGTCTTCCAGCTACTCCACCAGGATCGAGCCACCGCCTCGAAGGAGTTTTCAGCGGCGAGCCTGGCGGTGCGCTTCGCGTCCTTCTTCGTTGCGGCCGGATCCGTTCCCGCGGCGAGTTGCTCGCGCGCAGCGGCCAGTGCCTTCCGCGCGGCGGCGAGGCTGACGGCAGAGTAGGCCCCGATCGCGAGCGTCTTCCGCTTGCCGGCGAAGCGGTAGTCGTATCTCCAGAGTTTGGAGCCTGTTGGCTGCAGAAGCAGGAAAAGCCCGTCGCCATCGGTCATTTTGATGGGCTTGGCGCCCGGTCTTGCCTGGCGGATTGCGGTGTCGGTCAGCGGCATGTCGATCTTCGGTTGACGGTATTTTTCGTGACGGTATCGGCCTGCTGCTGCGTGTACCGTCGAAAGTACCGTCGCCGTGACGGTATTGACATGGTGCAACTTGGGGCAACCTGGGGCAACAAAAAACCCGCAAAGCCTTTAGCTATGCGGGTTTATGGTGTTTTGCGGTACTGCTTGGTATTTTTAAGTGGTCCCGTCACCAGGAATCGAACCTGGATCTGGCGCTTAGGAGGCGCCCGTTCTATCCGTTGAACTATGACGAGACTCAGGGCCGGCATTCTAGCCGTTCGCCGGCAACTGACCAAGCCCGGCGCCGCGGCGCCGGGCGCTTCTAGTGAGACTGCCCTTGGCTGGCCTCGCCGGCGCGCGGCGGGAACAGGAAGGCGTGCGGCGTGCGCACCAGGCGGCGCAGCAGCAGGCCGCCCAGCGTGCGGCTCTGCGCGAAGCTGATTCGGCGCGCCCGCATCGCCACGCTCAGCGTGAGCAGAAAGCTCACCAGCAGGTTGACCAGGCCGATCAGCAGCACGCCGACGAAGGACAGCGCCACCGTGGCGAGCGGGATGGAAAACTCCAGCGCCGCGCCCGCATAGCCCAGATAGGCCGACGAGAACGCGATGTGGCGGATGTCGATCGGCAGGCCGAACAGCACCCCCAGCGCGGTCGCGCCGCCGAGCAGGAAGCCGAAGAAGAAGTTGCCCGCGAGCGCGCCGATGTGCTCTTCGACGTAGGCCGCGAGCTGGCTCTGGCGCCGTTCGCCGAGCAGGCGGCGCAGGCCGCGCAGCTGGCGCAGGCGCTGCGGAATGCGGTTGTAGGCCGAGAGGTTGTCGTAGTACGCGGCGATCAGGCCCGACATGAACAGGCACACGCCGGCGATTGCGGCGTAGAACAGCGCGCCCCCGAGCGGGTCGATCTCGGCGAGCAGCACCTCGGCCTTGTCGGGCGGGACGAAGTGCTCGCCGGTGGCGAAGTGGATCAGCATGCCCACCCCCATCGCCACCGGAATGGCCACGCCGATGTTGCCCAGGATCGCCCCGGTCTGGCTGCGGATCGTGCGCATGATGAGATCGGCGAGCGCTTCGAGGTCGCGCGTCTTGCCTTTCGCCTCGCCGATCGAGGCCGCGATCGCGTTGGCCGTCATCGCCGGCTGCTTGGTCGCCACCGTACCGCCCAGCATGTGGATGAGCATGAAGCCCAGGCCGTAGTTGAGGCAGAACGAGAGCAGCTCGTTGAGCGGGGCCATGCCCTGGCCTTCGAGCACGATCTTGTTCGCCGCCATGAAGGCGATGATCAGCCCGCCCAGCGCCGCCGAGGCGAACAGGCCGAAATATTCGCGCCGGGTGGTGGTGATGTAGTGCTCGCCGGTCTTGCTCGCGCTCTCGGTCATGCGCAGCGACAGCAACTCGACGTTCTGGCCCCAGTAGTCCGAGAGCACGTTCTTGCGGCACTCGGCGCGCACCAGGGTCTTGAACAGGCGGATGATGCGCGGCGCGGCGTCTTCGACCACGCGCCGGGTGCGCAGCTCGCTGAGCAGCTCGATCAGCTCGTGGATGCGCTCGAGGTGCTGGCGCAGGCGCTCGAGCTTGAAGGTGAGCGTGAGGCTGGTGCCGAGGCGCATCGCGCGCTTGCGCACGCGCTGCAGGATCTCGTCGCACTGGTGCAGCATCACCGTGAGGTGCTTGTCGTCGGCGATCAGCGCGCCGGGCGTCGTCCACCATTTCTTGTAGTGATCGATGTAGCTCAGCAGCTCTGCGTTCTGCGCCAGGAAGGGCGACTCGTACTCTTCCAGGTTGGGGTCGACGCGCACCAGCTCGCGATCCAGCCCGATCGCCGAGACGTGGAAGGAGAGCACGCGCAGCGCCTCGAGGATCTCTTCGACCGCGTTCGGCAGCGGGCTGGCGTCCTCCTCGAACATCGGCGACTGGTAGCCCACGAGCAGGCGCAGGAACTCGTTCCATTCCTCGTCGGGGATCGCGTTCACCCACACCTCGTCATCCACGCGATGGAACACGGCGGAGATGAAGTCCTTGAGATAGTCGGTGTCGATGACCTCGGGCAGCAGGCGTCCGCCGATGCGGCGGAAGGTCTCGGAGAAGAAGCCGGTCGAGGGCAGCAGGCCCGAGGCGACGTACATCGTCACCTGGGTGTGCTCGTCGAACAGGCGCAGGGTCGCGGTGCGCAGGTTGGCGAGCAGGTCCGGGCGGCGGGCGAGCAGGTGGCTGAGCGTGCGCAGCTTCTCGACCGCCTTGTCGGCCTGGGTGGGGCGAGGCGGGCGCAGCTTGTCGATCAGCGTCGCCCACAGGGCGACCTGATCCTCGTCGTGCCGGCCAAACCGTTCGAGCAGTCGTTCCATGTTCCTCGTCTTTCCTGATCCGTGCAGCGGCGCGCAGGCGCGGGCTGGCCGGCGGGGCCGGGCGCAGATATAGCGTCCAGCTGCCGTACGGGCGCCGCATTATGCGGCATTTGCCGCCTTCGGCCGGCGCAGGGGGCTAGAATTCGGGCCTTCGCAACCTTCGCAGCCTCTGGCTGCACGCGCAACGATGCCTCTGCTCTCCGTCGATAACGCCTGCCTCGCCTTCGGTCACGTCGATCTGCTCGACCACGTGAGTTTTCAGCTCGATGGCGGCGAGCGCGTCGCCCTCATCGGGCGCAACGGCTCGGGCAAGTCCAGCCTGCTGCGTGCGCTCGCCGGCCAGGCGGCGCTCGATGATGGCACAGTCTGGCGGCAGGCCGAAATGGTCACCGCCTACGTGCCGCAGGAGCCCGACTTCGATCTCGAGCGCGATGTCTTCGCCACCATCGCCGACGGCCTCGGCGCCGCGGCGCAGCTGCTGGTCGACTACCACGCCGCCATGGTCGCGGTGTCCCAGCACGCCACGCCCGAGGCCCTGGCCCGGCTCGACACCCTGCAGCACGCGGTGGAGTCGGCCGAGGCCTGGCGCCTGAACCAGCGCGTCGAGCAGGTCGTCGAGCGTCTCGGACTCGACCCGGCGGCAAAGGTTTCCAGCCTGTCGGGCGGCGGCGTCAAGCGCGTGGCGCTGGCGCGCGCGCTGGTCGCCGAACCCGACCTGCTGCTGCTCGACGAGCCCACCAACCACCTCGACCTCGACGGCATCCTGTGGCTGGAAGGGCTGATCCGCGACTTCCGCGGCGCGGTCATGGTCATCACCCACGACCGCGTCTTCCTCGACAACGTCGCCACCCGCATCATCGAGCTCGACCGCGGCAAGCTCGCCAGCTATCCGGGGCGCTTCTCCGACTACCAGCGCCGCAAGGCCGAGGAGCTCGAGGCCGAAGAAAAGGCCGCCGCGCGCTTCGACAAGTTCCTCGCCCAGGAAGAGGTGTGGATCCGCAAAGGCGTCGAGGCGCGCCGCACGCGCAACGAAGGCCGCGTACGCCGGCTCGAGGCTCTGCGGCTCGCACGCGCCGCGCGCCGCGACCGCCTCGGCAACGTCAGCCTGGCGGTCGATACCGGCGACAAGAGCGGCCAGATGGTGGCCGAGCTCACCCACGTCACCAAGCGCTACGGCGACAAGGTCGTGGTGCGCGACTTCTCCACCCGCATCCTGCGCGGCGACCGCATCGGCTTTCTCGGCCCCAACGGCGCCGGCAAGACCACGCTGCTCAAGCTCATCCTCGGCGAGGTCGAGCCCGACGAGGGCACGGTGCGCCGCGGCACGCGCCAGACCGTGGCCTACTTCGACCAGCTGCGCGAACAGCTCGACCCCGAGCTGCCGCTCACCGAGGTCATCAGCCCGGGCTCGGATTTCGTCGAGATCGGCGGCGAGAAGAAGCATGTCATCGGCTACCTCGGTGACTTCCTGTTCGCCCCGCAGCGCGCGCGCTCGCCGGTCAAGTCGCTCTCGGGGGGCGAGCGCAACCGCCTGCTGCTCGCGCGCCTGTTCGCCCGCCCGGCCAACGTGCTGGTGCTCGACGAGCCCACCAACGACCTCGACATCGAGACCCTCGACCTGCTCGAGGAGCTGCTCGACGCCTACGACGGCACGCTCTTCCTGGTCAGCCACGACCGCGCCTTCCTCGACAACGTGGTCACCCAGGTGATCGCCGCCGAGGGCGACGGGCGCTGGGGCGAATATGCCGGCGGCTACGGCGATTGGCAGCGTGTGCAGGCCCGGCGCGCGGAAGAGGCCGCCGCCCGTGAGGCGAGCGCGCGCGAGAGCGCCAAGCGCGCCGCCCCTGCCGCCGACAAGTCGCGCGCGCCCGAGCCCAAGGCGGCGACGCGCCCGGCCAAGCTGTCCTTCAACGAAAAGCGCGAGCTCGAGGCGCTGCCCGAACGCATCGCCGCGCTGGAAGACGAGCAGACCGCCTTGCACGCGCGCATGGCCGATCCGGCCCTGTACCAGGACGCGCCGCAGGAGGTCACGCAGATCAAGGCGCGGCTGGAGGCGCTCGACGGCGAGATCGAGGCCGCGATGCTGCGCTGGGAGGCGCTGGAGTCGCGCGCGGCGGGCTGAGGGCGGATGAGGGCCGAGCGGCGCGCCGGCCTCAGATCAGCCCGATCTGTGCGAACCAGGCGCCCGCGCCCGCCGCGGCGATGAACACGCCGGCGTGGTAGGCCGCCAGCCAGCGATAGTTGCGCCCGATCTGGTCCGGGTCGCGGTCCGAGATCAAGAACAGGCGCTTGCTCGCCGGGCGGCGCATCACATGCACCTCGGGCGCCGAGCGCGCCTCGGCCTGCATCTGGCGCACCTCGCGCCGGGCCTGCGCACGCGCGAGCTCCCACTCGCGAATGTCGATCTCGCCGTTGCCGTCGAGGTCGAAGCGCTCGAGCAGCGCGGGCTGGTTGGTCTTCCAGTGTGCGAGCAGCTCCCTGACCTGCCTGCCCGTGTCGAAGTCGCCGTCCACGCTGCCCAGGGTGGCGAAGTCGCCGATCACGTACAGGCGGTCGTGGCGGATCAGCGACCACTGCCGGTAGCGCAGCTCGTCGCGGCGGATCACGTCGCAGCGGCGCACCAGCAGCTCGGCGCCCTCCGGGTCGATCACGCACTGACCGCTGTCGTCTTCCAGCACGAACGAGGCCTCGCTGGTGTCGGTGCTCACCACCCGCCACTTGCCGTCGCGCTGGCGGCGTTCGGTGACCAGGCGGTACCACAGCACCGGCAGGCCATTGACCGGCGACAGCAGCGGCGTGCCGTCGAGCGGCTGGCCGCGGCCGCGCAGCTCGGCATAGCCCTGCGCCGCCGAGGCGATGCGCGAGGTGGGGGTGTCGGCGATCAGGCGCGCGTGACGCAGCGCCCGCACCCAGCCGAACAGGCCGGTGGCGAGCAGGATGGACAGCGCGGCGAGCGTGCCCGGGCGCTCGCCGAAGCGCAGCGCGAGCACCACCGCGCCGAGCTGCACGAAGGGCAGGGCCTTGTCCAGCCGGACCGAGCGCAGGTGCACGAGCATGACGCGGCGGGCGGCCGGCTGCGGCGGGTGATCGGGCGGGGGCGGGGGCCGGGACTCAGGCGCTGAACAGCGCCTTCAGGTCCACATCGGCCTTTTCGGCCACGCTGAACTGCAGCAGCGGCTGTTCGGCGTAGTTGAACATGCGCGCGATGATCAGGTCGGGGAACTGTTCGATGCGAACGTTGTGCAGGTTGACCGACTCGTTGTACCACTCGCGACGGTCGGCGATGGCGCTCTCGAGCGCGGTGATGCGCGTCTGCAGCTGCATGAAGTGCTCGTTGGCCTTGAGCTCGGGGTAGGCCTCGGCCACCGCGAAGATCTGCCCGAGGCCGGCGCGCAGCAGGTTCTCGGCGGCGCCCAGCGCGGGCACGTCGTGCGCCTCGCGTGCCTTGGCCACGCGCGCGCGCGCCTCGGTCACGCGCGCCAGGGTTTCCTGCTCGAACTGCTTGTATTGCCGGCACACCTCGACCAGCTTGGGCAGCTCGTCGTGGCGCTGCTTGAGCAACACGTCGATGTTGGCCCAGGCCTTGGCGATGTTGTGCTTGAGCTGGACCAGGCCGTTGTAGACCAGCACGCCATACACCAGCGTGAGGACGATGAGGCCGAGAAAGACTGCAGTGCCGATGCTCATGTGAATGCTCCTGTTCGATCAGCCGCATCTTATACTCGCGCCCTCATCGCAACCGTTACGCATGCCACAGTCGCCCGCAATCCGGGTGGCTCCAAGCCGACCTCCTGCCGTGTCCACTCAAAGCCTCTCCTTTCTCCGCCGCCCCGCCGTCGTCATGGTGTGCGGCGCGCTGATCCTCACCCTGTCCATGGGCGTGCGCCACACCGGCGGCCTGTTCCTGCAGCCGATGACGCTCGACCAGGGCTGGTCGCGCGAGCTGTTCTCCTTCTCGATCGCGCTGCAGAACCTGCTGTGGGGCCTGTTCCAGCCCTTCGCCGGCGCGTTTGCCGACCGCCACGGCGCGGGCCGCACGCTGGTGGGCGGGGCGCTGCTCTATATCGTGGGCCTGGTGATCATGGCCCACGCCGACAGCGCGCTCGGGCTCAACGTGGGCGCCGGCCTGCTCGTGGGCATGGGGCTCGCGGGCACCACCTTCAGCGTGGTGCTGGGCGTGATCGGGCGCATGGCCACGCCCGAAAAGCGCAGCATGGCGCTCGGGCTGGCCTCGGCTGGTGGCAGCTTCGGCCAGTTCGCGGTGCTGCCGGTGGGGCAGGGGCTGATCAGCATGGTGGGCTGGCAGGACGCGCTGCTGTGGCTGGCGCTGGGCATCGCGCTCATCGTCCCGCTCGCCGCGGCGGTCACCGGCACCAGCGAGCGCGGCGGCGGCGTCGAGCAGTCGCTGCGCCAGGCGCTCGCCGAGGCGATGCGCACGCCGAGCTTTCATTACCTGTTCTGGAGCTTCTTCGTGTGCGGCTTCCAGACCGCCTTCATCATGCTGCACCTGCCCGCTTTCGTGGTCGACAGCGGCATGTCGGCCAACATCGGCATGACCGCGGTGGCGCTGATCGGGCTGTTCAACATCTTCGGCTCCTTCCTGTCGGGCTGGCTGGGCGGCTGCTACAGCAAGAAGGGCCTGCTCGCGGGCATCTACGCGCTGCGCATCGTGGCCATCCTCGCGCTGCTGCTGTTTCCGCTCTCGCAGCTCACGCTCTACCTGTTCGCGGCGGTGATGGGCCTGCTCTGGCTGGGCACGGTGCCGCTCACCTCCGGCCTGGTCGGGCACATCTTCGGCCTGCGCTACATGGGCATGCTCTACGGCATCGTCTTCCTCGGCCACCAGATCGGCGGCTTTCTCGGGGCCTGGCTGGGCGGGCGCATCTTCGACGTCAGCGGCTCGTACCTGATCGCGTGGTGGCTGGCGATCGGCCTGTCGGTGATGGCGGCGGCGCTGTCGCTGCCGGTGCGCGAGGCGCCGCTGCTGCGCGCGCAGGCACGATGAGCGCGCCGCGCGAACCGGGCGGCGATTCCGGGCCGCGCCCGCGGTCGGTGGGCAAGGGCTTGCTGCGTCTGGCGCTGGTTGCGCTCGCCGCGCTGGTGCTCGGCCTCATCTTCGCCGCCTACCAGCACCCCGCGCTGCTGCTGGATTTCGGCAGTCTGCTGCTGATGTGCGGCTGAAGCGCGCGGCTCAGCTGGCGGAGGCCGGCGACTGCAGGCGCAGGCGTGCCTCTTCGGGGGCGCCGAGGCGGGCCAGCAGGGCGTCGCGCCCCATGTGCAGCAGGGCCTCGAGCGCGCCGAGGTCGTCGGGCAGGGCGGGGTTGTCCCAGCCGCGCGCCAGGTGGCGGCTGAAATCTGCCGCGAGCCGGATCGTGCGCACGCGCGGGTTGTCCTGCTCGCGGTCGTCGAGCAGGGCCACCAGCAGCTGCGGCAGCCGCCAGGCGCGGATGAGCGCGAGCTGCAGCTCGACCGCGGTGGTGCCGAACACCGCGCGCTGCGCGTCGGTCGAGCGCAGCCCGGGCTGGTCGAGCTGGCGCCGCTGGATCTCGAGGCTGAGCGTGGGGGCGTGGATCCACCATACGATCTCGGTGGTTTCGTGCAGCAGCGCGGCCACGGTGATCTCCTGCACGTCCAGGTCGCGGCGCAGGACCGCGAAATCGCGCGCGTAGTCGGCCACCTTGCGCGCCCGCCCGATCACCTTGAGCACGCCCACCAGGGCGCGCGGATGTTCGGCGAGCGCGTCCTCCACCGTCGGCAGGTCGTCGAACAGGGTGAAGAAGGGCTCCACGCCGAGCATCATCACCGCACGCTCGATGGTGGTGATGTCGTGGTTCTGCGACTGCGCGCGATGGCATTCGAGATGCGACAGCAGGCGCAGCGCCATCAGCGGGTCGGCGAGCACGATGCCGGCGAGGTGGCGGGCGCCGATGGACTGGCCGCTCGCGCGCAGCGCCGCCATGGCGCGCACGGTGTGGCGCAGGACCGGCAGCGGCGCCGCAGAGAAGGCGTTCACGTAGGCCGGGACGTCGGGCAGGGGCTGGTGCAGCAGGGGCATGCGGCGCTCGATGGGGCGGGAGGGGAGAAGCCTTGTTACGGCAGTGTGATCGTGCGACTTGAGCCTGTCGCGGGCCAATTTCACGCTGCGGCGGGGAAGCGGCGAGTTATGGCTATAATTATGGATCACGCGGCGCCCGCGCCTGCCCATGATCGACAGAGGAGAGCCCCGGATGAACCCCTTCAAGGCATTCGTGATCGACCAGGACGAGAATCGCAAGGCCTTCAGCCGCAAGGTCTTCAGCCACATGGGCGCACTCGGCGCCTGAGGCGGGCATGGACGACACAGGGGGCGTGATGAGCACCGACGACAAGCTGCCCCGCATCCTGGTGGTGGACGACTCGCGCATGGTGCGCGCGAGCCTCGTCAAGCACATGCGCGGGCGCTTCGACGTGCGCGAGGAACCCGACGGCGAGGCGGGCTGGGAGGCGCTGCTGGTGGACCCCGGCATCGACCTCGTGCTCACCGACATCGGCATGCCGCGCCTGGACGGCTACGGCCTGCTCGAGCGCATCCGCGCCTCCCGGGTGGCGCGCGTGCGCGAGCTGCCGGTGGTCATCATCTCGGGCGACGAGGACGAGTCCGCACGCGAACGCGCGCTCGAGCTCGGCGCCAACGGCTTCATCGCCAAAGGCTCGGGCAGCGTCGAGCTGCTCGCCACGCTGAGCGCGCTGGTGCGCCTGTCGCGCACGCAGGGCGAGCTCGAGCGCAGCCGCGCGGCACTCGCCGAGCAGGGCGCGCTCGACCCCGAATCCGGGCTGGCCAGCGCCGCCTATCTGCAGCAGCGCGCAACGCAGGGCGTGGCCGAGGCGCGGCGGCGCGGCACCGACATCAGCGTCATGGTGGTCCAGATCGACCAGTTCGAGGCGCTCGTCGAGCGCCACGGCGCGCATGTGGTGCAGCTCATCATGCGCAAGCTCGGCAAGCTGCTCGCCGAGCGCATCCGCACCGAAGACACCCTCTCGCAGCACGCCGAGTCGCAGTTTGCGCTGCTGTCGCCCGGCGCCGACGGCGTGTCGAGCTGCGCGTTTGCGCTGCGCCTGCGCCGCAGCGTCGAAAAGCTCGTCATGGCGTATCGCGACGAACGCATCCGCGTCACGCTCAGCGTCGGCGTGGCCAACGCGCTCGCCGACCGCTGCGAGCGGGTGAGCGAGCTGCTCGCGCACGCACGCACGCGTGCGGCGCAGGCCCGCGCCGCCGGCGGCAACCGCGTGGTGAGCGGCGAGGGCGAGGTCGATGCGGCCGAGATCGAGCGCCAGCTCGCGCACAGGCTCAGCATCGACCAGGCCTTGCAGCAGCTGCGCGCGGGCGAACACGACGCGGTCGCGGCGCAGCTGCCGCAGCTCGTGGGCACCCTGATGCCACTGCTCGAATTGCTAGAATCACGGCTTCACGCCGGCATACCGCTCGCTCAGCTCAAGGGGCTGCAAGACAAGGGCGGATCCGGCAAGGACGAGGGCGGCACGACCCGCGCCCCCGTCTGAACAAGGTGTGACTGCCCCCACCGCAGCGCTTTCCCGGCGCTGTCGGGCGGGCACCACGTCGATTGCGTTTTGCCAAACATCGAAGGGAGAGAGGAAGCAATGAGCGATTACCAACAGTTCCACCGCCGTTCCATCGAAGACCGCGACGGGTTCTGGGCCGAACAGGCCCAGCTCGTGCACTGGAACAAGCCCGCAGAGCAGATCTGCGACTTTTCCAATCCGCCGTTCGTCAAGTGGTTCAAGGGCGGCGAGACCAACCTGTGCTACAACGCCGTCGACCGCCACGCCGCCGCGCGCCCGAACGACCGCGCGTTGGTGTACATCTCGACCGAGACCAACGAAGAGAAGGTCTATTCGTTTGCCGAGCTGCAGCGCGAAGTCGAGCGCATGGCAGCCATCTACCAGGAGCTCGGCGTCAAGCGCGGCGACCGCGTGCTGATCTACATGCCGATGATCGCCGAGGCCGCGTTCGCCATGCTCGCCTGCGCGCGCATCGGCGCCATCCACTCGGTGGTGTTCGGCGGCTTCGCGGCCGGCTCGCTCGCCACCCGCATCGACGACGCCAAGCCGGTGCTGATGGTCAGCTCGGACGCCGGCATGCGCAACGGCAAGCCGGTGCCCTACAAGCACCTGGTGGACGAAGCCTGCAAGCTCGCCGAATTCCCGCCCGCCAAGGTGCTGATCATCGACCGCGGCCTCGACAAGGGCTTCCCGCGCGTCGAAGGCCGTGACGTCGACTACGCCGAGCTGCGCGCCAAGCACATGGACACCCAGGTGCCGGTCGTGTGGGTCGAATCCTCCGAACCGAGCTACATCCTCTACACCTCCGGCACCACCGGCAAGCCCAAGGGCGTGCAGCGCGACACCGGCGGCTACACCGTGGCCCTGGCCGCGTCGATGAAGCACATCTTCACCGGCGGCGCGGGCGAGACCATGTTCTCGACCTCGGACATCGGCTGGGTGGTCGGCCACAGCTACATCATCTACGGCCCGCTCATCGCCGGCATGGCCACGATCATGTACGAAGGCACGCCGCTGCGCCCCGACGCCGGCATCTGGTGGCAGATCGTCGAGAAGTACAAGGTAACGGTGATGTTCTCCGCGCCCACCGCGGTGCGCGTGCTCAAGAAGCAGGACCCGGCCTTCCTCAAGAAGTACGACCTGTCCTCGCTCAAGCACCTGTTCCTGGCCGGCGAGCCGCTCGACGAGACCAGCCACAAGTGGATCATGGACGAGCTCGGCATCCCGGTCATCGACAACTACTGGCAGACCGAGACCGGCTGGCCGATGCTCGCCATCTGCCGCGGTGTGGAAGACAGCCCGATCAAGCTCGGCTCGCCCGCCTTCCCGGTCTATGGCTACGACCTGCGCATCTTCCGCGAGGATGGCAGCGAGTGCGGCGCCAACGAGAAGGGCATCGTCGGCATCCTGCCGCCGCTGCCGCCGGGCTGCCTGTCCACCGTGTGGGGCCAGGACGAGCGCTTCGTCAGCACCTACTTCACGCTGTTCACCGATCCGGTGGTGTATTCCTCGTCCGACTGGGGCATCAAGGACGACAAGGGCTACTTCACCATCCTCGGCCGCATGGACGACGTCATCAACGTCGCCGGCCACCGCCTGGGCACGCGCGAGATCGAAGAGGCCGTGCAGACCCATCCGGCGATCGCCGAGGTGGCGGTGGTGGGCGTGGCCGACGAGCTCAAGGGCCAGATGCCGATGGCCTTCGCGGTGGTCAAGGATGCGAGCACGGTCGACACCGCCGAGAAGCGCGCCGCGCTCGAGAAAGAGGTCATGAAGAAGGTGGACGAGAGCCTGGGCGCCATCGCGCGTCCGGCCCGGGTGCACTTCATCGGCGGCCTGCCCAAGACGCGCTCGGGCAAGATGCTGCGGCGCTCCATCCAGGCGCTGGCCGAAGGGCGTGACGCGGGCGATCTGACCACGATCGACGATCCGAGCACGCTCGAGCAGATCAGGGACGCGCTCAAGAGCTGAGCGCTCGCCTCACTGGCAGCAAGCACAGGGGCCCGCGCAAGCGGGCCCTTGTATTTTGGCGTGGCCGATGAGGTTGTATTTCACATACGCCCCATTGTGGATGCGCTATTGTTTGAACGGTGCGAAGTCATCGACGCGACCGCTCCGCACCACGAGGGCGGATATCCTGCCCGCATCAAGGCCCGCATCAAGGCCTGCAGCGGACTTCAGCCAACCCGGACTTCAGCCAGCCATGACCACCGGTTCCTATCGATTCGAACAGCTCGGCGACGCCTCGTTCCAGACCGAGCGCCTCTATCAGCAGTCCCAGGCCATCCGTGGCATGGAGGCAGGCATCCTGCGCGCCTCCGGCCTCGGACCCGCGCATGACGTGCTCGAGGTGGGGAGCGGCCCGGGCTTCGTGTCCGACCTGCTCGCCGAGCTCGCGCCCGAAGGCAGCCTGCATGCGGTCGAGCCCAGTCCCACGCTGGCGGCGCAGATCCGCGACAACGTCCGCCAGGCGCCCGCCCGCGGTCTGTTCGTGCATCAGGCCTTCGGCAATGCGCTGCCGCTCGGCGATGCGCAGATCGACTTCGCCTATGCGCGCTTCGTGCTGCAGCATGTGCCCACGCCCCAATCGGTGGTGCGCGAGGTGCATCGGGTGTTGCGCCCGGGCGGACGCTTCTGTGCCGTCGATTCGGACGACGGCCTGGTCATCTTTCACCCGCAGGAACCCCGCGTCGAGCAGCTGCTGCGCGACGCGCAATCGATCCAGGCCGGGCAGGGCGGCGATCGCTTCATCGGCCGCAAGCTGCAGGCGATGCTGGCCGATGCGGGCTTCGTCAATGTGCGCAGCCGCGTGCTGTCGCTCACCAGCAGCGAGCTGCCGTTTCAGGTGCTGTTCAACATCCTGCTCGGCTACAAGGCTGCGCTGCTCGGCGGCGCGGTGGATGTGCGCGCGCTTCATCAGGACCTCGCCGAGCGCGTCGCGACCGGGCGCCAGCTGGTCGCGGCGGGGGTCTTCATCGTGTCTGGCGAAAAGGCGTGACCCAGCATTCTTTGGCGGAACTGAACATGCAAACCACCTACTTCCGCTTCGAGGAAGTCCAGCCCGGCACCCCGGCCTACGAGCGTTACCTCGAAGCGCGCCACCAGGTCTTCTGCACCGAACTCGGCAGGGTCGCGTCCGAAGGGCTGCTGTCCAGCGCCGGCCGGCCGATCGAGACCGACGGCTACGACGAGCATAGCCGGCACTTCGTCGCCTTCTACAAGGCCGACGACTCGATCGCCGGCTTCGTGCGCGTGATCCTGCCCAACGAGGGAGGGCTCAACGTCACGTCGCGCTACGTCATCGACCACCCGCTGCCCTACGCCGATGCCACCGACGCCAACATCGGCGAGATCTCCCGCATGGCCATCGCCGCGCACTTCCGGCGCCGGCACTCGGACGAGGGGCGGCCCGTGCAGGGCGACCCGGCGAGCGAGATGCCGCGCCGCGCCGAGGGTATGCGCCGCCACCAGCCCGAGCTGGTGCTGGGGCTCTATCGCGAGATCTACCAGCTGTGCAAGGGGATCGGGGTCGGCTACTGCCTGGCCGCGATGGACAGCCACTTCAGCCGCCTGCTCGTGGCCCTGGGCTTTCCCTTCGTGCCGGTCGGGCCGGTCAATCAGGCGGTGTCGCCGCCGCGGCGCGTGTTCCTGATCAGCGCGCTCGAAATCGAGCGCAGCCTGGGCGCCCGCGAAGAGGCCGTGCTGCGCTTCATGCAGGCGCAGGAGGCGAGCGCGCAAACCGCAGCCTGAGGGCTTTTCCACCACACCGGCCTCAATCCAGTCTTCGCCGTGAGCTTTGTCACGAATACATTTACAATTCGATTGACGGGCAGTACGGGGCGCCTGCGTTATCTTTCACGACAACGAATGCGTGTGCGACGGACAAGAACCGCAACAAGTCGTCGTCGCGTGGCTGAAATGCAAGGTGTGGATTTTGCTGGAAAACTACGAATATTCGGTCGTTGAGCCGGGAACGTCTGCCTACGCGGATTATCTCGCGTTGCGCCATGACGTCTTCTGCGCGGAACTCGGCCGCATCGCGCCCGACGGGCGCCATCTGAGCGGCCTGTCGATCGAGACCGACGACTACGACGTGCACAGCCTGCACGTGCTGTGCCGCGTCAAGGCGACGGGCCGGCCGGCGGGCTGTTCACGCCTCATCCTGCCCGGCCCCAACGGGCTCAATGTGAGCGCGCGCTACAAGCTGGCCGGCAAGCTGGATCTGCCCGAGGCGCGCGTGGGCGAGATCGGCCGGCTCGCGCTGGCGACCATGTTGCGCCGGGTACGCAGCGATGCATCGGGCGCGGGGCTTCGGCAGCGCGTGGTCACCACCGGGCACGACTCGATCCACTCGATGCTCAAGCGCGAAGGGCCGGTGGTTGCGCTGGGCCTGTACCGCGAGATCTTCAACCTCGCCAACCGCTACGGCATCACCCACTGCTACGCCGCCATGGAGCCGGCGCTCGCGCGCCTGCTCAACCGGCTGGGCTTTCCCTTCCTGGAGGCAGGGCCGCTCAACGGCAACGTCAGCCCCGCCCGCCAGCCCTACCTGATCGGCGCCCAGTCCGTGCGCGAAGGGCTCGCGGCGCGCAATTCCTGCCTGTACCAGTTCATGTTCGGTGGAGTCGAATCGCCGCGCCAGGCTTTGCACACTGAGGCTGCTTGGTCGATATCAGGCGAGGCGGGGGCTTATCAGGACGCAGGGCTTCACATCTGACTGCTGGGTGAGAGCCTGAGCGGGGAATTGATGAGCATTTTTGCCATCGGTGACGTCGGCGGTTTCATGAGGCAACAAAAAACCGCGCAGTCTCCTGCGCGGCTTTTTTTGTTGAAGCGCTCGACCTAAGATCAGGCGGCTTTCTTCATGCGGCGTGCAGCACCGAGACCGATAAGGCCAAGGCCCAAGAGCGCCAAAGCACTGGGCTCGGGAACAGTGTTGCCTCTGATTTCGGCGGTGGCGGCGTGAGTATAAGTGACATCACCAGTCACGACGGGGTTATTAAGCGGCGTGAAGCTGGAGGTGTACAGAATATCTGCTCCGCCGGTTTCACCATCGGTGTCGAAGTAGGACATGGCGACCCCATCGACAACGCTCAGGAAGCCAGAGCCTTCACCGGCGAGTCCGGCTGTGCTGGGTTCGGTAATCGAGCCCGTAAGCGTAAAGCCATCGCTGTCGACATCAACCCCTTCGAAGCGCAAGAAGAGAGTGCCGTCGATTGCTGTGGCAACATTGAACGCGTCGAAATTTCGTTCAGACACCCAGACGTCCAACGTTCCGCCAGTGAAATTGAAGGTCTCACCCACCACCCCTGAGAGGTTGTTGGCCAACTGATAATCGTAGAACTGGAACGTCAGTTCGCATGACGGGCAAAACGTGTCAGGCTGAAGAAGATTGAACTGAGTAATGATGCCGAAGCCAGTGATGGACTCACCTGCATTCAGTGCGACGGTTTCCAGAAACGCAGATTGGGCAACAAAATCTACCGGCGAATCAGGATCCCACGTAACACCCGCAACCGTTACCGCACTGGCAGAGGTCGATGCGAGGGAAAGCGCCGCGGCAGTGGCGAGCGATGCAGCAATAGTGTTGAGTTTCATGATTTAGCCTCCTTGTTGAAGGGTGCCTGGCGTTTGTTCGACAACCCCTGCCGCTTAGGAAGCATGTTGCATGCCAGTTTTTTTATAGTCAATAGAAACAAAGGGATAGCTTTTTCTTTGCCCGCTGTCCTGGCGTCAGTGTAAAAAAATCCGACACTTTCTTCCGAGCCTCGCGGTCATCCGCAGCCTCCCGCCACCAGTGCCCTGGATGCCCCCAAATGTGGATTCCGCCCTTGCAACACAGCCGTCCATGCGAAACCATGGCGGACATCGCATGTCCAGCCGGAGACCGTCCGTGACCGCCTTCAACTACAACGAAGCCTTCAGCCGCAACCTCGGCGTCGTCAGCACGGCCGAGCACGAACGCCTGCGCAACGCCACCGTGGCCATCGCCGGCATGGGCGGCGTCGGTGGTGATTATCTGATCAGCCTGGTGCGCGCGGGTGTCGGCGGTTTTCACCTTGCCGAGTTCGATGAGTTCGAGCTGGTTAACTTCAACCGCCAGTACGGCGCCAGCGTGCCGACGCTGGGGCGGCGCAAGCTCGAGGTGATGGTGGAGCACGCGCTCGCGATCAACCCCGAGCTGCGCATCACGACCTTCCCGGAGGGCATCCAGCCCGACAGCATCGGGGCTTTCCTCGATGGCGTCGATCTGGCCGTCGATGCGGTGGACGCCTTCGCGGTGGACAAGCATCCGCTGCTGGTCAATGCCGCTACCGCGCGCGGGCTGGCGACCCTTGCCGCGGTGCCGCTGGGGCTGGGTGCGGGCATGCTGGCCTTCGGGCCGCAGGGCATGGCCTACGACGACTACTTTGCGATCACGCCCGACATGAGCGAGGACGAGAGGATCGTGCAGTTCCTGCTCGGCTTTGCGCCCGAGCTCTATCACCTGCGCTACCTCGACCCGAATTCCATCAACCTCAAGGCACGCAGGGGGCCGAGCTCGGTGGCGGGCTGCAAGCTGTGCGCGGGCTTCATCACCACGCAGGCGCTGGTGGCGTTGCTGCATCCCGAGGCGTTGCGCTGCGTGCCCTGGTATACGTATCTGGATGCACGTGTGGGGCGCTTTCATCACCGCCGGCTGTGGATGGGCAACCGCAACCCGTTGCAGCGCATCAAGAGCCTGGTCGCGCGGCGCAGGCTGGCAAAACTCGACGCGCAGCGGGAGGCGCAATGACTGCTCCGAAGGCGCAAGGGCGCCGTGAATTCATCGAGGCCGCGTCGCGCATGTGCGCACTGTCGGCGCTGGGGCTGCTGCTGGGCCGCCCGGCCTGGGCCGATGATGCGGGCTTGGCGCTCGCGCGCAAGGTGTACGACCGCGCCGACGGCCAGGACGCGAGCTCGGTGGTGACGATGGCGCTGACCGAAGAGGGCCGCAGCCCGCGCGAGCGCAGCATGGTGCTGTATCGGCGCAATGGCGCCGAGGGCGAGGTCTCGACGCTGATCCGCTTTACCGCCCCGGCCGACATCGAGGGCACCGGCCTGCTGACGCTGGATGCGGCCGATGGGGATTCGCGCCAGTCCATCTATCTGCCCGCCCTGCAGCGCGTGCGCAGGGTGGATTCGAAGCGCAAGGGCGGGCGCTTCGTCAATTCCGACTACTATTTCGAGGACTTGCGCGACCGCAAGCCGGCCATGGACGTGCACCGCATCGTCGGCCGCGAGTCGATCGACGGGGTGGCGTGCGAGGTGCTGGAGAGCGTGCCGGTGGAGGCGGGCAACTCGGTGTATCTGCGCCGGGTGAGCTGGATCGACCCCGCGAGCCTGCTGCCGCTGCGCATCGACTTCTACGAGAAAGACCCGGCGCAGCCCGCCAAGCGCCTGACGGTGAGCGCGCGCGAGCAGATCCAGGGCTACTGGACGGTCACCGACAGCACCATGATGGATCTGCGCAGCGGACACCGGACGCGGCTGAAGGTCGAGCGCATCGTGTACGATCGCAGCCTGCCCGAGCGGCTGTTCAGCTCGCGCGCGCTCGAGCAGGAGCGCATGGAAAAGGAATTCCGGCCCTGAGGGCCGACAAGCCCGGGTGTGTGCAGCACACGCCGGGCGCACACTTCGGGACAATGCAGATGCACGATCGATTCAAGGCATGCGCGGGGCGGGGGCTGCTCGCGGCCGGCTGCGCGCTGATGGCGGTGGCCTCGGGGACGGCGGTGGCCGAGGGCGGTACGGGGCTGCGCGTGGATACGCTGCGCCTGGAGCTCGGCGGTTTCGCCGATCATGCGCAGGCCGACGGCGACGCCTTCGCCCACATGGCGGTGAGCACCGCCGGCGGCAGCGGCGACTGGAGCTACGCGCTCGGCGCCCGGCTGGACGCCTGGTCGCAGTTCGGCAGCGCGGATTTCACCCGCGTGCGCGCGGACTACACCGAAAACTACCTGCGCTGGGCGGGCGAGGACGCGCGCGTTACCGTGGGCACGCAGAACGTGATGTGGGGGCGGGTGGACGAGATCTCGCCGATCGACCGCATGAGCCGCGCCGACCTCTCGCGCGTGGTGCTCGACAAGCTGCACGACCGCCGGCGCGCCGTGCCCGCGGTGCGCGCGGAATACTTCGGCGAGACCTTCAAGCTCGACGCGGTGTGGCTGCCGGTGTTCGACGAGGCCGTGATGCCGCAGCGCGACAGCGTGTGGTACCCGGTGGATGTGGCAAACGGGCGGCTGCTGGGCTTTGGCACGCTACCCGGGCTGGCTGGCATGAAGGTGCGCGAATCCGACCAGGACGGCAGCGGCGGCGGCGGCCTGCGCCTGACGGCCGAGGGCGATGCGTTCGACTACGGCCTGAGCGTGCAGCGCGTGCGCCAGTCGCAGCCGTACTACCGCGTCTCGCCGGGTGTGCTGACTGCGGTGCACCCCTACGACACGGTGGTGGGCGCCGAGCTCGAGACCGAGCGCATGGGCGCCACCTGGCGCATGGAGCTGGCCTGGCGCAGCGACGTGCCGCTGACCACGCCCAGCTTTGCTTACCGCAGCGACCCGGGCCTGGACCTGGTGCTGGGCACCGAGTTCTTCCCCGGCGATGGCGAGACGCGGGTGACGCTGCAGCTGGCGGGCCATCGCACGCTGACCGACGTCTCGGTGCTCGACCGCACCGAGTTCTACATGATGACCGGCGAGATCGAGCACCCCTTCGCCCAGGGGCGCTGGCGCGCCGACCTGCGCTTCATGCTCGGGCTGGGTGATCGCGACGTCTATCTGAACCCGCGCCTGACCTACACCGGCATCGACCAGCACGAGCTGTTCGTGGCGGCGCATGTGTTCAGCGGCTCGGCGCAGACGCTGGGCGGCTACTACCGCGACAACGACAGCGTGATGCTCGGCTGGCAGGCAAAGTTCTGAATGACGGCGACCCGACCCCTGCGGGCTGTGTGCACGGCGAAGCGCTTGCGGCCTGCACCCGCGAGCGCTGATCTGCACCCGCACGCAGGCGCGCGGGTCGTGATGCGATGCTGAAGGACGGACTCCACGCGGCGCTGCTGCGCCTGATGCAGCCGCGCCTGATGCGCTGGCGCAAGGCGCTGGCGATCATCGTCGTCGTGCAGGTGATCGGCGCCGCGTTGGTGCTGCTGCGGCTCGACCTCAACAACGCGCCCGAGCTCTACTTCCCCCACGACGCACCGGCGACGGTGCTCGAGCGCGAGCTGCGCACCGAATTCCCCAACGACGAGATCCTGATCGGGCTCTTTGCGGGCGAGGGCCTGTACAGCGCAGGGGCGCTGGCCGCGCTCGATCGGGTGAGCGCGCGCATGGAGCGTCACCCCGACGTTGACCGGGTGTTTGCGCTCACCCGCGTCGATCATATTTCCGGCACCGCAGACGGCTTTGTCGTCGAGCCGCTGATCGATGCCGAGGCGCTGGATGAGGGCAGCAAGGATGGGGTCGATGGCGATGCCGAGCGCCTGGCGCGCGTGCTCGAGGACCGCTTCATGCCGGGCTGGCTGGCGTCCACGGACGGCAAGGCGATGGCGCTGGTCGTGCGCACGCACAAACTGGGCGAGAGTCGCCAGCGTCAGTCGATCGAGACCGAGTTCCACGCCGCGGTCGACGCCGAGCAGATGCGCGACAAACTGGTCGCGGTGGCCGGCACGGTGGCGCTCGACGCCGCCGAGATGCGCTCGATGCTGCGCGACACGATGATCTTCACCCCGCTGGTGATGGCGCTCGGGCTGGCGCTGTTGTACTGGGTGGTGGGGCGGCTGGTGCCGGTGCTGCTGGGCGCGGTGGCGATGAGCACCGCGGTGGTCGCCGCGGTGGGCTTGATCGCGGCGATCGGCCAGCCCTACACGCTGGTCACCGCCATGGTGCCGACGCTGATCTCGGCGTACACGGTGTCGAACCTGCTGCACCTGTACGCGGCGCTCAAGCGCACGCGCGACGCCGGCTTTCGTCGGCCCAAGCGCGTCGTGTTCGCGCTCCAGCTGGTGCATACGCCGGCCTTGTTCAACGTGCTGACCACGGCGGCGGGGATGATCAGCCTGGTGCTGGTGCCGATTCCGCCGATCCAGACCTTCGGCCTGATTGCCGCAGCCGGCGCGATCATCATCTACCTGGTGGTGTTCTACCTCGTGCCGCCGTTTCTGGTGAAGTTCGATCGCGGGCCCTGGCCGCAGCGCTCCGGCGGCTTCGCCTGGACCAGGCGCCTGTCGTGCGCGCTGGCCAATTTCGGCATCCGCCGTGCGGGCTGGGTGGTGGGCACGGTCGCGGCCCTGATCGTAGCGGCGACGCCGATGGTGCTGAAGGTGCAGGCCGAATCCGACCTGCTGAAGTTCTTCAACGCGGACCATCCGCTGACCCAATCCACCGCCAGGGTCGAGGCCGCGCTGGTCGGGGTGACCGCGCTCGAGATCGTGGTCGATGGTCCGGGGCGCGACGCCTTCAAGGATGCCGCCCGCCTGCAGCGCATCAAGGCGCTGCAGACGCAGGTCGAGGCGCTGCCCGAGGTCGATCGTGCGCTGTCGATGATGGACATCGTCGAGGAGATGAACTGGGCCTTCAACGAGGAGGACGAGGCCTTCCGCACCTTGCCCGACGACGACCGCATGCTGAGCCAGCTGCTGCTGATCTACGACGGCCGCGACCTGCAGGAGCTCGTCAATGGCGAGTACCAGCGCATGCGCATCCTGCTCAACGTGAACGTGCATGGCGCCAACGCGATCCAGGCCGTGATCGACAAGATCGACGCGCTGGTCGCCGAGGTCGACGACCCCGCGCTGAAGTGGCAGACCGCAGGCTACGGGCGGCTCTTCGCCGACCAGGAAGACCTGCTCGTGGTCGGCCAGCTGCACAGCTTTCTCGGTGCCTTCGGGCAGATCTTCCTGATCATGCTGGTGCTGTGGCGATCTCTCCCGTCGGCGGTGATCAGCATGCTGCCGAACCTGGCGCCGCTGTTCTTCGTGTTCGTGCTGATGGGGGCGGCGGGGATCTACCTGGACATGGCGACCGTGCTGATCGCCGGGGTGGTGCTGGGCATCACGGTCGATGACACCATCCACATCTTCCACAACTACCAGGAGCGCCGGAAGAAGGGCTACGACGCCGTGTTCGCGATCGCGCGCAGCTTCGAGGCCTCGGGTCGGGCGGTGGTGGCGACCTCGCTGCTGCTGGTGTCGCAGTTCCTGCTGCTGGCGACTTCCAGCTTCGTGCCCACGGCGCACTTTGGCGTGCTGACGGCCGTGGGCCTGCTCGCCGGGCAGCTCATGGAGCTGATCCTGCTGCCCGCGCTGCTGGTGCTGTGGAGCCGGGTGGAGGGGCGGTTTGCGCGGCGCGCGCCGGTGTCGTCGGGGGGCTGAGCGCCCCCGGCTTCAGCGCTCGACCATGTTGTCGCGGTGGATGAGCTCGGGCTCGTCGATGTAGCCGAGCAGCTGCTCGATCTGCGCCGTGGGCTTGCGTGCGATGCGGCGGCATTCCGAGGCCGAGTAGTTCACCAGCCCGCGCGCCACTTCTTCGCCGCTCACGCTGCGGCACGCCACCACCGCGCCGCGCTCGAAGTCGCCGCGCACCTCGATCACGCCCACCGGCAGCAGGCTCTTGCCGCTTCTCAGCGCCGTGACCGCGCCGTCGTCGATGACCAGATCGCCCGCCAGCTGCAGATGATCCGCCAGCCACTGCTTGCGCGCGTGCAGCGGCGTGCTGGTGGCGTAGAGCAGGGTGCCGAGCGCTTCGCCCGCGGCCAGACGCAGCAGCGGGTCGGTCTCGCGCCCGCTGGCGATGCAGGTGTGCGCGCCGCTGCGCGCGGCGCGCTGGGCGGCGCGGATCTTGGTGATCATGCCGCCGCGGCTGATGCCGGTGCCGGCGCCGCCGGCCATGGCTTCGTACTGGCGGTCTTCGGCGCGGCCTTCACTGATGAGCGTGGCGCCCGGGTCGCGGCGCGGGTCGGCGGTGTACAGGCCTTGCTGGTCGGTGAGGATGATCAGCGCGTCGGCTTCGATCAGGTTGGCGACCAGCGCGCCCAGGGTGTCGTTGTCGCCGAACTTGATCTCGTCGGTGACCACGGTGTCGTTCTCGTTGATGATCGGCACCACGCCGAGCTGCAGCAGGGTGGTGAGCGTGCTGCGCGCGTTGAGGTAGCGCGTGCGGTCGGCCATGTCCTCGTGGGTCAGCAGGATCTGCGCGGTGTGCAGGCCATGGCGGGTGAAGGCCTTCTCGTAGGCTTCGACCAGGCCCATCTGGCCGACCGCGGCGGCGGCCTGCAGCTTGCTCATCTCGTGCGGGCGCCGGGTCCAGCCCAGGCGCTGGATGCCGGCGGCGATGGCGCCGGAGGATACCAGCGCCACCTGGCGGCCTTCGGCGCGCAGCGCGGCGATCTGGCGCGCCCAGGTGTCGAGCGCGTCCTTGTCCAGGCCGGCGCCGTTGTTGGTGACGAGGGCGGAGCCGACCTTGACGACGAGGCGGCGGGCGTTGCGGATCTTGGTTCTCATCTTTGCAGGGGGCCTGGAGGCAAAGGCGGCGGTCAGCGTTGGCGGTCTTCGGGCAGGGTGTCTTCGTCGTCGCGGTCGGCGTCGGGCTCGGCGCCCTCGTCGTCGTCCTCGTCGTCGCCTTCGTCGGCGTAGGCCTCTTCCTCGTAGGCTGCGTCGGCGGCCCGACGGGCGGCCTCGAGCTCGGCCAGGCGGGCGGCTTCGGCGGCGAGGCGCGCCAGGCGTTCGGCTTCGATGCGGTCGCGCTCGGCGTCGAGGAAGTCCTGGATCGCGAAGATCAGCGCCTTGGTGCCCTCGCCCTTGAGCGCGGAGATCTCGAAGTGGCGCTCGACCGGGCCGTAGGCCTCGAGGAAGGCGGCGACACGCTCGGCGCGCTCTTCTTCGGGGATGAGGTCGAGCTTGTTCAGCGCCAGCCAGCGCGGCTTGTTGTACAGCGCCTCGTCGTACTTGCGCAGCTCTTCGACGATCGCCTTGGCGTCCGCGACCGGGTCGGCCTCGGGGTCGAAGGGGGCGAGGTCGACCAGATGCAGCAGCACGTGGGTGCGCTGCAGGTGGCGCAGGAACTGGTGGCCGAGGCCGGCGCCTTCGGCCGCGCCTTCGATCAGGCCGGGGATGTCGGCGATGACGAAGCTGCGCGCCTCGGTGGTGCGCACCACGCCGAGGTTGGGCGCGAGCGTGGTGAAGGGGTAGTCGGCGACCTTGGGCTTGGCGGCCGAGACGCTGCGGATGAAGGTCGACTTGCCGGCGTTGGGCATGCCGAGCAGGCCGACGTCGGCCAGCACCTTGAGCTCGAGGTGCAGGTTGCGGTACTCGCCCTCCTGGCCCATGGTCTTCTTGCGCGGGGCGCGGTTGGTGCTGGACTTGAAGTGGATGTTGCCCAGCCCGCCGCGCCCGCCTTGCGCGATGAGCACGGTCTTGCCGTCTTCGTCGAGGTCGGCGAGCAGCTCGCCGGTCTCGAGGTCCTTCATCACGGTGCCCACCGGAAAGCGCAGCGTGATGTCGTTGCCGCCCTTGCCGTAGCAGTCGCGGCTGCCGCCGTTCTCGCCGCGTTCGGCGCGGAAGCTGCGCGTGTAGCGGTAGTCGATCAGGGTGTTGATGTTGCGGTCGGCCACGGCATACACGCTGCCGCCGCGCCCGCCGTCGCCACCGCTCGGGCCGCCCTTGGGGATGTATTTCTCGCGCCGGAAGGTGGCCGCGCCGTTACCACCGTCGCCGGCGTAGACCTCGATGCGGGCTTCGTCAAAAAACTTCATGCCTGATCAACCTCTTAGTGGTGCGTGCAGCACTGCGCGCCCCGGAAACAAAAAAGCCCTACCACCTGGATAGGGCTTTTGTACTGCCATGCGAACGACCGCGCTGGATCAGGCCGCTTCCGGCACGATGATCACGGTGCGACGACGCGACGGGCCCTTGACCGCGAACTGGACGGTGCCGTCCTTGAGCGCGAACAGGGTGTGGTCCTTGCCGATGCCGACGTTGTCGCCCGGGTGGTATTCGGTGCCGCGCTGGCGAACGATGATGTTGCCGGCGAGCACGAACTGGCCACCATAACGCTTGACGCCGAGGCGTTTCGATTCCGAGTCGCGGCCGTTACGCGAACTACCGCCAGCTTTCTTGTGTGCCATATCGGATTACCTCCCTACGCCTTAGGCCGAGATCGCTTCGATACGAAGCTCGGTGTAGTTCTGACGATGCCCCTGGTGCTTCTGGTAGTGCTTGCGGCGGCGCATCTTGAAAATCTTGATTTTGTCGTGACGGCCGTGGGAAACCACGGTCGCCTTGACGGAAGCTCCGGCCACAACGGGCGTGCCGATCTTGACGGCGTCGCCTTCACCGACCATGAAAACCTGGTCGATGGTGATTTCGGAACCCACGTCGGCCGGTATCTGTTCTACCTTGATCTTTTCGCCAGCGGCAACGCGATACTGCTTGCCACCGGTTTTTATCACCGCGTACATGGTGTTACTCCAGTTGATGGGTCTGCGAAGAATCGAGCACTATAAGAATCCGCGCCGGAAAAGTCAATCAAAACAACCGTGGCGCGCTCCGGAGCGCAGCCTGTCGGGCGCAGATGAAACGGGCGCCCGTTGGGCGCCCGCGCGTGGCCGCAGATCGCTTGCTCAGCGCCGCGAGTTGCGACGGACCGCCCCCAGGCCGAGCAGGCCGAGGCCGAGCAGCGCGAGCGCGCCGGGTTCCGGCACCTCGTTGGCGGGCGGGGCCACCGGGATGCTGATGATGTTGGTCAGCGCAAGCTCCTGACCCTGCTTGACGCCCTCCATGTAAAGGCGGAAGTGCAGCGTGTCGTTGCTTTCGTAGTCGCGCAGGTCGAATTCGGGCGCGTAGGCGAAGAAGTCGGGCTTGCCGCTACCGACGTTGTTGTCGACCTGCATGGTGCAGAGGCCAGTCGAGTCGCACTTGGTGTTGGACGGGTCGTACCAGGTTACGGTGACCTTTTCCTGAGCGAGCACGAGCGAGGCAGGGTCGTATCCGCTGTTGAAGACGTTGTCGAAGGCGAAGGTTTCGACCAGATCGTCGCCACGCTTGATCTCGAGGCGGGCGTTCAGATACAGGTCGGCGTTGTTGAGGTCGAAACTGAAGACCGGTGAGAACAGCGTGTCACCCAGAAAGGCTTGGAGGTCGCCAACGGTGACGTCGATTGCGAAGGGCCAGTCGCCGAGATAATCCCCGTCGCCTTTGGGCGTCTGGTCGCTATCCAGCCCAGGTGTGTTGTCGTTGTCGTTGGTGCCGACCGTGGCGGGCGGTAGGTCGTCACCGTTGTTCGATTGATTGAACGTGAACAGCTTGACGATCTGGCCCGAGCCGAACGAAGGCAGGCTCTCCCAGCCGGCGAATTCGGTGTAGCCGTAGCTCTTGCTGAGCTGCTCCAGCGCGTTGACCGAGTAGGAGATGAAGTCGTCGTGTGCGCTGGCGACGTAGATCTGAGCGCCGCTCGAGGTGGTGGCGCACATCAGGTTTGCCAGGTCGCCGCCATAGCCGCAGTTGGTGACCGTGGGGAGCGTCAGCGCGTGCGCGCCGCCCGCGGCGAAGAGGCTTGCGGCCAGGGTTGTTGCGCGAACCAGGCGTTTGGTCTTTTTATTCATGGGGTTCTCGTTTTTGCGGGACGTTGGTGTCACATATAAAAAAATTTTTATGACCTGGGTTGTGGGAAGCAAGTAACGGGCCATATTTTTGGAGTTCATGAAACCTGCTTTTAAGACAGTGACTTGAGTTATAGCCGTGAGTTTAAGCTGGCGCGGTGCCGGTGGCCACTGTAAAAAATTCCGACAGATTATGCGTACCAGATTGGGTGGTAAGCGCTTGCCTCAGTTTTGCGCCAATGCAGGCAGCAGCGCATCCAGCGCCTGATGCTCGGTGCGGTAGTTGGCGTGGGTTTTCACCCGCGCCCACACGCCGTCGCGCTCCATCGCATCGATCACCTGCTTCTTGAGCCCGCAGAAGGCGATCGTCTGCCCCTGGGCATTGAAGCGCTCTATGAGCCCGGCCAGGGTGTGCAGGCCGGTGGCATCGATTTCGTTGATGCCCGCGCCCGACACCAGCACCACCTTCACCCCGTCCTGGGCGCGGGCGGCGCCGAGCATGGCGTCCTCGAAGGTGGCGGCGGTGACGAAGCTGAGCGGGCTGTCGAAGCGCAGGATCACCAGCTCGGGGTGCGGGTGGGGCAGGCCGAAGCGCTCGCGGTCGCGGTAGGTGCCGTCTTCGTGCAGGCCGAGCAGGGCCACGCGCGGGCGCATGCCGCGATACACCATCAGCGCCAGCGACAAAATGAGGCCGGTGAAGATGCCGTTCTGGATGTTGGGCGCAAAGCCGAGCGTGGCGAGGAAGGTGACCGCCGCGCCCGCGCCGTCGTCACGGCTCGCGCGCCAGGCGCGCACCAGCACCTTGAGGTCGATGAGGCCGAACACCGCCTGCAGGATGATCGCCGCCAGCACCGGCTTGGGCAGGTGCCACAGCAAGGGCGTGAGGTAGAGCAGCGCAATCAGCACGAAGGCGGCGGTGACGAGGGACGACAGGCCGGTGCGCGCGTCGCTGACGTAATTGAGCGCCGAGCGCGAGAACGAGGCGCTCACCGGCATGCCGCTGGTGAAGGCGGCGGCGATCTTGCCCAGGCCCTGGCCGATGAGCTCCTGGTCTTGCCGCCACGGCTGGCGGGTGCGGCCGGAGATGAGCTTGGCGCTGGAGGCGGCCTCCATGAAGCTCACCATGGCGACCACGAAGGCCGCCGGCAGCAGCGTGGCGATCAGGTTCAGGCGTAGCGGCGGCAGGCTGAGCTCGGGCAAGCCGCCGGGCACATCGCCCACCACGGCGCCGCCGCCCGCGGCAAAGCCGGTCCACGCCGACAGCGCGGTGGCCGCGGCCACCACCAGCGGCACACCGGGCAGGCGCGGCCACAGGCGCTTGAGCACGACCAGCGCGGCGAGGCTGCCGAGGCCGAAGCCGACCGAGGCCGGGTGCAGCTCGGCGAGCCCGCCCAGCGCCTGGGCAAAATCCAGCACCAGATGCTGCGAGTAGGGCATGGACAGCCCGAGCAGGGGCGGGATCTGGGTGAGACAGATGATCAGCGCCGCGGCATTGACGAAGCCCATCAACACCGGCACCGACAGCAGGTTGAGCAGCCAGCCCAGGCGCAGCAGGCCGAGCGCGAGCTGGATGAGCCCGGACAGCAGCGCCAGCAGCAGAGCCAGCCCGACCAGGTCGCCACCCGAACCGCCGGCCAGCGGCACGATGCTGGCGCCCACGAGCAGACTGGTGAGCGCCACCGGCCCGGTCGACAGCTGTCCGCACGAACCCCACAGCGCCGCGACCACGGCCGGCACGAGCGCGGCATACAAGCCGACGTGCGGTGGCAGGCCGGCGAGCTTGGCGTAGGCCAGCGCCTGCGGAATCATCACCAGCGCCACGGTGATCCCGGCGAGGAGGTCGCCACGCAGGCCATGCGTGCTCCACTGCGCGGGCCAGGCGAGGAAGGGGAAGAGACGGCGGGCGGACATGGGCGGCAGCGGCGCGGACGAAGGCAAGCCCGCGCCGGAGAGTCTGGAAAGACTGCATGGTAATGACAAACCCGCGCCGCGCACACCGAGGCCCGTCGATACGCGGCCCGGCGCGATCGTGTGCAGCGCCTGAACACATGGGGGGCGGGCGTGTCGGTCGCCCGGTCTCGTGCGCGTGATTGCCGCCGCGCGCAGGCCTGCAGCTCGGTCGCTGCGGCGGGCATAATGCAGGCGCCTTCAGTCCCGAGCCGCCGCGATGGCCGTCAGCCGCATTCCCCCGATCCAGTGCCTGCTCACCTTCGAGGCCGTCGCCCGCCTGCGCAGCGCCAGCCGGGCGGCGGAGGCGCTGTGCGTGACCGTCAGCGCGGTCAGCCACCGCCTGCGTCAGCTCGAATCCCACCTCGGCATCCGCCTGTTCACCCGCGCCGATTTCAGCCTCACCGACGAGGGCGCCGCCTACCTGCAGCACGTGCGCACCGCGCTCGCCGCGCTGCAGCAGGCGCCCGGCGCGCGCGCCGGTGGGCAGCCGCCGCAGCTGCGGGTGGCGGTCACGCCGTCTTTCTGCCGCCAGTTCCTGATGCCCCGGCTGGAGCTCTTTCGCCGCGACTGGCCGGACATCGAGCTCACCCTGCTGGTGTCGATCCCGCTGCGCGACGTGACCGCCGAGGAGGCCGACCTCGAGATCCGCTACGGCCTTGGCGGCTACACCGATCGCGAACACCGGCTGCTTTTGCGCGACGAGGTGGTGCCGGCCTGCAGCCCCGGCTTTCTGGATGAGTTCGGCCCCTTCGACGGCTTCGCCAGCGTTGCCGAGTGCAGCGCCACCGCGCTCGTGCGCAGCCCGCTCGAGCCGTGGGCGAGCTGGTTCGCGCATTGTGGACTGGCGCTGGCGGAGCCGGCGCGCGGCGCGCAGTTCAACGACCTGGGCCTGGCTTACGACGCGGCGGCGAGCGGCTTCGGGGTGGCGCTCGTGCGCCACAAGCTGGGCGCGGCCTGGTTCGACAGCGGGCGGCTGCTGCCGCTGTCGTCGCGGCCGGTGGTGTCGCCGCTGGCGCATTACATCTGCTGGCGCCCCGGAGCGCTCGAGCGCTGGGAGTGCGCGGCGTTCGCGGACTGGCTGCAGGCGGCGCTGCCGTGAGCGGTGCGGCGGGGTGTGAAGTTTCTTCAAGGCGGCGGCGAAAAGTCGTCAAGCCGGGCGCTTGTCGGCGCGCCTATACTTTCAACACGAAGCTGACGCGGCGGTGGGTGGAGCGCGATCGCGACGGTGCCGTGCGCACCCCGCCA
>DITC01000013.1 GCA_002422685.1 Thauera sp. UBA6194 | reverse complement strand
AGAACTTGTAGCCACGGCGGTATTCGAATTTATCGACCGCCTTCATCAGGCCGATGTTGCCTTCCTGGATCAGGTCGAGGAACTGCAGGCCGCGGTTGGTGTACTTCTTCGCGAACGAGATCACCAGGCGCAGGTTGGCCTCGGTCATCTCGCGCTTGGCGCGGCGCATCTTGGCTTCGCCGGTGGACATCTGGCGGTTGATGTCCTTGAGCTCCTTGAGCGGGATGCCGAGCTTGTCCTGCAGGTCGATGAGCTTTTGCTGCCCTTCGAGCACCGCGGGGTGCACGCGCATCAGGCCTTCGGCGTAGTTCTTGCCTGCGGCGATCTCGTCCTTGAGCCAGTCGAGGTCGACCTCCCGGCCCGGGAACACCTTGATGAAGTGCTGACGCGGCATGCCGGCGCGCTCCACGCAAAGCTGCAGGATCTGGCGCTCGTGGCTGCGCACCTGCTCGACCATGTGGCGCACCGAGTCGCACAGCTTCTCGATGGCCTTGGCTGTGAAGCGGATGTTGAGCAGCTCGTCCGAGATCTGCTGCTGCAGCGCGAGGTAGGCCTTGTCCTGCGAGCCCTTCTTCTCGAGCGTGGTCATCTTCTTCTTGTACAGCGCACGGATGACGTCGAAGCGGGCGAGCGCGTCGTTCTTGAGCTGCAGCAGCGAGGCGGCGTTGGCGCGCTCGGCGCTCTCGGCGCTGTCTTCCTCGTCGGTGTCGTCGTTGTCGTTGTCGTCGTCCGCGCTGCTGTCGTCGTCGTCGCCGGACGTGGTCGCGCTGTCGTCGCTGTCGTCCTCCGCGGCCTCTTCGTTGCCGGCGTTCGGGTCGACCACGGCGTCGACGAGCTCGTCGATCTTGCCTTCGTCCGCGGCGATGCGATCGACGATCTGCAGCATTTCGGCGATCGTGGTCGGGCACGCCGAGATGGCCTGCACCATGTGCTTGAGGCCGTCTTCGATGCGCTTGGCGATCTCGATCTCGCCTTCGCGGGTGAGCAGCTCGACCGTGCCCATCTCGCGCATGTACATGCGCACCGGGTCGGTCGTGCGGCCGAACTCGGAGTCGACCGAGGACAGCGCCTGCTCGGCTTCTTCCTCGGCCACGTCCTCGTCGACGTTGGTGGCGACGCTGTCCGACATGAGCAGGTCTTCGGCGGCTGGCGCCTCGTCATAGACCTGGATGCCCATGTTGTTGAAGGTGGCGATGATGCCTTCGATCTGCTCGGCATCGGCCACGTCGTCGGGCAGGTGGTCGCTGATTTCGGCGTACGTGAGGTAGCCGCGTTCCTTGCCGAGCGTGATCAGGGTCTTGAGTCGCGTGCGACGCACCTCCGCGTCGAGCGGGGTGGCGGCAGGGCTTTCGACGACGGGGGCTGCCTTGTCCTTGGCCTTCGCTTTGGAAGGGCGCCCTTTGGCGGGCGCTTCCTTGCGCGGATCCTTGGCTTTTTCGCGTGCCATAGCACTCCTCAGGTGAGGGTGTAAGAAATAGGGAAACCGAAAATTGTACTATAAATCTGAGACTTTGCCGCTGCCGGCGAGGTTCCGCTTCTCCATCAGGAGCTCGGTCAGGCGGTGACGGGCGCTCGTGTCCAGGCCGTGTTCCCGATCCTGTTGTAGCAGCTCGGCGATCTGGTTGCCGATCGCGTCGGCCTGCAGTTTGCGCAGGGTGTCGTCGAACAGGGTCTCGACCACCGCCTCGTCGAATTCGGCCTCGACGAGCTCTGCGGCCATGCGCGAGAGCGTCTCGCTGTGCGGCGTATCCCGAAAGCGCTCGATGAGCGCGCCCAGGCCGTTGGCCGGGATGGATTCGCCCAGGCTGAGCAGGTCGATGATGGCGATCAGGGCGAGCCCTTCCGGGCTGTCGTCGGGTACCAGCGCCACCGGCAGCCGCGCGGCCCAGCTCGGGTGCTGCATGACCAGGCGCAGCAGCGTGCCGGCGGTCGAGGGCGGCTTGCGGCGGCCGCCGCTGCGCGGCCGGGGCGCGGCGCGACGCGACGGGGTGCCTGCGAACGTGCGCGTGGCGGGGGCGAAATCGGTGGGGGCGTCGGGGCGGGGGTTGGGGTGAGCGTCGGGGGCGCGTTCAGGGCGGCGCTCGGGGCTCGGTCGGCGCGGGGCGTGCGCAGCGAGCTGCTCCAGGGCGTATTCGACTTCGCCCTGCGTCATGCCGGCTGTTTCGGCGACCGATTTGATGACCTGCAGTTTGAGCAAGGGCGCGGCGATGCGCGTGACGAGCGGGGCCGCCTCGTGCACGAAGGCCGCGCGGCCTTCTGCGCTGTCGAGCGCATGACGCTCCGAGAGCGCCTGGATCAGGAAGCGTGCGAGCGGCGTCGCCGTCTGCGCTGCCGCACGGAAGGCGTCGGCGCCCTCGGCGCGCACGAACGAGTCCGGGTCGTGCTCGGTGGGCAGGAACAGGAAGGCCAGCGTGGCGTCGTCACGCAGCGACTCGAGCGCATTCTCGAGCGCCCGCCATGCGGCGCGGCGGCCTGCGGCGTCGCCGTCGAAGCAGAAGACGATGCGATCGGTCTGGCGCAGCAGGGTGTGGATGTGATGCGGCGTGGTCGCCGTGCCGAGCGTGGCGACGGCGTTCTCGATGCCGTATTGCGCGAGCGCGACCACGTCCATGTAGCCCTCGACGACGACCACGAAGCCGGCGTCGCGGATCGCCTTCTGGGCGAGGAAGAGGCCGTACAGCTCGCGGCCTTTCTCGAACAGCGGCGTCTCGGGTGAGTTCAGGTACTTCGGCTCGCCCTTGTCGAGCACGCGGCCGCCGAAGGCGATGATGCGCCCGCGCCGGTCGTGGATCGGGAACATGATGCGACCACGGAAGCGGTCGTAGCGCCGGCCCTGGTCGTTGTCGATGACGAGCCCCGCGTCGGCGAGCGTCTTCGCCTGATAGTCCGGGAAGACTTTCTGCAGCGCCTGCCACTCGTCGGGGGCGTAGCCCAGTTCGAAGCGCGCGGCCACCTTTCCCGACAGGCCGCGGCGCTTGAGGTAGTCGACCGCATGCGGGGTGGCTTTGAGCTGGCTCTGGTACAGGCGGGCGGCGACCGCCATTGCCTCGTGGAGCTTCTCGCTGGCGTCGTTCTGTGCCGGGCTGACGCTGCGGCCGTCGTCGGGCACCTGCAGGCCGACCTGCGCGGCGAGCTCCTTGACCGCGTCGACGAAGCCCAAGCCGCTGTACTCCATCAGGAAACCGACGGCGCTGCCGTGCACGCCGCAACCGAAGCAGTGGTAAAACTGCTTCGATGGGCTGACCGAGAACGAGGCGGATTTTTCGCCGTGGAAGGGGCAGCAGGCGAAATAGTTGGCGCCGCTTTTCTTGAGCGGCAGATAGCGTTCGATGACGTCGACGATGTCGACGCGGGACAGCAGTTCCTGGACGAAGGACTGTGGAATCATCGCGCGCGCAAACAGATCCCCCGCAGCCCTCTCGCGCAGCGAGGCGCGAAGCGGGGGTGCGGGCGATCGATAAAAAGCATCACGCCGGGCGAGGGTCGAGTGACCTCCGGCCGGCGTGCAGGCAACCCCGCGAGGCGGGGCGCGAGAGCAATCAGTAGAGCTTCGGCGGTAGCGTCTGGCTGCGCAGGCGCTTGTGATTGCGCTTCACAGCGGCGGCCAGCTTGCGCTTGCGCTCGGCGGTGGGCTTTTCGTAGAACTCGCGCGAGCGCAGTTCGGTCAGCACACCGGTCTTCTCGATGGTGCGCTTGAAGCGGCGAATCGCAACTTCAAACGGCTCGTTTTCCTTGAGGCGGATACCGGGCATTGCGGACTTCCTTGGGTGTCTGGTGGGCAGAAAGACCGCGAATATAAACCAGCCGCCGGGCGAAGGCAAGGGCCGCAAGGCGCGCGATCGATGTGCGGGAGGTTAGAATGCGGCAACCCATCAGAGCTCCGCACCGCCATGAAAGTCCTCGGCATCGAAACCTCCTGTGATGAAACCGGCGTCGCGATCTACGACACCGATGCCGGCCTGCTCGCGCACGGGCTGCACTCGCAGATCGACCTGCACGCCGCGTATGGTGGCGTGGTGCCCGAGCTCGCCTCGCGCGATCACATCCGCCGCCTGCCCGTGCTGCTCAAGCAGACGCTCGCCGAGGCGGGCCTGCGCGCGGCCGATGTCGATGCGGTGGCCTACACTTCCGGCCCGGGCCTGGCGGGCGCGCTGCTCGTGGGCGCGAGCGTGGCCGAATCCTTCGCCATGGCACGCGGCATCCCCGCGCTGCCGGTGCATCACCTCGAGGGGCATCTGCTGTCACCGCTGCTGGCGGCCGATGCGCCGCAGTTTCCTTTCGTCGCGCTGCTCGTCTCGGGGGGGCACACCCAGCTCATGCGGGTGCGGGGGGTGGGTGACTACGCCTTGCTCGGCGAGTCGGTGGACGATGCCGCGGGCGAGGCCTTCGACAAGACGGCCAAGCTGCTCGGGCTCGGCTATCCGGGCGGGCCGCAGCTGGCGAAGCTGGCCGAGCAGGGGGTGGCGGGGCGCTTTCGGCTGCCGCGGCCGATGCTGCATTCGGGCGATCTCGACTTCAGCTTCAGCGGGCTCAAGACCGCCGTGCTGAGCGTGGTCTCCGCGCCCGACTGGGACCCCGCCCGCATGGCGGACCTGGCGGCGGAGTTTCAGCAGGCGGTGGTGGAGGTGCTGTGCGCCAAGGCCCTCGCCGCACTCAAGAAGGTGGGGCTCAAGACGCTGGTGGTTGCCGGTGGCGTGGGCGCCAACGCGCACCTCAGGGCGACGCTGGATGCGGCGCTCGCGCGCAAGGGCGGGCGGGTGCATTACCCGGAGCCGGCGTTGTGCACCGACAATGGCGCGATGATCGCGTTCGCCGGGGCGATGCGCCTCGCCGCGGGTGAGCAGGTGCCCGATACGCCCGCGGTGCGCATCCGGCCGCGCTGGCCGATGGTGGAGCTCGAGCCGCCGCGCCCGACTGCGGATTGAGTTCGCGTCGTTCCCTGCGCACCCGGCACGCAGCCCGGCGGGGCCGGAGGCGGCGCGCCCGCGTGTTCAGGGCTTCGGCGGGGTGTCCTGGCGGCTCTTCTTGTTGCCGCCGATCTTGCCTTCGGTGCCGGCGCGCAGGCGCGCGATGTTCTCCTTGTGGCGCCACACCAGCACCGCCGCCATCGCCGCCAGCACGCCAGCGGCGAGCTGAGGCCCGATGAAGATGAGCGCGGCGAAGGGTGCGGCGATCGCGGCGGAGAGCGCGGCCGCCGACGAATAGCGCGTGGTGTAGGCGATCATCAGCCAGATGATCGCGCTGAAGATCGCGATCCGCGCATCGACGCCGGCCAGCACGCCGAGTGCGGTGGCGACGCCCTTGCCGCCGTTGAAGCGCAGGAACACCGAGAAGGCGTGACCGAGGAAGGCGGCCAGCCCCGCGAGCGCGGCCGAGCCGAGGTCGAAGCCCAGCCGTGTGGCGGCCCACACCGCGAGCCAGCCCTTGACGCTGTCGCCGAGCAGGGTCAGCACCGCGGCGAGCTTGTTGCCGCTGCGCAGCACGTTGGTCGCGCCCGGGTTGCCCGAGCCGTACTGGCGCGGGTCCTGCAGGCCGAACAGTCTGGCGGTAACGATGGCGAAGGGAATGGAGCCGAGCAGATAGGCGCCGGCAAGCAGAAGCAGAAGGGACATCGTGACTCCACCGCCCGCGTGCGGCGGGCGGATCAGATACTCGAGGGTTCGGGAAGCCGCACCGGCGCATGCGGGCCTGCCTGCGCGGTGCTGCAGCTTGTGCACGGCAGCAGGCCGCCGGCACGATAGAATCGGCTCGATTCTAAACGGGAAGCAGCATGGATTTCATCTTCATCGAAGAACTGCGCGTCAAAGCCTGGGTCGGGATTTACGCACGCGAAAAAAGCGGACCGCAAACCGTCGAGCTCAATCTCACTTTCGGCGTGCCCGATTCTGCGGCCGAGCACGATGATATTGCCGACACCATCGATTACGCGGTGGTCACCGCGCGTATCCGGCACGAGCTTTCCGAGCGCCATTTCAATCTCATCGAAAGCCTCGGCGAATTCGTCGTGAATATGCTTTTCGAAGAATTCGGTGCGCCCTGGGTCAAGCTCAAGGTCGCCAAGATCGGCGTGATGAAGAATGTGCGCCGCGTCGGCGTCCATATTCAGCGCAGCCGGCCGGGTGTCGTCGTTCCGTCAATGGGCTGAATGCAAGAGCCGCAGCCCCGGCCTTTGATGCCGGTCTGCGGCTCGATGCGAAAACCGCTGTACGAATGCGCGCGGAGCAGGGCGTGCCATTGGCTTGTGCCCAAGCCCCGGCAGGGCGCACGCGCGGCGGCGTCGAGTGCTCGTCAGGCCCGCGCGTTCAGACCGCGAGCTCGTCCAGCGACTTGCCCTGCGCCAGCCAGTCCAGTGCCCATTGCGGCTTGCGGCCGCGGCCGCTCCAGCCTTGCTCGGGGTTGGCCGGGTTGCGGTATTTGATCACCGGTGCAGGCTTGGCTTTCTTGAGACCGGCGCGACGGCCGCGGCGTGCGGGCTTGTCTTCGGTGGCGGCGGGCGCAGCACCTTCGAGCAGGTCGCCCAGCGACAGACCCTCGTCGGCCGCCATTTTCTGCATGCGCTTGAGCAGATTGCGCCGGGTCACGTCGCTGCGGCGACGAATTTCGCTTTCGACCTTGGCCTGGAGGCGACGCAGTTCGGGGAGGGTGAAGGTGGAGAGATCCATATTGGCTCCGGAAGGTTTTTTATGAATTGTGTGTCGAGGCGCTATTTCCAAAGCGATTGTGCCACTCCTGAATTAAAAACATAAAGCGTTTTTCAGTATTGCGCTTTTATGACCGCTTTCATGGCCTTTTGTTTGCGTCGATATTGGACGCGACGCTTGCGCATTCAAGGGCGCGGTCTCAGTTCGCGACCGTCACCAGCGTCGGCGCCAGCACGCGCATCAGGTCGTGCGGATGAATGCCGACCAGAAATCCGCGCCGCCCGCCGTTGATGTAGATCAGCGGCAGATCGAGGATGCTGCGCTCCATATACACCGGCATTTTTCGCCGCGTGCCGAAAGGCGAGGTTCCGCCAACCAGAAAACCGCTGTGCCGATTGGCCGTTTCGGGTTTGCAGGCCTCGACGTGCTTGCACGAAATCTGCCGTGCGAGCTCCTTGGTCGATACCTTGCGGTCACCGTGCATCAGCACCACCATCGGCTGTGCGTTTTCATCTTCCATGATCAGGGTCTTGATCACGGCATGCTCGGCGACATTGAGCTCGCGCGACGAAACGCTGGTGCCGCCATGCTCTTCGTATTCATAAAGATGGCTCGAAAAGGCGACGCCGTGCTGGCGCAGAAAACGGGTTGCGGGCGTTTCGGGGGCATGCTTTTCGTTTTTGTTCATGATCGAATCCGTGTGTTCAAAATACGATGCGAAATACGTTTCGGCCGGGATGCAAAGATCGGGCTTCGCATCACGCGATCATGCGCTGCGTGGCGGGCCAGAGATCTTCGTCAGGCGCGTGGGTGATGTTTTGCGTGAAGCTGTTTGAGCCGTTCGCGTGCGACGTGCGTATAAATCTGTGTCGTCGAAATATCGGCATGTCCGAGCAGCAGCTGCACCACGCGCAAATCGGCACCATGATTGAGCAGGTGGGTGGCAAAAGCATGGCGCAGCGTGTGCGGTGAAATGCGCGCGCGGTCAATGCCGGCCTGTGCTGCGTGTTGTTTGATGATGCGCCAGAACATCTGTCTTGTCATGCCCGTGCCGAAGCGGGTCACGAACACTTCGTCGCAATTGCGCCCGCCGAGCAGCGCCGCGCGCGCTTCGAGCAGATAGTGCCGCAGCCAGTCGGCCGCGACCTCGCCGATGGGCACCAGCCTTTCCTTGCTGCCCTTGCCCATGATGCGCAGCACGCCTTCATTCAGGCCGACCGCGAAAATCTTCAACCCGACCAGCTCGGAGACGCGCAGCCCGGCGGCGTAGAGCACTTCGAGCATGCAGCGGTCGCGCAAGCCCTGGGGGGTCTCGGCGTCGGGCGCCTCGAGCAGGGCTTCGACCTGGGCCTCGCTGAGCGTCTTCGGAAAGCGCTCGGTCTGCATGGGTGAGTCGAGCAGCAGGGTGGGGTCTTCGGCGATCGCGCGCTCGGCGAGCAGCATGCGGTAATAGCGCCGCCAGGTCGCGAGCAGGCGGCGCTGGCTGGCGGGGCGCGCGCCGCGGCTGAACTCGGCCAGATAGGCGGCGAGCTCGGCTGAAGTGGCATTCGGCAGTCGCCGCCCGGCCTTCTCCAGCCAGGCGGCAAAGCGCGCAAGATCGCTACGGTAGCTGGCCAGGGTGTTGCGGGCGAGGCCGTGCTCGAGCCACAGATTGTCGGTAAAGCGGTCGAGCTCGCGTCGATGATGGTCTTGCAGCCCGGCCTCGATGGCCGGCGCGCGAGCGCTCACAAGGCGCCCTCGAAGGCGAGCAGCCAGCGCTTGACCTCGAGCAGCCAGCCCGCACGCGCATTGGCGAAACCGCCGAGGCCGGCCGCCGCGGTCACGCGGTGGCAGGGCACGATGAGCGGGAAGGGGTTGGCACCGCAGGCCTGGCCGACCGCGCGCGGTGCGCTGCCCAGGCGCGCGGCGAGCTCGCCGTAGGTCGCGGTGTGCCCGCGCGGGATGGCGCTGATCGCCGCCCACACGCGTTGGCGGAAAGGCGTGCCGCAGGCCGCGAGCGGAACCGGAAAGGGCGCGTCGGGATCGTCGATCCATGCACGTAGCGCGTGCGCGGCGGCGCCGGCAGTCGCGTTGCGCGGATCCTGCAAGGGCGTGCCCGGCGGCAGAAACACGAACTCGGTCACCGCCGCGTCGTGGGTGCGGATGCCGAAGGGCCCGAAGGGCAGTGCGATGACCGCGTCGAAGGCGGCGGACGCGACATCCACCGTGCCTGCGGCGTTTTTTTCCCTGGCCGAGTGCATGTCGTCGTGCCTGTGTGCTCAGTTCGGATGCCGGAGCAGCGCATCACGCAGATCCGAATCTGCAGGCCGGGCGCCGAGCCAGATGCGCAGCAGCGCCGGGTAGAGCGCCGTGTCCTCGATTTCGTCGCCCTGTGCCTGACCATTGATGAGCAGGCGCGTGGTGCCCTTGGCGCTGTGGTCGAGGATGATTTCGGTGCCGGACTTGACCTCGCCCACGGCCTGCAGCGCGGCGAGCAAGGTGTCGGTGGCCGGTTTGAGCGCCTCGAGCGTGGCG
Source organism: Thauera sp. UBA6194 (assembly GCA_002422685.1). GTDB lineage: Bacteria > Pseudomonadota > Gammaproteobacteria > Burkholderiales > Rhodocyclaceae > Thauera. Next base: position 43,689 of record DITC01000013.1, on the reverse strand, counting down.
GCGTCATGGTTCTTTTCCAGTCCGGCCTGCAGCGCGTCGCCGAACTGCCGGGCTTCGAGGTCGCGCGTGAGCACGATGCGGATGCGTTTCTCGCCAGCGTCCTCGAAGATCGCCTCGGCGCTGTCGAGCGGCGTACGCAGATAAAGCCCCATTGCGTACACCTTGAAGCCGAGCCGCGTGCGCAGGCCGGCGCCGTTGAGCGTCAGCGCGTGCTCTTGGGTCGTGAGCTGAGGCTGGAAATCTACGCCGCCGACCTCGACGGCAGCGTGGGCGATGCCCGCGCTGAGCAGGGCGGTGGCGAGCAGGCCGCGAAGGGTGCGTCTGACATGATTGGCGCGAATCATGGGGTCTCCTTTTTCTTCGAGTCTTGTGCTGTATTCAGCGCCGGCCGCCTCATGCAGCGGCGCTCATCAACGACGCACCTCGCCGTTGCCGAACACGATCCATTTCTGGCTGGTCAGACCCTCCAGTCCGACCGGCCCACGCGCGTGGATCTTGTCGGTGGAGATGCCGATCTCCGCGCCCAGGCCGTATTCGAAGCCGTCGGCGAAGCGGGTCGAGGCGTTGACCATCACCGAGGACGAATCTACCTCGCGCAGGAAGCGCATGGCGTGGGAATAGTTCTCGGTGACGATCGCTTCGGTGTGGCCGGAGCTGAAGCCGTTGATGTGCTCGATCGCCTCGTCGAGGCCGGTCACGATCTTCACCGCGATGATCGGGGCGAGGTATTCCTCGCGCCAGTCGGCCTCGGTCGCCGCCACCAGCTTCGCGTCGGCGATGCCGGCATCGGTCAGCAGGGCGAGCGACTCGGCGCAGCAGCGCATCTCCACGCCCTTGGCGGCGAGCATGCGGGCGATCTCGGCCAGGTAGATGTCGGCGACGTCGCGCGCGACCAGCAGCGATTCGGCGGTGTTGCAGGTGCCGTAGCGCTGGGTCTTGGAGTTCTCGACGATCGGCACGACCTTGGCCGGGTCGGCCTCGTCGTCGATGTAGACGTGGCAGTTGCCGTCGAGGTGCTTGATCACCGGCACGCGCGCGTCCTTGGAGATGCGCTCGATCAGGCCCTTGCCGCCGCGCGGCACGATCACGTCCACGTATTCCGGCATGGTGATCAGCGCGCCCACGGCCTCGCGGTCGGTGGTCTCGACCACCTGCACCGCGTGCTCGGGCAGGCCGGCCGCGATCAGGCCGGCGCGCACGCAGGCGGCGATCGCGCGGTTGGCGTTGATCGCCTCCTTGCCGCCGCGCAGGATCGCGGCGTTGCCGGATTTGAGGCACAGCGCCGCGGCGTCGGCGGTGACGTTGGGGCGCGCTTCGTAGATGATGCCGATCACGCCCAGCGGCACGCGCATCTTGCCGAGCGCGATGCCGGAGGGGCGGCGCTTGATGTCGGTCATCTCGCCCACCGGGTCGGGCAGGGTGGCGACCTGTTCCAGGCCGGCGGCCATGGCCTCGATGCCCTTCTCGTTCAGGCTCAGGCGGTCGATCAGCGCGGCCTCCAGTCCGGCGGCGCGGGCGGCGTCGAGATCCTGCGCGTTGGCGGCGAGCAGTTCGGCGCGGCGCGCGCGGATCTCGCCGGCCATCGCGATCAGCGCGGCGTTCTTGGCTTCGGTCGAGGCGGCGGCGACGATGCGCGAGGCGGCGCGGGCCTGGCGGCCCAGGGTCTGCATGTAGTGCTGGATGTCCATGGGGGCGGTTCTGGGCAGTGTTCGGAGCACCGGCGCGGCCGGTGCGGGCAAGCCGGCATTAAAGCATCGAATGCGGCGCGGATGAAACCGGCAGGGGCTCAGCCCCGGCGCGCGAGCCGCAGCGCGAGCTGGAGGAATTCGTCCCACACGTCGCCGGCGGCGAGGCCCTTGATCATGCGGTCGATGCGCGCGGCGTGCATCAGCGCGGCCCGCAGGCTGCCCTGGGTGAGGCGGCCAAGGGCGCGGCCGATGACCTGCTGGCGGCGCGGATCGAAGATGCGCTCGGCCTTGAACAGCGCGGACAGCGGCTGGCCGGCGTCGCGGCCAGCGCACAGGTTGGCGAGGCTGCGCGTCTCGTTGGCGAGCGCCCACAGCACCAGCGGCGGCGCCGCGCCTTCGCCCCTGAGGCCTTCGAGCAGGCGGGCGCAGCGCGCTGGGTCGCCCTCGACCACCGCCTGGCGCAGTTTGTCGATGTCGTAGCGGGCGACGTTGAGCACCGCGTCCTGGATCTGCTCGAGCGTCAGCGCGCCTTCGCCGTGGAGCAGGCCGAGCTTGAGGATCTCCTGGTGGGCGGCGAGCAGGTTGCCTTCGACGTGGTCGGCAATGAAGGCGAGCGCCTCGGGCGGCGCGGACTGCTTCTGCGCGGCCAGGCGGCGGCCGACCCACTCGGGCAGGCGCTCGCGCTCGGGGGCGTTGAGCTCGAGCGCCGTTGCGGCGTCGGCCAGGGCCTTGAACCAGGCTGTCTTGCGCGTCGCCCAGTCGACTTCGGGCAGGGTGATCAGGGTCAGGGTCTGCGCCGGCAGGTTGGCGATGTAGCGCTGCAGCGCGTCGCCGCCGTCGCGTCCCGGCTTGCCGGTGGGGATGCGCAGGTCGATCAGCTTGGCGCCGCCGAACAGCGACATGTTGCCGGCGGCCAGGGTCAGCGCGTCCCACTTGAAACCCTGACCGACGACCAGGGTCTCGCGCTCTTCAAAACCCTGGCGGCGCGCAGCGGCGCGGATGGCGTCGGCGGCCTCGAGCACCAGCAGCGGCTCGTTGCCGTGCAGCAACCACAGCGGCGCGAGCGGGCGTTCGAGCTGGGCGGCGAGCTGGTCGGGGCGCAGGTTCATGGGGCGGGGCTCAGTTGCGGACGGCGCGCACGTTGGCGAAGGACTGCGGATCGACGCCGTGGCGCCCGCGCGCCCAGTCTTGCGGCACGGCGTTCACCTGCGCTCAGCTGCTGCGATTGGCCGCGGCCAGGCGGCGCATCAGCTGCTGCACCAGGTCGTTCTGCATGTCGCGGTAGAGCAGGTTCTCTTCCTGCTCCTTGCCCAGCACCTGCGAGTCGTCGAAGGTGTATTCGCGCCGCGCCGTGAGGCTGGTGGGCGCGATCAGCGGCGCGCCGGTCTTGTCCAGGAGCTGGAAGCGCAGGCTCTGGGTGAGCTGGTACTCGCGCACCTTGCCCGCGCCGGTCAGGCTCAGGATCTCGCGACCGCGGCTGTTGGACAGGATCTGCAGACGCGCCTCGGCCTGCGCCGCGTCTTCCACGACCGTGGTCGTGCCGGTGGTGCCGATCAGGCGGCGCAACTGGGCGCCGAGTTCGGTCTGGGCCGGGGTGTTGACATGCACCGTGGCGAAGTCGAGCGCCTGCGGACCGCGCAGGTGAAAACCGCAGCCCGAAACCAGCAGCGTGGCGAGCCCGCCGCCGGCGAGCAGCAGGCGGCGGCGCGAAGGGGCCGCAAGCCCATCTGCTGCAGCCTCGGCTGCGCGCGGCCCGCTCGGGGCGTTGTCAGCGCTGGAGCGGGATGCGCGCATGCCGGCGCGGCCGGCCGCGGTGATCGGGGTACGGACGGACATGCGCGACTTCCTCAGGCGACGATGTTGACCAGGCGGCCGGGCACGACGACGACCTTCTTCGCCGGTCGGCCTTCCATGAACTTCTGCGCCGCTTCCGAGGCCAGCGCCAGCGCCTCGATGTCGGCCTTGGCGGCGTCGGCGGCGACCTTGATGCTGCCGCGCAGCTTGCCGTTGACCTGCACCATCAGCTCGATCTCGTCCTGCTTCAAGGCGTCTTCGCACACTTCCGGCCAGTTGGCGGCGAGGATGTCGGTGCCGAAGCCGCAGTCCTGCCACAGCGCGTGGCAGATGTGCGGGGTGGTCGGCGACAGCAGGCGCAGCAGGATCGAGAAGCCCTCCTCGGCCACTTCGGCGTACGCGGCCGGCTCGGTGGCGGCCAGATCCTTCTGCGCCTTCTCCAGCGCGTTGAGGATCTTCATCGCCGCCGACACCACGGTGTTGAACTGGTGCTTGCCGAAGTCGTAGCTCGCCTGCTTGAGGTGGGTGTGAACCTCGCGGCGCACGTCGGCCGCCGCCGCGGGCAGCGCGTTGGCGGCGAGCTTGCGCTCGGCGGGCAGCGCGGCGCGGGTTGCGGTGGCGAAGGCGTGGCCGTAGTTCCACACCCGGCGCAGGAAGCGCGAGGCGCCCTCGACGCCGGCGTCGGACCACTCGAGCTGCTGGTCGGGCGGCGCGGCGAACATCATGAACAGGCGCGCGGTGTCGGCGCCGTACTGGTCCACCAGCGACTGCGGGTCGACGCCGTTGTTCTTCGACTTCGACATCTTCTCGGTGCCGCCGATGACCACCGGCAGGCCGTCCGCTTCGAGCTTGGCGGCGACGACGCGGCCCTTCTCGTCACGCTCGACCACCACGTCGGCCGGGTTGATCCACTGCTTCTTGCCGCCGTCGAGCTCGCGGTAATAGGTCTCGGCCACCACCATGCCCTGGGTGAGCAGGGCGCTGAAGGGCTCGGACACATTGACCAGCCCGCAGTCGCGCATGGCGCGGGTGAAGAAGCGCGAGTACAGCAGGTGCAGGATGGCGTGCTCGATGCCGCCGATGTACTGGTCGACCGGCGCCCAGTAATTGACGCGCTCGTCCACCATCGCGGTGCTGCTGTCGGCGCAGGCGTAGCGCAGGAAATACCAGGACGACTCCACGAAGGTGTCCATGGTGTCGGTCTCGCGCTTCGCCGGCTTGCCGCACTTGGGGCAGTTGCATTCGTAAAACGAGGCCATCTTGGCCAGCGGCGAGCCGCGGCCGGTGATCTCGACGTTCTCGGGCAGCACCACCGGCAGCTGCTCGTCGGGCACCGGCACGTCGCCGCAGTCGGCGCAGTGGATCATCGGGATCGGGCAGCCCCAGTAGCGCTGGCGCGAGATGCCCCAGTCGCGCAGGCGGTACTGCACGCGCTTGGCGCCCAGGCCCTTGACGGCCAGATCGCCCGCGATCGCATCGACCGCGGCCTGGAAATCGAGGCCGTCGTACTTGCCGGAATTCACCAGCCGGCCGTAGCCGGCGTAGGCGTCCTGCCAGGGCGCGACGGTGTCGGCGTAGGCCTCCGAGCCGACCACCATGCGGATCGGCAGCGCGTACTTGGTCGCGAAGGCGAAGTCGCGCTCGTCGTGCGCCGGCACTGCCATCACCGCGCCTTCACCGTAGCCCATCAGCACGTAGTTGGCGACCCAGACCTCGAGCGGCTCGTCGGTGAGCGGGTGGCGCACCTTGAGGCCGGTGGGCATGCCCTTCTTTTCCATCGTGGCGATGTCGGCCTCGGCGACGCCGCCACGCTTGCACTCCTCGATGAACTCGGCGAGCGCCGGGTTGCTGGCCGCGGCCTGGGTGGCGAGCGGGTGCTCGGCGGCCACGGCCACGTAGGTGGCGCCCATCAGCGTGTCGGCGCGGGTGGTGAACACCTTCAGCGCGCCCTCGTGGCCGATGCTGGAGACGTCGAACGGGAAGCTGATCTCCACGCCTTCCGAGCGCCCGATCCAGTTCTTCTGCATCAGCTTGACCTGCTCGGGCCAGTTGGGCAGATCGTCGAGCGCACTCAGCAGCTCGTCGGCGTAGGCGGTGATCTTCATGTAGTACATGGGGATCTCGCGCTTCTCGACGAGCGCGCCCGAGCGCCAGCCGCGGCCGTCGATGACCTGCTCGTTGGCGAGCACGGTCTCGTCGACCGGATCCCAGTTGACCGTGCCGAGGCGCTTGTAGATCAAGCCCTTCTCAAACAGGCGGGTGAACAGCCATTGTTCCCAGCGGTAGTACTCGGGGGTGCAGGTGGCGAGCTCGCGCGACCAGTCGATGGCGAAGCCGAGGCGCTTCAACTGCGCCTTCATGTAGTCGATGTTGGCGTAGGTCCACTTCGCCGGCGGCACGTTGTTCTGGATCGCGGCGTTCTCGGCCGGCATGCCGAAGGCGTCCCAGCCCATGGGCTGCAGCACGTTGTAGCCCTTCATGCGGTGGAAGCGCGCGAGCACGTCGCCGATGGTGTAGTTGCGCACGTGCCCCATGTGCAGCTTGCCCGAGGGGTAGGGGAACATCGACAGGCAGTAGTACTTGGGCTTGTTCGTGTCTTCCGTGACGCGGAAGGCGTCGCTGCTGTCCCAGTGCTGCTGGGCGGTCGTCTCGACGGCGGCGGGCTGGTATTTTTCCTGCATGGTGTCCTGCATGGCGGCGCGCGGGCTGGATGGCGTTGAAAACGCGCCAGTATACCTTGAAGCCGCAGCAGGGTCTTTGGCATCTGGCCCGGCGCCGGGGGCGGTCACACGGGGCGCGCAGCTCGGGTCGATGCCAAAAAAAAGGCACTCCGCCGCGAGGCGAAGTGCCGAATCTCCATTGAAGGAGGGAGGGAGACAAGCAAGGGGTGGGCGCGCTGCGACGCAGCGCGCCGGATCAGGCCGCGCGGTGGGTCGAGCGGTGGTTTGCGCGCATGTGGCGCTGCCAGTTGGCGTTGAGGGCCGAGAACAGGTCCTCCATGGCCTGCAGCGGCAGACGCATCATGCGGTTCTGGCTGCGTACGTAGGGCAGCACGCGCGGGGCGCACAAGGTGCTGCGCTCTTCGTCGAGCAGGCGAACGAAGTTGTTCATGGTCGCGCTCCAGTAGTCGGCGTTACCGACCCAACCGGTCTGCGCTGTGGCTTCGCGCACGGCCTTGCGCCACAAGGCTTCGGCGCGCTCGAGGGTGACCCCCGCCTTGCGGGCATACCAGGGCAGCAATTTCGGCGTTTTCATCGTGTGTTCTCCATTCGGGCCGGGGTTCGGCGCCGTCATAAGGCCAAGCGCTTTCTGAGCGATCGGCGCTTCAGTCGTGCTTTGATGCTGTGCCGCAATATAAAGCGTGCGGAATGCCATTCCTTGATTATGAACAAAAAATGACGCGGCGTCCGTGACCGTTTTGGCAGGTCTCGGCCCTTTTTGATGCATTGCACAATAACAATCTAGCCGATTTTCGGCCGTCTGCAAACAGTGTGATGTTGCGCCGCAACATCCTGTCGCGCTTTTTGTGCCGGCGCCGGTGCTCGGTGCGCAGCGGCAGCCCCGATACAATGCGGGCTCGAACAAGGAATCACGATGTCCACGCTGCTCGCCAATCTCAACACCGAACAACACCAGGCCGTGACCCTGCCGCCGCAGCACGCGCTGATCCTGGCCGGGGCCGGCTCGGGCAAGACCCGGGTGCTCACCACCCGCATCGCCTGGCTGATCCAGTCCGGCCAGGTCGATCCGGCCGGCATCCTCGCGGTTACATTCACCAACAAAGCCGCCAAGGAAATGCTCGCCCGCCTGTCGACCATGCTGCCGGTGAGCACCCGCGGCATGTGGATCGGCACCTTCCACGGCCTTGCCAACCGCTTGCTGCGCGCCCACCACCGCGACGCCGGGCTGCCCCAGCTGTTCCAGATCCTCGATTCGGGCGACCAGCTCGCCGCGATCAAGCGCCTGCTCAAGACGCTCAACGTCGACGACGAGAAATTCCCGCCGCGCGAACTCCAGCACTTCATCAACGGCCAGAAGGAGGCCGGCAACCGCCCGCACGCGGTGGAGGCCTGGGACGACTTCACCCGTCAGCGCGTGCAGCTGTATCAGGAGTATGAGGCGCAGTGCCAGCGCGAGTCTGTTGTGGATTTTGCGGAGTTGCTTTTGCGCAGCTACGAGCTGCTCGAGCGCCATGAGCCGCTGCGCCGCCACTATCAGCGCCGCTTCCGCCACATCCTGGTCGACGAGTTTCAGGACACCAACCGCCTGCAGTACCGCTGGCTCAAGCTCTTCGCCGACGAGGGGCGCGAGGGCGGGGCGGCGATGTTCTGCGTCGGCGACGACGACCAGAGCATCTATCGCTTTCGCGGCGCCGAGGTCGGCAACATGCGCGACTTCGAGCGCGAGTTCCGCGTGCACAACGTCATCCGCCTCGAGCAGAACTACCGCTCGCACAGCAACATCCTCGACGCCGCCAACGCGATCATCCGCCACAACAGCAACCGCCTCGGCAAGAACCTGTGGACCGACCAGGGCGCGGGCGAGCCGATCCGCGTGTTCGAGGCCTTCTCGGACGGCGACGAGGCGCGCTGGATCGTCGAGGAGATCCAGTCGCTGGTGCGCGAGGGCGCGCTGCGCAGCGAGATCGCGCTGCTGTATCGCTCCAACGCGCAGTCGCGGGTGCTCGAGCATCAGCTCTTCTCGGCCGGCATCCCGTACCGCGTCTACGGCGGCCTGCGCTTCTTCGAGCGCCAGGAGATCAAGCACGCGCTCGCCTACCTGCGCCTGATCGCCAACCCGGACGACGACACCGCCTTCGCGCGCGTGGTTAACTTTCCCACCCGTGGCATCGGCGCGCGCTCGCTGGAGGTGCTGGCTGACGCCGCACGCACGTACAACACCAGCCTGTACGCGACCGTGCCGCACCTCACTGGCAAACCCGGCACGGCGCTCGGCCAGTTCGTGCGCCTGATCGAGGATCTGCGCCGCGACACCGCCGGCCTGCCGCTGCCCGAGCTGGTCGATCACGTGCTCGACCTCAGCGGCCTGCGCGCGCACTACAAGGCGGACAAGGAAGGCCGCGAGCGCCTCGAGAACCTCGACGAGCTGATCAACGCCGCGGCCAACTTCCTCGCCGAATCGCAGGCCCAGTCGGGTGCGGGCGAGGCGCTCGCGCAGCCGCACGCGTTGCTGGCGGATTTTCTCGCCCACGCCTCGCTCGAGGCCGGCGACCACCAGGCCGACCAGGGCGCCGACGCGGTGCAGCTGATGACGGTGCACTCGGCCAAGGGCCTGGAGTTCAACGTGGTCTTCCTGTCCGGGCTGGAGGAGGGCCTGTTCCCGCATGAGAACAGCATCCTCGAGACCGACGGCCTGGAAGAGGAGCGCCGGCTGATGTACGTGGCGGTGACGCGCGCGCGCGAACGCCTGTACCTGTCGTTCGCACAGAGCCGCATGCTGCACGGCCAGACGCGCTACAACCTGCGCTCGCGTTTCCTGGAAGAGATCCCCGCCGAGCTCACCAAGTGGCTGACGCCGCCCAACCCGCGCTCGGCTGCGGGCGGCGCCATGGGCGGCATGGGCGGCGGCTACTTCAAGCCCTCGCCGGCGGCGCAGGTGCAGCGCGCGCCGCGGCCGGCATTCGCGACCCTGCCCAATGGCTTGCGGATCGGGCAGTCGGTCAGTCACGCCAAGTTCGGTCAGGGCGTCATCGTCGCCGCCGAGGGCAGCGGCAGCGACGCCAAGGTGCAGATCAACTTCGGTCCGGCCGGGGTCAAGTGGCTGCTGCTCGGCGTGGCCAAGCTCGAGCCGGTGTGAGGCGCGCCGCCGCGCCGTGGCTGCACGCGGGCGTGCACGGCGCGCCCATCGACGTGTGCAGCGCGGTCGGCCCGGCCCGGGCCATGGTGGCTCAGGCGGACTCGGCGCTGCCCTGGCGGTCGAAGCTGTAGATGATGTCGTCGGCCAGGTCTTCCAGCTCGGCCACCGGGTAGCCGAGGATGTGCGCCGCGGGCGCACGGCCTTTGTCCCATTCGGCGTCGCGGCGCGTGCGCAGGTGCGTGCCGGCGACGTATTCGGCGACCACGTTCACCGCGATCAGGGTGCGCGACTCCGGCTCCAGGCTCGAATCCTCGATCAGCACCGAGTAGTCGTGGTGGCACAGGATGGCCGCGCACACGTTCTCGGTCAGCCCCCAGGTGCGCGCCAGGATGTAGCCGATGGTCGCGTGGTTGGTGTCGAGCGCCTCATCCTCGACGTCGGTGAACCAGCGCTCGGTGGCCTGGTTGGCGACGCCGAGGATCTGCTTGTAGTTGGGGAAGCGGCTCACCAGCAGCGGGATGCCGCAGTCGTGGAAGAGGCCGAAGGTGTATGCGGTCTCCGCACGCGCGCACCCCGTCTTGCGTGCGATCAGCGCGCTCGCCGCGGCGGTGTAGCGCGAGTTGTCCCAGAAGCGCTCGAGCGCCGCGCCCGGCGCGGCGAGCGCCGTGCGCAGCAGCGCCTCCTGCACCAGGTTGGTGAGCGTGCCGAAACCCAGCAGGCGGATCGCCTCGTCGAGCGACCCAATGCGCCGCCCCGACCCGAACAGGGGCGAATTCGCCGACTTGACCACCATGGCCGCGAGCCCCACGTCCTCGCCGATCAGCGCGGCGATGCGCTTGCCGCTGACCTGGGGCTGGCGCAGTTCGTCCATCAGCTGCGCGAGCACCGCCGGACAGGACGGGATGCTCACGCCCTTGAGCGAGTGCTCGAGCTTGTGATCCGCGTGTGCCGGTGCGTTCATTGTCACGTTCTCCGTCTGGATCCATTCCAGTTCGGCACGCTAACACGCTCGCCGGCGGCGGGCGCCGGTCGGTGGACGGCGTCCGTGCAAAACTGCGCACCCGCCTGCATTCGCCGCCCCGCGGGGCTCAGAACGGCAGCTGCAGGCCCGGCCACACGCTGTCGATGGCGCGCCGGAACGCGGCCTGGATCGTCGCCAGCGCCACTTCATCGTCGGCCTCGAAGCGCAGCACCACCACCGGCGTGGTGTTGGAGGCGCGCGCCAGGCCGAAGCCGTGCGCGAACTCCGCCCGCACCCCGTCCAGCGTGATCACCTCGTCGGCGTCGGGAAAGCACGAGGGCGCCGCGAGCGCGGCCTGCTGCAGCCGGCGCACGAGCTCGAAGGGCTCGCCTTCGGCCATCTTCAGGTTCAGCTCGGGCGTGCTCACCGCGTCGGGCAGCGCCTTCAGCGCGGCGTTGGCGTCGGGGCGGGCAGAGAGGATCTCGAGCAGGCGCGCGCCGGCGTACAGGCCGTCGTCGAAGCCGAACCAGCGCTCCTTGAAGAACATGTGGCCGCTCATCTCGCCGGCGAGCGGGGCGCCGGTCTCCTTGAGCTTGGCCTTCACCAGCGCGTGGCCGGTGTTCCACATCGTCGGCTTGCCGCCGCGCGCGCGGATCCACGGCGCCAGGTTACGCGTGCATTTGACGTCGTAGATGATCTCGCCGCCCGGCACGCGCGCGAGCACGTCCTCGGCGAACAGCATGAGCTGGCGGTCGGGGTAGATGATCTCGCCGTCCTTGGTCACCACGCCGAGGCGGTCGCCGTCGCCGTCGAAGGCCAGCCCGAGCTCGGCGTCGGTCTCGCGCAGGGTGCGGATCACGTCCTGCAGGTTCTCGGGCTTGGACGGGTCGGGGTGGTGGTTGGGGAAGTTGCCGTCGACCTCGCAGAACAGCTCGATCACCTCGCAGCCGAGGCGACGGAAGAGCTCGGGCGCGATGCCGCCGGCGACGCCGTTGCCGCAGTCGACGACGATCTTCATCGGCCGCGCGAGCTTCACGTCGCCGACGATGCGCTCGATGTAGTCGGCGCGCACATCGGCCGTGCGCAGCGCGCCCGCGCCGTGGGCGAGGTCGTCCTTGGCGATGCGCTGGCGCAGGGCCTGGATCAAGTCGCCGAACAGGGTCTGGCCGCCGAGCACCATCTTGAGGCCGTTGTAGTCGGGCGGGTTGTGGCTGCCGGTGACCGACACGCAGGAGTCGCAGCCGAGCTCGTACGCGGCGAAGTAGGTGAGCGGGGTGGGCACGCAGCCGATGTCGATCACATCCACGCCCGCGGCGCGGATGCCGTCGGCGAGCGCGCCGGCCAGCGCCGGGCCGGACAGCCGCCCGTCGCGCCCGACCGCGACCGCCTGCTGCCCGCGCGCCACCGCCTCGGAGCCGAGGGCGTGGCCGATCGCGCGCACGGCGTCGGGGGTGAGCACCGTGTCGACGATGCCGCGGATGTCGTAGGCCTTGAAAATTTCGGGGGCGGGGAGAGGGTAGCGCATGGTGTCCTGGGGGCAGGGAGAGGTTGTAAAGGCAGGGCGGCAGGCAGAGCCGCCGCGCTGCGCAGGCAGGCGGGCCGGGCGGAGCCCCGCGTGCGACGGGCACGATTTTATGCTGCATTGCGGTCGCCCGCATGCGCAGCGTTTATTTACAATCGACGCCTCACGCCTCACGCCTCACGCCTCACGCCTCACGCCTCACGCCTCACGCCTCACGCCGCGCTGCCGCCGGCGCTTCCCCACTCTCGACACGGTTTCGCCTGATGACATCACGCAAGGGCATCATCCTCGCCGGCGGTTCCGGCACCCGGCTGCACCCGGCGACCCTGGCGGTCTCCAAGCAGCTGCTGCCGGTGTACGACAAGCCGATGGTTTATTACCCGCTCGCCACGCTGATGCTGGCCGGCATCCGCGACATCCTGGTGATCTCGACGCCGCAGGACACGCCGCGCTTTGCGCAGCTGCTCGGCGACGGCAGCCGCTGGGGCCTGCGCCTGCAGTACGCGGTGCAGCCCAGCCCGGACGGCCTCGCGCAGGCCTTCGTGATCGCCGAGGACTTCCTCGCCGGCGCGCCGTCCGCGCTGGTGCTGGGCGACAACCTGTTCTACGGCCACGACTTCGCCGCCGAGCTGCGCGCAGCCTCGGCGCGCGCCGAGGGCGCGACCGTGTTCGCCTACCCGGTGCAGGACGCGGAGCGCTACGGCGTGGTCGAGTTCGACGCCGCCGGGTGCGCGGTGAGCCTGGAAGAAAAACCCGCCCGCCCCAAGAGCCGCTACGCGGTCACCGGGCTGTATTTCTACGACGCGCGCGCGGTCGAGTTCGCGCGCAGCCTCACCCCGAGCGCGCGCGGCGAGCTCGAGATCACCGACCTCAACCGTCTGTATCTCGAGCAAGGCGCGCTCGACGTGCAGGTCATGGGTCGCGGCCACGCCTGGCTCGACACCGGCACCCACGAAAGCCTGCTCGAAGCCGGCATGTTCATCCAGACCATCGAGAAGCGGCAGGGCCTCAAGATCGCCTGCCCCGAGGAGATCGCCTGGCGCGCGCGCTGGATCGACGACGCGCAGCTGCGCGCGCTCGCGCAGCCGCTCGCCAAGAGCGGCTACGGCCAGTACCTGCTGCGCCTGCTCGAAGACCGGGTGTTCTGATGAAGGCGACCCCTACCGCACTGCCCGAGGTGCTGCTGCTCGAGCCCAAGGTGTTCGGCGACGCGCGCGGCTTCTTCCTCGAGAGCTGGAACGCGCGCACCTTCCGTGAGCTGACCGGGCTCGATGTCGATTTCGTGCAGGACAACCACTCGCGCTCGGCGCGCGGTGTGCTGCGCGGCCTGCATTATCAGCTGCGCCAGCCGCAGGGCAAGCTGGTGCGCGTGGTGCGCGGGCGGGTGTTCGACGTCGCGGTGGACCTGCGCCGCAGCTCGCCGCGCTTCGGGCGCTGGGCCGGCGTCGAGCTGAGCGAGGACGATCACCGCCAGCTGTGGATTCCGCCCGGCTTCGCGCATGGTTTTCTGGTGCTGAGCGAATCGGCGGATTTCCTCTACAAGACCACCGACTACTACGCCCCCGCCGACGAGCGCTGCATCGCCTGGGACGACACGCAGATCGGCATCGACTGGCCGCTGCAGGGCGCGCCGCTGCTGTCCGCCAAGGACGCGCAAGGCCTCGCCCTGGCCGCGGCCGAGGTCTACCCGGGCTGAGCCGCGCCGACGCGCGCGGCGCTCAATGCACCACGCGCGGCGACAGGTCGCCGAAGTCGGCCTGGTCCTGCATCGGCGATGCGTGATGAAGCACCATGCGCCAGCCGTGGGCGCCGCGCACGAACACGTTGGTGGCCGCGAGCACGGCGCTGCGCTTGGTCTGGCCGTGCACGGACAGGCGCTCGACGACGCAGTGCACCGCCATGGTGGCGCTGACCGTCGCCACCGACTGGCTGAGCTCGATCTCGAGTCGGGTGTCGCCCGAGAGGATGCGCCGCCAGGTCTCATGCACGGCCGCGAGCCCCACGATGCGCGGGCCGCCGGGGTGGACGCAGACCACCTCGTCCTCCTCGGACCAGACCTCCATCAAGGCCTCGAAGTTGCCCTCGGCCAGGGCCCGGTAGAAGGCGGCCTCGGCCTCTTGTGGCGTGGTGAAGTTGGCTTTGCTCACTGCGGGCATGGGGACATGGACGGTTTGGGGAGGGGGCGTTCGCGAACGCGGGGCTGGGGGATGAAACGACGCGGGGGCCGAAGCCCCCGTGCGTACTAGAGACTGCGGCCGGGCCGCAGGGTTCAGTGGTGGCCCTTGGGGCGCTCGCCGTTGAACACGTAGTGGGCGCTGCAGTAGGGGCAGACGGCCTCGCCGGTCTTCAGGACGTCCAGGAACACGCGCGGGTGACGCGCCCACAGCGGCGCGCCCGGCGGCGGGCAGTGCAGCGGCAGGTCCTTGGCCGTGACGATGATGGCGTGGGGTTTGTTGGCGGTTTCAGCCATGTCGCAATCCTCGGAGCGTGAAAATCAGACGTGGGCGAGCCAGTGCGCGTATTCGGGCGCACGGCCATTGACCACGTCGAAGAAGCGGGTCTGGATCTTCTCGGTGACCGGGCCGCGCTTGCCCTCGCCGATCTTGCGGTCGTCGAGCTCGCGGATCGGGGTGACTTCGGCGGCGGTGCCGGTGAAGAAGGCTTCGTCGGCGAGATAGATGTCGTCGCGCGTCAGGCGCTTGGTGCCGACCTCGTAGCCGAGCTCGCGCGCGATGGCGTGCACCGAGTCGCGGGTGATGCCGGTGAGCGCCGAGGCGATCTCGGGTTCGTAGATGCGGCCGTCCTTGACGATGAACAGGTTCTCGCCCGCGCCCTCGGCGACGAAGCCCTGGTTGTCGAGCAGCAGCGCCTCGTCATAGCCCATGCGGGTGACTTCGAGGTTGGCGAGGATCGAGTTCGGGTAGGTCGCGGCCAGCTTGGCGCGCGGCATCGTCGAGTTGACGTGGTGGCGGGTGAAGGACGAGGTCTTGACGCGGATGCCCTTCTCCAGGCCTACCTCGCCCAGGTAGGCGCCCCAGGGCCAGGCCGCGATCGCCACATGCACGGTGGCGCCGACGGTGGAGATGCCCATCTTTTCCGAGCCGTAGAAGGCGATCGGGCGCAGGTAGCAGGACTCGAGCTTGTTCGCGCGCACGACCTCCTTCTGCGCCTCCATGAGCTCATCCTTGGAAAACGGGATGTCCATCATGTAGATCTTGCCGGAGTTGATCAGGCGCTGGGTGTGCTCGGCGAGGCGGAAGATCGCGGTGCCGCTGACGGTGTTGTAGGCGCGGACGCCCTCGAACACGGCCAGCCCGTAGTGCAGCGAGTGGGTGAGGACGTGCGTGGTCGCCTCGCGCCACGGGACGAGCTTGCCGTCCTGCCAGATGAAGCCGTCGCGGTCAGCCATGGACATGATGAAGATCTCCGCCTGAAATATGTTCGCTGGATGGTGTGGGTGATGTGGGTGATGCGCCGAGCCGCCGGGCCGGCGCAAAGCCGGTAAATTCTAGCGTAAAGCCGTGCCCGCGATGCGTACTCCGTTCGTGCGCTGCGCCGCGCGCGCTAAAATGCGCGCCAACCCGTCGTGGCTGGAGCCCAATGTGAAGGAACGCCCCTGGAAACCCAATGTGACCGTCGCCGCTGTGATCGAGCGCGAGGGCCGCTTCCTGCTCGTCGAGGAAGAGACGCCCGAGGGGCTGCGCTTCAATCAGCCGGCGGGCCACCTTGAAGAGGGCGAGTCCCTGCTCGAAGCCACGGTGCGCGAGGTGCTCGAGGAGACCGCGCACGGCTTCGTGCCGGAATACCTGGTCGGCATCTATCAATGGACGCGCCCGCAGGGCGACATCACGTATCTGCGCTTTGCCTACGGTGGGCGGGTCGAGGGTGTGGACGCGGCGCGGCCGCTGGATGCGGGCATCGTGCGTGCGGTGTGGATGACGCTCGACGAGGTGCGTGCGAGCGCCGATCGCCACCGCAGCCCGCTGATCCTGCAGTGCATCGAGGACTGGCTGGCCGGGCAGCGCCATCCGCTCGCGCTGGTGCATCATTGCGCGCACACCTGATGCGCCTGCTGGCAGCGGGCCTGTTCGGGGTGTCGCTCGCGAGCGCGGCGGCCCCGCAGTCGGCGCCGCCCGTGCATGAAGACGCCCGCGTGAGCATCTGCTACAACTATGGCTGCAATCGCGAGGTGGAGATCCGCTACCACCGCGCGAGCCTCAATCGTCTCGCGGCGCGCCTCGCCCTGGCGAGCAGCGCCGAGGACGAGCGCACGCGCCTCGCGCAGGAGATCGGCCGCATGTACCGCATCGCGGCCACGCAAAGCCCGGTGGCGGCCGACCGCGCCGGCAACTTCCTCGACGGCGGCGAGGCGGGGCGCATGGACTGCATCGATCACTCGACCTCGACCATGCGCCTGCTCGAGTTGCTCGAGGCGCGCGGCTGGCTGCGTTTTCACCGCGTGGTGGAGCCCGCCCGGCGCACGCGCTTCATCTTTCAGCACTTCAGCGCGGTGATCGAAGAGCGCGCAGAGGGCGAAGGGATCGAGGGCGGAGCGGACGCGCTGTTGTCCGCGCCGCCCGCGCAACGTTATGTGGTCGACACCTGGTTCGTCGACAATGGCGAGCCGGCGGTGGTGCTGCCGCTCGCGGAATGGCTCAATGGAGGTGGACCGGATGTCCAGTAAGCACGAAGGCAATGGCATGAAAGTGGTGGTCGGCATGTCCGGCGGCGTCGACTCGTCGGTGACGGCGCTGCTGCTCAAGCAGCAGGGCTATGACGTGACCGGCCTGTTCATGAAGAACTGGGAGGACGACGACGACTCCGAGTACTGCTCGACGCGGCAGGACCTGGTCGACGTGGCCTCGGTGTGCGACGTGATCGGCATCGATCTCGAGGTGGTCAACTTCAGCAAGGAATACAAGGACCGCGTGTTCGCGGACTTCCTGCGCGAGTACGAGGCCGGCCGCACGCCCAACCCGGACGTGCTGTGCAACTCCGAGATCAAGTTCCGCAGCTTCCTCGACCACGCCATGCAGATGGGCGCCGAGCGCATCGCCACCGGGCACTACGCCCAGGTGCGCGAGTGGCGCAACGACGGCCGCACCGAGTACCAGCTGCTCAAGGCCGAGGACGGCACCAAGGACCAGAGCTACTTCCTCTACCGCCTGACCCAGGAACAGCTCGCGAAGACGTTGTTCCCGCTCGGCGCGCTGTACAAGCGCGAGGTGCGCAAGCTCGCCGAGCAGGCCGGCCTGCACGTCGCGGCCAAGAAAGACTCGACCGGCATCTGCTTCATCGGCGAGCGCCCGTTCCGCGAGTTCCTGATGCGCTACCTGCCCAGCCAGCCGGGCGAGATCCGCGCGCTCGACGACGAGCGTGTGCTCGGCGAGCACCAGGGCCTGATGTACCACACCATCGGCCAGAGGAAGGGCCTGCACATCGGCGGGCTCAAGGGCAACCAGGACGAGGCCGGCGAGCACGACGCCTGGTACGTGGCCGGCAAGGACATGAAGGCCAACGTGCTCTACGTGGTGCAGGGGCACGACCACCCGGCGCTGCTCAAGGACCGCCTGGTCGCCACCGACCTCAACTGGATCGCCGGCCGCGACCCGCACACCAACTGGGTCTACACCGCCAAGCCGCGCTACCGCACGCCCGACCAGGCCTGCGACATCGAGCGCATCGCCGACGGCCGCGCCGAGATCGTCTTCGCCCAGCCGCAGTGGGCGGTGACGCCCGGGCAGAGCGTGGTGGTGTACGAGTCCAAGGTCTGCCTGGGCGGCGGCGTGATCATCTGAGCGCTCAGGCGCGCGGCTTGCCGTACCAGCTGAAGCGCTCGATCACCTCGGCCATCTCGGCCTCCGACAGCAGTACTGGCGCGCCCAGCTGCAGGGTGCGCCAGTACTGCTCGCACAGAGTCTCGAACTCGATCGCCAGCGCCAGCGCGTGGCCGAGGTCGCGCCCGTAGACCACCATGCCGTGGTTGGCGAGCAGGCAGGCGTTGCGCCCCTGCAGCGCGGCGACGGAGGCGTCCGACAGCGCCTGCGTGCCGAAGGTGGCGTAGCGCGCGCAGCGCACGCTGGTGCCGCCGAAGCGCGCGATCATGTAGTGAAAGGGCGGAATCTCCACGCGCTGGCAGGCGAGCGCGGTGGCAAAGGGCGAATGCGCGTGCAGCACCGCGCCCGCCGCCGGAAAGGCGGCGTAGATGTCGTGGTGCAGCGCCCACTCCGACGAGGGTGCAAGTGGGCCGGCGTAGCCGCCGTCGGCCTCGACCTCCACCATGTCCTGCGGCGTGCACTGCTCGGCGGGCATGCCGCTCGGCGAGATCAGCATACGCACCGGGCCGGCGCCCGCGCCGTGCGCGTGCGTCTGTTCGGCAGCGCTCGTCAGCCGCACGCTCGCATTGCCCGCGGTGCCGACGTTCAGGCGCGCCGCCGACATCGCACGCAGCGTGGCGAGCAGCTCGGCGCGCAGCGGGTCGGGGGCCTGCCAGCTGGCCTCCTCGTGGATGCAGGTTCCAGGGGTGTCGCTCATCGTTCGTGCTCCGGATAAAGGCGTGCCAGCTCGCCGGCCGGCACGATGCCGCGCTCGGTGATGATGCCGCGGATGAGCGCGGCCGGCGTGACGTCGAAGGCCGGGTTGACGGCGCGGGTCTCGGCCGGGGCGAGAGCGAGCTCGGCGATCTCGCCCGCATCGGTGGTGCCGCGGATGCGGCAGACCTCGGCGGCGCCGCGGTCCTCGATCGGGATGGCGGCGCCGTCCCGGCAGCCGAAGTCCAGCGTGGAGTGCGGCGCGGCGATGTAAAAGGGCACGCCCGCGGCCTGCGCGGCGAGCGCCTTCAGATACGTGCCCACCTTGTTCGCGCTGTCGCCGTTGGCGGCGATGCGGTCGGCGCCGGTGATCACCAGGTCCACCTCGCCGCGCATCAGCAACAGTCCGGCGGCGTTGTCCGCGATCAGCACGTGCGGCACGTCGGCGGCGCGCAGCTCCCAGGCGGTGAGCAGGCCCTGGTTGCGCGGCCGGGTCTCGCTCACGAACACCTCCACCGCGATGCCCGCGGCCTGCGCGGCGTAGATCGGCGCGAGCGCGGTGCCGGCGCCGCAGGTGGCGAGCCAGCCGGCGTTGCAGTGGGTCATCAGCCGCACCGGGCCGGGGCGGCGCGCGGCGATCTCGCGGATCAGCGCCAGGCCGTGGCGGCCGATGGCGTCGCAGGTCGCGGCGTCGTCGGCGCGGATCGCCTCGGCCGCGTCCCAGGCGGCCTGCAGGCGATCCGCGGCGGGCAGGGGCGAGAGCTGCGCGCTCATGCGGTCGAGCGCCCAGTGCAGGTTCACCGCGGTCGGCCGGGTCGCGCCCAGCACCGCCAGGGCGTGCGCGAGTGTGGCCTCTTCGGCGCCGTCGTTCAGCAGCGCCAGGGCCACGCCATAGGCGGCGGTGGCGCCGATCAGCGGCGCGCCGCGCACCTGCATGCTGCGGATCGCGTGCGCGGCGTCCTCGAGCGTGCGCAGCACCCGGGTTTCGGTGCGAAAGGGCAGCACGGTCTGGTCGAGAATGCGCACGCTGTCGCCGTCGCGCTGCAGGGTGGGGAGGGGTTGCTCGAACATCGGGAGACCTCGAAAAGGGGAAGGGGTTCTGTCGGGTGCTGCGTGCGTGGGCGTGCGCCGCACCGGCTCACAGCGCGCGCAGCCGCTCGCACGCGGCGGCCAGCGTCGCTTCGTTCTTGGCGAAGCAGAAGCGGATCACGCGCTCGTCGCGGCCATCGGCAAAGAAGGCCGACACCGGGATCGCCGCCACGCCCACATTGCGCGTCAGGTGCTCGCAGAAGGCCGCGTCACCCAGCGCCGAGATCGCCTCGTAGCGCGCGAGCTGGAAGTAGGTGCCGCGCGCGGGCAGCAGCTCGAAGCGCGAGCCGGCCAGCGCGGCGCGGAAGAAGTCGCGCTTGCCCTGGTAGAAGGCGGCTAGCCCGAGGTGGCGCGAGGCGTCGGCCATGTAGTCGGCGAGCGCGAGCTGCACCGGGGTGTTCACGGTAAACACGTTGAACTGATGCACCTTGCGAAACTCCGCCATCAGCTCGCGCGGCGCCAGGATGTAGCCGACCTTCCAGCCGGTGATGTGATAGGTCTTGCCGAAGCTCGACACCACGAAGCTGCGCGCGGCCAGCTCCGGGTGCGCGGCGCAGCTCGCATGCGTGGCGCCATCGAACACGATGTGCTCATAGACCTCGTCGGCCACCACCACGATGCCGGTGCCACGGGTGAGCGCCGCCAGCCGGTCGAGGTCGTCCCGCGTCCACACCGTGGCGGTGGGGTTGTGCGGGGTGTTGATCATGATCATGCGCGTGCGCGGCCCGATCGCCGCGGCCACCGCATCCCAGTCCGGCCGGTAGTCGGGCGCGGCCAGGCGCATGCGCACCACCTTGCCGCCGGCCAGCTCGATCGCCGGTACGTACGAGTCATACACCGGCTCGAAAACGATCACCTCGTCACCCGGGCGCACGCAGGCGGTCACCGCGGTAAACAGCGCCTGGGTGGCGCCCGCGGTCACGGTGATCTCGTGCTCCACGTCGTAGGCCGTGCCGTACAGCGCCTCGACCTTGGCCGCGATCGCCGCGCGCAGCGGCAGGCAGCCGGCCATTGGCGCGTACTGGTTGTGGCCGGCGCGCATCCAGTGCGCCACGCGCTCGAAGAGCAGCTCCTCGGCGTTGAAGTCCGGAAAGCCCTGCGACAGGTTGATCGCGCCGCATTCCTGCGCCAGGCGCGACATCACGGTAAAGATGGTGGTGCCCACGTTCGGCAGGCGGGATTCGATGGGGGCGGGGAAGCTCGGCATGGCGGCAGTGATCGGGAGCGGGAAGGCGCATTGTCGCAAACCCGGGCGGGCAAGGGGAGCGCGTCGGCTGCGTGCTAGAATCCGCGCGTTTCCTTCAGCTGCCGGCGCGTCCTCCGCGCCCCTCCATCGTGCGCAATCTGCTCATCCTCATCCTGGTTTTCATCGGCATCTGGTGGGCACGCGGCGCGCTGCGGCGCTTCAAGGACCAGCACGCGATCCAGCGCAAATCCGCCGCCAAGCCAGTGGCGGCCGAGCGCATGAGCGAATGCGCGCACTGCGGCCTCATCGTGCCCGAGTCCGAGGGCGTGCGCGCCGGCGACGACTTCTATTGCTGCGATGCCCACCGCCGTGCTGGCCGCCGCGCCGACTGATACGCGCGGCGCAGCGCAGGCGGGCGCCGAACGCGCGCGCCGCACTTCGCTGCGCTACCTCAACTTCTTCCGTCTGATCCTGGCCGGGCTGTTCCTGGTTGCCGGGCGCGAACTCGGCCTGGGTGACGAGGGCCCGCGCATCTATGTGCTCACCGCCTTCGCCTACCTGGTGGCGGTGCTCGCGCTCGGCTTTCCGGATGCGCTGCGGCGCTTCGGCTTCGGCCGCACTGCCGCGCTGCAGGTGGTGATCGACATCCTCGCGCTGTCGGTGATCATGTGGGTCAGCGGCGGCTACCGCAGCGGCATGCCCACGCTGATGATGGTCATGCTCGCCGGGGCGGGGCTCATCGTCGAAGGACGCATGGTGCTGTTTTCGGCCGCCGTCGCCACCCTCGCGGTGCTCATCGAAAACACCTGGCGCCATGCCGGCGGCGGGCAATCGGTCGATTTTCTGCAGGTCGGCATCTTCTGCGCGGGCTTCTTCGCCATCGCCGCGGTGGCGCGCCTGCTCGCGCTGCGCGCGCAGACCAACGCCGCGCTCGCGGCCGAACGCGGGCTCGCGCTCGCCAAGCAGCAGGCGGTCAGCGAGCACATCCTGCGCGACATGCCCGACGGCGTGATCGTGGTCGACGCGCGCGGGCGCATCGTGGATGCCAACGCGCAGGCGGTGCGCATGCTCGGCATGGCACACGCCTCGGCCGACAGCATGGAGGGGCTCGCGCTCACCGACCTGGACGCCGCCTTCGCGCCCATGCTCGAGGCCGGCGTCGCCGACGAAGGGCGCCTGCTGCGCGTGGGCCCGGCCGGCCACCTGCTGCGCTGCCGCGTGGTGCCGGGCGACGCCGGCAGCGCGGCCGCGGGCGACACGCTGCTCTATCTCACCGACTACGACGACATCCAGCGCCAGCTGCAGCAGATCAAGCTCGCCGCGCTCGGCCGGCTCACCGCCAGCATGGCGCACGAGATCCGCAACCCGCTCTCGGCCGTCACCCAGGCGGCCGAGCTGCTGCGCGACGAAAAACGCACCGAGATGCAGGCCCGCCTGGCGCGCATCATCAACGACAACGCGCGCCGCATCGAACGCATGATCCGCGACGTGCTCGCCCTCGGGCGGCGCGAGCAGGCCATGCCCGAGGCCCTGGCGCTGGCCGGCTTCGTGCGCGAGGTGATCGAATCGCGCACCTTCCGCGACCCCGACGAGGCCGGGCTGTACGCGGTGGACATCGACCCCGCGCTCACGCTCGCCATCGACCGCGCCCACCTGCACCAGATCCTCGACAACCTGCTCGCCAACGCGGTGCGCTACTGCTCGCGCGCGCCTGGAGCGGTGCGCCTGTACGCCGAGCCCGAAGCGGGCGAGCGCGTCGCGCTGCATGTGGTCGACGACGGCCCCGGCTTCGACGAGGCCACGCGCGCACACCTGTTCGAGCCTTTCTTCACCACCCACCCCAAGGGCACCGGCCTCGGGCTCTACATCGCGCGCGAGCTCGCCGAAGCCAACGATGCAGAGCTCGCCCTCGCCGCGCTCGGCCCGGGGGCCGATTTCGTGCTCCGCGCACGCCGCACGCCATGACCTTTGCCGACCGCCGCGCCCGCCCTCAAGCCGTCGATGTCCTCGTCGTCGACGACGAAGACGACATCCGCGAACTGCTCGAGCTCTCGCTCATGCGCATGGGCCTGGGCTGCGACAGCGCCGGCTCGGTGGCCGAGGCGCGCGCGCGGCTGGCCAGCGGCCGCTACCGCCTGTGCCTCACCGACATGCGCCTGCCCGACGGCGACGGGCTCGAGCTCGTCGAGCACATCCAGAGCGCCCACCCCGGCCTGCCGGTCGCGGTCATCACCGCCTTCGGCAGCATCGAGACCGCGATCCGCGCGCTCAAGCTCGGCGCCTTCGACTTCGTCACCAAGCCGGTCGAGCTCAAGGCCCTGCGCGAGCTGGTGCAGCATGCGCTGCGCCAGGCCGACGAAGCCGCTGCCGAAGCCGCGCCCGGCGCGCGCGCCCTGATCGGCCACTCGCCCGCCTTCGAGCAACTGCGCACCCAGGCCGAGAAGCTCGCGCGCAACCAGGCGCCGGTGTTCATTCACGGCGAATCGGGCACCGGCAAGGAGGTCATCGCGCGCCACATCCACAGCCTGGGCGCACGCGCGGGCGGGCCCTTCGTGCCGGTCAACTGCGGCGCGATCTCGCCCGAGCTCATGGAGAGCGAGTTCTTCGGCCACCGCAAGGGCAGCTTCACCGGCGCCGCCACCGACAAGGAGGGCCTGTTCCAGGCCGCCAACGGCGGCACGCTGTTCCTGGACGAGATCGGCGAGCTGCCGCTGGCCATGCAGGTCAAGCTGCTGCGCGCCATCCAGGAGCGCGCGGTGCGCCCGGTGGGCGCGCACGCCGAAGAGGCGGTGGACGTGCGCATCCTGTCGGCCTCGCACCAAGACCTCGGGCGCCTGGTCGCCGAGGGGCGCTTCCGCCAGGACCTCTTCTTCCGCATCAACGTCATCACCCTGCGCGTGCCGCCCTTGCGCGAGCGCCGCGAGGACATCGCCGAGCTCGCCACCCATATCCTCGCCCGCCTCGCTGCGCGCGAGGGCGGCGTGCCGCGCCGTCTGTCGGCCGCGGCCCTGCAGGCGCTGCAGCGTTACGCCTTCCCGGGCAACGTGCGCGAGCTCGAGAACCTGCTCGAGCGCGCCTGCGCGCTGTGCGAGGGCGACGAGATCAGCGCCGCCGACATCGAGCTCCAGCCCGACCAGAGCGCCTCGGGCTGGCTCGCCGACACGGGCTTTGGCGTCGGCGCGCAGCATGACGAACCCGGCGACGACGTCGGCGAGGACGGTGCCGACGAGGCCGAGCGCCTGCGCATCGTGCGCGCGCTCGAGCAGACGCGCTGGAACCGCTCCGCCGCGGCGCGCAACCTCGGCATGACGCTGCGTCAGCTGCGCTACCGGCTGCAGAAGTGGGGCATGGAGTAGGGCCGGGAGTAGGGCCCGGAGCAGGATCCCGGGGTGGCACGCAGCGCGGCGAACGCGGCATTGGCGGTGGCCCGATGCCGGATCAGCGAATAGAATGCCGTCATGAACCCGACCATTCTCCACCACGGCGCCCGTAACGGCGTCACCGGCTCCTGCCACCAGCTCTTCATCGAAGGCGACAACAGCCTGCTCGTCGACTGCGGCCTGTTCCAGGGCGCCGAGTCCTCGCCCGACGGCAAGGCCGGCGCCGACCGGCTCGAGATCGACTTCCCGGTGCAGGACATCGGCGCGCTCGTCCTCACCCACGTCCACATCGACCACTGCGGCCGCCTGCCCTGGCTGCTCGCGGCCGGCTTCAAGGGGCCGATCTTCTGCAGCGAGCCCTCCGCGCGCCTGCTGCCCACGGTGCTCGCCGATGCCTTCCAGGTCGGCGTCAGCCGCAACAAGGACCTCGTCGAGCGCTACCTCGACATGGTCGAGCCGCGCATCCGCGCGCTGCCCTACGGCAAGTGGCAGACGCTCTACCGCAGCGCCGGCGCCACCTGCCGCATCCGCCTGCAGCGCGCCGGGCACATCCTCGGCTCGGCCTATGTCGAGTGCGAGCTGTCCGGTGCGGCCTGGCCCGAGCCGCGGCGCGTGGTGTTCTCGGGCGACCTCGGCGCGCCGCACGCGCCGCTGCTGCCGGCGCCGCGCTCGCCCTGGAAGGCCGACGTACTGGTGCTCGAGACCACCTACGGCGACCGCAGCCACGAAGACCGGCGCAACCGGCGCAAGCGTCTGCAGGCGGTGGTCGAGCACGCGCTCGAGGACGGCGGCACGGTCATCATCCCGGCCTTCAGCATCGGCCGCACCCAAGAGCTGCTGTACGAGTTCGAGGACATCCTGCACCGCGAGCGCCAGCGCCCCGGCAAGCACGCCGACAAATGGGGAGCGCTCAAGATCTTCCTCGACTCGCCGCTCGCGCAGCGTTTCACCGCGCTCTACCGCGAGCTGCAGCCCTTCTGGGACGCCGAAGCCCGCGCCCGCGTGCGCGCCGGGCGCGAGCCGCTGAGCTACGACCAGCTCGTCGCCATCGACCGCCACGACCAGCACCTGGCTAACGTGCAGCGCCTCGCGCGCAACCGCGAGCCCGCCATCGTCATCGCCGCCAGCGGCATGTGCGCCGGGGGCAGGGTGGTCAATTACCTCAAGGCCATGCTCGCCGACCCGCGCCACGACGTGCTCTTCGTCGGTTACCAGGCGCGCGGCACCCCCGGCCACGCCATCCAGACCTACGGCCCGCGCGGCGGCTACGTCGAGCTCGACGACGAGCGCATCGACATCCGCGCCCGCATCCACACCCTGTCGGGCTACTCCGCCCACGCCGACCGCGAAGACCTCACCCGCTTCGTCACCCGCATGCGCCACCTGCCGGGCGAGGTTCGGCTGGTGCATGGCGAGGACGAGGTGCGCGCGGCCTTCGCGCAGCATCTGGTGCAACAAACGGGTGGCAAGGTAAAGGTGGTGGCCTGATCGTGCGATGACTCCTGGCGGGATGTCGGGTGTGCTGTAGTTCCTCTTCCCAGATTGGGCAGAGGCTTAACATCGTCTAAACGGCTTCATCGTCGTATCATCCCGCTTTCCTGAAAATTTCATGGGGGTTGTCATGGTCAGCAGCGCTCGCGGCGCCGGCTCTCGGCTCGTTCGTTTCGTCATGCTCGCCGTTGCGGCGGTCACGCTCGCGGGGTGCGCCTCGTCCTTTCCGCCGGCACCGTCCGCCGCGGCCGATGAGGAGTACAACTACGTCATCGGCTCGGGCGACTCGCTCAACATCGTCGTGTGGCGCAACCCCGAGCTGTCCATGTCGGTGCCGGTGCGCCCCGATGGCAAGATCACCACGCCGCTGGTCGAAGACCTGGTCGCGCAGGGCAAGGACACCACCACGCTGGCGCGTGACATCGAGAAAGAGCTCGCCAAGTTCATCCGCGAGCCGGTCGTCACCGTCATCGCCACCAACTTCTCCGGCCCGTACAGCGAGCAGATCCGCGTCATCGGCGAGGCCTCGCAGCCGCGCATCCTGCCCTACACGCAAAAGATGACCCTGCTCGACGTGATGATCGCCGTGGGCGGGCTCACCGAGTTCGCCGACGGCAACAACGCCAGCATCCTGCGCACCGGCGAGGGCAACAAGCAGTACAGCGTGCGCATCAAGGACCTCGTCAAGCGCGGCGACGTCTCGGCCAACGTCGAGATGCGTCCGGGCGACGTCCTCATCATCCCGCAGAGCTGGTTCTGATCCAGCCTCGCGTCCGACTCAACCCCCGAGCCAGGCCGGCGCCGCGACAGTGGCGGGCCCCGGCTCGAACCAAGTGAAGTCGATTCATGGAAGAACTCGTATCGCAGATCACCGGCTACCTGCGCGGCATGTGGCGTTATCGCTG
This sequence comes from Thauera sp. UBA6194, assembly GCA_002422685.1. Lineage (GTDB taxonomy): Bacteria > Pseudomonadota > Gammaproteobacteria > Burkholderiales > Rhodocyclaceae > Thauera. Next base: position 17,326 of record DITC01000013.1, on the reverse strand, counting down.
GTGGGGGCTTGCACTGGCGTGGATCGTCGGCATCGTCGCCGGCGTCGTCATCTACAAGATGCCCGACAAGTACGAGTCGAGCGCGCGCGTCTTCGTCGACACCCAGTCGGTGCTGCGCCCGCTGATGGCGGGGCTGGCGGTGCAGCCCAACGTCGATCAGCAGATCGCCATGCTCAGCCGCACGCTCATCAGCCGGCCCAACGTCGAGAAGCTCATCACCATGGCCGACCTCGACCTGGGCATCGACTCGCCAGAGCAGCGTGAGGCGCTCATCACCCGCCTGTCCAAGGACCTGCGCATCGGTTCGGCGCAGCGCACCAACCTGTTTACGCTGTCGTATGACGACACCCGCCCCGAGCGCGCCCAGCGTGTGGTGCAGTCGCTGCTGTCGCTGTTCGTCGAATCCGGCCTGGGCAACAAGCGCCAGGACGCCGACTCTGCCCGTCGCTTCATCGAAGAGCAGATCCGCAGCTACGAGACCAAGCTCACCGAAGCCGAAAACCGCGTCAAGGAGTTCCGCCTGCGCAACATGGGCATCCTCGGCGACGGCGCGCGCGACTACATCGCGCAGATCGGTTCGGTGACGGCCGAGCTGCAGGCCGCCCAGCTTGAGCTGCGCGAAGCCGAAAACGCGCGCGACTCGCTGCAGCGCCAGCTCGTCGGCGAAGAGCCGGTGCTGCTGCCGCAGACACCCTCGGCCTCGGCGGTGTCCATCCCCGAGATCGACGGCCGCATCGACACCCTCAAGCGCAACCTCGACGAGCTGCTGCTGCGCTACACCGACCGACACCCCGACGTGCTCGGCACCCGCCGCCTCATCGAAGAGCTCGAAGCGCAGAAGCAGCAGCAGGTCGACGCCATGCAGGCCATGGGCGGCAGCCAGTTCGGCGCGCTCGACTCGAACCCGGTCTATCAGCAGATGAAGCTCGCCTTCGCGCAGGCCGAGTCGCGCGCGGCCTCGCTGCGTGCCCGGGTCAGCGAATACCAGAGCAGGCTGAACCAGCTGCGCGAGCAGTCGCGCCAGGTGCCCGAGATCGAAGCCGAGTTCGCCCAGCTCAACCGCGACTACGCGGTGCACAAGAGCAACTACGACGCCCTCGTGGCGCGGCGCGAATCGGCCAACATCGCGGTCGAGATGAACACCCAGGCCGGCGTCGCCGATTTCCGCGTCATCGACCCGCCCACGCTGCCCACCGCCCCTTCGGCGCCCAACCGCATCCTGCTCATCCCGCTCGCCGGCCTCGCCGGTCTGGCGGCGGGCTTTGCGCTCACCTTCCTGATCAGCCAGCTGCGCCCGGCCTTCAGCGACCCGCGCGGTCTGCGCGAGGTCACCGGCCTGCCGGTGCTGGGCACGGTCTCCATGCTGCCCACGCGCGAGCGCATGTCGGCGCGGCGGCGCGGTCTGCTCGCCTTCGGTCTCGGCCTCGTGGCCTACGCCGGAGCCTTTGCCGCCGCAGTCGTCGCCTTGCGACTGATCCAGGGTTGAACGGAACAACACGATGAGCCTTATCGAAAAAGCCGCCCAGCGGCTCGACCAACTCAAGCAGGCCTCGGCCGCGCCCGCCGACGAGGCCGCGCCCGCGGCCACCGCGCAGCCGGCAGCCACCCAGCCCGCCCCCGCGCAGCCGGCCGCCGCGCGCCCCGCGCCTCAGGCCGCGGCGCCTCAGCCCGCGGTGCCCGAGCCCGCGGTGCCCGAGCCCGCGGCGCACACCTCGCGCAGCGTGCACATCGACCTGGCGGCGCTCGAGGCCAAGGGCATGGTCACGCCCGACCGTCCGCGCTCGGCCATCGCCGAGGAATACCGCGTCATCAAGCGTCCGCTGCTGCACAACGCCACCGACACCGGCCCGGCGCGCATCGACAACGCCAACCTCATCATGATCACCAGCGCCATGCCGGGCGAGGGCAAGACCTTCAGCGCGATCAACCTCGCCATCAGCATGGCGATGGAGCTCGACTACACCGTGCTGCTGGTCGACGCCGACGTCTCGCGCCCCTCGGTGTTCCGCCAGATCGGCCTGCCGCCCGAGCGCGGGCTGATGGACGTGCTCGCCGGCGACGTGGGCGACCTCGGCGACGTGCTGCTGCGCACCAACATCGAGAAGCTCTCCATCCTGCCCGCCGGCATGCCGCACGCGCGCGCCACCGAGCTGCTCGCCTCCGAGAACATGAACCGTCTGCTCAAGCAGATGGCCACGCGCTACTCCGACCGCATCATCATCTTCGACTCGCCCCCGTTGCTGGTCACCACCGAGTCGCGCGTGCTCGCCACGCACATGGGGCAGGTGGTGGTGGTGGTCGAAGCCGAGCGCACCACGCACGCCTCGATCAAGCAGGCCCTGGCCACCATCGAAGACTGCCCGATCAAGCTCATGATGCTCAACAAGGCCCGCGGCCAGGGGCGCGGCTCGTACTACGGATACGGATACGGATATGGCTATGGCGACACGGCACGCGACAATGCGGCCTGACCTGCGCCTGCCGCGCCTGTCCCTGCTCGGCGCGCTCGCGCTGACGCTCGGCGTGGCCGGCAGTGCATCGGCGCAGACGGTCAGGATCCAGCCCTCGCTCGACACCCGGCTCACCTGGACCGACAACGTCGACACCAGCGCCACCGATGAGCAGCAGGACTGGATCGCCGAGATCTCCCCCGGCGTGTCGATCAGCCGCGAATCGGGCCGCGTCAGCGGCGGGCTCGACATGCGCCTGCGCAACACCGCCCACGTCGAACGCACCGAAGACAACGCCACCTACCTCGCGCTCCAGGGCCGCGGCACCATCGAGGCCATCGAGGACGCCTTCTTCATCGACCTCGCCGCCTCGATCAGCCGCGACAACCTCTCCGCCTTCGGCGGTCGCGTCGGCGGCGACACGCTCGACACCGACGAAGACAACGAGACCCGGCTGTTCTCGATCGCGCCGCGCTTCGCCTTCCGCTTCGGCGCGAGCGGCCAGGGCAACATCGGCTACCAGCAGCGCTGGCGCACCGGTGGCGACAGCACCACCGAAGACGAGCGCAGCGGCACCTGGAACTTCGGCCTCGCCGACCCCACCGCGCTGCGCCTGTTCGGCTGGGGGCTCGACTACCAGCGCACCGACACGCGCTACGACGACAGCGACACCCAGTCCGCGAGCCAGGACGTGACTCAGGAGGTCGGCCGCGGCACGCTCTTCATCAACCTCGACCCGCAGTTTCGCGTGCGCGCCATCGGCGGCTACGAGTCCAACGACTACGGCCTGGGGCAGGGCGACGAGGGCGCCATCTGGGGCGCCGGCTTCGACTGGTTCCCCACCGACCGCAGCGCCATCTCGGTCACCGGCGAAGACCGCGTCTTCGGCACCGGCTACGACGTCAGCTTCGAGCACCGCATGGCGCGCTCGGTGTGGAGCCTGTCGGCCACGCGCGACATCACCTCGTCGCTCGACGAGCTGGGCGAGCGTTACCTGCTCACACCGCAGAACTTCGAGGACCTGGCCGACCTGCTGCAGAACGACCCCGACGCGGTGCAGGACTACCTCGCCGGCCTCACCCCCACCAACATCCGCAGCAACCGCTACTTCCTCAGCAAGGCCCTGCGCGCCGGCGTGTCGCTGATCGGTGTGCGCAACACCGTCTCGCTCAGCCTCAGCCAGACCGACCGCTCGCAGCTCGAGGGCATCACCTACACCGGTCTCATCAACGACGAGCTCGATGACTACGAGCGCGTCAAGACGCGCGCCTTCTCGCTCTCGCTCGACCACAAGCTCTCCGGGCTGGCCTCGCTGCGCCTCGCCGCGCTGCGCTCCAAGTCCGAAGGCGAGGGCGTCGAAGATGACGAGACCACGCGCACCGCCTACACCGTCGGCCTCACCCGCCGCCTGGGCGCCCAGGCCAGCGGCAGCCTCACCTACCGGCACATCAAGTCCGAAGGCGACGACCCCTACACCGAGAACGCCGTCACCGCCACGCTCGGCATGCGCTTCTGAGTCAACGATCGATGTACGAGTCCTTCTTCAAGCTTCGCGGCAAGCCCTTCCAGCTCAACCCCGACCCCGCCTTCTTCTACGGCAGCCGGGGGCACAAGCGCGCCATGGCCTATCTGGAATACGGCCTGCACCAGAGCGAGGGCTTCATCGTCATCACCGGCGAGGTCGGCGCGGGCAAGACCACCATCGTGCGCAGCCTGCTCGAGCACCTCGACCCCGGGCGCGTGGTCGCGGCCAACATCGTCAGCACGCAGATCGACGCCGCCGACATGGTGCGCATGGTCGCCGCGGCCTTCGGCATTCCCAGCCGCAACCTCGACAAGGCCGGGCTGCTGCTCGCCATCGAGACCTATCTGGTGTCGATCACCGCCGCCGGCAAGCGCGCGCTGCTGATCGTCGACGAGGCGCAGAACCTCTCCGCCGCCGCGGTCGAAGAGCTGCGCATGCTGTCCAACTTCCAGCTCGAAGACCACGCCCTGCTGCAGAGCTTCCTGGTCGGCCAGCCCGAATTTCGCGACATGATGCAGCGCGCCGAGATGCAGCAGCTGCGCCAGCGCGTGATCGCCTCGTACCACCTCGGCCCGCTCGACGCGCAAGAGACCCGCGGCTACATCGAGCACCGCCTCGGCCACGTGGGCTGGGAGGGCGACCCCGCCTTCGAGCCCGGCGCCTTCACCGCCATCTACGGCTTCACCGGCGGCATCCCGCGCAACATCAACACCTTGTGCGACCGCCTGCTGCTCGCCGCCTACCTCGGCGAGAGCCACGCCATCACCGAAGCCCAGGTACGCGAAATCATCGAGGAACTCCGCGAGGAGTTTTCCGCCCGCCCGCGCCCAAGGCAGGCGGCGCTTAGCACGCACACGCGCGGCAGCGTCGCCGACCTGGCGCCGCTCGAGACCCTGGGCAACCTCGCCCTCGACCGGCTCCAGGTCTCGCTCGAACTCGCCGAGCAGGCCGCCGCGCTCGCCGGCGGTGCCGACCTGCAGCGCATCGAAGCGCGCCTCGCCAGCCTCGAACAGACCGTCTCCGCCGCCGTGCAGCTGCTCAACCAGCTCGTTCAGGCCGTGCGCCGCGACGAACCCACCCAGGACAAAGCCCCATGACCGATACCGCCGAGGCGTCCGCGCCCGTCATCTGCATCGTCGGCGCGCGCCCCAACTACATGAAGGTCGCGCCCATCATCCGCGCCTTCGCCGCGCACAACCCGCCCATCCGCACGCTGCTGGTGCACACCGGCCAGCACTACGACCCGGCGATGAAAGACCGCCTCTTCGCCGACCTCGAACTCCCCGAGCCCGACGTCAACCTGGCGGTGGGCTCCGGCTCGCACGCGGTGCAGACCGCCGAGGTCATGAAGCGCTTCGAGCCCGTCATCGACCAGCACGGCGCGCGCGCGGTGCTGGTCGTGGGCGACGTCAACTCCACGCTCGCCTGCGCGCTGGTCGCCAGCAAGCGCCACATCCCGGTGGTGCATGTGGAATCCGGCCTGCGCAGCAACGACCGCCGCATGCCCGAAGAGATCAACCGCATCCTCACCGACCAGATCTCCGACGTGCTCTACACCACCGAGCGCTCCGCCCACGACAACCTCGCGCGCGAGGGCATCCCCGCCGAGCGCGCGGTCTTCGTCGGCAACGTCATGATCGACAGCCTGCGCGCCAGCCTGCCCAAGGCCGTGCCCGCCGACGTGCTGCTCACCCAGGCCGGGCTCGACGCCCAGCGCATCGCCGGCGGCTACGGCGTGGTCACGCTGCACCGGCCGTCCAACGTCGACAGCGCCGAAACGCTCGGCCCCATCATCGACGCCCTGCACCACATCAGCCAGCGTCTGCCGCTGGTGTTTGCGCTGCACCCGCGCACGCGCGGCAACCTCGAGCGCTTCGGCATGCTCGGCCGGCTCGATGCGCCCGGCTTCCTGGTGCTGCCGCCGCAGGGCTACCTCGAGATGCTCGGCCTCATGTCGGGTGCGCGCATGGTGCTCACCGACTCCGGCGGCATCCAGGAAGAGACCACCGCGCTCGGCGTGCCCTGCGTCACCATCCGCGAGAACACCGAGCGCCCGATCACCGTGGACCAGGGCACCAACACCCTGGTCGGCGTGCGCGGCGAGGCCATCATCGCCGCGGCCGACGAGGTGCTCGACCATGGCGGCAAGGCCGGCCGCATCCCCGAATACTGGGACGGCCGCTGCGCCGAGCGCCTCGCCGCCCATCTGCACGACTGGCTCACCGCCCACGAGGCCGCCGGCCCGCCCGCCACACAGGTGTGACATGGACGCACGCATCACCAACGCCTTCACCTGCGACGTCGAAGACTACTTTCATTTCAGGTCTCCGCACTCGCGCCGCATTTTCCGCGCAGCCAGTGGGACAGCGTGCCCTGTCGTGTCGAGCGCAACGTCGATCGCATCCTCGAGCTGCTCGACGGCCACGGCGCCAGAGGCACCTTCTTCACCCTGGGCTGGCTCGCCGAGCGCTATCCGGCCATGGTGCGCCGCATCGCCGACGCCGGCCACGAGGTCGCCAGCCACGGCTATGCCCACCAGCGCGCCAGCGATCTCAGCCCGGAAGCGTTTCTGGCCGACATCCGGCTCGCCAAGACCATCCTCGAAGACATCACCGGCAAGCCCGTCACCGGCTACCGCGCCCCCAGCTTCTCGATCGGCGAATCCAACCTCTGGGCGCACGACGTCATCGCCGAAGCCGGCTACGGCTACAGCTCCAGCGTGTACCCCGTCAAGCACGACCACTACGGCATCCCCGACGCGCCGCGCTTTCCGTGGCGGCTGGCCAATGGCCTGGTCGAAGTGCCCGTCACCACCGTGCACATGCTCGGGCGCAACTGGCCGGCCGGCGGCGGCGGCTTCTTCCGCCTGCTGCCCTATCCGGTGTCGCGCTGGCAGATCGCCCACGTCAATGGCGCCGACAAGCGCCCGGCGATCTTCTACTTTCACCCGTGGGAAATCGACCCGGATCAACCGCGCGTGACCGACGCCACAGTTAAAACCCAATTCAGGCATTACATTAATCTGAGACGTACCGAAGCACGGCTCGACCGCCTGCTGTCGGATTTTGCCTGGGGGCGCGCGGACGAAGTCTTCCGCGACGCCGCCTGAACGCTCAGGAGCCGGATGAATCCCATGGACCGCCTGCAGATCACCGTCAGCTTGCTCACACGCGACAACCGAAACGCGTGGGACGCATTCGTGCAGCGTTGCCCGCAGGCCACGTTCTTTCATCTGTCCGCGTGGCAGGACATCCTCGACGAGGTCTTCGATCACCGCAGCTTCTACCTCTACGCCGAGCGCGCCGGCGACATCGTCGGCGTGCTGCCGCTGGCCGAGGTACGCAGCCGCCTCTTTGGCCACGCGCTCACCTCGCTGCCCTTCTGCGTCTATGGCGGCGCGGCGCTGGCCGACGACGCCGGCCCCGAGGTGCTGAGCGAGCTCGAGGCCAAGGCCGAGACCCTCTCCCACGCCCTCGGCGTGCAACACCTGGAATACCGCAACACCCAGGTCCGTCACGAAGACTGGCCGCGCCAGGCCGAGCTCTACGTCACCTTCCGCAAGGAGATCCTCCCCGAGGTCGAGGCCAACATGCTCGCCATCCCGCGCAAGCAGCGCGCCATGGTGCGCAAGGGCATCAAGAACGGCCTGGTGAGCGAGGTGGACGACAGCGTCGAGCGCTTCTTCGCCCTCTACGCCGACAACGTGCTGCGCCACGGCACCCCCGCGCTGCCCAAGGCCTTCTTCCAGCGCCTCAAGGACAGCTTCGGCGAAGCCTGCGAGGTGCTCACCGTGCTCAGCCCCGAAGGCAAGCCGCTGTCGAGCGTGCTCAGCTTCTACTTCCGCGACGAGGTTCTGCCGTACTACGCCGGGGATGATGTCGCCGCGCGCGACCTGGCCGCCAACGACTTCAAGTACTGGGAGCTCATGCGCCGCGCCTGCGAGCGCGGCTGCAAGGTCTTCGACTACGGCCGCAGCAAGGTCGGCACCGGGCCGTACAGCTTCAAGAAGAACTGGGGCTTCGAGCCGCAGCCGCTGTCCTACGAATACCGCCTGTACAAGCGCGACAGCATCCCGCAGAACAACCCGATGAACCCCAAGTACCGCGCCTTTATCGCGCTCTGGAAGCGCCTGCCCATCGGCGTGGCCAACTGGCTGGGGCCGCACATCGTGCGCAACCTGGGGTAGGGCGGTGACGCAGGACACCCGGCACGACGACGCGGGCCGCCCGCCGCTGCTCTATCTCACCCACCGCATCCCTTATCCGCCCAACAAGGGCGACAAGGTGCGCTCGTTCAACATCCTGCGCCAGCTCGCGCGCACGCACCGGGTGTGGCTGGGCACCTTCGTCGATCATCGCGACGACCTGCAGCACGTGCCCACGCTCAAGCAGTGGTGCGAGCAGGTGTGCGCCATCCCCATCGAGCCGCGCATCCGCCGCCTCGCCAGCCTGCGCGGCCTGTTGCAGGGCCAGGCGCTGAGCCTGCCCTACTACCGCAGCCCGCGCCTGGCCGAATGGGTGTTGCGCACCGTGGGCGAGCACGACATCCGCGCCGCGGTGGCGTTTTCCGGGCCGATGGCGCAGTACCTCGACGTGCCCGGGCTCACGCGGCGCGTGGTCGACTTCTGCGATGTCGACTCCGCCAAATGGACGCAGTACGCCGCCGAGCACCGCTGGCCCATGTCCTGGCTCTACCGCCGCGAAGGCGAACGCCTGCTCGCCTTCGAGCGCGAGGCTGCCGCGCAGGTCGACGCCAGCCTCTTCGTCACCGAGGCCGAAGCCGCGCTCTTTCGCCGCGCCGCGCCCGAGGTTGCGCATCGTGTGGGCGTCATGCAGAACGGTGTCGATGCCGACTTCTTCTCGCCCGCCAATGGCGGGGCATCCCCATACCCGCCCGGCGGTCCGGTCATCGTCTTCAGCGGCGCAATGGACTACTGGCCCAATGTGGATGCCGTCACCTGGTTCGCCACCGAGCTGCTGCCGCAGATCCGCCAGTCGGTGCCCGACGCGCGCTTCTGGATCGTCGGCATGAACCCCACCCCCGCCGTGCAGGCGCTGGCGGGCGAGGGCGTCGTCGTCACCGGCACCGTGCCCGACGTGCGCCCCTACATCGCCCACGCGGATGTGGTCGTCGCCCCGCTGCGCATTGCGCGTGGCATCCAGAACAAGGTGCTCGAGGCCATGGCCATGGCGCGTCCGGTGGTCGTGTCCGCCGACTCCGCCGCCGGCCTGGCCGCCCGCCCCGGGCAGGACTGCGAGATCGCCCGCGACGGCGACGCCACCGTCCGCCACGTGCTGCAGCTGCTCGCCGACCCCGCCCGTCGCAGCGCGATGGGCACCGCCGCCCGCAGCTGCGTGGTCGACCACTACAGCTGGCAAGCCCACCTCGCCCAGCTCGACGCGCTCCTGAATCCATCTGCCCTGCAGCGATAGCCCCCATGCCCTTCAACCCCCGCGCCTTCTCCGCCGTCGCCCTCGCGCTTGCGCTCACCTTGCTGTGGGTGGTGGGGTGGTACTGGAGCACCGCGCGGGGCGTCGCGGGCATCTGGTGGACCTCCGATACCTTCGCCCACGGCCTGGTCGTGTTCCCTGCCTTTGGCTGGCTGGTGTGGCGCGCGCGTGATCGCATCGGCGGCCTGCAGCCGCAGCCCACCGCGTGGATGGCGCTGCCCATCCTGGCCGCGGGCCTGCTGTGGCTGCTCGGCGGCATGGTCAGCGTGGCGGCGGCGCAGCACTTTGCGCTGTTTGCGCTGCTGGTGGCGGCCTTTGTCGGGGTGCTGGGCTGGCGGCTGAGCCGGGTGCTGCTGTTTCCGCTGCTGTTCTTGTTCTTCGGCGTGCCGATCGGCGAGTTCATGCTGCCCACGCTCATGCACTACACCGCCGAATTCACGGTGTGGGCGCTGCGCATGTCGGGCGTGCCGGTGTACCAGGAAGGCCTGCACTTCGTCGTCCCCAACGGGCGCTGGTCGGTGGTCGAAGCCTGCAGCGGCGTGCGTTACCTCATCGCCTCGCTCTTCGTCGGCGCGCTTTACGCCTACCTCAACTACACCAGCCTCAAGCGCCGGCTGCTGTTCATGCTCGTCGCCATCGCCGTGCCCATCGTGGCCAACTGGCTGCGCGCCTACTTCATCGTGATGCTGGGCTACCACTCCGGCAACAAGATCGCGGTGGGCGTGGATCACATCCTCTATGGCTGGGTCTTCTTCGGTGTCGTCATCTTCTTGATGTTCTGGATCGGCGGGCGTTGGCACGAGGCGCCGGCTCCCGTGGTGCCGCACACCGATGCGGCGCCGGGTGGCGAAGCGCGCGGCACGCGCTGGATGGCGGCGCTGCCGGTGGCGATTGCGGTGGCCGTGTTTCCGCCGCTGCTCAAGGTGCTCGACGCGCCGGTGCCCGAGTTTCCGGTGGCGCTGTCCGCGCCGGCGCCTGCTGCGGGCTGGGTTTCGCCGGCGGCTTGGGCTTTTGATTACCGTCCGGTCTATGGCGGCGCGCGTGCCGAGGTTTCGCAAACCTACGCGACCGACGACGCGCAAATGCCGGTCGTGCTCCACGCCGCCTGGTACTTCGCCCAGCGCGACGGCAGCGAGATGGTGGCCTGGACAAACGGGCCGGCGTCGCCGGCGCTCGACGATGTGAGCCTGGTGCGCAGCGTGCGCACGCTCACCATCGCCGGCCAGCCGGTACGCGAGAACCTCATCTCCACGCCGCAAGGTCGCGTGCTCACCTGGCACTGGTACCGCATCAACGGCCACACGCTGGTGGGCGATGCCGAAGCGAAGCTGCGCCTGGCGCTCGACCGCCTGCTCGGCCGCTCGGACGAGTCCGCCGTCGTCGTGCTCGCAACGCCCGAGGGTCGGGACGAAGACGCCGCCCGCGCGCGTCTGCAGGCCTTCCTCGCCAGCCACGCTGCCGCGATCGAGCAGGCGGTGGAGGCTCCGGCGCGGAGCATTCCGCAATGAGTGTTCCGGCGCCTGCCGCACTGGCCGGCGATCGTCCGCTGATCGCGCACGTGCTCTACAGCTTCGACGTCGGCGGGCTCGAGAACGGCGTGGTCAATCTCATCAACCACATGCCGCCCGAGCGCTTTCGTCACGTCGTCGTGGCGCTCGCGCAGTGCGCGCCGGATTTCTGCCAGCGCGTGCAGCGCGCCGATGTGGAGTTCATCTCGCTGCACAAGCCGCCTGGCCACGGCATCAAGCTCTATCCGCGCTTCTACCGCCTGTGCCGCCAGTTGCGCCCGGCCATCGTGCACACGCGCAACCTGGCCGCGCTGGAATTCGCCGTGCCGGCCGCGCTGGCCGACGTGCCCGCGCGCGTGCATGGCGAGCACGGCTGGGACACCTCCGACCCCGGCGGCACGCAGCGCAAATACCAGCTCCTGCGCCGCGCCTACAGCCCCTTCGTCAATCGCTACGTGGCGCTGTCGGGGCAGATCGAGTCCTACCTCACCGAGCGCGTTGGCATTGCCGCGAGCCGGGTCGAACGCATCTGCAACGGCGTCGACACCCTGCGCTTCCGGCCCGCATCCGCGCGGCAGGCGGTGGCAGGCAGCCCCTTCGACAACCCGGATACGGTCATCGTCGGCACCGTCGGCCGGCTGCAGACGGTCAAGGATCAGCTCAACCTGGTACGCGCCATGGCCATCGCGCGCGGGCAGGGCGAGGCAGGCGCGCGCCTGCGCCTCGTCATCGCCGGCGACGGCCCGCAGCGCGCCGAGGTCGAGGCCGAAATCGTCGCCACCGGCATCGGCGACATCACCTGGCTCGCGGGCGCGCGCAGCGACGTGCCCGAAGTCATGCGCGCGCTCGACATCTTTGCGCTGCCCTCGCAGGCCGAAGGCATCTCCAACACCATCCTCGAAGCCATGGCCAGCGGCCTGCCGGTGGTCGCCACCGACGTCGGCGGCAACGCCGAGCTGGTCGCTGCGGGCGAGACCGGCGCGCTCGTCCCCGCACAGGACCCGCAAGCCATGGCGCAGGCCTTACTGCGCTACACTGCCGATGCTGCGTTGCGGCAAAGCCACGGCGCCGCCGGCCGCCAGCGCGTCGAACGCAGCTTCAGCATCGACAACATGGTGGAGCGCTACACTCGCCTGTACCAAAGCCTCTTGTGAATGGAATAAGCACATGCTCGCACCCGAAGCAATCGTGGACGCTGCGCAGCGCGCAGCACATGCAGCCAGCAGCCCGGCGCAGGTGATCCTGTTTGGGTCTTACGCGCGGGGCGATGCTGACGAAGGCTCGGACCTGGACCTGCTGGTCATCGAGGACGAGGTACCCGACAAAGCTGCCGAGTATGTTCGGCTACATCGTGCGATCGGGCCGATGGGGGTCGGGGTCGACGTCGTCGTGTTCTCGCGCGATGAGTTTGTTCGACGCAGCCAGGTGCGAGGCACCTTGCCGTACTGGGCAGCCAAGGAAGGAAAGCCGATCTATGACGCCAGCTTGTGAAGAGGCAGTCCGCCTGCTTCGGCTGGCGCAGCGCGACAACGCGATGAAGGTTCTCGGCTGGGCTGTGCAATGCCTTGAGCTCGCGTCGGGCGACCATCCCGACGCGGGTGATCGGGAACAAAGGAGCTAACACATGTGCGGCATCGCCGGCCTCTTCGACACCCGCGGCAAGCGCGACTTCGATCGTGCCCTCATGCAGCGCATGAACGACGTGCAGCACCATCGCGGCCCGGACGAAGGGGGCTACCACTTCGAGCCCGGCGTCGCGCTCGCGCATCGGCGGCTGTCGATCATCGACCTCGCCACCGGCCAGCAGCCGCTGTTCAACGAGGACGGTTCGGTGGCGGTCGTCTTCAACGGCGAGATCTACAACTTCCAGGAACTGGTACCCGAGCTCGAAGCCCTGGGCCACGTCTTCCACACCCGCAGCGACACCGAGGTCATCGTCCACGCCTGGGAAGCCTGGGGCGAGAACTGCGTGCAGCGCTTTCGCGGCATGTTCGCCTTTGCCCTGCACGACCGTAACCGCGACACCTTTTTCATGGCGCGCGACCGCCTGGCGGTCAAGCCGATGTTCTACGCGCTGCTGGCCGACGGCACGCTCGCCTTCGGTTCCGAACTCAAGGTGCTGATGCAGCACCCGGCGCTCGACCGCCGCATCGACCCGCTCGGCGTTGAGGAATACTTCGCCCTCGGCTACGTCGCCGAACCACGCACCATCTTCCTCGGCGCCAAAAAGCTCGGCCCCGGCGAATCGCTGTGCATCCGCCGCGGTCAGCCGATTCCCGAGCCCAAGCAGTACTGGGACGTGCGCTTCACCCTCGACAACGACATCTCCCTGATCGATGCCACCGCCGAGCTCACCGAGCGCCTGCGCGAATCCGTGCGCCTGCGCATGATCGCCGAGGTGCCGCTGGGCGCCTTCCTCTCGGGCGGAGTCGATTCCAGCGCGGTGGTTGCCACCATGGCCGGCATCAGCGACGAGCCAGTGAACACTTGCTCCATCGCCTTCGACGACCCCAAGTTCAACGAATCCGAGTTCGCGCAGAAGGTCGCCGACCGCTACAAAACCCGCCACTTCGTCGAAACGGTCAAGTCCGACGACTTCGACCTCATCGACACCCTGGCCGCGCTCTACGACGAGCCTTACGCCGACAGCTCCGCCATCCCCACCTACCGCGTGTGCCAGCTCGCGCGCAAGCACGTCACCGTGGCGCTGTCGGGCGATGGCGGCGACGAGAGCTTCGGCGGCTACCGCCGCTACCGTATGCACCTGATGGAAGAGAAGATGCGCGCCGCGCTGCCCATGGGCGTGCGCCGGCCGCTCTTCGGCCTGCTCGGCCGCGTCTACCCCAAGGCCGACTGGGCGCCGCGCGTCTTCCGCGCCAAGACCACCTTCCAGGCCATGGCGCGCGACGCCACCGAGGCCTACTTCCACAGCGTCTCCATCCTGCGCGGCGACATGCGGGAGAAGCTGTTCAGCGCTGACTTCCGCAGCAAGCTCGGCGGCTACGACGCGCTCGACGTCTTCCGCCGCCATGCTGCCCAGGCCAACACGGACGATGGGTTGGCCCTCATCCAGTACCTCGACCTCAAGACCTACCTGGTTGGGGACATCAACACCAAGGTCGACCGCGCCAGCATGGCCCACTCGCTCGAAGTGCGCGAACCGCTGATGGACCACAAGCTGGTCGAATGGCTCGCCACGCTGCCCTCCGGCCTCAAGATCCAGGGCAACGAAGGCAAGTACCTGTTCAAGAAGGCGATGGAACCCTTCCTGCCCAACGAGGTGCTCTACCGCCCGAAGATGGGCTTCGCCGTCCCGCTCGCGCGCTGGTTCCGCGGCCCGCTCAAGCAGCGCGTGCGTGACGCAGTGCTGGGCGAAACCCTGGCTGCCACCGGTATCTTCAACCGCGACTACCTGCAGCACCTGGTCGACGCGCATCAGTCGGGTGCGCGCGACTACAGTTCGCCGCTGTGGACCTTGTTGATGTTCGAGGCGTTTGTGCGGAACAACGGATCAGTGGGGTCAGACTCGATTGATCGCTCCCACGGTGCGCTGAACAACCGCACCCAATCGGCGGGGTAGACTTTACTGATCTGCGCAACCATGTGGGAGGAAGCGGGATGCCAACGACTAACACTGTCCCTGAAACCCTTGTCGACACACAGTCTCAAGACTTTGCTGACGAATGCCGCAGGCAGTCGAGGCTTGTCGAGCAAGACACGAACGAGCAGGAGATTCTCGGCTGGCTCCAGCAGGTCGCTGATACAGATGGCTGGGTTGTGAGCAAGGAATAAGGGAATGGATCGCCTTGACGAGCTTAAAAGACAGATCGAGTCTTTTTCTGAGCACGAGCTGGCAGAGTTTCGGGCGTGGTTCGACAGCTACGACGGTGACTTTGCTACTGCGGAGCGGCGATACGCCGCTTTGAAGGCAGGCGAGTCTGCGACCTACTCGCTCGACGAAGTCGAGCGGCTGTTAACGTTAAATGGATCGGGTTCTACTGATGCTGCGGAGCAATAAATGAAGCCCTCTGAAGCCCTTCGCCGTAACCGTGAGCAGGTCAGGCGAATCGTCGCCGCGCACCACGCAAGAAACGCCCGTGTCTTCGGCTCGGTCCTCAGAGGCGACGACGAGGAGGGGAGCGATCTCGACATCCTCATCGACCCAACACCTGAAACGACGCTTATGGACATCGGTGCGATACGACACGAGCTTCGCACGCTGTTGAAGGTCGATGTGGACGTGCTGACGCCGCGCGGCCTGCCAGAGAAGTTTCGTGCTCAAGTGCTTGCCGAAGCGGCGCCGCTATGACTCGTAATAAGCAGCGTCTGGCTGATTACCTGGGGCATATCATCGAAGCGATCGAACGAATCGAGCGCTACACGACCGAGCTCGATCAGTCCCGATATCTCCGTGATGAGTTGGTCCAGGATGCGGTCATTCGAAACATCGAGGTCATTGGGGAAGCAAGTCGAAACATCCAGCGTGATCACCCGGAATTCGCAGCCCAACACCCTGATCTGCCCTTGAGCTTTGCGTACGAAATGCGCAATGCACTCGCTCACGGCTATTTTCAGATCGACCACGAGATTGTCTGGGCTACGGTAGAGCGCGAGTTGCCGAAACTGAAAGCTCTGATCCGCCCACTGCTGCCACGCTAACCATGCGCATCCTCCACATCCTCGACCACTCCATCCCGCTGCACAGTGGCTACACCTTCCGCACCGCGGCCATCCTGCGCGAGCAGCGGGCGCTGGGCTGGGAGACGTTTCACCTGACCTCGCCCAAGCAGGGCAACGCCGCGGCCGAGGTCGAGGATGTCGACGGCCTGCGTTTCTACCGCTGCCCGGTACCCGAGGCCGGCCCGGCCGGGATCAACGAGCTGCGCCTGATGCGCGCCACCGAAGCCCGCCTGGAACAGCTCGCCCGCGAACTAAAGCCCGATGTGCTGCACGCCCACTCGCCGGTGCTCAACGCCATCCCCGCCATCCGCGTCGGCAAGCGCCTGGGCATTCCTGT
Source organism: Thauera sp. UBA6194 (assembly GCA_002422685.1). Lineage (GTDB taxonomy): Bacteria > Pseudomonadota > Gammaproteobacteria > Burkholderiales > Rhodocyclaceae > Thauera. Next base: position 1,376 of record DITC01000013.1, on the reverse strand, counting down.
CGTCTATGAGATCCGCGCCTTCTGGGAAGACGCCGCCGTCGACCACGGCACCACCGCCGAAGGCAGCATCCGCTACCGCGCCACGCGCGCCCTGGAGACTTGGGCGCTCAAGCGCGTCGATCACGCCTTCACCATCTGCGAAGGCCTGCGCGCCGACATCGTGGCGCGCGGCATCCCGGCGGCCAAGGTCACCGTGATCCCCAACGCGGTGGATATCGAAGGCTTCCAGCTCTCCGGCGACCCGGACCCGGAACTGCGCCGCCAGCTCGGCCTGGCAGACTGCACCACGGTCGGCTTCGTCGGCTCGTTCTACGCCTACGAAGGCCTCGACCTGCTGCTCGATGCCTTCCCCGCGCTGCTGCACAAGCGCCCCGAGCTGCGCCTGCTGCTGGTCGGCGGTGGCCCGCAGGATGCCAACCTCAAGGCGCAGGCCCAGCGCCTGGGCGTGGCCGACAAGATCGTCTTCACCGGCCGCGTACCGCACAGCGAGGTCAGCCGCTACTACGACCAGATCGACCTGCTCGCCTACCCGCGCCACTCCATGCGCCTCACCGAACTCGTCACCCCGCTCAAGCCGCTCGAGGCCATGGCGCAGGGGCGGCTGTTCGTGGCCTCGGACGTCGGCGGCCACAAGGAACTGATCCGCGACGGCGAGACCGGCAAGCTGTTCAAGGCCGGCAGCGCCGAGGCGCTCGCCGCCGCCATCGACGACATGCTCGACCATCGCGAGCGCTGGCCGGCGATGCGCGAGGCGGGGCGACATTTTGTGGAAGACGTTCGCAACTGGAAGAACAGCGTGGCGAATTACATTCCGGTGTACGGCCGGCTCACGCAGAGGAAGGCCGCATGAAGCAGCGGACCATGCGGGGGCTGGTGCTGCTTTCACGATGCTCCGGCTGCACTCATCCGGAGTCGCTCTCATGAGCACTTCGCGCACTTACCTCCCGCACGTTCACAACTTTCGCGGGTTTGCGATCACGCTGATCATCGCTACGCATTGCCTGAGCATTTTTGACTGGTCCTCGACACCTACGCTCGAATTGCTGCTCAAGCGTCTTGTCGCGAACGGCACGATCTTGTTCCTCTTCATTGCCGGATTTCTGTTCCAGCACCTTTCGGACAAATACGAGGTGCGCGACTACCTGTGGAAGAAGACGCGGTTTGTCGTTTTGCCTTACCTTTTCGGGCTCTAAGCCGTTTCCGGTGGAAATTGACTTCTCAACATACATGACGGTAGCGCCCGTAGTCGCGGGCGATTGCCGGCACCAAGGGGCTTTGCGGTAGATGCTCGAGCTTGGACATTCGCAGGTAGGCGATCGCGATGAAGTTTTCCGGGTCACGGAAACCTCGGGCGGCGGCTTTCGCCTTCTGCAACA
>DITC01000009.1 GCA_002422685.1 Thauera sp. UBA6194 | reverse complement strand
GACGACCGCTCGATCCGCTGGGTGCTGGAAAAGGCCCTCGGTCGCGAGGGCATCCACCACGCGAGCTTCAGCTCGGCCAGCGACGCGCTCGCCGAGCTCGAGCGCACGCCAAGCCCCCCGGCCGTGCTGCTGTCCGACATCCGCATGCCGGGCGAATCCGGCCTCGACCTGTTGCAGAAGGTAAAGGCGCGCCACCCGCAGCTGCCGGTCATCATCATGACCGCGTATTCGGACCTCGACAGCGCGGTCTCCGCCTTCCAGGGCGGCGCCTTCGAGTACCTGCCCAAACCCTTCGATGTCGACCAGGCGGTGGCCCTGGTGCGCCGCGCGCTCGAACAGACCGCGCACCAGAACGGTGCGAACGAGGAAGCCACCCTCGCCCCCGAGATCCTCGGCCAGGCGCCGGCGATGCAGGAAGTCTTCCGCGCCATCGGCCGGCTCGCGCACTCGCACGCCACCGTGCTGATCAACGGCGAATCGGGCAGCGGCAAGGAGCTCGTCGCGCGCGCCCTGCACCGCCACAGCCCGCGTCGCGACGCGCCCTTCATCGCCATCAACACCGCCGCCATCCCGCGCGATCTGCTCGAGTCCGAGCTCTTCGGCCACGAGCGCGGCGCCTTCACCGGCGCCGCCACCCAGCGCCGCGGGCGCTTCGAGCAGGCCGACGGCGGCACGCTGTTCCTCGACGAGATCGGCGACATGCCGGCCGAGTTGCAGACGCGCCTGTTGCGCGTGCTGTCCGACGGCCACTTCTACCGCGTCGGCGGCCAGCAGCCGATCCGCGCCAACGTGCGCGTAATCGCTGCCACCCACCAGGACCTGGAAGAGCGCGTGCGCCAGGGCCTGTTCCGCGAAGACCTGTTCCACCGCTTGAACGTCATCCGCCTGCGCCTGCCTCCGCTGCGCGAGCGCCACGAGGACATCCCGCTGCTGGTGCGCCACTTCCTGCAAAAGAGCGCGCAGGAGCTCGGCGTCGAGCGCAAGCGCATCTCGGAGGCGACCCTCGAATACCTGCAGACCCAGCCCTTCCCCGGTAACGTGCGCCAGCTCGAGAACCTGTGCCACTGGCTCACGGTGATGGCGCCGGCGCAGATCATCGAGGTCGCCGACCTGCCGCCCGAGATGCGCGACCAGCCCGGGCGGGAGTCGCCCACGAGCTGGATCGAAGGACTGTCGACCGAAGCCGATCGCCTGATCGCCGACAGCCCGGGCGAGGTCTTCGACCGCCTGACGCGCGAGTTCGAGCGCACACTCATCCGGCGCGCGCTGGCCGCCACCGGCGGGCGCCGCATCGAGGCGGCGCAGTTGCTCGGCATCGGCCGCAACACCATCAGCCGCAAGATCCAGGACCTGGGCATGGACGAGGGCCGCGCGGGCGTCGCGCCCGAACACTGAGCCTGGGCTGCGCACGGGCCGCGCCGAGTGCGATTACGCCCCGGGTGAAGCAGCGCACATGCCGCGCTTGGCCGTCATTCGCGGATAATGTGGGCTTTCCAGCTCGTCCCGGGATCCGCTCGTGCCGCCCAGTCCTTCTCCTGCCGCGCAGCCTGCGCCCTCTCAGCCCGCTCCGGATGCGCCTGCAGCAGGGGCAGAAGCGGTTGCCGCGGTGCACGCCGGTCTGGGCGCGCTCGCGGGCAGCTTCTCGATCCGATGGGTCGAGGAATGCGCCTCCACCAATGGCGTCCTCACCGAGGCCCCGCCGTCCGACGACGGACGGGTGCATGTCCTCGTTGCGAACACGCAGACCGCCGGACGCGGCCGCCGCGGGCGCGAATGGCTGTCATGGCCGGGCGCCAGCCTGACCTTTTCGGCGCTGTGGCGCTTCGCCCCGGGCGCGCCCGCGCCGGCAGGCCTGTCCCTCGTGGCGGGGCTCGCGTTGGCGCGCGCGCTCGAAGAGTTGGGCGTGCAAGGCGTGCAGCTGAAATGGCCCAACGACGTGCTCGTGCACGGCGAGAAGCTCGCCGGCATCCTCGTCGAGCTGCTGCCGGCGCGCGGACGCCCTCCCGCGGCAGTCATCGGCATCGGTCTCAACCTGCGCATCCCGCCCGGCACCGCCATCCCCGGCCAGCAGGCTGGCGTGACCGATCTCGCGCGCGCCCTCGATCGCGCACCGCCAGCCGCGGACCGCGTCCTCAGCGTCATCCTCACCCAGCTCCATGAGCTCCTCGCCAGCTACGCCGCCGCCGGCTTCACGGCGCTGCGCGGCGCCTGGGCGCAGCGCAACGCCTTTGCCGACCTGCCGGTGTGCATCAGCGGCGAAGGCAGCGTCCTCACCGGCGTGTGCGCCGGCGTCGACGAGGACGGCGCCTTGCTGCTGCGCACCGCCGCCGGCGTACAGCGCGTGCTCGCCGGCGACGTCTCGCTGCGGCCGGCCATCGCCCCGGCAACACAGGAAGCGAACCCATGAGCCTGTTGCTGATCGACGCCGGCAACACCCGCATCAAATGGCGAGTGGTCGCACCCGCGCAGCCGCTCGACGTCCTCGCCGAGGGCGCGCTCGAGCATGCACAGGTGGACGCACTCGGCACGATCCGCGCCATGCACCCCGAGCTCACGCGCATGTACGGCTGCAATGTCGCCGGCAGCGCGATCGACGCGCGCATCAGCGCGGCCTGCGCAGGCCTCGACGTGGGCTGGCTGACATCGACCCGGCAGTGCGCGGGCGTGCTCAACCGTTACGATGCGCCCGCGCAGCTCGGCGCCGACCGCTGGGCCGCGCTCATCGGCGCGCGCCATGTCCATGCCGGCCCCTGCCTGGTCGTCACCGCAGGCACGGCGACCACGGTGGATCTGCTGTCGGCCGAAGGCGTCTTCCTCGGCGGGCTCATCCTGCCCGGCGTTGCGCTGATGCTGCGGTCGCTCGCGCACGGCACCGCACAGCTGCCGTTCGCCGAAGGGCGCTTTGCGCTGCAGCCCAGGCGCACCGCGGACGCCATCCGCTCGGGCTGCCTGCAGGCTCAGGCCGGCGCCGTCGAGCGCATGTTTCGCCAGATCGCACACGCGCCCGACGCGCGCTGCCTGCTCGGCGGGGGCGCGGCCGACAGCTTCGCCGACCTGCTCGACATCCCGCTGCGCCGCGTCGACAACCTCGTCCTCGCCGGGCTGGGCATCGCCGCCACGCACGCCGCCGACGGGCACTCGATTTCCACCCCCATCTGACACGAACAAAAGGGAGACCCACAATGGAAGCCACCCGCATCCTGCTCGACGCCGCCGACATCCCGACGCACTGGTACAACGTCGCCGCCGACCTGCCGACGCCGCTCGCGCCCCCGCTGGGCCCGGACGGCAAGCCGGCCACGCCCGAGCAGATGGGCGCGATCTTTCCGGGCGCGATCCTCGAGCAGGAGATGAGCGCCGAACGCTGGATCGCAATCCCGCAGGAGGTGCGCGAGATCTACCGCCTGTGGCGGCCCAGCCCGCTGGTGCGCGCCGTTCGCCTCGAGCAGGCGCTCGGCACGCCGGCGAAGATCTTCTTCAAGTACGAGGGCGTCTCGCCGGCAGGCTCGCACAAGCCCAACTCGGCGGTACCGCAGGCCTTCTACAACAAGCAGGCCGGCATCAAGCGCCTGACCACCGAGACCGGCGCCGGGCAGTGGGGCTCGTCGATCGCCTTCGCCGGGCAGATGTTCGGGCTGGAGGTGCGCATCTACATGGTCAAGGTCAGCTACGACCAGAAGCCCTACCGCCGCCTGATGATGCAGACCTGGGGCGGCGAGGTCTTCGCCAGCCCCTCGCCGCACACCGAGACCGGCCGCCGCCTGCTCGCCGAAGATCCGGACAACCCGGGCTCGCTCGGCATCGCCATCTCGGAGGCGGTCGAAGAGGCCGCCGGCCGCGCCGACACCAACTACACCCTCGGCTCGGTGCTCAACCACGTCGTGCTGCACCAGAGCATCATCGGCCTGGAAGCGAAGAAGCAGCTCGACAAGGTCGGTCTCTACCCCGATGTAGTGATCGGCCCCTGCGGCGGTGGCTCGAGCTTCGCCGGCATCGCCTTCCCCTTCCTCGCCGACAAGGCCGCGGGGGACAAGCGCGCCGACAGCCTGCGTTGCGTCGCCGTCGAGCCGGCCTCGTGCCCCACGCTCACCAAGGGCATCTACGCCTACGACTACGGCGACGCCTCGGGCTTCACGCCGCTGATGAAGATGTACACGCTCGGCCACGACTTCATGCCGCCGGGCATCCACGCCGGCGGGCTGCGCTATCACGGCGATTCGCCGTTGGTGTCGAACCTGTTGCACGCCGGCCTGATCGAAGCCAGAGCCGTTTCGCAGCTGGCCACCTTCGAGGCGGGCGTGCAGTTCGCGCGCGCCGAGGGCATCATCCCCGCCCCTGAGTCCTGCCACGCCATCCGGGCGGCGATCGACGAGGCGCTCGCCTGCAAGACCAGCGGCGAGAGCAAGACCATCCTGTTCAACCTCACCGGCCACGGCCACTTCGACATGAGCTCCTACGCGCGCTATTTCAGCGGTCAGCTCGAGGATTTCGAGTACCCGGCCGATGCGGTGGCAAACTCGCTGGCGCACCTGCCGAAAGTCGATTGAAACCACCCCGCAGCGCCGGCCGGGTTTCCCCCGCACCGGCGCTCGTCTAATCTAGCGGCATGACCCTGCGCTTCCTGATCATCTTCCTGCTGATCCTCAATGTGCTCGCTTACGCGGTCGTGCGCGGCTGGCTGGGCGCCCCCGAGCACGGCGGCGAACCACATCGCATCGCCGAGCAGCTGAGCCCGGAGCGGATCCGACTCAGCGCCATCGCCACGCCCGAGCCGCCTGCCGCCCCGCTCGCCGACGCGGCGCTGCCCGAGGCGTCCGCGGCGGACGAGGATGAAGACAGCGCCGCGCGCGCGCCGACGCCAGCGCAGACCGCGACCGAAGAGGCGGTGGGCGATCTCGACGCCCCGCCTGAAGACACTGCGGGCGAGGCCTGGGCCTCCCCGGAGCCTGCCGCGTCGGCAGCGCTCGAGCCTTCGTCGCAGGCCGCCCCGGCAGCTGGCGCGACGGCGCTTGCCGAGCTTGCTCCCACGCCCGAGCCCGAGTCTCCGGCCGCAGCCGCCCCCGAGCCGGCCCCTCCGCCCGAACCGGCCCCAGCACCCGAGCCCCCGCAGACGCCCGCAGTGGCACAGTCGAGCTGCCATGCCTGGGCCGATCTCAGCAACGACGAAGCCAACCGCCTCGTCCAGCGCCTGCGCCGCATCGGGCTGAGCGCGACGCGCTCCCGTAGCGAAACGCCCGATTCATGGTGGGTGCGCATTCCCGCGCAGGGCAGCCGCAGCGCCGCGGAACGTCGGGTGGTGGAGCTCAACCTGCTCGGTGTCACCGACACCTTCATCGTGCAGGAGCCCGGCCCCACGCAGCACGCCGTCTCGCTCGGCGTCTTCAAGACCGAGAGCCGCGCGCGTGTGCTGCTGAGCCAGCTCCGCGCCCGCGGCGTGGACAACGCGGGCGTCGAGCCACGCATGCGCACGAGCTACCGCATCCAGGCGGTCGTACCGGACGAGCAGTTGCGCATGGTCGAGTCGGCGGTGCGCGGCGTGCGCGCCAGGCGCCAGGCCTGCACCCCGCGCTGAACAGGACTGCCATGAGCGCCACACGCCCCTACATCGTCGGCCTCACCGGCGGCATCGGCAGCGGCAAGAGCGCCGCCACCGATCACTTCGCCGCGCTCGGCGCCAGCGTCGTCGACACCGACCTCATCGCCCACGCGCTCACCGCAGCGGGCGGTGCCGCGATCGAAGCCATCCGCCAGAGCTTCGGCGATGGCGTGATCGCGCCGGATGGCAGCCTCGACCGCGCCGCGATGCGCGCGCTCGCTTTTGAACAGCCCGAGGCCAGACGTCGCCTCGAGTCGATCCTGCATCCGATGATCCGGGACGAGAGCGCACGGCGCAGCCTCGCGGCCACGGGTCCCTACGTCGTCCTCGCCGTTCCGCTGCTCATCGAGTCGAACAGCTACCGCGAACGCTGCGACCGCATCTGCGTGGTCGACTGCCCCGAGGCGCTGCAGCACGAGCGCGTGCGACGTCGCAGCGGCCTCGCCGACGCGCAGATCCGCGCCATCATGGCAGCGCAGGCGAGCCGCGCCGAGCGCCTCGCCGCCGCTGACGATGTCATCGACAACGCCGGCACGCTGGCCGAGCTTCAGGCCCAGGTCGAAGGCTTGCATGCGAACTACCTCGCCGCTGCCGCGCGCCGTCGCTAGCCGGCGTCCGCGCGTGCTGGAACCCCGCCGGCGGGGCCGGGTGCCCCGCCGCTGTCGCAGAGGCCCTGTGCTATCATCGGCCTGACTTTTCAGGGTGCCAACACGCGGACACAGTGCGGTGATCAGCTACGAATATCCTCTCAATGAGCGCATCCGCACGCTGTTGCGTCTGGAGGATCTGTTCGTGAAGTTCGCGCACTTCACGGCCGGCGCAACCCCGCAGGACCATCACGTCGCGCTGCTCACCATCTTCGAGACGCTCGAAGTCGCAGGCCGCGCCGACCTCAAGGTCGATCTCGTGCAGGAGCTCGAGCGCCAGCGCCAGATCCTCATGTCCTTTCGCAACAATCCGGAGATCTCCGAGGAGGCGCTCAACGGGGCGCTCTACGAGATCGAGCAGGCGTCGAGCGGGCTGCTCGCGATGGCCGGCAAGATCGGCCAGTATCTGCGCGAGAACGAATGGCTGATGGGCATCCGCGGCCGCGCTGCGATTCCCGGCGGAGTATGTCAGTTCGACCTGCCGTCCTATCATTTCTGGCTCAACCGCGACCCGGAGGCTCGACGCCGCGATCTCGCCGGCTGGATGCACCCGATGGCGCCGATCCGCGACGGCATCGAGATCGTGCTGCGTTTGCTGCGCGGCAGTGGTCGCCCCGAGCAGCAACTCGCCCGCGGCGGCGCCTTCCAGCTCACCATGGCGGGGCGCACCGCACAGATGGTGCGCGTACGGCTTACCAACTCGGAAGCCGTCGTGCCCGAGATCAGCGCCAACAAATATGCGCTGAACGTACGCTTCATGCTGCCGGAGACCATCGCCCGCCCGCGCCAGGCAGAACGCGACGTAGCCTTCGAGCTCACGTTCTGCAGCCTGTGAGCCGACCATGACCGCCGCCGTACGCACCGTGAACTGCCCCACCTGCCGCAAGCCGGTGGTGTGGACCGAAAAAAACGCCTATCGGCCGTTCTGCTCGGCGCGCTGCCGCCAGATCGACCTCGGCGCATGGGCTTCGGAAGCTTACCGTGTGCCGACCGCGCCGCCCGACGCAGCGCTCGACGAGAGCGACTTCCAGCCCCCCGGGCTGGGCGAGGGGCGCGGCTTCTGAGCGCGCGCCACGCGCGCTCGGACTCACCGCATCGACACTGCAGCGCTGGTGCTCGATCAGCGCTGTGCACCCCAAAACCCACGAATCGCCGCAATGCCATGAGCGCCGGCGTCGCGCGCCCGCGCCATGTCCTCGGGCAACAGGCCGCCGAGCGCGAACACCGGCATCGGCAGCCCGGCCGCCAGCTCGGTAAAACGTGCCCAGCCCAGTCCTTCCTGCCCTGGGTGACTCAGCGTGGGGCACACCGGCCCGAGCAGGGCGTAGTCGAGACCGAGCGCCGCAGCCTGCTCGAGCTCCGCGCGCGTATGGCATGAGGCTCCCACCCACACGAACTCCGGGCGTGTCGTGGCCGCCATCAGCTGCCGCGCCGGCAGATGCAGCCCATCGGCCTCGACGCTGCGCGCAAGCTGCGCGTCGGCGTTGATCACGAGAACCCCACCCCGCGCATGCACACGCGCCCGCGCGGCGCGCGCGAAGTCCTCGCGGGCGGCGTCGGCGAGCCCGCCCTCGCGCAGCTGCACCAGGCGCAAGCCCGCGTCGAGCCCGCGCTCCAGCGCGGCCAGCTGCGCCGCCACGCCGATCTCGCTTGCGTGGGTGATGCCCATCGTACGTGGCAGCCGCAGCGCCTTCAGGATCGGGCCGTTGGCCGGCAGCATGGGCTCGCACGCCGGCTGTTGCGGCGCGACCCAGCTCAGCGCGCCATGCACACGGTTGTCCAGTTCGCCCTGCCATGCCACCACCTCGAAAAAGTGCAGGCGCACATGGGCATGTTCGTAGTCGTGCTCGCGCCGCAACCAGGGGCGCAGCTTGCTTACGCGGATGCCGAGCTCTTCCTCGAGTTCGCGGCAGAGCGCCTGCGCCGGCGTCTCGCCGGGCTCGACCTTGCCTCCGGGAAACTCCCAGTAGCCCGCGTAGACGGTGTCTGCGCCTCGCTGGCCGAGCAGGTAGCTTCCGTCCGGCCTCAGCAACACGCCCGCAGCCACGTCCACCAGCTTGCGTTTCATCACTGAGCCTCCTCGAGCCGTCCGGCATGATCGCGTGCGAACTGCCACGCCACCCTGCCCGAACGCGAGCCGCGCATCAGCGCCCACTGCAAGGCCTCCTGGCGGGCGGCCTGCACCTGCGCGGACGAGGCGCCGAAGGCCCGCAGCCAGTGCGCGACGATGTCGAGGTACTCGTCCTGACTGAATGGGTAAAAAGAAATCCACAAGCCGAAGCGCTCGGACAGCGAGATCTTCTCCTCGACCGCCTCGCCGGGATGCAATTCGCCATCCACATGCCGGGTCTGGAGGTTCTCGTCGTGGTACTCGGGCATCAGATGGCGGCGGTTGGAGGTCGCGTAGATCAACACATTGTCCGACAGCGCCGACACGGAACCGTCGAGCACGCTCTTGAGCGCCTTGTACGCATCCTCGCCCTCCTCGAAGGAGAGGTCGTCGCAGAACAGGATGAAACGCTCGGCACGCCCCTCGACGAGCTCCACGATCTCGGGCAGATCGACGAGGTCGCCCTTGTCGACCTCGATCAAGCGCAATCCCTCATCCGCGTACTCGTTGAGCAAGGCCTTGATCAGCGAGGACTTGCCCGTGCCGCGCGCACCGGTCAGCAATACGTTGTTGGCGCGTCGCCCGGCGAGAAACTGGCGGGTGTTGCGGTCGATACGTGCCTTTTGCTCATCCACGTCCTGGATGTCGGCGAGCGTGATACGGTGCGGCGACTTCACCGGCCGCAGCGCGGCGCGGCCATGGCGGCGCTGCCAGCGGAAAGCATGAGCTGCGCCCCAATCGGGCGCGCTCGCCGGGCCGGGGAGCAGGGTTTCGAGGCGCTCGAGCACGCGCTCGGCGCGGCTCAACAGGTCGGCAAATTCGGTCGTCATCTCGGTATCCGGTGGGCCGGCACGCGCGCTGCATTGCGTTGTGCCGGCATGCCCGCTGCGGCGCGCATGCAACAAGCGGCAGGGTCGGCGCGCGACCGGCTACAAGAGGATCGGCCTTGCGGCCAGGCCCGACAGTGCGCCGGGGCCCGGTATACTCGCTGCAAAGCCCAACGAGTTCAACCGATGTCCTCCCCATCCTGCACGCATCAGCTCATCACCATGCCACTCACGACGCCACGCCATCCGCGTGTCGGAGCCCGCATGCCGCGCGCGATCCTGCCGTCCCTGTTTGCCCTCATGCTGGGAGCCTGCGCGCACGTGCCGGAAGACACGCGCACATCGGACACCGGCCCCTGCCCGCCCGCGCAGCCCTGCCCCGTCTGCCCCGTATGCGCGAGCCAGGGCGCGGCGGCCCCGCAAGCGCCGGCCGCAGCCCCCCTGCAGGCAAGAACCTGGGCCGACATCCCGCAGTGGCAGGAGGACGACCCCGCCGCAGCGTGGCAGGCCCTGCGCACCTCGTGCTCGACCCTCGTGCGCCAGCCCGCATGGAGAGCCGTCTGCGAAGCAGCGAACGCGCTCGGCACGGCGCCCTCGAGCGCCGAGGTCAGGCGTTTCTTCGAGGCCCGCTTCACACCCTGGCAGCTCATCAACCCCGATGGCAGCACCGAAGGCCTGGTGACCGGCTACTACGAGCCCCTGATCGAGGGCAGCCGCCAGCGCAGCGCCCGCAGCAATTGGCCGATCCACGGCGTGCCCAAAGACATGCTCACGATCGATCTCGCCGATGTGCATCCCGAGCTCAAGGGCCTGCGCCTGCGTGGGCGCATCGTGGATAACAAGGTGGTTCCGTACTGGACACGACAGCAGATCGACGAGCACGCAAGCCGGCTGCCTGCACCCGTGCTGCTGTGGGCGAGCGATCCGATCGACCTGTTCTTTCTGCAGGTCCAGGGCTCGGGGCGCGTGCGCCTTGCCGACGGCAGTCTCGTTCGCATCGGTTATGCCGACCAGAACGGCCACCCCTACCAATCCATCGGGCGGTGGCTCGTCGCGCAGGGCGAGCTCAGCCTCGACAAAGCCTCGATGGAAGGCATCAAGCGCTGGGCGCGGGATAACCCGCAGCGCCTCGAGGAACTCCTGCACGCGAATCCGAGCTACGTCTTTTTCCGCGAACTGCCGAGCTCGACTGGCGGGCCGATCGGCGCGCTCGGCGTGCCGCTGACCGAGGGGCGCAGCATCGCGGTCGATCCACGCTACGTCCCGCTCGGTGCGCCGGTGTTGCTCTCGACCACCTACCCGAACAGCCCGCGCCCACTCAACCGCCTGGTGCTCGCTCAGGACACCGGTGGCGCGATCAAGGGCGCGGTACGCGCAGACTTCTTCTGGGGATTCGGGGCCGAAGCCGGCGTGGAAGCCGGACGCATGCGGCAACAGGGACGCATGTGGGCGCTACTGCCCAAAGGCATGACACCCCCGGCCTTGCGCTGAGGGCGATCAGTCCGGGGCTGCACGACGGGCTGGCCGCAAATCCGCAGGCCGCACGGCTTGCAGCCCCTGCCGGCCCCGTCAGCGCGACGCGGCGTCCATGGCTTTTTCGAGCTCGGCGCGCGGCATGTAACCGCCGATGCGCGTGCCATCGGCAAGGAAAATCGTGGGCGTGCCGCTCACGCGCAGGCTCTGCCCGAGTTCGACGTTACGCTTGATGGCGCTCGTGTCGCAGCTCGCGCTCGCGGGCTCCTTGCCCTGAACGACCCAGTCCGTCCATGCCTTTGCCGAGTCCTCGGCGCACCAGATGTTGTCCGACTTGGTGGCGGAATCCTCGCTCAGGATCGGATAAAGGAAGGTATAGACGGTCACGTCGTCCATCCCGTCCAGTTCCTTGCCCAGACGCTTGCAGTAACCACAGTTCGGATCTTCGAAGGTGGCGATCACCCGCGTCCCCTTGCCTTTGACCAGCTTGACAGCCTGGTCGAGCGGCAGCGACGAAAAGTCGATCGCAGCGAGCTGGTTCAGGCGCGCCTGAGTGACGTCGCGCCGCGAAGCCGTATCGATGATGCTACCGTCGATGACGAAGCTCGTGGTCTCGTCCGTGTACACGAGCTGCCCATTCTTGAGCACGACTTCATACAGTTCGCCGTACTGCGTTTTCGTCACCGACTCCACTGCGGGCGCGCCGATGAAGGCATCCATCTTCTTCTTCACATCGTCTTCGCTCGCCTGCGCAGTGGCGGCAAGGAACAGCGCACAGGCCAGGATGGTCGGCTTCACCACTTTCCGGGCAGGCGCAGGTACGGATCGATTCATCAGCTTCTCCAGATGCGTTCAAAAGTGCCCGTTCGCAGCGTAACGGACCAGAATGTCTTTTAGGACCGGCAGCTGGCCAGTGAGGTTCAGTCCACCATTGCGCAGCGCAGCCATCACCGGGTTGCGCGCACCGAACAGACGATTGAGACCGTGCGTCGCATACTGCAGGAGGAAAGGCTCTTCTGCACGCTGCCGCGCATAACGCCGCAGCACGCTGAGTTCGCCCGGATCCTCCCAACTGGCCGCCGCTGAAAGCACCTCCGCGAGGGCCTTCGCGTCCTGAAAGCCGAGGTTGATGCCATGTCCGGAAAGGGGGTGGATCGCGTGCGCGGCATCTCCGATGAGCGCGAGCCGCGGCTGTACGACGCGCGCCACGCGCATCAGGCGCAACGGAAAGGCTGCGCGCGGCGAAAGCAGCGAAAAGGCGCCAAGACAGCGTCCACCTGCCTCGGCGATACGCTCGCAGAAGGCATCGTCGTCGAGCGCGAGCAAACTGTCCGCGACTTCATCGGGCGCTGACCAGACGACCGACACCGCATCGCCCCCGAGCGGCAGCCAGGCCAGCACGCCATCTTCCCGAAACCACTGAAACGCTGTCCCGTGATGCGCACGCGCGCAGCGCAGATTCGCAACCACACCCTTTTCGCCGTACGGCGTCACCGAAGCGTCGATCTTCGCCTGCCCTCGCACCCAGGACTCCCTGCCGTCGGCCCCTACCACGAGCTTCGCCGACAAGCTCCGACCATCCTGCAGCCGCAGCGACACGCCGGCGTCATGACACTCGAGCGCGGCGGGAACACCGGGGCAGAACAGACTCACGTTGTGCTGGCGCTTCAGCCCTTCCCACAATTCGAGGTGCACATGACTGGATTCGCCGATCCAGGCCAGCTCGGAGAGGCCACTCTCGTGCGCGGAGAACCTCAGGCTTCCTCCTGCATCACCGCTGATGAGCATCTCGCGCACCGGCATGAGCCGACTCTCATCGAGGTGTGCCCACACACCGAGGGACTCGAGAAAGCGCGCGCTGGCGGGACTGTAGGCGTAGACACGGGGGTCCCATCCATCGATGCGTTTTGGTGGCGCATGCTCAAGCACCGCGATCTTCAGGGCAGTGCGTCTGAGCGCCACAGCGAGCGCCGCACCGGCAAGCCCCCCACCGACGATGATCAGATCGAAGTTCATCCCGTTTCCCGAACTCACGAAAGAGGAAGATTCTGCCTGATGACGCGAGCGTCGTCACATCCGACGCTGTGCATCATTCTGGAGGTTGTTTTTAGTCGACGTAAAACGCCCCG
>DITC01000055.1 GCA_002422685.1 Thauera sp. UBA6194 | reverse complement strand
GCAGAGCTTGCCGAACACTGCCGCATCGGGGGTCGAAGACCTTTCCGCGCAACTCGTGTTCGAGGCGCTGACCTATCTAGGCATTCCCTATCGCTATGGCGGCACGTCCCGTGAAGCCGGCCTGGACTGCAGCGGGCTGGTGCTGAACGTGTTTCGCAACGCGGTCGGGCTGAAGTTGCCGCGCACCGCAGCGCAGATGGCCGGCCTGGGCGACAAGATCAGCCGCAAGCAACTCCAGCCGGGCGACCTCGTGTTCTTCAACACGATGCGCCGCACCTACTCGCACGTCGGCATCTACCTGGGCGACGGCAAGTTCGTCCATGCGCCTTCCAGCGGCGGCAAGGTGCGGGTCGAGAGCATCGCCACGCGCTACTGGGCAAAACGTTTCACCGGCGCCCGCCGCCTGATCGAAGAAGGCGGCATGAGCCGAGCGCCCGCCCTGCTCTCGGCGCGCTGACGCAGACTCTGGCGAAGCGCCCATCAAGACACGCAAAACAACGAGCCCGGACGATTTGTCCGGGCTTGTTGCTTGTGGACGCGTGCATTCACACGATCAGGCCTTAAGCGCGCGACGCTCGCCGCGGCGATCGCACTTCACCTCGCAAGTCGCGCAATGCTCCCCCAGGCGTCGCCCCAACGCCTGCTGCAAGGCGCATGTCGAGCGCCGACAACACACCAGCATCACCCCCTCCCGGCTTGCTGCCTCACGAAAGCGCTGCATCACGTTGTGGCCGAGAAAGTCGGTGAACAGGATCACCAGCCCGATCCCGGTCGGCAAGGGGGCACTGCGCCGTTGGTGCGTGGTGTCGCGCCCGCTCACATGTGCGGCGATCCGGATTCCGAAAGCCCCCAGGACGTCCGGGATGTTGCCGAGACGATCCGCCCCCACGAGCAGCGCATTCATGTTTTCACCTTGTTGAGAACAGTTCTCGACAATGATGCAGAGAATACGATCTATTTGCAACTGCGAATCTTTCTCGTTATGATTGCTGCCGCAAGCCACACTAACCTGAGGGGGTTATCCGCATGAAAAAAGTCGTACTCGCATCCTTGATCACGGCCTTCGGCCTCAGCGGCGCAGCCACGGCCGCCGAGCTGAACATCTACTCCGCCCGTCACTACCAGACCGACGAGCAGTTGTACGGTGACTTCACCCGCCAGACCGGGATCAAGATCAACCGCATCGAGGCCAAGGAAGACGAGCTGCTCGAGCGCATCCGCAACGAAGGCGCCAACAGCCCGGCCGACATCTTCATCACCGTCGACGCCTCGCGTCTGGCCAAGGCCGACGCGCTCGGCATCTTCGCGCCGGTCAAGTCCGAAACGCTCGAGGCGCGCATCCCCGATCATCTGCGTGCGGCGAACTGGTTCTCCTACTCCACCCGCGCGCGCGTCATCGTCTACAACCCCGACCTGGTCAAGGCCGAGCAGGTCCAGACCTACGAACAGCTGGCCGATCCGGCGCTCAAGGGCAAGGTCTGCTCGCGCTCGGGCAGCCACCCCTACAACCTGTCGCTCGGCGCGGTGCTGATCAAGCACAACGGCGCCGAGGCCACCGAGAAATGGGCCGAAGGCGTGGTCGCCAATTTCGCCCGTGCGCCCAAGGGCGGCGACACCGACCAGATCCGCGCCGTGGCCGCCGGCGAGTGCGGCGTGGCGATCGCCAACAGCTACTACCTGGCGCGCCTGATGAATTCTGACAAGAAGGAAGACCAGCGCGCCGTGGCCGCCATCAAGCCGGTGTGGCCCAACCAGCAGAGCTGGGGGACGCACATCAACGTGTCCGGAGCCGGCATGCTCAAGCACGCGCCCAACAAGGACGCGGCGGTGAAGTTCCTCGAGTACCTCGCCTCGGACGCGGCGCAGGGCTATTTCGCCAACGGCAACAATGAGTGGCCGGTGGTGCAGAGCGTGAAGGTGGAGAACGCCGCGCTCACGAAGCTGGGCGAATTCAAGGCCGACACCCTGCCGATCGGCGAGCTCGCCGACGCGGTCCCCGAAGCCCAGCGCATCTTCGATCGCGCCGGTTTCCGCTGAGCCTTCAGCCCGGCGTCGGTACCCCGTCGCGCGCGGGGTCCGGCGCCGCTTCGACGCCTGCCGGGCGCAGCGCGGTGTCGTCGGCTGCAGCCATCATGGCGCGGTTGCGCCCTGCACCCTTGGCCGCGTAGAGTCCCTGGTCGGCGCGCTCGTAGGCCGCCTCGTAGCCCTCGTCCTCCCAGGCGAGCATCGTCGCACCGATGCTGACCGTGTAGGTGAGCGGGCCGGAATCCACCGCTGCCGGGTGTTCGGCAACGACTCGGCACAGGCGCTCGGCCACGCGCATGGCGCCCTGCGCGTCGATGCACGGCAGCAGAATCGCGAACTCCTCGCCGCCGAGGCGGGCGAACACGTCCGCCTCGCGCAGCTGCGCGGTCACGGTGGCAGTGAAATGTCGCAGCACCTCGTCGCCGGCCGCATGCCCATGGGTGTCGTTGATGCGCTTGAAATGATCCAGGTCGAGCAGCAGCAACGCCGCGGTCGAATCGTGCCGGCGCAGACGGCCGAGTTCGCCGCGCACCATTTCGGCAAAGTGGCGGCGGTTCCACAAGCCGGTGAGCGGATCACTCGTGGCCAGCTGCACCAGGCTCTCTTCCATGGCCTTGCGCTGCGAGATGTCCTGGTGAATCCCCACCATCCGCAACGCCTGCCCGTCCTCGCTGCGGTCCAGCACGCGGCCGGCCGCGAGCACCCAGAGCCAGCGCCCGTCACGGTGGTGAATGCGGTACTCGACCTGGTAAGACTCCCGCTCGCCACGCAGATGAGGTTCCAGCGCGAGGCGGATTTCGCGCCAGTCGTCGGGGTGAACCAGCGACTCCCAGGTCGTCACATCGGCGGCGAGCTCATCGGGCTCGTAACCGAGCATTCGCCCCCAGGTGGGGCTGTAGCTCACCCGCCCGCTGAGTACGTCCCAGTCCCACAGGCCGAGCTCGGCGCCTTCGAGCGCGAGCATCACGCGCCGCTCGCGCTCGGCGATCTGTTCGCGCACCTTGCGCCGCTCGGTGAAGTCGCGGCTGACGCGGATCTCGCCGAGCTGCCCGCCGTGTTCGTCGCGATACGGCGTGCGCAGCGTATCGAGCAGCCGCACGCTGCCGTCCGCGGCCTGCAACCATTCTTCCTGATGCATCACATCCTGGACGAGCACATCGGCCTGCGCCCCGGCAAGCCCTGCCTGCGGCGCGAACACTTCAGCTTCGCGCCGCCCCAGCAGGCTCGATTCGGCCACGCCGTACGCCGATGCGAAAGCCTTGTTGCAGCCCAGGTAGCGGCCATGCAGGTCCTTGAAGGCGATCAGGTCGGGCACTGAGTCGATCAGCCCGCGCAGCAGGGCCCGCTCGCGCACGAGCGCGGCCTGCGGTTCGCGTACGCCCGAGACGAACACCGCACGATAGATCATCGCGAAGCCGGCGATCTTGAACACATGGCCCATCACGTTGACGAAATCGCTCAGCTCACGATAGAGCGTGAAATACAACTCGGTGAGCGCCAGCGTCCACGCCGCGGCGGCGAGCCAGTGTCCCGAGCGCACCCGCCCCGACACCGCGCATCGGGCGAACAGCACCGCGGCGAGCGCATAGCTCAAGGAAAGCGCGTACTCGACCGCGACCTTGAAGGTGGTGACGCCCTGCCCGGGCACGAAACTCGTCGGCAAGCGCTCGGGCATGAACAGCACGACCGCGGTCCACCCCAGCGCGACCGCAACGCCCGTGGCGGTCACGGTCAGCGCATGCACCGACGACCAGCGCCGCTCGTCCACGAACGGATACGCGAGCAGGCCGACCAGCACCATGAGCCGCGCCCCCAGCCACAGATGAATGGCCTTGTCGGCACTGCTGGGGGTGAAGAAAATCGGCATGCCTTCATACGAGAGCAGGTGGCCGATGTCGAGCAGCCCGGCCGAGAGCAGGGCCGCTCCTAGCCAGAGCAGGCGGCCGCTGCCGGCGGTCTGGCGCAGATTCCAGCCGAGCGCGAACACCATCGCCGCCACCGCAATCGAAAACAGCTCGAGCACGGTGTGCAGCGCGAGGTAGTGCTCGGGGGTGGGAAAAAGACGCGGATGAGGCACCAAGAGCGTCGCCACGAACACGACGCTCAAGCCGATCGACCACGCAAACGCGCGCCGCGCGCCGCCATTCGGCCGAGACAGGCGCGCGCTCACGAAACTGCGCTTCCGGCGCGCGCGCCGCGAGGCTGCGCTGGCAGGGGCATCCGCGACGCGGCCACGCAACGCGACCGACGGCTGCACCCGGCGACGCCGAACGGCAGCGATACCGATTGCCGGTGACAGGAGGGCGGGAGCGCGTACATGGTTTCTCGTTTCTTGTTGTTGGTCCAATTATGACCTGCGCGCGCAGCCCCAAGCCCCTGAAAAGCGGGAAAAGCATGGCACTAATTCACGCTCGGCACCCCGCCGGCATCCGTTCGGCACCCGTGCGCCGCCCGGGGCCAGCGCCATGCGCCCGGATCAGCCCGCCCGACGGTTCGCCGACAGTATCTGGCGCGAGATGACGAACATCGGCAGCAGGCCCACGGCGACGATGATGAGCGCCGCGGTCGAGGCCTCGGTCAGCCGCTCATCGGCCGCCAGCGTGTGCGCCTGGGTCGCCAGCGTGTCGAAATTGAACGGGCGGATCACCAGCGTCGCCGGCAGCTCCTTCATCACATCGACGAACACCAGCAGGCCTGCGGTGAGCAGGCTGCCGCGCAACATCGGCACATGCACACGGCGCAGCGTGGCCCACTTGCCGAAGCCGAGGCTGCGCGACGCGTCATCCATGCTCGGCGTGATCTTGCCCAGGCTGGACTCGACCGTCTGCAGGGCCACCGAGAGGAAGCGCGCCAGATACGCATACACCAGCGCCGCGATGCCACCGGTCAAGATCAGCCCTGGGTTGGTACCGAACACCGTCTCCCAGGTCTGCGCGAGCCAGTTGTCCAGGCGCGTGAGCGGAATCAGCACGCCCACCGCGATCACCGAACCGGGCACCGCGTAACCCAGGCCGACCACGCGGTTGAGCGCGCGCGGCCAGCGCGAGCGCGCAAGGCGCGCAGCGTAGCCGAGCAGCACCGCGAGCAGCACCGCGATGAGCGCGGTGACTGCAGCGAGCAGGAAGCTGTTGCGGGCCAGATGCACGAAGCGCGCGCCGAACTGCGCATCACCTTCGATCAGCGCCATCTCCAGCAGCAGCGCCGCGGGCAGCAGAAAGCCAAGCAGCAGCGGCATGAAGCAGGCGAAAGCCGCCAGCCAGCCGAGCGCCCCGCTCAGGCGCACCCGCACCGGCAAGGACGCCTGGCGTGAGGTGTTGTTGAAGCGGGCGCGTCCGCGCGACATCCGCTCGAGCGTGAGCACCAGGATGACGAAGGCGAGCAGCGCGGCCGAAAGCTGGGCTGCCGCGATGCGATCGCCGAGCGAGAACCAGGCCCGATAGATGCCGGTTGTGAAGGTCTGCACGCCAAAATAGGCCACCGTGCCGAAGTCGGCCAGGGTCTCCATCAGCGCCAGCGCGGTGCCGGCCACCACCGCCGGCCGCGCGAGCGGCAAGGACACGCGAAAGAACGAGCCCCAAGGCCCCAGCCCCAGCGAGCGCCCGGCCTCGAGCATGCCGCCCGCCCGCTCCAGAAAAGCGGCACGCGCGATCATGTACACGTAGGGATAGAGCACGAACATGAACATGGCCACGGCCCCGCCCACGCTGCGCACCTCCGGGAACCAGTAGTCGCCGTGGCGCCAGCCGAAGAGCTCGCGCAGCCAGCTCTGCACCGGCCCGACGAACTGCAGGAAGTCGGTATAGACGTAGGCCATCACGTACGCGGGCATCGCGAGCGGCAGCACCAGCGCCCACTCGAAAAAGCGTCGCCCGGGAAAATCCAGCATCGTGGTCAGCCAGGCCGAGGTCACGCCGATCGAGGCCACCCCCAGGCCCACGCCCACGCACAGCACCACCGTGTTCAGCACGAACTCGCCGAGCACGGTGTCGGCCAGGTGCGCCCAGGTGTCGCTCGTCTGGCTGGCGAACACGTTGGAAAACACCGACAGCACCGGCGCGGCGATCAGCGCGGCGATCAGCACCGCGGACAGCGTCAGGGTCGATCCGTCGAGGCGCCCGGCGCCCCATGTTCGCGAAGAGTTCATTCCGTTCCCATCTGGTCGAGGCCGGACCGGAGATCGGCCGCCCCGCTGGTGTCGGCGAATTATAATTGATCGCATTTGGAACACCGCGATGCAATAATCGTCCTCGCGCGGCGTTCGCGCCCGCACAGTCTCCTCATCCCTGCCCGCACGCGCCTCGACCCGGCCCATGTCACATCTGAACCTCGACCGCATCGACCTCGCCTTCGGCAACAACGTCGTGGTCCGCCAGCTCTCGCTGAGCCTCGAAAAGGGCCGCATCGGCTGTCTGCTCGGGCCTTCGGGCTGCGGCAAGACCACCGTGCTGCGCTGCATCGCCGGCTTTGAACGGCTGGCCGCCGGCAGCATCCGGCTCGATGGCGAGATCGTCAGCACCCCGACGCACATGCTGCCGCCCGAGCGCCGGCGCATCGGCATGGTGTTTCAGGATTACGCGCTCTTTCCGCATCTTTCGGTGGCGGACAACATCGCCTTCGGCCTGCACAGGATGCCCGCCGCCGCGCAGCGCCAGCGCGTGGATGAGCTGCTCGCGCTGGTCGGACTGTCCGCTCAGGGCGGCAAGTTCCCGCACGAGATGTCCGGCGGCCAGCAGCAGCGCGTGGCGCTGGCGCGGGCACTGGCGCCGCGGCCCAGCCTGCTGCTGCTCGACGAGCCCTTCTCCAACCTCGATGTCGAACTGCGCGAGCGTCTGTCCTACGAGGTGCGCGACATCATCAAGGCCGCCGACACCACCGCCATCCTGGTCACGCACGACCAGCACGAGGCCTTTGCGGTCGCCGACGAGATCGGCATCATGAACGAAGGCCGCATCCAGCAGTGGGACACGCCCTACAACCTCTACCACCGCCCGGCCAATCGCTTCGTCGCCGACTTCATCGGCCAGGGCGTGTTCCTGCGCGGCAAGGTGCTCGACGACAAGCGCGTGCAGGTCGAGCTCGGCGTGCTCAACAGCACCACGCCGCTGAGTTGCGGCGAGGATAGCGCCGTATGCCCGCACGGCAGCGAGGTCGACGTGCTGCTGCGCCCGGACGACATCGTCCACGACGACGCCAGCGCGCTCGTGGCCGAGGTGGCGCACAAGGCGTTTCGGGGCGCGGACATCCTGTACACGCTGCGCCTGGCCAGCGGTGCGCGCGTGCTTTCCTTGGTGCCCAGCCACCACAACCACGCCATCGGCGAGCTCATCGGCATCCGCCTGGACGTGGACCACGTGGTCACCTTCGCCGATGTCGAGCCCGCCAGCGCCGCAGGCCCGCGTGCGCTGGCGGCGACGAGCGCATGATCCCCTGGCTGGGCGCGCAGCCGGGCTTTCCGCCCGACAGCGCGGCGCTGAGCGAGCCCAACGGCCTGCTCGCAGCCGGCGGCGCGCTGACGCCCGACTGGCTGCTGGCCGCCTACCGGCGCGGCATCTTCCCCTGGTTCAGCGGCGGCGAGCCGATCCTGTGGTGGTCCCCCGACCCCCGCCTGGTGCTCGAGCCCGAGCACATCCACATCAGCCATTCGCTGCGCAAGACGCTGCGTCGCAGACGCTTCGAGGTCCGCGCCGACACCGCCTTCGGCGCCGTCATGCGCGCCTGTGCCGCCCCGCGCGAGCCCGGCCTGGGCACCTGGATCACCCCCGCCATGCAGGCCGCCTATCTGCGCATGCATGAACTCGGCTACGCACACAGCGTCGAATGCTGGCGTGACGGAAAACTCGTCGGTGGTCTGTACGGCATGGCGCTGGGCAGAATGTTCTTCGGCGAGTCGATGTTCTCGCACGAGACCGACGCGTCGAAGGTGGCGCTCGCGCATCTTGCACGCCTGCTCGGCGCACTCGGCTATGGCATGATCGACTGCCAGATGACCACGCCCCATCTGCTGTCGATGGGTGCATACGAAGTGCCGCGCGCGCAGTTCGTCGCAAGGCTGGAAGGGCTCACCGCCGAACACCTGCCACCGTACATATGGGCTGCCGACGCCATGGACGGCTTCGACTGGCCCTGAATCGAACTCTCTCGGGCAAACGAGGCGATGCAACAGGACTACCCCTACGCGCTGATCCAGTTCTACGCGACGGCGCCCTACGCCTGCTCCTACCTGCCCGCGCGCAGTGCGCGCTCGCAGGTGGCCACGCCTGCTCACCTCATCGACACGCACCTTTACAGCGAGCTCGTGCGTCGCGGTTTCCGGCGCAGCGGGGTATTCACCTATCGCCCGCACTGCGACACCTGCAGCGCCTGCGTGCCGGTGCGCATCCCGGTGGAGGCCTTTCGCCCCGACCGCAGCCAGCGCCGCGCGTGGAGGCGCCATCATGCGCTCACCGGCCTGGAGCGCGCGCTCGCCTTCGATGAAGAGCACTACCAGCTCTATCAGCGCTACCAGGCCGCGCGGCACGCGGGCGGCGGCATGGATCTGGACAACCGCGAGCAGTTCAGCCACTTTCTGCTGCAAAGCCACGTCGACACCCGCCTGGTCGAATTTCGCGAGTACGGCATCTTGCGCATGGTCAGCGTCATCGACTGCCTCGCCGACGGCTTCTCGAGCGTCTATACCTTCTACGATCCGGACCTGCCGCATGCCGCCCTCGGCACCTACGGCATCCTGTGGCAGATCGAGACCGCACGCCGCCTGGGCCTGCCCTATGTCTACCTCGGCTACTGGATCGCCGAGACGCCGAAGATGGCCTACAAGTCGCGCTTTCGCCCGCTCGAGGCGCTGCAGGACGGCCGCTGGCAAGCGCTACCGGAAGACGCGACGGACAGCTGACACGCGGAGCCCCCTCCACTGCGGCGGGGCGAACCGATACAATCCGGCGATGCTCTACGAACTCGCCCGCCCCCTGCTGTTTTCGCTCGACCCCGAGAACGCCCACAACCTCACCGTGCAGGGCCTGCACCTGGCCGGCAAGCTGCTGCCCGCCGGCCAGCCGATCGCGGCCGAGCCGACCGAGGTCATGGGCCTGCGCTTCCCGAACCGCATCGGCCTCGCAGCCGGGCTCGACAAGAACGGCGAAGCCATCGACGGCCTCGCCCGCCTGGGCTTCGGCTTCATCGAGATCGGCACCATCACCCCGCGCCCGCAGCCCGGCAACCCCCGCCCGCGCATGTTCCGCCTGCCTGAAGTGCAGGGCATCATCAACCGCATGGGTTTCAACAACCACGGCGTGGAGGCGCTGATCGCCCATGTGCGCGCGGCGAAGTTCCGCGGCATCCTCGGCATCAACATCGGCAAGAACTTCGACACGCCGATCGAGCGCGCCGCCGACGACTACCTCGCCTGCCTCGACAAGGTCTATGCGCTGGCGAGCTACGTCACGGTCAACATCTCCTCGCCCAACACCAAGAACCTGCGCCAGCTGCAGGGCGAATCCGAGCTCGACGACCTGCTCGGCCGACTCAAGGCGGCGCAGACCCGTCTCGCCGACACCCACGGCCGCTACGTGCCGATGACGCTCAAGATCGCGCCCGACCTCGACGACGCGCAGATCACCAACATCGCCGACGCGCTGCGCCGCCACCGCATCGACGGCGTGATCGCCACCAACACCACGATCGCGCGCGACCAGGTGCAGGGTATCCGCCATGGCAACGAGCAAGGCGGCCTGTCGGGCGCGCCGGTGTTCGAGGCCTCGACCGCGGTGGTGCGCAAGCTCGCCGCCGCACTGGGCGACGAGCTGCCGATCATCGCCGCCGGTGGCGTGCTCGATGGCACCCAGGCGCGCGCCAAGCTCGACGCCGGCGCCCGGCTGGTGCAGCTGTACAGCGGCCTCATCTACCGCGGCCCCGAGCTCGTGCGCGAATGCGTGCAGGCCACCGCCGACTACGCGCGCGGGTGAGCGCGCCACCGCCGCCGCCCGCACACCATCCTCCCGACCCCATCCTCCCGACTCCATCCTCCCGACTCCATCCTCCCGACTCCATCCTCCCGACCCCACCATTCCGCCCCTTCCAGGAGACCCGTTCATGACCCATCGTCGCCAGTTCATGCTCAGTGCCGCAGCACTCGCCGTCGCCGCCACCCTGCCCCTGGGCGCCGCGGCCGAAGCGCCGGCCAAGGTCGGCTTCGTGTACGTCAGCCCGATCGGCGATGCCGGCTGGACCTACCAGCACGACCTCGGTCGCAAGGAGCTCGAAGCCGCCCTCGGCGGGCGCATCGAGACGCGCTACGTCGAGAGCGTGGCCGAAGGCGCCGACGCCGAGCGCGTGATACGCGAGTTCGCCGCCAGCGGCAGCCAGATCGTGTTCGCCACCAGCTTCGGCTACATGAACTACGTCGAGCGCGTCGCGCGCCAGTTCCCCAAGGTCACCTTCCTGCACGCCACCGGCTACAAGTCGGCGAAGAACTTCGCGCCCTACAACGCGCGCTTCTACGAGGGCCGCTACCTCAATGGCGTGATCGCCGGCAAGATGACCCGGTCGAACGTGCTCGGCTACGTCGGCGCCTTCCCCATCCCCGAGGTGCTGCAGGGCATCAACGCGTTCACGATGGGTGCGCGCAGCGTTAACCCCAACGTGGAAGTGCGCGTGATCTGGGCGAACAGCTGGTACGACCCGGGCAAGGAGCGCGAGGCGGCGATGACCCTGATCTCGCAGGGCGCCGACATGCTCACCCACCACACCGACTCGACCGCCACCGTGCAGGCTGCGGAAGAGAAAGGCGTGCATGCCTTCGCCTACCACTCGGACATGTCGAAGTACGGACCGAAGGCCCAGCTCACCGCCACAACCCACCACTGGGGCGAGTTCTACAAGCGCACCGTGGACGCAGTGCTCGCCGGCACCTGGAAGCCCGAGGGCGTGTGGGGCGGCATGAAGGACGGCATGATCAAGCTCGCACCGCTCAACCCGGCCATCCCCGAGGAGGTGCAGACGATGGTGCGCGATCTCGAGGCGAAGATCACCGCCGGCAGCTTCCACCCCTTCACCGGGCCGGTGGTGGACCAGGCCGGCACCGAGCGCCTCGCCGCGGGCACGGTCATGGACGATGCCACGCTGGGCAAGATGGACTACTTCGTGCAGGGCGTGTCCTCGCGCCTGCCGAACGCGAAGTAAAACCACGCCTTTCCTTTCCGCGCGCGCCCCGCGTGCGCCAGACGCCCCGCGGCTTACGGCCCCACGGGGCGTTTTTCGTGCACCGCATCCCGCCGGTCGGCCGCGGCCTCGTCATCCGCAGGCAGCCCGTTGCGCAGGCAGGCCGCGATCGCGCTCCCAATACCGTCGGCCATGCGGGCCTGGCGCGCGGGCTCGCGCAGCAGCAGCTCCTCGTCGCGGTGCTTGATCACGCCCGCCTCGAACAGCACCGCCGGCATGCGCGCGTGGCGCAACACCGCCAGGCCGTCGTAGTAATGCACCGCGTGCGTGGGGTCGGCATACGCGCGCCGGCGCCCGTTCTTGTGCGTGGGCACGAAGCCCATGCGCTGCAACCGCGCACCGATTACGCGCGCACACAGGATGCTGCGCGCGGTATCCGGGTTGTCGCGCGACACGAACAGCGAGTGCCCGGAAAAGTCGTCGTTGTAGTCCAGCGCCCGCCCCTGCCATATCCACGGCCGCAGTTCGAAGGCGTTGACCGAATCGTGGTGGATGGAAAGAAAGAAATCCGCCCCGTCCGCCGCGCGCGGGCGCGCCTGCAGGCTGTCGATGCGGCCGTCGGCGTTGATCAGCGTCACCTCGACGCCACGTGCGCGCAAGGCATCGGCCAGCGCGTGCGCAAGCGCGAGGTTGAACTCGAACTCGCCACGCCCGCGCGCGCTCGTCGCCCCGGGGGCCGCGTATGTGTGCCCGACATCCACCGCAACCCGCGGCGGCGCAGCCACCACAGCCGGCGGAGCCGCGAGCAGGCCGGCCAGCGCCAGCACACCGCCTAACGCAGCCCAAGCCTTCGCCCGCGGGCGGCCGTGCGCCACGCAATAGTCCGTTCTCATCATCGTCATGCCTTGTCCAGGTACATCTTGATTCAAATCATGGAGCACCCGCCACCCTCACGCCCACAATGCGCGCACCATAGGCTTTGCCTTGGACTTTGTAACCCCTGAACCACCCGGGCAACCGACACCTTTTCGGAAAAAACGAGATAAGCGATGAGGAGTACTCCATGAGCGGTATCTTCACAAAATCAATGGCGCGGAACATCTTCTACGGGGGAACGGTGTTCTTCTTCCTCCTGTTCCTGGCGCTCACCTTCGACACGGAACGCGAACTCCCGAATCGCGACAACCGCGCTGCAATCACCCCCGCGGTCGCAGCCGGCAAGCACGTCTGGGAAGTCAACAACTGTCTCGGCTGCCACACCCTGCTGGGCGAAGGCGCCTACTTCGCGCCGGAGCTCGGTAACGTCTACACCCGCCGCGGTGGCGACTTCATCAAGGCGTGGATCCAGGCAATGCCCACCGGCGCTCCGGGTCGTCGTCAGATGCCCCAGTTCAACCTGACCGAAGAAGAGCTCGACAACCTCGTCGAATTCTTCAAGTACACGGCGGAGATCAACACCGCCAACTGGCCGCCCAACATCGAAGGTTGATCGGAAACGGAGACCAAAAGGGGATATTCATGCAATACAAATCACAAGCGGTCGCCATGCCCTACTTCATCGCGGCGATCGGGCTTTTCGTGGGGCAAATCATCTTCGGTCTGATCATGGGCCTGCAATACGTGGTTGGCGATTTCCTGTTCCCGGAAATCCCCTTCAACGTGGCGCGCATGGTGCACACCAACCTGCTCATCGTGTGGCTGCTGTTCGGCTTCATGGGTGCGGCCTACTATCTCGTGCCCGAAGAGGCGGAGACCGAGCTCTACAGCCCGAAGCTGGCGCTGGCGATGTTCTGGATCTTCCTCATCGCCGGTGCGCTGACCATCGTCGGCTACCTGCTCGTGCCCTACAGCACGCTGGCGTCGATGACGGGCAACGACATCCTCGCGACCATGGGCCGGGAGTTCCTCGAGCAGCCGTTGATCACCAAGATCGGTATCGTGGTCGTGGCGCTGGCCTTCCTGTTCAACATCACCATGACCATGCTGAAGGGCCGCAAGACCGTCATCAGCATCGTGCTGCTGTTGGGCCTGTGGGGTCTGGCGATCTTCTTCCTGTTCTCCTTCTACAACCCGACCAACCTCGTCCGTGACAAGTTCTACTGGTGGTGGGTGGTTCACCTCTGGGTTGAAGGCGTGTGGGAACTGATCATGGCCGCGATGCTCGCCTTCGTCCTCATCAAGGTGACGGGTGTCGACCGCGAGGTCATCGAGAAGTGGCTGTACGTGATCATCACCATGGCGCTGGTCTCCGGCATCATCGGTACCGGTCACCACTACTTCTGGATCGGTACGCCGGAATACTGGCAGTGGTGGGGTTCGATCTTCTCATCGCTCGAGCCGATCCCGTTCTTCGCCATGACCGTGTTCGCCTTCAACATGGTGAACCGCCGCCGTCGCGAGCATCCGAACAAGGCTGCCGTGCTGTGGGCGCTGGGTACCGGTGTGATGGCGTTCCTGGGCGCTGGCGTGTGGGGCTTCCTGCACACCCTGGCTCCGGTGAACTACTACACCCATGGCTCGCAGATCACGGCGGCGCACGGCCACATGGCCTTCTACGGCGCCTACGTGATGGTCGTGATCACGATGATCAGCTACGCCATGCCGATCCTGCGCGGCCGCGCTGCCAACAGCACCAAGGCTCAGGTCGTCGAGATGTGGTCGTTCTGGCTGATGACGATCGCCATGGTCTTCATCACCCTGTTCCTGACCGCCGCCGGCATCCTGCAAGTCTGGCTGCAGCGCGTGTCCGACACCCCGATGTCCTTCATGGCCACCCAGGACCAGCTCACGCTGTTCTTCTGGATGCGTGAATGGGCCGGCGTGATGTTCTTCATTGGCCTGCTGACCTACCTCGCCAGCTTCTTCATCAAGGGCGAAGCGAAGGGCGTCAAGGCCTGATAGCGAAGGTTATCCGGTAGCACCTCCTGGGCGATCCAGGGGAAGGGGTTGGGGCGGCGAGAGCCGCCCCTTTTTTTGTGCACGCGCACCGGCAGTGCGCGGTCCCCTCACCATCGTGCGCGGCAGTGCATTGGAGGCGTGTTGCGCCGCTACAATGTTCGCCCATCTTGCGGCGCGGCCCCGCGCGCGCGGCAAGCGCCCTCATCCCGTCCGATCGCAACCGAACGAGCCCGAGTTGACCACCCACTCCGCCCCCACCACCGACAAGATCTTCCGTATCGCCATCAACGGCTACGGGCGCATCGGGCGCTGCTACCTGCGCGCCCTGCACGAAGCGGGCCTCGCCGACCGCTTTCGAATCGTCGCCATCAACGAGCCCGCCGACCTGGCGAGCATCACCTACCTCACCCGCTTCGACTCCACGCACGGCCGCTATCCCGGCGCCGTGGGCAGCGCCGACGGCTGCCTGCTCGTCAATGGGCAGCCGATCGCGGTGACGCACGCCTCCACCCCCGAGGGCGTGGCTTGGGCGGACGCCGGCATCGACCTGGTGGTCGAGTGCTCCGGGCAGTACGGCAGCCGCGACCAACTCGAGCGTTTCCTCGAGGCCGGCTGCCCCCGGCTGCTGCTCTCGCATCCGGGCAACAGCGCCGAGGACGTGGACGCCACCGTCGTCTTCGGGGTCAATCACATGCAACTCAACGGCGCCGAGCGGCTGGTCTCCAACGCCTCGTGCACCACCAACGCGGTCGTCCCGGTGCTCGACCTGCTGCAGCGCGAAGTCGGACTGGAGCAGGTGCTACTCACCACCCTGCACTCGGCGATGAACGATCAGCCCCTGATCGACGGCTACCACCACACCGACCTGCGTCGCACGCGTTCGGCCATGCAGTCGATCATCCCGGTGTCCACGGGACTGGCGCGCGGCGTCGAGCGCCTGCTGCCGGCGCTCTCCGGCCGCGTGGTCGCCAAGGCGATCCGCGTGCCCACGCACAACGTCTCGGCCATCGACATCGTGCTCACGCTCGAGCGCGATCTGCGCCCCGGCGAGCTCAACGCCCTGCTGCGCGACGCGGCCGGAGGGTGCTACCGCGGCCTGATCGCCTGCTCGGACGACGCGCACGCATCGATCGACTTCAACCACGACCCGCACTCGGCAATCGTCGACGCGAGCCAGACCCGCGGCATCGGGCCGCGCATGATCAACCTGATGGTGTGGTTCGACAACGAGTGGGGCTTCGCCAGCCGCATGGTCGACGTGACCCGTCACTGGCTCGATGGCACGCGCTGAGCGCAAGCGAGATTCGATCTCAATTAACCCTGATCAAGTTAATCGAAGGCCGCCTTTCCTAGACTCGGGCCACCTCCTCATAACGCGTCCGAGCCCATGACCGCGACCACCGCCTCCCCAGCGTCCGTCCAGGACAACGCCCCGCGCCTCGCCGGCGACCTGGCGATCTGGTTCTTCATCCTCGCCGAGCTGCTCGCCTTCGGCGTCTTCTTCGCCGCCTATGCGTTCACGCGCGCGAACAACATCGAGCTCTTCAACACCGAGCAGCTCGAGCTCAACCGCCACGCCGGCGCGCTCAACACCGTGCTGCTGCTCACCGCGAGCTACTTCGTGGTGCGCGCGGTGCAGGCCGCCGAGCGCGAAGCCTCGCGCCAGTGCGCCAACTGGCTGCTCGCGTCCATCGTCACCGGCTTCGGCTTCCTCGTCGTCAAGCTCACCGAGTACGCCGCGGCCTTCGCGCATGACATCTCGCTGTCGAGCAGCCCGTTCCACATGTTCTATCTGTCGCTCACCTTCTTCCACTTCATGCACGTGATCCTCGGCCTGGTGATCCTGATCGCGATGTGGAACGGCGCGCGCCAGGGACGCTACCGCCCGGGCGACATGAACGGCCTCGAGACCGGCGCCGCCTACTGGCACATGGTCGATCTGCTGTGGCTGGTCCTGTTCCCCCTCGTCTACGTCATTCACTGAGGCGCCCATCATGAGCAAAAGCATGCACGGCAACCCCCGCACCTCCACCCTGCTCTGGGCCACGCTCATCCTCGCCACCCTCGCCACCTGGGCCATGGGTGCGCTGGGCGAGACCGGCACCTGGGGCGTCGCGGTCCTCGCCGTCATCTCGTTCTGGAAGGGCGCGGTGATCATTCTCGATTTCATGGCGCTGCGCCACGCACCGCTGCTGTGGCGGGCGCTCACCATGGGCTGGATGGTCGTGGTCTGGGCCATCATCGCCATCGCCTACATCAAGGGACTTGCACAATGAAGCCGGACACCCCCAATCTCGACACCCCCTTCTACGAGGCCTCGGGCGACGAGATCAGCATCTTCGAGCACGCCTGGAAGAACCGCCTGCCGCTGCTCATCAAGGGTCCGACCGGTTGCGGCAAGACGCGCTTCGTCGCGCACATGGCCGCCCGCCTCGGCCTGCCGCTCTACACGGTCGCCTGCCACGACGACCTCACCGCAGCCGACCTCGTCGGCCGCCACCTGATCGGCAACGGCGAGACCCTGTGGTGCGACGGCCCGCTCACGCGCGCGGTACGCGAAGGCGGCATCTGCTACCTGGACGAGGTGGTCGAGGCGCGCAAGGACACCACCGTGGTCCTGCACCCGCTCGCCGACGACCGCCGCATCCTGCCGATCGACCGCACCGGCGAGCTGCTCGAAGCCCCGCCCAGCTTCATGCTGGTCGTGTCCTACAACCCCGGCTACCAGAACCTGCTCAAGGGCATGAAGCCCTCGACCCGGCAGCGCTTCGTCAGCCTGCGCTTCGACTTCCCGCGCCCCGCGCAGGAAGAGGCCATCCTCATCGGCGAAACCGGCTGCGCGCCCGACCTCGCCAAGCGCCTGGTCGCGATCGCCGGCTCGCTGCGCTCGCTCAAGGACCGCGACCTCGAGGAAGCGGCCAGCACGCGCCTGCTCGTCTATGCAGCCTTGCTCACCAAGGACGGCATGGACCCGGTCGCGGCCTGCCGCGTGGGCATCGTCGAGAGCCTCACCGACGACGCCGAGATCGCCGAAGGCCTGATGGAGGTGGTTGCGGCCACCTTCGGCCGCTGACGCGGGACGCAGGCACATTACATGAGCATCAAGCGCCCCGACCCCCTGCGCCACGTCATGCCGGGCCCCAAACTCGCGGTCACCGCCGAGGCCCTGTTCATCATCAACCTGATGCTGCTGCCGGGCATCGCCTTCCTCGCGCTCATGGTGCTATGGGCACGGCACCACGACCACCCGGACCCGCTGGTGCGCAACCACCTGCGCCAGACCGGCTGGACCTGCATCTGGGGCGGACTGCTGCTGGTGACGATCAGCGTGGCGATCTTCGTGCTCGGGGGCTTCGACAACCCCTGGACCTGGGTCATCGGCGTGCTCTACTTCACCTTCGTACATTCTTCGCTGATCCTGCTCGGCGTCATGGGCCTGTCGCGCGCGATCAACGGGCGTACCTGGCGCTTTCCGGTGTTCGGCCCGCGCGAACAGCCCGAACAGCCGTGAGCCACGCGCGCGCAGCTCAGCACGCGAAGCACCAGGAGCACTGAAAGATGGAAGAACACGTAGGCCTGCTGTGGCACCGTCTCATCACCCGCGCGGCGGGCGGACACTTTCCCAAGGCCGAAGTCAAGCTGAAAGAGATCGAGAAGGTCGCCGGGGTCTTCTTCCGCGCCCTCGGCGGCGATCCGGGCCTGCGCGTGGCCGCCGCCACGATCGACACCCACGAGGGGCGGCGCAGCCTGTTACAGCGCATCGCCGGGGCAAACGAGCGCATCGCGCGCGGGCGCATGGACATTTCCACGCTGCGCCTGCCCCCGCAGCTCGATGCCCTGCCCGAGCGCAGTCTCAACCGCGACCTCTACCTCTGGCTGGCAGCGCTGGCCGCCGGCCATGGCGACGGCGCTGCCGAAGCCGACCAGACCGCGGACGCCGCGCTGGTCGCGCTGCCCGAGGGGCGCTTCGACAAGGCCGCCACGTTCGAGCTGCGCGAGAACCAGCGCGCCACCTTGCGTGCCCTGCAGCGCTGGCCGGGCATCGAAGCGCGCTATCGCCGCCTGGTCGATGCCGTGATCGCGCAGCGTCCGCAGCTCGCCAAACTGCCGCCGGCCGAGGCCGAACGCGAACAGCTGCTGCGCCAGGCGCTGCACACCCCGGGCAGTGTCGCAGCCCTGCCCGTGTTGCCCGCCAAGGCCCGCGAGACCCAGCCGGTGCTGTTGTGGCTGAGCGGCTTTCGCGGCCCGGCGGCGGGTGGACTCACTGGCAGCGCCAACGGCCCCGAGGCCGGTGAAGCCGGCAACAGCAAGCCCGGCCAGGACGCCAGAGAGCAGGCGCACCGCGTGGACCGGCAGGACGACGCGCCCGAAAAACACGGCATGATCCTCCCCTTCCGGGTCGACAGCCTGTTGTCGGTGGCCGAATTCATCAAGGTCAAGCGCAGCACCGACGACGACCCCGACGACAACGCCGCGGCCGCTGCGGCCAACCTCGACCAGCTCAGCCTTACCCGCGACGGCGAGCGCGTGGCCTCGAAGATCCGCTTCGACCTCGACCTGCCCTCAGCGGCCGAGGACGACGTCGTGCTCGGCGACGGCATCCCGCTACCGGAGTGGGACTACCGCAAGGACCTGCTGCGCGAAGATCACGTCCGCCTGACCGAATTCGTCGCCTCGGTGCACGATCCGCGCGCCGCCCCGTGCAAGCTGCCGGAGCACCTGCGCCGCACCGCACACCGGCTGCACCGCCAGTTCGCTGCCCTGACCCCGGCACGGCGCTGGCTCAAGGCTCAGGGCGACGGCAGCGAGCTCGACCTCGACGCACTGGTACGCGCCACCACCGACCGCGCCATCGGGCACCACCCCTCGGACCAGCTCTATCTGTCGCTCGAAAAACGTGAGCGCGACCTGGCCTGCCTGGCCCTGGCCGACCTCTCGCTCTCGACCGACACCTGGATCTCCTCTCAGGCGCGCGTCATCGACGTCATCCGCGACTCGCTCCTGCTCTTCGGCGAGGCGCTGCTCGCAACCGGCGACAGCTTCGCGCTGTGCGGCTTCTCCTCGGTCAAGCGCAGCAACGTGCGCTTTCACCGCCTCAAGGACTTCAACCAGCGCTTCGACGACCACGCACGCGGGCGCATCATGGCCATCAAGCCCGGGTATTACACCCGCCTGGGCGCTGCGATCCGCCACGCGACCAACGTACTCGAAAAGCAGACCGCGGCGCGCCGCATCCTGCTCATCCTCTCCGATGGCAAGCCCAACGATCTCGACCTCTACGACGGCCGCTACGGCATCGAAGATACGCGCGTGGCCGTCGTCGAGGCACGCAACCGTGGCATCGTGCCCTTCTGCGTCACCATCGACCGCGAGGGCGCGAGCTACCTGCCCCACCTCTTCGGCCCCGCAGGCTTCGCGGTGATCCGCCAGCCGGACGAGCTGCCTGCACGGCTCCCCATGTTCTATGCCCAACTCACGCGCTAACGCCACCACCCGATGTGACGACCTGTGCCGCACCCAGGCGCCAGCGGCACAGCACGACACCCCGCCCGCCGACGAGCTCGAGCGACTGTGCCGGCTGCTCGGCCAGGCTGCGCTCTTCAACGGCCTGGCGTGCAGCGACATCGCGCGTTTCGCGCGCGGCGTGCGCGAGGTCAAGGCTCCGAAGGGCGAGATCCTCTTTCACCGCGGCGACCCCTGCAGCGGCTTTCATCTCATCCTGAGCGGACAGATCAAGCTCGCCTTCACCTCGGCCGACGGTAACGAGAAGGTCGTCGACATCCTCTACGCGGGGCGCAGCTTCGGCGAGGCGGTGATGTTCACCGACAAGCCCTACGTGGTGATGGCGCAGGCGCTCACCGACTCGACCCTGCTGCATATCGGCAAGCAGGTATTCTTCGAGGAGATGGCGGTCGACCCCAGCTTCTGCCGCAAGATCATCGCCGGCCTGGCGCAGCGCCTGCACCACCTGATGGCCGACGTCGAGAGTTATTCGCTGCGCTCCGGACGCGAGCGGGTGATCGGCTACCTGCTGCGCGAAGAAGAGCGCGAGGGCGACGGCATCGCCGAAGGTCGGGTCTCGCTGCGCCTGCCGACGAGCAAGGGGACGATCGCCTCGCGCCTGAACCTGACCCAGGAGCACTTCTCGCGCATCCTCAACGAGCTCATGCACGCGAAACTCATCCTGGTCGAAGGCCGCACCATCCACATCCCGGACATCGGACGCCTGCGCAAGAGCCTGAGCTGAGTCCCGCGGCCGAGAGCCCGCGCCGGACCGCCAAGGCATGTTCAAAAGGGGCCCGCAGGCCCCTTTTTGTCGTGCTGCTGCGGGGCCGCATGGCCCCAGGCGGTCTGGCCGCCTTGGCGCTCAGCCCTCCTTACCGTCGACCCGCGCCCGAATCAGGAACGGCGCATAACGCCACACGAAGAGCAGGAACCCCAGCGACCACAGCGTCGCAGCGGCATGCACGCCCCCCATCTGCGCGGCGGGGATCACCGCCACCGTCACCACACGCACGAGCGCGGCGCTCAGCACCAGCGCGTAGGCAAACGCCTCGATGCGTCCGGCCACCAGCATCCGCCCCGTATGACCGAGTGCGGTACGCGTCATCATGCCGATGATGAGGCCACCAGTCGCGCCGATCGCCAGCGCATGGATGCCGGCGGAGCGCGGCAGCACGCCGAACTGCGTCAGCGCGATCAGCGCCAGGCCGAGCGGAATCCACAGATAGGCCAAGTGCAGAATCCACAGGATCGGCATGCCGCGCGTCGCCCACGGATTCCAGCCCCCGAGGCGCATCGCCTGCAGCACCGCGGCAAGCAAGGACACGACCCCTGCCCAGGCGCCGGCGCCCAGCGACCACAGCAACAACGCCACCCCGGTCGCGATCGCCGCCGCCCAGTCGAGCTTCGCGTTTCGCCACTGCTTGATGCCACGCACCGCGTTGAAGGTGAACATCGGGATCACGCGCCCACCGACGACGGTCTCGAGCACTACCACCAGGCCGAGCGCGAAATGCATCGCCATCAGCGGATCGACCGCGATGAGCTCGAGCACCGCGAGGTGAAAGACCAGGTTCGCCAGCGACAGCACCGCCGGCAGCACGCCAATGAAGTAATTGCGCTTGCTCTTGGCCTTGACCAGCACACGCAAGAGCATGCCTGCGGCAACCGGCAGGAAGGCCATATCGACCACCGCCACCCACGCCCCGCTACCGAAGGCCATGGCCAGGCGCCCGGCCAGCCACACCGCGGCGAGCACCATGAGCGGCTTGCCCGCGGGCGTGTCGAGCCCGGTCCAGTTGCGCCCCGCGGTAAACAGGAAGCCGATGATCACCGCCACCGCGAATCCGAAGATCATCTCGTGTGCGTGCCACCAGATCCCGGGCATCGGCAACTCGATCGCGCCGCTGTAGCCCACCGCCCACACGGGCACGGCGATGGCTGCGAACAGCCCGGCAAGCAGGTAGAAGGGCCGGAAGGCCAGGGCCCAGAGCGAAAAGGTCTCGGGGGGGATGCGTTTCGTTGTCGGTTCGTCGAGGCGAATCAGCGCCATGTTGGTTTCTCTGCCTTGCTATGGGGTTGTGAATGATCGGGGGCTCCGGGGGCGGGTGCGGCAAAGCACTGCTCATCCCAGGGCCGGGGCAGCCGCTCGGGGGCGCGCGCGCGCTCAGTGGCTGGTGCCTTCCTCGCGCGTGATCTTGTTCCAGACGTTGTACTTGCCCACGGGCTTGCTCATCGGCAGGCGCTTGACCTCTTCCAGCGTCTGCGCATCGAGCACGATCACCGCGCCCTCGTCCTCCCACAGGCTGGCGAGCGCGTAGCGTCCGTCGCGGGTGAACTCGACGTGGGCGAGCGTCTTGCCCGGCGTGCCGGTGATCTCCTTGACCACCTCGAGTGTCTGCTTGTCGATGACCTGCAGGATGTGCTTGGCCTCGGGGCTCATCATCGAATCGACGAAGGCGTAGCGGCTGTTGCCGTGGCTGCGCAGGAAGAAGCCGGGGCCGCGGGTGGGGATGCGACGGATGACCTCCCAGGTCTGCATGTCGATCACGGTGACCTCGCCCGCCTTGAGGTTGGTGCTCGCCATTACCGTGCGCGGCTTCGCATCCGGCCCGGCGGCGGGGTCGGTCCATTCCCAGGTGATGCCCGAACCCAGGTGCGGCATGCCGTCGAGCGGCAGGTTGGCGATCTTCTTGCGCACGTCCAGGTTCACCACCTGCCCCACGCCGCCGCGCGAGGCGCCCATGAGTTCGGAGTAGTCCTGGGTGAAGAAGAAGTCGTCCAGCACCTCGGCGAGCAGCGTGCGGCGGGGGTTCAGGTAGCCGGGAATGAAGCTGCCCTCGCGCTGTTTGTAGTCGTGGATGAAGCCGGTGGGGATGTCCTCGACCGCCTTGGTGTAGCTGATCTCCCACACCTCGGGGACGTCCTTGAGCGCGGCGATGAAGGACTGGCGCGGCGTCGCGTCGTAGACGGCCGACACGCGCGAGCTCTGCTTGCCGTCCTGGTCGGTGGTCTCGAGCGTCTTGAGCAGGTTCAGCTCGCCATCGAGCAGCACCAGCGTGTGCGGCAGGTAGTTGGCCACCGCGACGTGCTTGCCGTCGGGCGACACGGCGACGTTGCGCGTGTTGATGCCGGCGCGCACCTCGGCGACCACCTTGAGGTTCCACATGTCGAACTTGGTGATCCAGCCGTCGCGCGAGGCGAAGAACACGTAGCGCCCCTCGGCCGCGAACTTGGGCCCGCCATGCAGGGCGAAGCGCGACTGGAAGCGGAAGATCGGCTCGAGCTTGTCGCCGTCGAGCACGCTCACGTGATGATCGCCCGCCTCCACGACCAGGAAGAGGTTGAGCGGGTCGGCGTCGAACACCGGCTTGTCGGAGAGCGTGGCCGGGTCGACATGCACGATGCGCGAGGCGCGGATGTCCTCGTCGGTCCAGCGCGGCGCGGGTTCGACCGGCGTGTAGATCCAGTCGGTGATGGCGGCGATCTCGCCGGCGCCGAGCACCTCGCCGAAGGCGGGCATCTGCGTGGCGGTGCGCCCCTTCGTGATGATCTTCACCGCTTCGGTCTTGCGCAGGCGGGCGAGGTTGTCGGGCAGCAGCGCCGGGCCCATGCCGCCGAGGCGGTTGGGCGCGTGGCATTCGGCGCAATGCTGGGCATAGAGCGCGATCACGTTCTGCAGCGGCAGCGTGGCGGCTTCGCCTGCAGCCGCAGCCGGGGCCTTGGCCGGCGCGCCCGACGACACCATGACCGCGAGGGCCGCGCACACGGCTTTCAGGGTGGCGCGAAGCTTCATGCGGAGACCTTGTTGATGCGGGTCCAGGGCGTGGTCACGACGCGCTCGGCGCCGTAATCCTCGGCGCTCACGCCGATCTCTTCGTCGCTCAGATAGCAGGCGGGGTCCTCCGCCCACGGGTTGCCGGTGACCTGCTCGGCGCGCACGCGCGAGCTGCCGTTGCAGATGTCCAGATACTTGCACGCCCCGCAGCGCCCTTCGAGCTTGCGC
Organism: Thauera sp. UBA6194; assembly: GCA_002422685.1. GTDB lineage: Bacteria > Pseudomonadota > Gammaproteobacteria > Burkholderiales > Rhodocyclaceae > Thauera. Next base: position 9,041 of record DITC01000055.1, on the reverse strand, counting down.
GGATGCTGCTTGAGCCCGGCGAGCAGCGGGTTGGAGAGATCGTTCCAGATCTCGCCGAAGGCACGCTCACGCACGTTGCCCAGCGGCACATGCCACCACATGGTGTCGGGGTGCACGATGCCGAGGTTGTCGATGTTGGAGACATTCACGCCACTCGCGTTGCCGCCCCACTGGCGCAGCTTGGCCTCGATGTGCGCGGCCTTGTCGGGGAAGCGGCGCTGCACCCAGTGCAGCAGGAAGGGGCCGTCGGCGTCGTTGTTGCCGGTGACGAAATCCTTTTCGATGCCGCGCCGGTGCAACTCGAGGCAGGTCTCGAAGAGCAACTCCATGGCCTCGCGCGTGGTGCGGTGGTGCGCGTCGCCAGCGCGGTTCTTGTTGCCGCGCCCGGCGTAGTTGAGGTGCGAGAAGTAGAACTTGTCGATGTGCTCGTCCTCGACCAGCTTCAGCAGCGCGGGCAGGTCGTGGGCATTGCCCTCGGTCATCGTGTAGCGCACACCGACCTTGATGCCGCGCTCGCGGCACAGGCGGATGCCGTGCATCGAGGCCTCGAAGGCGCCCTGTTTGCGGCGGAAGTGGTCGTGCGTGGCGCCGATGCCGTCGAGGCTCACGCCGACGTAGTCGAAGCCGATGTCGTCGATCGCGTCGATGTTGGATTCGTCGATCAACGTGCCGTTGGACGACAGGCCGACGTAGAAGCCCATGCCCTTGGCACGGCGGGCGATGTCGAAGATGTCGGGGCGCAGCAGCGGCTCGCCGCCGGACAGGATCAGCACCGGCACGCGCGCGGCCTTGAGGTCGTCCATGACCTTGAACACTTCCTGCGTGTTGAGCTCGCCGGGAAAGTCCTTGTCGGCCGAGATCGAGTAGCAGTGCTCGCAGGTCAGGTTGCAGCGCCGGATCAGGTTCCAGATCACCACCGGACCGGGCGGGTTGCGGCGCGGGCCAGCCGGCGTCGGGTGGTCGAGCTCGCGGATGAATTGGGAGATGCGGAACATGGGGGCCTCCTGAATGCCGCCCATTTCACCCGAGGCGCCCACAAATGAAAATGATGCGCGTCAAGGGTGTCCGGGCGGGCGGGGAGGCGCGTGGACGTTGGCGGGCGGGGAGGCGCGTGGACGTTGGCAGGCAGCGAGGGACGTGAGTCCCTTGACGGCTCGCGCCTTGCGCCGCTGCCAAAGACGCCTACAAGCGCGACGGTCTTTTGCAGGAGCGGCGCAAGCCACGAGCCTTTCCCGCCGATCGGGCCCGGAGAACGCCGTCCCTCGCGACCGCGCCGGCCTCAGCCGCCGATGCGCAGTCCCGTCTTCTTCAGGATGCCCGACGAGAACAGCACGTCGCGCGCCCGGCAGGCGCCGGGAAACTCCGCCGCCATCAGCGCGGCGATCTCCTCGACGCGCTCGAGCGCCGCCTCGCGGCTGGCGGCGTGCACCATGGCGAACAGGTTGTAGGGCCAGTCGGGCAGATGGCGCGGGCGGCGGTAGCAGTGGGTCACGAACTCGAGCGCGCCGACGCGCTCGCCGACCGCATCGATCACCACGTCGTCGATGTCCCACACGCTCATGCCGTTGGCGGTATAGCCGATCGCGTAGTGGTTGGGCACCGCCCCGATGCGGCGGATGCGGCCATCGGTGAGCATGGCGGCGAGGCGCGCGCGCACCAAGGCCTCGGGCACGCCAAGGGTCTCGGCGACCACCGCGTAAGGCCTCGCCACCAGCGGCAGACCTCCCTGGGTGGCGAGCACGATGCGGCGGTCGAGGTCGTCCGCGCGGGCTTCGGCAACGCGCGCGTCCTCTGCAGCTTGCGCGTGCGGCTGCGCGAGGGCTTCGTTGTCAGGCATCGCTTGCGCCATCAGGCCTCCAGCCTCATCTCGACGAAGTACTCGCGTTCCTTCGGGAACAGATGCACCACCAGCCCGGTCGCGGCCTCGATGCGGCGGCCGCATTCGGCGATGCCTTCAGGGGTCTCGGTGGCGAGCACGAACCACATGTTGAGCGCATGCTCGCGGCGATAGTTGTGCGCCACCTCGGGGAAAGCATTGACCGCCTCGACCGCGCTCGCCCACTGTGCCTCGGGTACTGCGATCGCGGCCAGGCAGAAGGCGCCGCCCATGCGCTCGATCTGGTACATGGGCCCGAAGCGGGTCAGCACGCGGTCCTCGAGCAAGGACTGCAGGCGTGCGATGACCTCGTCCTCGGCGAGCCCGAGCCTTGCGCCGACCTCAGCGAAGGGGCGCTCGGAGAGCGGAAACTCGCCCTGAATGGCGTTGATCAGGCGACGGTCGGTGTCGTCCGGGGCGCGCTTCGCGGCTACGCCACGACGCCCGGCCGCGGGCTTCGACTGCGCTTCAGACATGGGCGAGGTCCTTGGCGTGAAGATAGCGCGCACCGGTCTGCTTGAAGCGCCGGCAACTGAACAGCACAGTATGCGGATAGCGATCGAGCCCGAGGCGCGCGGCGAGATCCTCGCGCGCGGCCAGCACCTCCTCGCGCGCACTGCCGTGGATCATGCAGAAAAGGTTGTACGGCCAGTCGGGCAGCACCCGGCTGCGGCGATAGCACAGCGTGACCGCGGCCTCCTGCGCGAGGCGGCGGCCGAGCGCGGAGACTTCGGCGTCGGGCACGTCCCATACGCACATCGCATTGGCCTCGAGGCCGAGCTCGTGGTGACGCACGACCACACCGAAGCGGCGGATCAAGCCTTCGTCCACCCAGCGCGCGATGCAGTCGATCACCTCACCCTCGCTCAGCCCCACCCGTGCCGCCAGGGTCGCGAAGGGGCGCGGCTCGAGCGCCAGGCCACCCTGCAGCGCACCGATGAGTTGGCGTTCGATCGCGGGCAGCTCGCAGCCACCGTCGGCATTGCCGAGCGTGATCGGCTCGCCGGCGCGCCCACCCGCGTGCGGCCGCCGCCCCACCCCGCCTGCCTTGAGGTCGAAACCGAGGTCGATGTGGAACTCCTCTTCCAGCGGCAGCACGATGACCGCACAGCCGGTGTCGCGCTCGATACCGGAGACCACCTCGTCGAGCTGCGCACGCGAGGCTGCGGTGACCACGAACCACAGGTTGTAGCGATGCTCGCGCTGGTAGTTGTGGTTGATCGCCGGCTCGCGCGAGACGCGCGCGGCGACCGCCTCCAGGCGGTCCGGCGGCGCGGCGAGCGCAGCAAGCGCGCTCGCACCCAGTCGCCGCGGGGCGAACACCGCGCCCACCCGGCTCACCAGGCCCTGGGCGCTCATGTCGCGGTAGGCCGCGATCACCGCCGCCTCGTCGCTGCCGACCTGCTGCGCGATGCGCGCGAACGGCCGCGATTCGAGCGGAAAGTCGCGCTGCCACTCGTTGAGCAGACGAAACCCGGTGGCGTCGAGCGCCTCGGGCAGCACGGGCTGGCGCGGCATCAGAAACCCGTGCGCGCCGCGCGCGTGGTGAAGAAGATGCCGCTCGGGCTGGCCGAGTCGAAGCCACCGATCTGCTGCTTGCTGGCGGTGTCGTAGATCACGACCTTGTTGTCGTCACGCGCCGACAACCACACCTCATGGCCCTTGGAGAGGAACTCCATGTGCAGGATGCCGCGCCCCGGCTGCAGCGTGTCGGTGACCGTGCCGGTGACGGTGTCGATGACCTGCACCCAGCCGTTGTCGGGGAAGGCAAAGTTGACCCAGATCTCGCGCCCGTCAGGACGCGCCATGGCGAACACCGGCTGGCTCTTGACCTTGATGCGGCCGACCTCTTCCCAGGTGTCGGTGTCGACCACCAGCACCTCGTGGCGACCGATCGCCGGCAGATAGGCCCGACCGCCCGCCACCGACCAGCCGCGCAGATGCGGCATCTTGAACACCGGCAGCGGCTGCTCGCCACGACCGTAGCCGGACAGGATCTTGCGGCTGCCCTTGTCGAGATTCCACAGGTCGATCAGCGCCAGGCCATCTTCGCCGAACAGGCCGGCGATGTAGTAGCGCCCATCGGGTGTGACGAGCGCATCGTAGGGCTGCTTGCCGCCCTCGAAGCGCTGCGTGACCGGATTGCGCGGATCGCTGAAATCGGTGATGCGGATCTCACCCGCCTCGAACAGCGCATAGATGAAGCGCTTGCCGGACAGGTCGGCCAGGCCCACCACCTTAGAGCGCGTGCCGTCCTCGGTCGTCGCCGGCACATCGGCGAGCAGCTCGAGCGTGTTCGCGTCGAAGGCCTTGATGCCACCAGGCTCGTAGTTCTGCACCACGACCAGGCTGCCGTCGTGCGAGATCGAGCCGCCGATCGCGTTGCCCGCCTGCACCACACGGCCGACGATCCGGCGCTCGAGCAGATCGACCTTGGTGAGCCCGCCGTCACGTCCGAACACGAAGGCATGCCGCCCATCGCGCGAGAACACCACCGACGCATGCGACAGATCGCCCAGACCACCCACCGTAGCGAGCACGCCGCGCCCGGTCGTCTCGATCACCTTGACCTTGCCGTCCGCGCGTTCGATGACGACTCCCAGATCGCCGGTCCCGCGCAGCGGCGCGGGCGGCGTCGTGGAACAGGCGGACAGCAGCATGACCATTCCGGACAGCACCAGCCCCCACACGGCAGGAGGCGCAAGACGGACTTTGGTGACAGACATGAGAACTCCAGATGACTGGCCGGGCAGCCCCGGCACGAAAGGAAGGCGCGCGCTGCGGGCGCTCAGCGCGCGTCGCTTGCGGGCGGCAGGCCGGCATCGGGCGGAAAGCCGCGCATCAGTTGATCCACGATCCACTCGGCCTCGGCTTCGCTGAGGATGGTCTGGAACGGCGGCATCGGCGTCCCGGGCCGCCCGCCGACGATGGTGGCGACCAGCCCCTCGGCGGGCTTGTCCGCGAGCGCCTCGGGGGTCAGCGCCGGCCCGAGCCCGCCCTTGAAGGTGAGCCCATGACAGGAGCCGCAGTCCTGGCGGACGATATGCACGAGCTCGCGGGCACGCTCGGGGGCGGGCGACTGCGGCGCAGCCGAGGCGAGAGCAGAAATCAGCGCCGCTCCGATGAGCACGGCGACATGGGCGGCGAGAGGGGGGACTTTCATGCGCTTTCCAGCACTTTTCGAATCGATCGAGGCACAGGATGGCGCCTCGTCGGGCGCGAAACCTTGACTCGAATCAACCCTGTCGCCGTTGTGGCCGGCGAGCACGTCGGCGCCAGCGCACGGGCGGCGCAACCCGGCGCGCTCAGTCTTCCACGATCACGACACCGAGCATCTCGGGATGCGGTCCACAGCGGTATTCATACCGCCCCGCCTCCGGGAACGCGCGCGACCAGCGCTCGCCGGGGAAGAAGCGCTCGGACTCCTCGCTGCGCCCGATGAAGAGCACCGAATGGCTGACACGCTTCTCGTTGTTCACCCAGGTCACGGTGTCACCGGCACGCACGCGCAACTCAACCGGGCTGAAAGCGTATTTCTCGATCGACACCTCGTGATCGGCTGCGCTCGCGCCAGCACACGCGGCCGCCAGCGCGACCACGAACAGGGGCTTGAGACCCAAGGCTTTCGACTTCATGACGACTTCCTCCAGGCAGGACCAGGGCTGCAGAATAGCAAAGCGGGAGCGTGGGCATGAACCCAGCTCCCGCCTGTGCCGGACCCTCCGCGACGGACGGTCCGGCGTACTGCATGTAGAAGCGCTTACTGCTTCGCTGCTTTCACGTCACCGTCAGCGTCGATACCGAGCTTGTAGCCCAGCGAGACGTGGTGGAAGCGACCGGCCGACTTGTCGTCGTGGATGGCGAAACCGAAATTGTAGCTCTGGCCCGACTCCAGGCTCACGTCACCCTCGCCACCGGCGAGCTTGCGCGTAAACACCACGGACCACTGGTTGCCGTCTTGCTTGCCTTCGGCGCTCACCAGGGCGCTGCCGCCCTCCATGACGCGCTTGTCGGCCACATAGCCGTCGTAGCCCTTGTTCTCGCCGCTACGCCACTGGTACAGGTCGTAGAACTTGCCATCGGCCAGCGAACCGCCCTTGACGTACTTCGTCTTGGCGTCGTCCGCATCCGGCATGGTGCGCGAATCGGTGTGGCAGGTCGCCCAGCAGCCCGACTGGTCGGCCAGATCGACCTTGCCGCCGGCTTCGAGCATGAACGCGATCTTGACCGGGTTGGCGTCGTCAGCGACAGGCGCCGGGCCGCCCGAGGCATCGGGCTGCTTCCACGAGAAGCGCAGGTAGAGGTTTTCGCCGTCGTGCGCGGCCTGCACCTTCACCGGAATGAAGGCGGCCTTGCCCGGGATCGGCGTCGGCTCGATCTTTTCGCCGGTGGCCATGCGCTGGCCCATGTCGGGCGTTTCTTCGCTATGGCAATCGGCACAGGTTTCACCCTTCTTCAGCGCACGCGCGCCACCGTGCTCGGTACCCTTCTGGATCCACTCCATGGGCGAGACGCCCGGGTAGAAGAGCGAGATATCGGTCGCTTCGACCTGACCCCAGTCGGGTGCGGCGGCAAGCGCGCTTCCCGTTCCGAGGGCGAAGAGCGCGCCCATGGCGCCGGCGATCATGGTTTTTTTCATCGTCATTTCCTCACGTTGCTTGGGTTGGCCTGCGATGGACGGAGGATTTTACTCCATGTCCGCATCCGTCATACCTTCCGGCTTGTGGTGGGCAATACCCTTGTGGCAGTCGATGCAGGTCATATTGTCCTCGAGTGCCATCTCGTGCTGCTTGCGCGCCCGCTGCTTCTGCGACGCCGTGTTCATGCTTTCGAAGCTGTGGCAGTTGCGGCATTCGCGCGAATCGTTCGCTTTCATGCGCGCCCACTCGCGGCGCGCCAGGGTCAGACGCTTGGCTTCGAACTTCTCACGGGTGTCGATGGTGCCCGTGATCTTGCCCCAGACCTCGCGCGAAGCCTGGATCTTGCGGATCATCTTGTGCGTCCAGTCCTTGGGCACGTGACAATCGGCGCACACAGCCCGCACGCCGGTGCGGTTGTTGTAGTGAATCGTCTCTTTGTATTCCTGGTACACGTTGTCGTGCATCTCATGGCAGGAAATACAGAATTTTTCGGTGTTGGTGGCTTCCATGGCGGTGTTGAACCCGCCCCAGAACAGCACGCCGACGATGAAACCCACAGACAACAGACCACCCAAGGATTTTTTCGACGGATGGCGCAGGCGTGCCCACAAGCCGCCCGGATTTTCTTGTTTGAGGTTGTCGCTGTTTCGATCAGACATGGAATTCTTCCCTCGATTCCCCCGCACCGAAGTGCGGGGGAGGTTGAGACTACGATCGTGTCAGCCGATCAATAGACGTCGTGCATCGTGTTGTACACGTTGAACTTGCCGGTCGGCGTGACGATGGCCGGATCGGTGATCACCTGCTTGACCTTCAGCGTCTTGTCGTCGTAGATCACGATGGCCGACTGGTCGGTCTTGCCGCCCCACAGCGAGATCCAGACTTCGTCGCCAGCCTCGTTGTACTCGGGCTGAACGGCACGACGGATCGCCTTGCTCTCGGGCAGACCCGAGTCTTTGGCCACGTCGAGACGCACCGGCTCTTTCTTGAGGTCGGCCTTGTCGAACACGAACACGGCCTCGGCGATCTCACGCTCGGGGTTCATCGGCGCGTCGGCCCAGAAGTTCTTCGACTTCGGATGGGTCTTCACGAACAGGTTGCCGGCGCCCGGCATCTTCAGCTCCTGAACCACCTTCCAGTTGTGATCCTTGTACTTGGCGAACTTGGGATCGTCGGAGGCGGTGGAGATGAGCGACACCACGTCGTCACCCAGGTGGCCGGTCGACCAGACGGGGCCGAATTCCGGATGGACGAAGTTGGCGCCACGACCCGGGTGCGGGATCTTGGCGGTGTCGACCAGGGCGGCGAGCTTGCCGGTCTTGGTGTCGACCGCAGCGACCTTGTTCGAGGCGTTGGCAGCGACCATGAAGTAACGGCCCGAGGCGTCCCAGCCGCCGTCGTGCAGGAACTTGGCGGACTCGATCGTGGTGGTCTTCAGGTTCTTGATGTCGCTGTAGTCCACCAGCAGGATCATGCCGGTTTCCTTGACGTTGACCACCCACTCCGGCTTGGTCAGCGAAGCCACGATGGAGGCCACGCGCGGCTCGGGGTGGTAGTCGCCATCGACGGTGTTGCCACGGGTCGAGACGACCTTCATCGGCTCGAGCGTCACGCCGTCCATGATCGAGTACTGGGGCGGCCAGTAGGTGCCGCCGATCAGGTACTTGTCTTCGAAGCCCTTGAACTTCGAGGTATCGACCGAACGCGCGTCCGAACCCAGGCGCACGGTGGCGACCGTGGTGGGCTCTTCGTAGTACATGTCGATGATGGTGGTCAGGCCGTCACGACCGACGGTATAGACATAGCGACCCGAGGCCGACAGGCGCGAGATGTGCACCGCGTAGCCGGTGTCGAGGATCTTCCAGATCTTGTGGGTGTCGCCATCGACCAGGGCCAGCTTGCCCGCGTCGCGCAGCGTGATCGCGAACACGTTCTTCAGGTTGACCTTGTTCATCTGCTTGGTCGGGCGCTGGTCAACCGGAACGATCAGCTTCCAGCTGTCCTTCATGTCCTGCAGCGAGAACTCGGGCGGAATCGGCGGCTCATTCTGGATGTAGCGCGCCATCAGGTTGATTTCTTCGTCGCTCAGGATGTCATCGTAGTTGACCATGCCGCCTTCGGTACCGTAGGCGATGATCTTCTCGAGGCGGTTGGTACCCAGCTTCAGGGTGCCGCCTTCCATCTTGGTGCCGTCCTCGAGGGTCTTGGTCCAGTGCGGCTCGAGGTTCTTGCCGGTGGCGCCCTTGCGCAGCACGCCGTGGCAGCCGGCACAGCGCTCGAAGTAGATCTGCTTGCCCTGCTCCATCTCCTCGGCGGACAGCTTGGGTGCTTCCTGCGCCCAGGCACTGCTCATGGCCAGCGGCAGAACCGCCATGGCAAACGCCGATCCGATCAAACCTTTCTTTTGCATAGCCCTCTCCTTACACGACACGGGATGTGAAACAACATTGCGAGAGCAGTATGGTTTTACGCCTACCCACCATCCTTGATGTGAATTAATTTTCCCCACGATGGCTAGGGATAAA
>DITC01000003.1 GCA_002422685.1 Thauera sp. UBA6194 | reverse complement strand
GGCGAGACCGCGATGGCCGCCAAGCAGTACGCCAAGGCGCAGAGCGAATTCCAGAACGCCCTGCGCCGCACCCCGCGCGACTACGCCAGCAACCTGCGCATGGCCCAATGCCTGCAGGCCCAGGGCCAGACCGCCAAGGCAGTGAGCTACGCGGACAACGCACGGCAGATCTACCCGCAGGAGGCGCAGGCCCACAAGCTCGCCGGCGTGCTCGCCCTGCAGCAACGCGACGCCGGCCGCGCCTACCAGAACCTCGACCGCTTCGACCGCCTGCTGCCGGGCGACGCCGGCATCACCTTCCTCAAGGGCGTCTCGCTCGAGGGCATGGGCAACCGCCAGGCCGCCGCCCAGCACTACGTCGCCTACCTGCGCCAGAGCCAGCAGGGCAACGCCGCGCAGTATTCCTACAACCGGCTCAAGGCCTGGGGGGTGGTGAAGTAAGGGGCTGCCCTGCCGCGATCTCGCGATGGCGGAAGCAGCCCGCCACATGGTCATTGACCATGCCCACCGCCTGCATGAAGGCGTAGCACACCGTCGGCCCGACAAAGCGAAAACCGAGCCGCTTGAGTTCGCGGCTCATGGCTTTCGACTCCGCCGTCTCGGCCGGCACATCGGCCAGCGCCGCGCGTGCGCCGTCGCGCGGCACGCCATCGACGAAACGCCACAGACACGCATCGAGCGAGCCGAAGCGCGCCTGCGCCTCCAGCGTCGCGCGCGCGTTGGCGATCGCCGACTCGATCTTCAGCCGGTTGCGCACGATGCCGGCGTCGGCCATCAGCCGCTCGACGTCGGCCGCGGTGTAGCGGGCGACCTTGTCGGCATCGAAATCGTCGAAGGCGCGGCGGTAGTTTTCGCGCTTCTTCAGAATGGTGATCCAGCTCAACCCCGCCTGCGCGCCCTCGAGCACCAGCATCTCGAAGAGGTGGCGGTCGTCGTGCTTGGGCACGCCCCATTCGAGGTCGTGGTAGGCGGTGTAGAGCGGGTCGTTGCCGCACCAGGCGCAGCGCTCGGGCATGGATGGCTGTCCTCTTGGGGGAGTCGTGAATTCTCATCCCGGCCGATCGGCTCGGGGTTTAGCTGAAGTCCGGCGACTAATGAAGACACGGTCGGAGAGTCCTTGGAGCTTAGTCCGGTTCGGCCACCCCCTGTGCAATGAGGTCTTGCCAGCCCCGCTTAACAGGAGCAGGCCGGTACTCCCGAACTAGATATTCAGGGCACAATGCGTCGTATCACCAACGCATGTTGGTCGGACATATCGAGGCTGGGTGAAACAACTCCGATGCGCCATAACCTGAGTGAAGCCTTCGCATTTGGCAAGCTGGCCCGTTCCGCGGACGATATCGAATGGCATCCGCTGGTCGATCATCTGGCGGACGTCGCGGCGGTTTTTGAGGCACTGTGCGTGTGCCGAGCCATTCGCCGCTCCCTCGAGGCAGTTGCTGGGCGTAGCCTCGACCATCGTGACCTCGCGCGGCTTGCTGCCCTCGCTTTTCTCCATGACCTTGGCAAAGCGAACGCGGGATTCCAGGCAAAGCGCTGGCTCAACGAGGAACGGCCGCGCGAAAGGCTGACCGCTGGGCACGGCGCGGAGGCAATCGCGCTGCTCGAAGGAAGTAATCACAGCGAAGAAGCCGAGACGCTCCTGCTGCACCTGCCTATCCTTGAAATCTGCGGCTGGGGGACGCCTGAGACCCTGGACAACTTGCTGCGCGCCAGTATTGCGCATCATGGACGGCCGATCGCCAACGCACCCGACTGGTTCAACGCCAGGATTCATTGGTCCAGGCAAAGTGACTATGACCCCGCCGAACAGCTGAAGAGCATCGGCGCCGCCCTCCAACGCTTCGTGCCAGAGGCATTCGTCGGGGGAGGGCTGCCACTTCCTGATACGCCGCGCTTTGCGCATTACTTCGCCGGTCTCGTCCAATTGGCCGACTGGTTGGGTTCGGACACTCGATTTTTCCCATTCTCGAATGCGGGCAATCGAGATCGCCTCGCCAGCAGCCGTGAACTGGCATCGATAGCGGTACGCGAGATCGGCCTCTATCCGGAGCCTTACCGTAAGCGTTTCGAGCAGGCATCGCCAGATTTCGGCGACGTATTCGGTACGGCCACGCCCTACCCCGCCCAGTCCGCAATGTCCGACCCAGCGCTCGGTCAGGTTGTCGTGCTCGAAGCCGAGACCGGCAGCGGCAAGACCGAAGCCGCGCTGTGGCGCTACCTTCATCTGTTCGCGCGCGGCGAAGTCGACGGCCTCTACTTCGCCCTACCGACCCGCGTGGCCGCTTCACAGGCCTACCGCCGCGTGCGCGAGGCGCTTTCACGCGCTTGGCCCGACGGCGCCCCGCTCGCAGTTCGAGCCTTGGCCGGTTATGCCGCCGCGGATGGGGAAACCGCTCGGGCCCTGCCCGATTTCAAGGTGTTGTGGAGCGACGATCCGTCGGATGCCGAAGCGGGTCGGCGATGGGCGGGCGAGAGCTCGAAGCGCTTCCTCGCTGCACCGGTTGCCGTCGGCACGGTCGACCAGGCACTGCTCGGCACGCTGCAGGTCAAGCATGCTCACCTGCGCCATGCGCTGACAGCGCGTTCGCTGCTTGTGATCGACGAAGTGCACGCATCGGACGCCTACATGGGCGTGTTGATCGAACAACTCATCGACGCACAAATTGCGCTCGGCGGCCACACGCTGCTGTTGTCCGCGACACTCGGCGCAGCGGCCCGGACTCGCTACCTCGCTGCCGGCAATCGTAGGGCGCAGCGTCTGCCCTCACTCGCTCAAGCGAGCTGTCTGCCCTACCCTGCGATAAGCGATGCCGCGGGCCTTCATGCCACAAGCGGCGCCCCGCGAGCAAAGCAGGTCGCTTGGCAGTGTGAGGACGCCATCGATGACCCGCAGCGCGTCGCCGCACTTGCACTCGAAGCCGCCGAACAGGGCGCCCGCGTGCTGGTGATCCGAAACACCGTGCCGGCTGCCGTCGCCACCCTTGCAGCGCTCGAAGCGGCCACACCCAACGCAGCCTGGCTCTTCAATTGTGACGGCGTCATCACGTTGCATCACAGCCGCTTCTCGCGCGAAGATCGGCCCGTGCTCGACGCGACGGTCGAAGCCCAACTCGGAAAGGGGCGCCCCAGCGGACCGCTGATCGTGGTCGGCACTCAGACGCTGGAGCAAAGCCTGGACCTCGACGCCGACTTCCTGATCACCGACCTGTGCCCGATGGACGTGCTGTTGCAGCGCATCGGCCGCTTGCATCGCCATATGCGCCCCGTCGAGGCTCGACCCAACGCGTTCAGGGAGGCGCGTGTGCTTGTGCTGACGCCCAACGCAGGTGACCTCGCTCCATGCCTCACCCGCCCGCGGCACGGGCTCGGGCGCTTCCGCGATGGGGGCGGCGTTTATGCCGACGTGCGCATCCTTGAAGCTACGCGCAAGCTGATTCACGCCGAATCTCAGGTCCGCATCCCGGCCGACAACCGGCGCTTGGTCGAGTTCGCCACGCACCCGGAGGCGCTGCACGCCATCGAATCGATGGGCACAGCTTGGGCGACGCATGGTCAGCAGGTTGACGGCGATACTGGCGCCCGCCGCACTAGCGCCAAGCTAGGACTACTTCCCCTCGACACTGCGTTCGTCGAACTCGGCTTTCCCGACCAGGTGAAACTCGCAACACGCCTCGGCGCTGCCGACCGCTTACTCACTTTCGACCCGCCGCTGCAAGGGCCATTTGGGCAGGCTGTGCGGGAGCTTCCGATTAGGCACCACTTGCTGCCGCGCGCCCTTCCGCTTGAAGCGTTACCGGAGGATATCGTCGTCGAGCACGGCGGCTTTCGGTTTCGCCTCGCCGATACGCACTATCGCTACAGCCGCATCGGCCTCGAAAAAATTCCGCAAATTGCCGCTTCGGAGTAATGCATGGATCGCCCCCATCTGAACCTGCTCGACGAGCCTCTGATTCGCGTTCGCAATCTAGGCGGGCAAACGCAGCGACTCACATTACCGCAACTCCTGGCTGCCCTCGGTCGTGACGCGGTGCGCGACTACCCTGCACTGCGTCCCCACCAGCGCCACCCCTGGCACGCGCTGCTGGTGCAGCTGGCCGCGCTTGCGCTGCACGCCGCCGACCAGGAACGTCCGTGGGATGAGGCTACCGATTGGCGCGCCGCACTGCTCGCGCTGACGCCCGATCACCCGGATGGTTGCGCCTTTTGCCTCGTTGCCCCTCACGACCGTCCAGCTTTCCTTCAACCCCCAGTGCCAAGCGGAAAGTTGGATGGCTGGAAATACATTGCCACCCCTGACGCACTCGACATGCTGGTGACGTCGAAGAACCATGACCTCAAGGGCGAGCGCATGCGGCACGCGGAGGCGGACGACTGGCTGTTTGCCCTGGCAAGCCTGCAAACGCAAGAGGGGTTCCTCGGGAAAGGGAACTACGGCATTTCTCGCATGAACGGAGGTTTTTCGAGCCGTCCCTCCCTCGGCGTCACACCCGCGGGCGGAGTCGGTGTGCGATGGCGACGCGATATTGGCGCACTTCTCACCGGACGGGACGACATAACGGAGACCATAGGTTTTCAGCGCGATGGCGGCATGGCACTGCTCTGGATACCCCCGTGGGACGGCACAAAGAGCCTCGCATTCACGGCGCTCGACCCGTTCTACATCGAAATCTGTCGGCGGATCAGACTTGTCCTCGACTCGGATGGCCGCCTGAAGGCGCGCGGAATCGGAACCTCTGCGGCTCGCGTAGATGCCGCGGCGCGCAAGGGTGTCACTGGCGACGCTTGGACGCCGGTCGAAGACGATAAAGCGCTTACGCTTGGTTCCGACGGTTTCAACTACAGCCTTGCAGCGGAGTTAGCGTGGGGCTCCAAGTACCGTAAGACCCTCGCTCAAGCACTCCGCACAGAAGATGGCACCGCAGGAGTTTCTCTGCTTGCACAAGGGGTGGTACGAGGCCAGGGAAAGACGGAGGGTTACCACGAGCGCCGGATTCCTCTCACGAAGAAAGCCATCGGCTACCTGCGTGGCGGACAGACTGACCTGCCGGCAGCAATCGCCGCTGCACGAGTGAAAGCCGTGGCGACGATGCGGGGATCTATTTTGCGCACCGCACTGTTCTACCTGCTCGAAGCCGGCACTGAGAAGATCGATTTCGACCGTCGCACTGCCAAACAACAGATCGAAGCCTTCATACGTACATTTGAACGCACCGAGGATGCGCGCTTTTTTGAGGACCTGAATCGAGAGATTGAAGCTGAGGACAGGAACGCCGAGCGGCTCGCGTGGATGCTCGGGCTCGCTGAACGCGCCGAAGTCGTGCTGAGGGGCGCTTTCACGATCGGCCCCCAAAGCGGCGAGCGTCGATATCGTGCGCGGTCGCGGGCGCTGTCCTATTTTCACGGCGCGCTACGCAGTGGCAAACACCCTGAACTCATCGCACTCGCACAGCACTTTCGCTCTTACCAAGCGGCAGAGGAGGCCGCGTCATGAACCAAACGGACACGACACCGCCCGCATCACCGCTGGGTCGGCTTGCGCAAGTCATCACGCGGCGGCAGCACTTCCGCGGCGACGCCAGCGCACTCGACACGGGCGAGCAAGCCGCGCTCGCACGTCTCGACCCCGAGGCTCCGCGGCCTCATCAGGTCGGTGCGCTCGCCCATGCGCTGGTCCTCGCTGGAATCAAACCGGATGACTGGCAGCACACAACCTGGCGACGCTGGGCCTTGCTGGCCCAAGGCATGGCGCTGGCAGGTCACGACGGCTCCGCCCGACTCGGCACCCAACTCGCTCACGCTGCAGTGTCCGAAAGCCGGGTCACCCGCCTGCTCACTGCACGCGGTGACGCTTTCAGCCAGCAGGTGCCGCGTGTGGTGCGTTTGATGGCGAGCCGAGGCGTCTCCCCCAACTGGCTTGAATTGGGTGCGCTGATTCTCGCCACCGACCACGATGAAGCCCGTGCCGAGACCCTACGCCTACGCATCGCCGGCAATTACTACTCGACTACCCATTCCTGAACCGAATCCACCCGATCGAACACCCACAGGACATCGCCATGAGCCTCCCGCGCTTCATCCAGATCCACACCCTGCACACCTACCCCGCTGCCCTGCTCAACCGTGACGATGCCGGGCTCGCAAAACGCCTCCCCTACGGCGGCGCGATCCGAACGCGCATTTCCTCACAGTGCCTCAAGCGCCACTGGCGCGTCGCCGACGACGCGTTTTCGCTGGCGAAGCTGGGCGTACCGATGGCGACGCGCACGCGCTACGTCGCCGAATTGATTCGCCAACGCCTTATCGAGCAAGGCATCGACGAAGCGCGCGCCTTCGCTACCGCCGAGGCCCTGCTTGAAGCCCTGTTCGGCGAGAAGGCCGACAAGAAGAAGGAAGGCGTCAAGGCCCTGCAAACCGGGCAGGCAGTCCTCTTCGGCAACGAAGAAATCGCTTATCTTGCGCGCCGCTGCCGCGACATCGCTGGCGATTTTTCCGATCCAGTCGCGCTGAAGGCAGAGGTGGCAAAGTTCCTCAAAGAGGAAAAGAAGAACATCGAGGCGATGAAGCTCGGCAGCGGCCTCGAATCGGCCCTCTTCGGTCGCATGGTTACCTCCGATCTGCTTGCCAACCGCGACGCAGCAGTGTCGGTCGCCCACGCCTTCACGGTGCATGAAGCGCAGGTCGAAAACGACTACTTCACCGTGGTCGATGATTTCGCCCAAGCGGAAGATGGTGCGGGCTCGGCCGGCATCTTCGATACCGAACTCGCCTCGGGGTTGTACTACGGATACGTGGTTATCGACGTGCCGCAACTCGTTGCCAACCTCGAAGGCATCAAAGCCGCGGATGTCTTCACGATCGGGGCCGACAAGCGAGAGTTGGCCGGCAAGGTCGCCCAACACTTGCTGCACCTTATCGCCACCGTGAGCCCCGGCGCCAAGCGTGGATCCACTGCGCCATACGACTGGGCAAAGTTCGTCTTGGTCGAGGCCGGCGACTGGCAACCGCGCAGCCTTGCAGCAGCTTTCCACGATCCAATGCCGCTCAAGGGTGATTCGTCGATTCGTGCCCGCGCCGCTGGCAAACTTGCGAACGAGATCGCTGCCTTCGACGCAGCCTACGGAATGCCTACGGCGCGCCGGTTCCTGTCACTGGACGAGCTGACTGTTCCCGCCGCGGAGCGCGCGACGCTCTCACAACTGGGTGAGTGGATCGCACAAACCGTTCGCGACGGCGCGTGCTGAGATGGCGAAGCACCTGCTCATCCGCCTCGAGGGCCCGCTTATGGCCTTCGGCGGCGAGACCATCGACAACCTGGGCGTGATCCGCGATTTCCCGGCGCAGTCGATGCTGACCGGTCTGATCGCGAATGCACTCGGCTGGCGGCGCGAGGATGCTGCAGCGCATGACCGACTACAGGCTCGTGTCGTGTTCGGGGCACGACTCGACCGTGCAGGTTCGCGCATGCGGGAATATCAGACGGCCTTGTTAGGGATGAACGATAGTGGCTGGACGACTAGTGGGCTACCCGAGGGGCGCGAGCAAAGTCCGTCATACCGGGCTGACCGAACCGGCAGGAAGGTGCTGACGTTGCAACGTTATCGAGACCACCATGCGGACGCTGCCGTTCTCATCGCCCTGCGCCTCGAACCCGCCGACGAAACCCCCACGCTGGACGCTGTTGCCAATGCCCTGCAGCGCCCTGCGCGCCCACTTTTCCTCGGGCGCAAGCCCTGCCTGCCCACTGCGCCGCTGTTTGCAGGCTGGATCGACGCGCCGGACGTGCTCACTGCATTACGAGACGCTGTCCCACTGGCTGCCAACGCCCGACCTCGCGTGATGTGGCCGGCCGGCGAAGGTGAAATGCCCGGCGCCCGCCAGATTGACCTGTGCGATGAACGCAATTGGACCAGCGGTGTGCATGGTGGCTGGCGCCCTGTTTGCGAGGGCAACCTGAAGCTGGAGGAGCGAACGTGAGTTTGACGCTTGTGCAATGCCACCCCGACCCGCACCGGCTCGCCGCCTGGGCGACGCGGTTCGGACTGACCGCTGGCGGTGACGACTTGGGCTACGCGCTGCACACACTGCTGGCGGCAGCCTTCGGCGACCACGCGCCCAAGCCCTTCCGGCATTTTGGCGACGTGCGCGGCCTGCTGGCCTACAGCGGGCAAGACGCCGACCGCATCCACATGGCTGCCCAAATGGCCGCGCCCGATGTCCACGCCGCGCTGGGCCTTGAGCGCTTTGCTGCTCGCAGCTTCCCGACCGACTGGGCAGCGGGCAGGCGGCTGGGTTTCGAGTTGCGGGTGCGGCCGGTGCTGCGGACGAAAGATGGGCGCGAACGTGACGTCTTCCTTTCCGAGGCCGAGAAACGAGGCGTACCGGAGACAGATCTGTCGCGCGAGGCTGTGTATTTGGAATGGCTGCAGCGCGAGTTGGCACGCGGCGACGCCGCAAAAGTCGACCGCGCGCAACTGGATGGTTTCCGTCTCACTTCCAGCTTGCGCAAGGGAAGCGCAGTCGTTGGCCGGCGCCCCGCTCAGCGCGTAACGGGCCCCGACGCATTGTTTTCGGGCGAACTCACGGTGCGCGACCCAGCGGGCTTCGCCGCACTGATTGCGCGCGGGGTCGGACGCCATCGTGCCTTCGGATTCGGCATGCTGCTCCTGCGGCCACCTTCTGCATGCTGAAAGGCCGCCTTGGGCTTGAGACCGCACGCATCCCCCACGCCGACCGGCACGGCCTGCTATGGCTCGAGCGAGGAGAGTTGTGTGTGATCGACGGCTGCCTGCACTTCATGGCGGGAAAGGAAAGTCTCACGCCCTACATCGATCAGATCCCGCATCAAGCCGTATCGATGATCCTGCTGGGGCCGGGCAGCAGCGTGACTCACGACGCCCTGCGCCTGCTCGCACGACATGGCACGCTGATGGCAGCGGTTGGCACGGATGGCGTACGCAGCTACACCGCGCCAGCCCTGCTGCCCGACCGCTCGGACGTCGCGCGCCGGCAAGCGGAACTGTGGGGCAATCCACGCCGGCGCATTGCCGTCGCCCGCCGCATGTACGCCCTGCGCTTGGGCGAAATATTGCCCCACCGTGATCTGGACACGCTGCGTGGCATCGAAGGCTCGCGCGTGAAGACGCTTTACCGGCTAACCGCCGAGCGCTACCGCATTCCCTGGAACGGTCGCCATTACGACCGCGCTGCGCCCGAAGCGACCGACACACCGAATCAGGCTATCAATCATGCGGCCACTGCAGTGCAGGCCGCGGCGGCGATCGCAGTACAGTCGCTGGCTGCAATTCCGCAGCTTGGCTTCATTCACGAGGACTCGGGTCAGTCCTTCGTTCTCGACATTGCCGATCTGTTTCGCGATTCGATCACGTTGCCGATCGCATTTGCTGCGGCAAGCAAAGCACTCGGCGGTGCGCCAGACACGATCGACCGACTGGTGCGGCGCGAAGCGGCAACGGTTTTCCGGAAGCAGTCCGTGATTCCATCGATGATCGACAAGATCAAGGTTGTGTTGCGCATGGAGGAAGTAGATGCCGCTGGTCGTGATAGTGACGCGTGATGTCGCCGATCGTTTTCGAGGCTTTCTCAAGTCGGTGATGCTTGAGGTCGCCCCTGCGGTATACGTATCACCACGTATGAGTAAGGGCGTGCGGGATCGGACTTGGAAGGTACTCACCGAGTGGCACGACTTCGAGCCGCGCGGCAGCATCGTCATTGTCTGGCGCGACAACAACGAAACTGGCGGCGTCGGCCTCGCTCATCTCGGAGAGCCGCCGCGAGAACTGGTCGAGATGGATGGGATGTGGGTCGCCCGGCTGAGGCGGCAAGCTCAATCTCTTTAACAAATTGGGAATATGATTTCTTGAGTTTTCCTTTTGGAGTCATGGGCTTGACTTCAAGAGGTTCCCCCGCGTCCGCGGGGATAGGCCCTTCAGCCAGCGCGAATTGATGTTGCTGTGGCCGGTTCCCCCGCGTCCGCGGGGATAGGCCCCCAGCGGAGGGCTCTGCAATCGTCCAGTCGCCGGTTCCCCCGCGTCCGCGGGGATAGGCCCTGTTGCTGTCGATGTTCCAGAAGTGGATGACGGGTTCCCCCGCGTCCGCGGGGATAGGCCCCAGTGGGGCAAGCCCATCGCCATCCACGTCCTGGGTTCCCCCGCGTCCGCGGGGATAGGCCCGTATGGAAGCAGTGCGCCCCCTGCAATAACCAGGTTCCCCCGCGTCCGCGGGGATAGGCCCTCCCCCATTTAGGCTCGATGGTCTTCCCCGCCGGTTCCCCCGCGTCCGCGGGGATAGGCCCCACTGCCGCTGACTCTGTTGTGTTTCAGTGCGGGTTCCCCCGCGTCCGCGGGGATAGGCCCTGGAAGGCGACGGCCAGCGGGGTCAGGATCAAGGTTCCCCCGCGTCCGCGGGGATAGGCCCATAGACGAGGCTCCCTTTCTTCAGATACTGACGGTTCCCCCGCGTCCGCGGGGATAGGCCCCTTGCCCCGCTGAAAATGCTGGGCACCATGCAGGTTCCCCCGCGTCCGCGGGGATAGGCCCGCCACGGAGCTTGCTGCTACGGTCAAGGCGGGGGTTCCCCCGCGTCCGCGGGGATAGGCCGTGCAGCGAGGATCTGAGAGGCGCCGCGCTGGCGGTTCCCCCGCGTCCGCGGGGATAGGCCCTTGGCGTTGATGCCTTCGATGATGTCCTTGACGGTTCCCCCGCGTCCGCGGGGATAGGCCCTCGGCCTTCTTGACCGACGTGTCGAGCTTCACGGTTCCCCCGCGTCCGCGGGGATAGGCCCCAGATCAAGCCGCTGGTGAATTCGCTGCTGGGGGTTCCCCCGCGTCCGCGGGGATAGGCCCTTCATCGACTGGCGCCAGCTCCCCGCGATGGCGGTTCCCCCGCGTCCGCGGGGATAGGCCCCCGACAGCACCGCCCCCGCTCGCCAGTTTCTGGGTTCCCCCGCGTCCGCGGGGATAGGCCCATGACCGCAGCCATCTACACCCGCTACAGCACGGTTCCCCCGCGTCCGCGGGGATAGGCCCCCTCCTGCGCTACCCACTCGCATTCGGCCTTGGGTTCCCCCGCGTCCGCGGGGATAGGCCCCTCAACTACAGCGCGCAGGGTCTCGCGCAGACGGTTCCCCCGCGTCCGCGGGGATAGGCCCTGACGCGCAGGTGGAATACTGGGAATGCCGCAGGTTCCCCCGCGTCCGCGGGGATAGGCCCTCGGCACGCAGGGCGATCGCTTCTTCTTCGAGGGTTCCCCCGCGTCCGCGGGGATAGGCCCGATTCCCCGGACTGGTGGGCTGATGCACTGGAGGTTCCCCCGCGTCCGCGGGGATAGGCCCTCTTCAACGTCGTCAGGTGAGGCCGTAAAGGGGGTTCCCCCGCGTCCGCGGGGATAGGCCCCCGGACGCCGGCCGCTACTGGATCGAGTTCGGGGTTCCCCCGCGTCCGCGGGGATAGGCCCCGCATCGAGGCCCAAGTGTGGGGCATCGGCCTGGTTCCCCCGCGTCCGCGGGGATAGGCCCGTCTCGTTATTCTTTTCGCGCGACGTCACAACGGTTCCCCCGCGTCCGCGGGGATAGGCCCTACTCGGTCGGCACGGACGGACTACCTTCTTCGGTTCCCCCGCGTCCGCGGGGATAGGCCCCCCCGCATCAACGAGGGGCTGATCGTAAAGATGGTTCCCCCGCGTCCGCGGGGATAGGCCCCCAAAGCGCACGACTCGATACCTTGGTGATGTGGTTCCCCCGCGTCCGCGGGGATAGGCCCCGCGCCCTCGACACACTGCGCGAGCACATCCCGGTTCCCCCGCGTCCGCGGGGATAGGCCCCTGTGGAAGGGCCAAGGCCACATGCGGGTTTTGGTTCCCCCGCGTCCGCGGGGATAGGCCCGAAGCCGACCAGGTTATCGAGAACCTGCAACGGGTTCCCCCGCGTCCGCGGGGATAGGCCCTCGTCAACGGTGATTGGCGCGTCGGCGTCTTGGGTTCCCCCGCGTCCGCGGGGATAGGCCCTCGACGATCACGTGGTCATTGACCTCGAACGCGGTTCCCCCGCGTCCGCGGGGATAGGCCCGTGCGCGAGGGCGTCGTGTGCTGCTGCTGCCTGGTTCCCCCGCGTCCGCGGGGATAGGCCCGAGCTGGTGACGGCCTACAAGAAGAACCCCGAGGTTCCCCCGCGTCCGCGGGGATAGGCCCTGCTGCGCAAGCCCTTTCCATGATTCGACCTCGGTTCCCCCGCGTCCGCGGGGATAGGCCCGAATGGGGCAAGCCCCGCGCCATCCACGTCCTGGTTCCCCCGCGTCCGCGGGGATAGGCCCTTGAGAAGGCCGAGGCTTACGGGTTCGACCTGGGTTCCCCCGCGTCCGCGGGGATAGGCCCGACGATGCGCTTGAAGTTGCGATCCGCCATTCGGTTCCCCCGCGTCCGCAGGGATAGGCCCCGGCGCATGGTGCTACCTGGACGGCACACCACGGTTCCCCCGCGTCCGCGGGGATAGGCCCTGCACATAGGAGATGTGCCCAGCCACCTCAGAGGTTCCCCCGCGTCCGCGGGGATAGGCCCACAAGGCGGGCGTTTGTGGCGTATTGCTCTTCGGTTCCCCCGCGTCCGCGGGGATAGGCCCTGGCTTGAAACGCATTTCGTCACGCTCGATGTGGTTCCCCCGCGTCCGCGGGGATAGGCCCTTCCGGGGCGATTCGGCCATGTCCAGGCCGAGGGTTCCCCCGCGTCCGCGGGGATAGGCCCCGAATCAGGTACATGCACCGCGTTGTCGTCAGGGTTCCCCCGCGTCCGCGGGGATAGGCCCATCTTTGGGTCTGCCTTCAAGGACCCCCAGGCGGTTCCCCCGCGTCCGCGGGGATAGGCCCGACTTCAGCAGCCACGAGCCGCTCTCCACCGAGGTTCCCCCGCGTCCGCGGGGATAGGCCCGGCACGCTGTACTACCTCGCCAGTGCCAACGCGGTTCCCCCGCGTCCGCGGGGATAGGCCCCCTTCTTGATGTACTCGCCCACGACTTCGGCCGATTCCCCCGCGTCCGCGGGGATAGGCCCCTGAGCGGCAACGCATGAATGCGCTCGACCGCGATTCCCCCGCGTCCGCGGGGATAGGCCCTATAGGCGACGGCGTTGTAGCGGATGGTGTCGGATTCCCCCGCGTCCGCGGGGATAGGCCCATCAAGGACATCACCCGCGGCCTCGACGACTTGATTCCCCCGCGTCCGCGGGGATAGGCCCTTATCCCCAGCGAGCGCGACCTATTACAGGCAGATTCCCCCGCGTCCGCGGGGATAGGCCCGGATTGCGCGCACCGACAAGGTGCGTATGGTGGATTCCCCCGCGTCCGCGGGGATAGGCCCACGCCGATGCCCATGCCGGTCACGTCGATGCCGATTCCCCCGCGTCCGCGGGGATAGGCCCTCGTCAGGCGCACCGCCCGAAGTTCACCCCCGCGCCGCCCCCCGCAGCAGCCGGTCGAGGCGGTTGGCGAAGGCCTGCCGGTCGGCACTGCTGAAGGGTGGTGGGCCGCCGGTGTCGACGCCCGTGCTGCGCAGGGTGTCCATGAAATTGCGCATGTCGAGCAGCTCGCGGATGTTCTCCTTGCCATAGAGCTCGCCCTTGGGCGACAGGGCGTGGGCGTCGCGGGCGACCACATCGGCGGCGAGCGGGATGTCGGCGGTGATGACCAGGTCGCCCGCCTGCACGTGGGCCGCGATGTACTTGTCCGCCTCGTCGAAGCCCCCAGGCACCTGGATCATGCGGACATGCGCGAGCGCCGGCACGCGCAGGTACTGGTTGGCGACCAGGGTGAGCGGGCGTGCGGTGCGCTCGGCGGCGCGAAACAGGATGTCCTTGATGACGGCGGGGCAGGCGTCGGCGTCGACCCAGATATGCACGGCGATCCTCGGTTGTCGGCTGGCGCAGCGGCCAGTGCCGGTCCAACCGGACCATGCGCCGCTGCGCCGAGGAAGTGCGACTCTAGCGCAAAGGCGCGGACCGCACGCGCCGGGGCGGGCCGGCCGCCGGCCGTGCAGGCAAATCCGCAAGGACATCCCCCAGCGCGGGCGCTACAATCGCAGGCTTCCCAGGCCGCAATTCCGGAGCCCCAGCAATGCCCCTCACCCAGACCGACAACCTCAACGTCCTCGCCTTCGACCACATGCCCTCGCCCGACGAGATCAAGGCGCGGGTTCCGCTCACCGAGCGCGCTGCCGCGTCGGTGGTGGCCGGGCGCAAGGCGGTGATGGACATTCTCGATCGCAAGGATCCGCGCGTGTTCGTGGTGGTCGGGCCGTGCTCGATCCACGATCCGGTCGCCGGCCTGGACTATGCGCGCCGGCTGAAGAAGCTGGCCGACGAGGTCTCCGACACCCTGCTGCTGGTGATGCGGGTCTACTTCGAGAAGCCGCGCACCTCCACCGGCTGGAAGGGCTTCATCAACGATCCCTTCATGGACGACTCCTTCCGCATCGACGTGGGCATGGAGCGCGCGCGCAAGTTCCTGCTCGACGTGTGCGAGATCGGCCTGCCCACCGCTACCGAGGCGCTCGACCCGATCGCGCCGCAGTACTACGGCGACCTCATCTCCTGGACCGCGATCGGCGCGCGCACCTCCGAATCCCAGACCCACCGCGAGATGGCCTCGGGCCTGTCGACCCCGGTCGGCTTCAAGAACGCCACCGACGGCGACATGGACGTGGCGATCAACGCGATCATCTCGGCGGGCAGCCCGCACAGTTTCCTCGGCATCAACAACCAGGGCCAGTCGGCGGTCACCCGCACGCGCGGCAACCGCTACGGCCACGTGGTGCTGCGCGGCGGCGGCGGTCGTCCCAACTATGACACGGTGTCGGTGTCGCTGGCCGAGCAGGCGCTTGCCAAGGCCAAGCTGGCGAAGAACATCGTGGTCGACTGCTCGCACGCCAACTCCTGGAAGAAGCCCGAGTACCAGCCGCTGGTGATGAAGGACGTGATGCACCAGATCCGCGAGGGCAACCAGTCGGTGGTCGGGCTGATGATCGAGAGCAACATCGAGGCCGGCAACCAGCCGATTCCGGCCGACCTGTCGCAGTTGAAGTACGGCTGCTCGGTCACCGACGCCTGCGTCGCCTGGGACACGACCGAAGAGATGATCCGCAACGCCGCCGCCGTGCTGCGCGACGTGCTGCCCGGTGCGGAGCGGCGCGCATGAACCTGGTCGTGCTGGCGGGCGACGTCGATAGCGTTGCGCTGAAAAACATCGCCAAGCTTACCGAGGCGCGCGAGAGCGAGCAGATCACCACGCGCTCGTTCCGGCTCGTCGGCGCCAAGCCGCACGAAGGCCTGGTTGCCGCCTGCGCCGAGGGCGGGCTCGATCATGTGTGGCTGCCGGAAGGGCGACAGCTCAAGGATTTCGGTCTCTTCGTCACCGACATGGACTCGACGCTGATCAACATCGAGTGCATCGACGAGATCGCCGACATGCAGGGACTCAAGCACGACGTGGCGGCGATCACCGAGGCGGCGATGCAGGGCGAGATCGACTTTCGCGAGTCGCTCACCCGCCGCGTGGCGTTGCTGGCGGGCCTGCCCGAGAGCGCGCTGGCCGAGGTCTTCGACAACCGCCTGCAACTCAACCCCGGCGCCGAGCGACTGCTGCAGGGCCTGCAACGCGCCGGCATCCGCACCATGCTGGTGTCGGGCGGCTTCACCTACTTCACCGAGCGCCTCAAGATCCAGCTCGGTTTCGACTACGCGTACGCCAACGAGCTGGAAATCATCGACGGCAAGCTCACCGGCCAGGTGCTCGGCGACATCGTCGACGGCGAGGCCAAGGCCGCGAACCTCGAGCGCGTGCGCGATGAGCTCGGCCTCAAGCCCGAGCAGGTGATCGCGGCGGGCGACGGCGCCAACGACATCCCGATGCTGCGCGCCGCGGGCTTCGGCGTGGCCTTTCACGCCAAGCCGGTGCTGCGCGACGTGGCGCACTGCTGCCTGGATCACATCGGGCTGGACGGCATCCTCGACATCTTCGGCAGCTAGTTCGGCCTCAGCTCGCCGCCGGCACCTCGAGCCGGCCCGCGTTCATGCGCAGGATGCGCCCGCAACGGCGCGCCAGCGACTCGTCGTGAGTGACCAGGATCAGCGTCGTTCCCGCCTCGCGGTTCAGGCTGAACATGAGCTCGATGATCGCCTTGCCGGTCTCGGCGTCGAGGTTGCCGGTGGGTTCGTCCGCCAGCAGCACACGCGGATTGGGCGCGAACGCGCGCGCCAGCGCGACGCGCTGCTGCTCGCCCCCCGAGAGGTGTTTGGGGTAGTGCCGCAGCCGGCTGCCGAGGCCGACGCGCTCCAGCCATTGGGTGGCCACCGCGCGCGCGTCGTCCGCGCCGGCCAGCTCCAGCGGCAGCATCACGTTCTCCAGCGCGGTGAGCGCGGGCAGCAGCTGGAAGGACTGGAACACGAAGCCGATCGACTCGCCGCGCAGTGCCGCGCGCGCATCCTCGTCCAGGCTGAACAGGTCGACGCCCTGCACGCGGACCGCGCCGCTGGCGGGAACATCGAGCCCGGCGAGCAATCCCAGCAGGGTCGATTTTCCCGAGCCGGAAGCGCCCACGATCGCCACCGACTCGCCCCCGGCCACCGCAAAGCGGATGTCCTGCAGAATATGCAGATCGCCCTGGCCGTCGGCCAGCTTCACCTTTTTTGCCAGGCCATCGACCTCGATGACCGGACTGGAGCGTTCAATGCCGTTGCCCATGTTCTCGCGACTCATCGCCACCTTCGTATTCATGTTCTTTTTTGCCGCCGCCACGCAGGCCGGCACCATTCTCGTCTGGGGCGACAGCCTGTCGGCAGGTTACGGCCTGGAAAAAGGCCAGGAATGGCCCGCTCTGTTGCAGACGCGCCTGGCCGATAAAGGTTTCAGCCACGCGGTCGTCAATGCCAGCGTTTCGGGCGAAACCTCGTCAGGCGGCCGCTCGCGCCTGCCTGCAGCGCTCGAGGCGCACATGCCCGACATCCTCGTCCTCGAGCTCGGCGCCAACGACGGCCTGCGCGGGCTCAAGCCCGAACTGCTCGAGGACAACCTGCGCGCCATGATCACGCAGGCGCGCTCGACCGGCGCCCGCGTGCTACTGGTGGGCATGCAGATGCCGCCCAATTACGGCCTGTTCTACACCCGGCGCTTCAGCGCGGTCTACCAGACGCTGGCGCAGACCGAGCAGGTCGCGCTCGTGCCTTTCCTGATGGACGGCTTCGCAGACCGCCCCGAGCTCTTCCAGGCCGACGGCATTCACCCCACCGCCGAAGCCCAGCCCCTGATCCTCGAGACCGTGTGGACCGCGCTCGAGCGCCTGCTCGCCGGCGCGCACACGCAGCAGGCGAGGCACTGAGCCCCCTCACCCGCCGCAGAATGCCGCCCTGGCTCAGACGACGCTGACACGCGCCGGACCGGCCTTCATCTGGCCGATGAGCCGGCCCGGTTCGCCCTGCTCGGCGACGATCGCGGCCTGCACCGCATCCACCGCCTCCGGGGCGCATGCGATCAGCAGTCCGCCCGAGGTCTGCGGGTCGGTGATGAGCTTGCGATGCCATTCCGGCGCATCGACCGCCAGTTCGATGCCCCCACCGTAGCTCGCCCAGTTACGCGTCGAGGCGCCGGTGGCCACGCCGCCGATGACCAGCGCGCGCGCCTCGTCGATCACGGGCAGGTCGTCGAAACGCAGTTCAGCGCTCAGCCCCGCGCCACGGCACATCTCGAGCAGATGACCGCCGAGGCCGAAGCCGGTGACGTCGGTCATCGCATGCACGCCATCGAGGTCGGCGAGCCGGCTGCCGGCGCGGTTGAGCGTGGTCGTCCAGCGCACCATCTGCGCATAGCCCTCGTCGCTGAGCAGCCCTTTCTTCAGGCCGCCGGAGAGAATGCCGATGCCGAGCGGTTTGGACAGGATCAGCACGTCGCCGGCTTTCGCGCCCGCGTTCGTGCGCACGCGCGCGGGGTCGACGACGCCCAGCGCCACCAGGCCATAGATCGGCTCGAGCACGTCGATCGAGTGGCCGCCCGCGAGCGGGATGCCGGCATCGCGGCACACGTCGGCGCCGCCCTTGAGGATCTCGCCGATGACCGCGGCGGGCAGCTTGTCGAGCGGCATGCCGACGATGGCGAGCGCCAGAATGGGCTGGGCGCCCATGGCGTAGACGTCCGACAGCGCGTTGGTGGCGGCGATGCGGCCGAAGTCGCGCGGATTGTCGACGATGGGCGTGAAGAAATCGGTCGTGGCGACGATGGCCTGGCGGTCGTTGAGCTGGTAAACCGCAGCGTCGTCTGCGGTGTCGGTGCCCACGAGCAGCTCCGGCGGCACCACCCCGGGTGGCATGCTGGCGAGCAGTTCGGAGAGCACCGCCGGTGCAATTTTGCAGCCGCAGCCGCCGCCGTGGGAGAATTCGGTGAGTTTGATCTGATTCATGTTCTTGAAGGAGTAAGCGGCCGAGCGCGCATCAGGCGCCGCCGGCCGCGTGATCATCATGCAAAAAGGCGTGGCGACCGTAGCACAGCTGTCCGGGTTTGACGAGATCATCGATGCGCGCACGCCCGCGGAGTTCGCCGAGGACCACATCCCCGGCGCGATCAACCTGCCGGTGCTCGACAACGACGAGCGCATCGTCGTCGGCACCATGTACAAGCAGCAGTCGGCCTTCGACGCGCGGCGCCTGGGTGGCGCACTGGTGGCGGCGAACATCTCGCGGCACATGCTCGGCGTGCTCCAGGACAAGCCGAAGAAATGGCGCCCGCTGGTCTATTGCTGGCGCGGCGGGCAGCGCAGCGGCTCGTTCGCCACCTGGCTGCGCATGGTGGGCTGGGACGCCTGCCAGCTCGAAGGCGGCTACAAGGCGTTTCGCCACCACGTGATCGCCGAGATCGCGCGCATCGCGCCGCAGCTCGATCTGCGCATCGTCAGCGGCCCCACCGGCAGCGCCAAGACACGCATCCTGGAAGCGCTCGCCGCGCAGGGGGCGCAGGTGCTCGACCTGGAAGACCTCGCCGCACACAAGGGCTCGGTGCTGGGTGCCCTGCCCGATCGGCCGCAGCCGGCGCAAAAGCGCTTCGAGACCACCCTGTGGGACCGCATGCGCAGGCTCGACCCCGCGCGCCCGGTGCATGTCGAAGCCGAGAGCCGCAAGATCGGCCTCGTCTCGGTGCCCGAGCCGCTGATCATGGCCATGCGTAGCGCGCCCTGCACGCTGATCGACGCCACGCGCGCGGCCCGGCTCGACTTTCTGGTGCGCGACTACGCCTATCTGGGTGACGACGTGGGCGCGCTGCAGGACAAGCTCAACCGCCTGCGCGAACACCAGAGCCGCGAGACGCTCGAGCGCTGGAAGTCGCTCGCGGCGGCACATGCCCTGCCCGAACTCTTCGGCGAGCTCATCGACCAGCACTACGACCCGCTCTACAAGCGCTCGCAGCACACCAACTACACCGGCTACGCAAACGCCCTGCGTGTGCCCAGCACCGACCTGAGCGAGCACGGCATTTGCGCGATCGCGAGCGCCATTCTGGCGCAGGAAGACACGCGGACGCGCACGCAGCGGCAAGCCTGAACAAACTGCCGGCGCAAGAGCTCAGGGCAGCGGCGGCAGGGATGTTCCGCGCACGGCACAAACGCGCTGCACCACCGCCGGGCGGGGCTGAGAGACCTCACCCTGCTCGAAGGCGAGCACCGACCAGCCCTCGCGCACGCGCTCGAGCAGCTCACCGGGCTGGAGCAGAAAATCTGGATTCGAGGGTTTGCCGAAGCGCGCGTTGCCCAGCATGAAAGTCTCGTAGATCAGCACGCCGCCGGGACGCACCAACGCGAGCAGCGCCTCGAAATGCGGTCGGAAGAGGTAATTGGTCACCACCACGGCATCGAAGCTTTCACCCTCGAGCGGCCAGCGCGCGCCCTCGAGGTCGAGCGCCTGCGTCCGCACGCCGGGTACACCGTCGAGCGTGGCGAGCGCGGCAGCGTCGCGGTCCACGGCGTGCACCGCATATCCGCGTCCGGCCAGCCAGTGCGCATGGCGGCCGGAGCCGCAGGCCAGATCCAGAACGCGCGCGCCGGGCGTCAGCACGGCGGCAAAGCGGCACACCCATGGCGAAGGCGTGCCGCGCTCGGGCGCCGGCGTGTGCTCGGGGCGCGGGGTCGTGTGCTGCGTCATGTTCATTCACTCTAAAAAGCTGGAAAAAGCCGGAACCGGCGCGCTCAAGATACCCAAAACGGGGCGCTCAGGCGTGCGCCGCCGCCAGAGGCGCCGACGCTGTCGTAAAGTACACAAAAACCAACAGGGCGTGCCGCCGCTCTATTGTGCACTGCAGTACAATTGGACTCGATCCGGATCGGGCGCTGCACGCCGGCGTCACGCGTGCGCGTACTCCAGGGCGCCCGACGCCATTTTGCTTGCTGCATCGCACACGACACCGCATTCCGCACTTTCCATCAAGACCAGGCTCTCATCATGAAAGACAAGCACTATCTGACGCCGCTGCTCGAACCGCGTTCGGTCGGCATCATTGGCGCGAGCGAACGTGAGGCCGCGCTGGGCAACGTATTGATGCGCAACATGCTCGAAGCCGGCTACAAGGGCAAGCTGTTCGCGATCAACCCCAAGCACGACAAGGTGCACGGGGTCGTCTGCTACAAGTCGGTCGAGGACGTTCCCCAGCGCCTCGACCTGGTCGTGATCGCGGTGCGGGCCGAGAAAGCCCCCGCCATCATGGACGCCTGCGGACGTGCGGGCGTCAAGGCCGCGATCATCCTGTCCTCGGGCTTCTCCGAAGCCGGCCCGCGTGGTGCCCTGCTCGAGCGCCAGGTCATCGAGGCAGCCCATCGCCACCGCATCCGCCTGCTCGGCCCGAACTGCCTGGGCATCATGCGTCCGCAGCTCGGCGTCAATGCCACCTTCGCGCACGCCAGCGCGCTCAAGGGCAGCATCGGCCTGATCTCGCAATCGGGCGCGCTGTGCGCGGCGATCCTGGACTGGGCCAAGCCGAACAATGTCGGCTTCTCGTCGGTGGTGTCGCTGGGCTCGTCCTCGGACATCGACTTCGGCGAGGTGCTCGAATACATGATCTCGGACCCGCGCACCGAGAGCATCTTCCTTTACGTCGAAGGGGTGCGCGACGCGCGCCGCTTCATGAGCGCGCTGCGCGGCGCGGCGCGCGTGAAGCCGGTGCTGCTCATCAAGGCCGGCCGCCACCCCGACGCCTCGCGCGCCATCCTGTCGCACTCGGGCGCTCCGATGGGTGACGACGCGGTGTTCGACGCCGCGCTGCGGCGCGCGGGCGTGATTCGCCTGTACAACATGGGTCAGCTGTTCGCCGCAGCCAACGCGCTGTTCTCGCACTTCCGTCCGCGCGGCAACCGCCTTGCCATCATCACCAACGGCGGCGGCCCCGGCGTCATGGCGGCCGACCGCGCCGCGGACATCGGCATCCCGCTCGCCGACCTCTCCGAGGCCACGGTCGAGAAGCTCAATAGCGTGCTGCCCAGCGGATGGTCGCGCGGCAACCCGATCGACATCCTCGGCGACGCCGACCCCGAGCGCTATCGCAAGGCGCTCAAGGCGGTGCTCGAGGGCCCGAACGTCGATGGCGTGCTGGTGATGCTCACGCCGCAGGCGATGAGCAACCCGGCCGGGGTCGCCGATGTCGTGATCGAGCAGGAGAAGACCGCCGACAAGCCGGTCGTGACCTGCTGGATGGGCGAGGAGCTCGTGCTCGAGGCACGGCGCAAGTTCAGCGCGGCCGGCATCCCGCATTTCCGCACGCCGGAGCCGGCGGTCGAGCTCTTCAGCCATATCTCGGCCTACTACCAGAACCAGAAGCTGCTGATGCAGACGCCCTCCTCGCTGTCGCACCTGACGCCGCCCTCGGTCGAGAGCGCACGTCTGGTGATCGAGATGGGCTTGTCCGAGCGTCGCAAGAAGCTCAACGAGATGGAGTCGAAGGCGCTGCTGGCCGCCTTCCGCATCCCGATCGCGCAGACCGTGGTGGCGCGCTCTGCCGCCGAGGCCATGGTGCTGTCGGCCGAGATCGGCCTGCCGGTGGTGATGAAGATCGACTCGCCCAGCATCGTGCACAAGTCCGACGTCGGTGGCGTGCGCCTGAACATCCGCAGCCTGGCGGCGGTGCGCTCGACGTACCAGGAGATCATCGACGAGGTCAAGCGCGTGCAGCCCGAGGCGGTCATCAACGGCATCGCCATCGAGCCCATGATCCAGAAGCGCAACGGCCGCGAGTTGGTGGTCTCGGTCAAGCGCGACCCGGTGTTCGGCCCCGCGATCAGCTTCGGCGAGGGCGGCAACCTGGCCGACGAGAACCGCGACATCGCCGTGGCGCTGCCGCCGCTCAACAGCTTCCTGGTCAAGGACATGATCCGCTCGACCCGGATCGCGACCCGCCTGGGCGAGTACCGCAACATGCCGGCGGTCGACATGGGCGCGCTCGAGCTGGTGCTGCTGCGCATCTCCGAGATGGTCTGCGAGTTGCCGTGGATCACCGAGATGGAGATCAACCCGCTGATCGTCGACGAGAACGGCGTGGTCGCGGTCGACGCCAACATCACGGTCGACAACGTGTCGCCGACGGCCGATCGCTACGACCACATGGCGATCCACCCCTACCCCTCGCACCTGATCAGCACCTGGACGGTACCCGACGGCACCACGGTGACGATCCGCCCGATCAAGCCCGAGGACGCCGAGCTCGAGGTCGACTTCGTGCGCACGCTGTCGGCCGAGACCAAGTACTACCGCTTCATGAACACCATGCGCGAGCTGCCGCCGGCGATGGTCGCGCGCCTCACCCAGATCGACTACGACCGCGAAATGGCCTTCATCGCCACGCTCACGGTCGAAGGCGTGGAAAAGGAAATCGGCGTGTGCCGCTACGCGGTCAACCCCGACGGCGAATCCTGCGAGTTCGCGGTGGTGGTGGCCGACGACTGGCAGCATCGCGGCCTGGCGCGCAAGCTCATGGGCGTGCTGATCGAAACCGCGCGTAGCCGCGGCATCTCGTTCATGAACGGGGTCTTCCTGGCCAACAACGAGCGCATGCTCAAGTTCGTCCAAAAGCTCGGCTTCGTGCTCAGCAACGACCCGGAAGACAGCTCGGTCAAGCTGGGCGTGCTGACGCTGCAGGACTGATCGATGCCGGCAACGATCGAACACATCGATTTCCACGGACACCCCGCGCTGCGCCTGGCCACTGCCGCAGGCGCGCGCGCGGTCGTGGCGCTGCACGGCGCGCAAGTCCTGTCATGGACGCCCCCGGGCGGCGAGGAGCGGCTTTACCTCAGCCCGCGCGCAGTATTCGATGGGCGCACGCCGATCCGTGGCGGCATTCCGGTGTGCTTTCCGCAGTTCGCCGATCTCGGCACGCTGCCGGCGCACGGCTTTGCGCGTACGCGGCAGTGGACGCTGAGCACCGAGCGTTGCGGCGACGACTTCGCGCTGGTGGGGCTCACGCTCGCCGCCGACGAGGCCACGCGCGCGCTCTGGCCGCACAGCTTCGGCGCCGAGCTCTCGGTCCTGATCGAGGACAGCCGGCTCGACCTTGAGCTCGAGATCACCAACACCGGTGACCAGGCCTTCGCGTTCACCGCCGCCCTGCACACCTACCTCGCCGTGCGCGAGGTCGAGCAGTCGCGCCTGGAAGGTCTGCACGGCTTTTCGTACCGCGACAAGATCGACGCCAACCGCATCAAGCGCGACAGCGGCGACGTGCTGCTCGTCGAGGACGAGACCGATCGCGTCTACCACGACGTGACCCGCCCCGTTCTGCTGCGCGAATACGATCGCAGTCTGGGCATCAACGCGGAAGGTTTTCCGGACGTGGTGGTGTGGAACCCCTGGGTAGAGCGCAGCGCCGCCATCGCCGACCTGCCGGACGACGGCTTCCGGCGCATGCTCTGCGTCGAAGCCGCGGCCGCCCGCGAAGCCGTGCGCCTGCCCGTCGGCGAGGCCTGGTGGGGGCGGCAGACGCTGGTCGCGCTCTGAACCTGCGCGCCAACAGCGCGCGCCACCATCTCATCGCCACAAGCGGCCCGCCGGGTTGATCCGGCCGGGCCGCTTGCTGCACTATCCCGCCCTTCGTTTTCTCTGCATCTCCGCCGCCCGCCCATGCTCCCTCCGATCGAATACCGCATCGCCGACGAACTCGGCGTACCGCCGCGCCAGGTCATCGCCGCCGTCCAGCTCCTCGACGACGGCGCCACCGTGCCCTTCATCGCCCGCTACCGCAAGGAAGTGACGGGCGGTCTGGACGACACCCAGTTGCGCACGCTGGAAGAGCGCCTGGGCTACCTGCGCGAGCTCGAAGACCGCCGCGCCACCGTGCTGGCCTCGATCGAGGAACAGGGCAAGCTCACTGCCGAGCTGCGCGCCGAGGTCGAGCACGCCGACACCAAGCAGCGCCTCGAAGACCTTTACCTGCCCTACAAGCCCAAGCGCCGCACCAAGGCGCAGATCGCGCGCGAGGCCGGCATCGCTCCGCTCGCCGAGGCGCTGCTCGCCGACGCGAACCTGACGCCCGAAATCGAAGCCGAGAAGTATCTGAATGCCGAGGCCGGCTTTGCCGACACCAAGGCGGTGCTCGACGGCGCGCGCCAGATCCTGATGGAGCACTTCGCCGAAGATGCGGCGCTGCTCGGCGAGCTGCGCGCGTACCTGCACGATCACGGCCAGGTGCGCTCGACGGTGATCGAGGGCAAGGAAAACGAAGGCGCCAAGTTCCGCGACTGGTTCGACTTCGCCGAGCCGATCGCCACCATGCCCTCGCACCGCGCGCTGGCGCTGCTGCGCGGGCGCAACGAGGGCGTGCTGCGCCTTGCGCTGGATGTGGACCGGCCCGATCCCGACGCTCCGCACCCCTGCGAGGGCCGTATCGCGGTGCGCTTCGGCATCCGCAACCAGGGCCGCGCCGGCGACCGCTGGCTGGCCGAGACCGCGCGCTGGGCGTGGAGCGTGAAGATCTCCATCCACCTCGAGCTCGAGCTGATGAGCGAGCTGCGCGAGCGCGCCGAGGAAGAGGCGATCCGCGTGTTCGCCCGCAACCTCAAGGACCTGCTGCTCGCCGCGCCCGCCGGCACGCGCGCCACCATCGGCCTCGACCCCGGCATCCGCACCGGGGTCAAGGTGGCGGTGGTCGACGCCACCGGCAAGCTGGTCGATACCGCCACCGTGTACCCCTTCGAGCCGCGCCGCGACCGCGAATCCTCGATCGCCGCCATCGCCGCGCTCGCGAAGAAGCACAAGGCCGAGTTGCTCGCCATCGGCAACGGCACCGCCTCGCGCGAGACCGACGCGCTGGCGGCGGAGCTGATGCAGCGCCATCCCGAGCTCGGCCTCACCAAGGTGATGGTGTCCGAGGCCGGCGCCTCGGTGTATTCGGCGTCCGAGCTGGCGGCGAAGGAATTCCCGGACGTGGACGTGAGCCTGCGCGGCGCGGTGTCGATCGCCCGCCGCCTGCAGGATCCGCTCGCCGAGCTGGTCAAGATCGACCCCAAGTCGATCGGCGTCGGCCAGTACCAGCACGACGTCAACCAGGGCCGGCTGGCGAAGAGCCTGGACGCGGTGGTGGAAGACTGCGTGAACGCGGTCGGGGTGGATGTGAACACGGCCTCGGCGCCGCTGCTCGCGCGCATCTCGGGCCTCAACGCCACGCTCGCCGGCAACATCGTCGAATACCGCAACACCCGGGGCCCGTTCCGCAGCCGCAATGCCTTGAAGGACGTGCCGCGCCTGGGGCCGAAGACCTTCGAGCAGGCCGCCGGATTCCTGCGCATCCCGAGCGGCGACAACCCGCTCGACGCCTCGTCGGTGCACCCCGAAGCCTACCCGGTGGTCGAGCGCATCCTCGCCAAGGTGCAGAAGGGCGTGCGCGAGCTGATGGGCAACGGCGGCTTCCTCAAGAGCCTGAAGCCGGCGGAATTCACCGACGAGCGCTTCGGCCTGCCGACGGTGCAGGACATCCTGTCCGAACTCGAGAAGCCCGGCCGCGACCCGCGCCCGGAGTTTCGCACTGCCAGCTTCCGCGAAGGCGTGGAGACGCTGAAGGACCTGGAGCCCGGCATGCTGCTCGAAGGCGTGGTCACCAACGTCACCAACTTTGGCGCCTTCGTCGACATCGGCGTGCATCAGGACGGCTTGGTGCATATCTCGGCGCTGTCCAACACCTTCGTCAAGGACCCGCACAGCGTGGTCAAGGCCGGCCAGGTGGTGAAGGTGAAGGTGCTGGAGGTGGACATCCCGCGCCATCGCATCGCGCTCACCATGCGCCTGGGCGACGAGCCGCCGCGGCGCGAAGGCGGTACGCGCAATGAAGCGCGCTCGACCCCGCCCGCCCGCGACGGCAACCGCGATCGCCGTCCGGCCGACAACAAACGCGGCAACGGCAAGCCTGCCGGCCGCGCCACCGCGCCCGCCGCCGGCAACGCGCTGGCCGAGGCCTTTGCCCGCGCCCGCGGCAGCAAGTGAGCGCGCCGCAGGGCGAAGACGAGGACAAGGACGAACCCATGACCCCGACGATCCACGGCATCAAGAACTGCGACACCATGAAAAAGACCTTCGCCTGGTTCGACGGCGCGGGTGTCGCCTACGACTTTCACGACTACAAGAAATCCGGCATCGACGCCGCCACGCTCACGCGCTGGTGCGAGCAGCTCGGCTGGGAGGCGCTGGTGAACAAACGCGGCACCACCTGGCGCAAGCTCACGCCCGAGCAGCAGGCGATCGCCGACATTACGGCCGCGATCGCGCTGATGCAGGCGCAGCCGAGCCTGATCCGCCGCCCGGTGGTCGAGTTCGACGGCGGCGAGCTGGTCGTCGGCCTGGACACCGCCGCCTTCGAGCGCCTGGCCGGGCGCTGAACTGCGGCCCATCCCGCGCCAGCCCCGCACGCGCCCCTTTTCCGGAATCACACCCATGAGCGATACCCTCCCCACCAGCTACGTCCAGCGCTTTTTGCTGGAAGACCTCGACATCCGCGGCGCCGTGGTGCGCCTGACCGACGTCTGGCAAGCCATGCAGGCCGGCCGCGACTACCCGCCCGCGGTGGCCCACCTGCTCGGCGAGATGAGCGCGGTGTCGGCGGTGATCGCCGGCAACCTCAAGCAGCCTGGCCGGCTCACCTTCCAGATCAGCGGCCATGGCCCGGTCAGCCTGCTGGTGATCGACTGCGCCGAAACGCTCAACCTGCGCGGCTACGCCAAGTCCGACTCGGCGCCGGCCAGCGGCACCCTGACCGAGCTCGTCGGCGACGGCCGTCTGCAGCTCTCGCTCGACATCGAGGGGCTCGACCAGCCCTACCAGAGTCTGGTGCCGCTCGAAGGCGACAGCATCGGCGAAGTCTTCGAGCACTACCTCGCGCAGTCCGAACAACAGCCCGCCGGCCTCTGGCTGGCCTGCACCCCGGCCGCGGCGGTGGCCCTCTTCGTGCAGAAGCTGCCGGGCGCCGACCTCAAGGACCTCGACGGCTGGTCGCGCGTGCAGCAGCTCGCCCACACCGTGCGCGAGGACGAGCTGCTCGGTCTCGACGCGGCCGAGATCCTGCGCCGCCTGTTCGCGGAAGAGAACGTGCGCCTGTTCGACGCCCGCCCGGTCACGCACGACTGGCCGGCCGATCCGGAAAAGGTCGCCGACATGCTGCGTGCGCTCGGCGAGGACGAGGTGCGCACCATCCTGGCCGAGCATGGCGAGATCGTGGTGCATGACGACCTCTCGAATCACACCTACCGCTTCGACGCCGCCGACGTGGACACGCTGTTCCGCCCACCCACGCTGCATTGAGCGCGAACCCGGGACAGGGGTACGCGGCGAGCGGCCCGCGCATGCTTGCCCGATTGCATGGTGATCAGTACACTCGCTTGATTTTGAAGACCCTTCAGCCCATGTCCGCCAACGCGTCCGCACGCCCGATCGAGTTCCGCAACACGACGCTGGGCGCCACCGTGGCCCTGCTTCAGGCCGCCGAGCCGACCACGCTGGCGGACGCGCTCCACAAGATGCTCGGTGGCATGCCCGACTTCTTCAACGGCGAAGCGGTCATCCTGGATTTCGGCGCGGTCCCGAGCCTGCCCGAGCGCATCGACTGGGCAGGCCTCCAGTCGCTGCTGCGCCGCTACCGTCTGCAGCCGATCGGCATCGTCCGTCTGCCCGACGCACATCACGAATCAGCACGTCGTGCCGGGCTCGCGCTGATCGACCCCGCGCAACTCGCCGCACAACGACCGTCCCAGACCGCCCCCAAGCCTACCGCCCCCCCTGCCTCGCCCGCCCCCGCCGCCCAAGTGCGCGCGCCCGAGCCGGCGAGCAGCCCCGCGGCCGAGCCGGGCGCCCCCACCATGTTCGTCGACCGGCCGCTACGCTCGGGCCAGCAGGTCTATGCGCGCGGCGCCGACCTGGTGCTGCTCGGAGGCGTGAGCCCCGGGGCCGAGGTCATCGCCGACGGCAGCATCCACTGCTACGGCCCGCTGCGTGGCCGAGCCATCGCCGGCGCCCAGGGCGACCACTCGGCGCGCATCCTGGCCAGCAATTTCGGCCCCGAACTGGTCTCCATCGCCGGCGTGTATCGCACCTTCGAGCGCGGCATTCCGGAATCCTTCGCCGGCAAGGCCACCCAGGTGCAGCTTTCCGCCGCCGACCACACACTCAATATCGAAGCGCTGAAGCTCGACTGAGCCAGCGATCCAGCATCAACAAGGGGAAACCGTGAAAGTCATCGTCGTAACATCCGGCAAGGGCGGTGTGGGCAAGACCACCACCTCTGCGGCCTTCGCCTCCGGACTCGCCCTGCGCGGCTACAAGACCGCGGTCATCGACTTCGACGTCGGCCTGCGCAACCTCGACCTGATCATGGGCTGCGAGCGCCGCGTGGTGTACGACCTCGTCAACGTCGTCAACGGCGAAGCCCGCCTCAACCAGGCGCTGATCAAGGACAAGCACTGCGAGAACCTCTTCGTCCTGCCTGCGTCGCAAACCCGCGACAAGGATGCGCTCACCGAAGAAGGCGTCGAACAGGTGCTCACCGAACTCGAGCACATGGCCTTCGACTACGTGGTGTGCGACTCCCCCGCCGGCATCGAGCGTGGCGCGGTGATGGCCCTGACCTTCGCCGACGAGGCCATCATCACCACCAACCCCGAGGTGTCCTCGGTGCGCGACTCCGACCGCATCCTCGGCATCCTGCAGAGCAAGTCCAAGCGCGCCCGCGACGGCGGCGAGCCGGTCAAGGAACACCTGCTGATCACGCGCTACTCGCCCAAGCGGGTCGAGGACGGCGAGATGCTGTCCTACAAGGACGTGCAGGAGCTGTTGCGCGTGCCCTTGATCGGCGTGGTGCCCGAATCCGAATCCGTGCTGCATGCCTCCAACCAGGGCACGCCCGCAATCCACCTCAAGGGCACCGACGTCGCCGAAGCCTATGCCGACATCGTCAGCCGCTTCCTAGGCGAAGAAAAGCCGCTGCGCTTCGTCAACTACGAGAAGCCCGGCCTGATCAAGCGCCTGTTCGGAGGAAAGTGAGATGTCCTTCCTGTCCAAGCTGTTCGGCGAAAAAAAGAAGACCGCCGATATCGCCAAGAACCGGCTGTCGCTGCTGATTGCCCACGAGCGCGCAGGCGGCAGCCCCACCGCCGACTTCCTGCCCGCACTGCAGCGCGAGCTGATCGAGGTCATCTCCAAGTACGTCTCGGTCAACCCCGACGACATCAAGGTCCAGCTCGACAAGCAGGACAACATGGACGTGCTCGAGGTCAACATCGTTCTGCCGGAGCAGAATCGCTGACCTCCATGCGCCCGGGTGATGAAATTGGTAGCCATAGCGGACTTAAAATCCGCCGGCGCAAGCCGTACGGGTTCGAGTCCCGTCCCGGGCACCAGGTCTGCCTGCCCTTTTCGCGACCGTTCAGCGTCTGGTGCGCCGTGGCCTGCGATACGAGCGGACACGCATCGCGATGATCGTTTTCGATCTCCATTGCGCCAACGCACATCGGTTTGAAGGCTGGTTCGCGTCCGCCGCCGCCTTCGAGACCCAACTCGAGCGCGGCCTGATAGCTTGTCCGGTTTGCGGCGCCACCGAGGTGCATCGCCTGCCCAGCGCCCCCTACGTGCAGACCGGACACGGTGTGCCGGACGCCCCGCCGGCGCCCACGCCTGTGGGCGCACTGGTCGGCAACACACTCGCCGTCCAGCCGCATGAGATGGTCGCGCGCGTGCTCAGCCAGCTGCGCAGCCTGGCGCGGGGCGCCGAAGATGTCGGCGAGCGCCTGCCCG
The DNA here is from genome assembly GCA_002422685.1 of Thauera sp. UBA6194. Classification (GTDB taxonomy): domain Bacteria; phylum Pseudomonadota; class Gammaproteobacteria; order Burkholderiales; family Rhodocyclaceae; genus Thauera. The sequence goes on along the minus strand of DITC01000003.1, from coordinate 12,704 downwards.
AAGAGGCGCGACGGATTCACTACGGCGAGACGGAAGCACGCGACATCCGCGGCTCCGCCTCGCGTGACGACGTCGAGGCTTTGCTCGAAGAAGGCATTCTGGTCTTGCCGGTACCACCGGCCGAAGAAGACATGCACTGAGCTGCGGAAAGACGTACGGCGCGGCGTTCCTGGGGACGGCGCAGGCGCCGCGTGTGGCGCCCGGATTCCATGCATACCTGCACGGGCGGCCTCCACGGCCCACTCTCACTCGACAAGCCGGCTCAAGTACGCGCGAGGATCAGCGGCACGTACATTTCGTCGGCGCTGAGCCCGCCATGCACCCCGATCATCGTGTGCTCATGCTCGCCCTCGACGTGGTCGACGATGGTCCAGCCGGACTCCATCAGCAGCGCATGGCTGCCTACGCGCTCGGCGAGGCGCGGATGCGGCTGACCCGGGCCGAACAGGCCCGCGCGCAGGCACGCCGACCCTGACACCAGCACGGCCTTGCCGCGCAGCTCGGTCCCCGCCCAGGCCTCGAACTCGGCCTGAGCGCCTTCGCGCACCTGACAGAAGGCCAGCCGCCGCTCGCCGAACAGGGGCGCGGCAAGCATTGCGGCCACCTCGCCCCCCGGCGGGATGTCGACGCGGCGCTCCGGCGGCGCATCGATGAAGCCATGGTCGGCCGTGACCACGACCCGAATGTCCCGCCCTGCGAGGGCGCGACACAAGCCCGCGAAGGTGTCGTCGATGCGAGCGAAGCAGTCGATCGCCTCGGGCGAGCGGCTGCCATGCTGGTGGCTCAGCATGTCGAACACCGGGTAATAGGCGTGGATCAGGCCGCCGCTGTGCGCCAGCGCGTCGGCCATGTCGACGATGGCGGCGGCGAAGTCCTCGAGGTCGTCGTAGGCTTCGACGTGGGCTCCGCGTGCGTGGCGCATGGAAAAACGCGAAAACGCGATCTCCACCGGGGACACCAGCGTCACGGGCCGGCAGGCGTGGTGGTACATCGGCGGCACCGGGAACAGCCGTGGCATGAGGCGGAACGCCTCGAGCACTTCGCCGCTGCGCCGGATCAGCGGCAAGGGGGCAATCACGCCGCCGAAGCGGCGGTCGTGGATGAACCAGCCGTTGAGTCCATGCTCGGCGGGTGCGACGCCCGTGGCCAGCGTGGTGATGGCGCTCGCCGTCGTGCTCGGGCACACCGAGCTCAGGCTGCGCCGACGCGCCGCATGCAGCGCGGAGCCCGCCCCGACGCTGGACAGAAAGCGATCGCCGAGGCCGTCGATGACGATCAGCACCACCAGCGCCTGCTTGCCGGGCTCGATCGCCGCTGCCGACCAGCCGGCGTGACGGTCGTGCAGCCAGGCGCGCAGAGTGCTGGCGAGGCTGTAAAGGCCGCCAGCGCCGTAATCGGGCAGGACGGCTCCCACGGGCAGAGGCAGCTTGGAATCGGGCATCGATGGAGGCGCTGAAAACAAAAAACCGGATGAGTACAGTGTACTCATCCGGTTCATGTTCTGGAGCGGGAAACGAGTCTCGAACTCGCGACCTCAACCTTGGCAAGGTTGCGCTCTACCAACTGAGCTATTCCCGCTTTTGCGACAGGACGCGGAGTATAAACACCGTCGCCACTTACCGCAATACTGCTTGAAACTGGAGGCGCGACTCGGAATCGAACCGGGGTACACGGCTTTGCAGGCCGCTGCATAACCACTCTGCCATCGCGCCACGACCGTTTCGGCCGGTTACCCCGATGCCCAGGGGCGTTGGGGCCTCCGGATCAGGCACTGCCTGATCTTGCGAATTCTTGGAGCGGGAAACGAGTCTCGAACTCGCGACCTCAACCTTGGCAAGGTTGCGCTCTACCAACTGAGCTATTCCCGCTCGGGAAAGACCGCCATTATAGGCATTTTTTTCAGCACGTCAACTTTTTAGTTCAACTTCTTCGTCCGCGGCAACCACGAGCGGCCTCGTTACATCCCGCTCACTTGTGCGCCAGCAGCTGCGGCAGCGCGCGGTGCAGATAATAGCCCATGGACCACAGCGTGAGCGCCGCCGCCACATAGATCAGCACATTGCCGAAGGCCCTCATGTCGAGCCCGAGCAGCGGTGCATTGAACAGCAGCATCGGAATGGCGACCATCTGCGCCGCGGTCTTGAGCTTGCCGACGAAGGCCACCGCCACGCTGGCGGCCTTGCCCACTCTCGCCATCCATTCGCGCAGCGCAGAGATGGTGATCTCGCGCCCGATGATGACCACGGCGATGATCGCGTCGACGCGCCCGAGCTGCACGAGCAGGATCAGCGCCGCCGCCACCATGAGCTTGTCGGCCACTGGATCCAGGAACGCGCCGAAGGCCGAGGTCTGCCCCAGCGCGCGCGCAAGGTAGCCGTCGAACCAGTCGGTCACCGCCGCGACGATGAAGATGATGGTCGCGACCAGGTTCTGCATCGCGCTGGGCATGATCGCCTCGGGCAGGTAGAACAGCCCGACGAAAACCGGAATCAGCACGATGCGCGCCCAGGTCAGCGCGTTGGGAATGTTTTGCGGCATGCTGGCGTGCATCTCGCATGTAAAATGAAGGCGCGAGTATAGCTCAGCCGTCACAGCCTACGCGCGCGCGGTTAACATCGGCGGCTTCGCCCGGTCGGCATGCCCTTCCCACTCATCCCACACTCATCCAACCCCACCCACCCCCGCGCCACTTCGCTTCACGATCAGCTCATGAACGCCTTGCAGCACACCGACGCCTGGCAGGCCCTGCGCGCCAGCCGCGACGAACTCGCCACCCGATCCCTGCGCACGCTATTCGCCGAGGCGCCCGAGCGCGGGCAGCGCATGAGCGTGTCGGCCTGCGGCCTCACGTTCGACTACGCCAAGAACCTGCTGCAGGAAAATGAGCTCGCGCTGCTGTTGCGACTGGCCGAGCGTGCCGAGCTGGCGCGACACATCGAAGCCATGTTCTCCGGCGCGCACATCAACAGCACCGAGGACCGCGCGGTGCTGCACGTGGCGCTGCGCAGCGCGCCGGGCACGCCCTGGGTCGTGGATGGGGTCGATGTCGCCGCCGAGGTCGCGCGCGTGCGCGCCCACATGCAGGCGTTCGCGGAGCGCGTCCGCAGCGGCGACTGGCACGGATACGACGGGCGCACGATCACCGATGTGGTGAACATCGGCATCGGCGGCTCGGACCTCGGTCCGGCGATGGTGTGCGAGGCCCTCCGGGAGCGCAGCGACAGCGGCTTGCGCGTGCACTTCGTCTCCAACGTCGACGGCGTACAGCTCGCGGATGTGCTCGCGTGCTGCGACCCGGCGCGCACCCTGTTTGTCGTGGTCTCCAAGACCTTCACCACGCAGGAGACGCTCGCCAACGCACGCGCAGCACGTGCCTGGCTGCTCGCGCACGCGCCGGACGCGGCCGCCGTGGCCCGCCACTTCGTCGCCGTGTCGACCCGGGCCGAGCCGGTGCAGGCCTTCGGTATCGACCCGGCGAACATGTTCGCCTTCTGGGATTGGGTGGGCGGGCGTTTTTCGCTCTGGAGTGCGGTTGGGCTGTCCATCCTGCTCGCCCTCGGCGCCGAGCGCTTCGACGCCCTGCTCGCCGGCGCACGGGCGATGGATGCGCACTTTCGTAGCACCCCGTTCGCGCACAACCTGCCGGTGCTGATGGCCCTGATCGGGATATGGAACGTCAACTTCCTCGACATCCCCACGCAGCTCATCGCCCCCTATCACCAGCGTCTGCATCGGCTTCCCGCCTGGCTGCAGCAGCTCGAGATGGAGTCGAACGGCAAGTCGGTGCGTGCTGACGGCACGGCGGTGGACTACCGCACCAGCCCGGTGCTGTGGGGCGAGCAAGGCATCAACGGCCAGCACGCCTACTTCCAGCTGCTGCACCAGGGCACGCAGCCGGTGGCGGTGGACTTCATCGGCGTGCTGGCACCAGGCGCGGAGGATGCATCGCTGCATCGCATCGCCTTTGCCAACATGGTCGCGCAGGCCGAGGCCCTGATGCGCGGACGCACCGCTGCCGAAGCCGCGGCCGAGATGCGCGCGGCCGGGCTCGCAGCGGAGCGCGTGGACGCCCTGCTCCCGCACCGGACCTTCCCCGGCAACCGCCCGAGCAATACCGTGCTGCTCGATCGGCTCGACGCCTTCGGGCTCGGCGCGCTGCTCGCCGCCTACGAGCACCGCTGCTTCGTGCAAGGCGTGATCTGGGGCATCAACAGCTTCGACCAGTGGGGGGTCGAACTGGGCAAGCAGCTTGCAGCGCGCGTGCTCGACGAGCTCGATCCGGCCACGGCGCTCGCGCACGATGCACACGACAGCAGCACGCTCGGCCTGATCGCGCGCTACCGCCAGCACCAGACCCCGCACGAGCGCTGATGGCACACGCTGCAAGGCAGCATGGCGGGATCTGCACGATCGATGTCCGGACCGGCAATGGCCAGCGTCTTCGCGCTGGCCTAGCATGCAGGCACCATTTCACTGCTTCGAGGAGCACGCCATGCATGCATTTCAGGACTACTACCCGGAAAACGTCGCCCACTGCTACGGCTGCGGCCGCCTGAACGAGCAAGGCCACCAGATCAAGACCTTCTGGGAGGGCGACGAGACCGTCACCCGCTTCCACCCGAAGCCCGAGCACACGGCGATTCCCGGTTTCGTCTATGGCGGCCTGATCGCCTCGCTGATCGACTGCCACAGCACCGGCACCGCGGCGGCCGCGGCCTACCGTGCCGAGAACCGCCCGATGGACAGCGAACCGCCGTTCCGCTTCGTGACCGGCTCGCTGCACGTCGACTTTCTCAAGCCCACGCCGATGGGGCCGGAGCTGGTGCTGCGCGGCCGCGTCAAGGAGATCAAGGGCCGCAAGGTGGTCGTCGAGGCCGAAGTGTGGGCCGGTGACGTGATGACCGCACGCGGAGAGGTCGTTGCGGTGCAGATGCCCGACACCTTCAAGGCCTGAGCGCAGCGCAATACAACGGGGCTGCGTGGTGCTTCAAGGCACCACGCAGCCCCGTTTTGGTGCACAGGCACGCGCCGCTTACTGCACGAGCGGCGTCTCGGCGGCCTCCAGGTCCACGCCCACCACGTCGGCCTCGCCCGCAAGCAGGCGCAGGTACTGACGCAGCGCCGTCACGTAGGCGGTCTGGTGCATGGACTGCACCACCGCGCCGCGTACCGCCTCGAAGCTGGGCTCGATGCCGGGCATGCGCTCGAGCACCTCGACCACATGCAGGCCGAAGCGGCTATGCACCAGCCGCGGCAGCACGCCGACTTCGGCGTGACCGAAGATCTCGCGCGCAAACTCCGGCGCGCAGTCGGCCTCGACGAGAACCCCCAGATCGCCGCCCTGCGCACCACTGGGGCAGTTCGAGAGTTCGCGTGCGCGCGCGGCGAAGGGGCTCTCCTCGGCGTCGTCATGGCAGCGCACGTCGAGCAGGACGTGCTCGGCCCGCCCACGCAGCGCGGTCACATCGACCCCTGGCGTCACCGCGAAGAGGATGTGGCGCAGGTGCACCTTCTCCCCCGTCGTGAAGCGCCCCTTGTGCGCCTCGAAGTGGCGCCGCAGCGCTTCGTCCGAGGGCTCGGGCAGACGCATTTCGCGCTCGAGCAAGGCCTCGATCGCCGCCGAAGCGGCTTCGCTGATCACCCCGTCCGGGCTGGCCGTGTCGTCCGCCCCGAGCAGGCCCTCGCGCTGCGCGGCCTGGCGCAGCAACTCGGTGCAGGCACGTTGGCGCAACACCTCGGCCGGCAACTGCTCGCCGGCCGGGTGCAGCGCAACACCGTTGATGCTGGCCACCGGGCCGGCGATTACGCTCTCATCTTGCATCGTCATGTCCTCAGGAACGGCCCGGCTCGTTGTTGCCGCTCGGCACATTCAGCCGACGGCTGCGCACGAGCTGGAACGGACGCGCCGCGTAGGCGAGCGAGGCGAAACCACTCCAGATGTGCACCAGGCGAGTGAAGGGAAAGATGAGGAAGATCGTCATGCCGAGGAACAGGTGCATCTTGAAGATGAAGCCCACGCCTTCGAGCATTTCGACCGCGCCACCGCGGAAGGTGACGATACGCTGCCCCCACTCGGCGAGCTTCATCATCATGCTGCCGTCCAGGTGCTGCGCCGACAGCGGGACGGTGAGCAGGCCGAGGGCGAACTGCGCCCACAGCATGAACAGGATGACGATGTCGCTGGTCTTCGAGTTCTTGCGGATGCGCGGATCGGTCAGGCGACGACGCAGCAGGATGGTCAGGCCGACGATGCCGGCCAGGCCCGCGATGCCGCCGCTGACCATGGCGAGAACCTGCTTGGTACCCGCGCTGATGAAGACTTCATACACCGCGTGCGGCGTCAGGATGCCGATGAAGTGGCCGAAGAACAGGAACAGGATGCCGACGTGGAACAGGTTGCTGCCCAGCCGAAGTTGCCCCGGCCGCAGTAGCTGCGACGAATCGCTCTTCCAGGTGTACTGATCCCGGTCGAAGCGGATCAGGCTACCGAGGAAGAACACGGTCAGACAGATGTAGGGATAGATCCCGAACAGAAAGTTGTTGAGGGCGTTCATTTTGCGGCTCCGGAAGTCAGGGACGCGCTGTCGCGCACAAAGTGAATGGGCTGCGGCTGATCGGGCTTGGACTGGCCGCGCGTCGAACATCCGTCGAAGGGCTCGGGCTCTTCCCAGCTCTCGTCGAGCGAGGGCTCGACCGGCAGCTTGACCGGCTTGGCCTTTTCGCCGGCCAGGTCGAGCAAGGCCCCCATCACCGCCGCGTAGTGGCTGCCCCGACCTTCCAGGGCAGCGAACAGCGCATTGACGATGTGGGCGATCTCGCCGAGGAAACCCCGCGCCTGCTGCGGTGGCTGGGTCGATGCGAACTCCAGCACCGCGGGCAGGAAGTCCGGCAGCTCGCCGTCGGCGAAGAACAGGCCGGCCTGCACATAGGTCTGCTGCAGGTCGACCATGGCCGGGCCACGGTCGCGCGAGTCGCCATGGACGTGCTCGAACATGTGGAGCGAGGTGGCACGGCCGCGATCGAAGAGGTCGACATACGCCGCCTCGGCATCGATCGCGTCCATGCGCAGGATCGCATCCATCAGCTTGCCCAACTCGGCGCGCCGCGAGGCCCCCAGGGCACCCTCTTGTTCGAGGGCGGCCTGGAGCTCGGGCATGTTGCGCCGCAGCTCGGCGTCCGGATAGTCGAGCAGCCGGGCGAGCACACGCAGGGTGATGCTTGCGTTGCGCTTGCTCATCGTCACACCCCCAGCTTGATCGGAATGGTGCGCTTCTTGGACGCACCGAACAGGCTGGTCTCGCTCATGCCGTCCGAGCACCCGTTGCCGAAGCTGAAGCCGCAACCGCCGCGCAGGTCGAAGGTGTTCTCGGCGTACTCGCGGTGGGTGGTCGGAATCACGAAGCGGTCCTCGTAGTTCGCGATCGCCATGATCTGGTACATGTCCTCGGCCTCGTAAGCGCTCATGCCGACCTGCTCGAGCGGAGCGAGATCCTCGCGCTGATCGACGTGCTTGGCGCGCTGGTAGGCGCGCATCGCGAGCATGCGTTCGAGCGCGGTGACCACCGGCGCGGTGTCGCCCGCGGTGAGCAGGTTGGCGAGGTACTTCACCGGGATACGCAGCTGATTCACGTCGGGCAGCTCGCCGTTGCTGCCGAGCTGGCCAGCGTTGGCCGCGCCGGTGATCGGCGACAGCGGCGGCACGTACCACACCATGGGCAGCGTGCGGTATTCCGGATGCAGCGGCAGCGCCACCTTCCAGTCGACCGCCATCTTGTACACCGGGCTCTTGCGTGCCGCCTCGAGCCAGGCCTCCGGGATGCCGTCGGCGCGCGCCTGTTCAATCACCTTCGGGTCGCTCGGGTCGAGGAAGATGTCGAGCTGCGCCTTGTACAAATCGCGGTCGTGCTGCACGCTGGCGGCGGCTTCGATGCGGTCGGCATCGTAGAGCAGCACGCCGAGATAGCGGATTCGGCCCACGCAAGTCTCGGAGCACACCGTCGGCTGACCCGCTTCGATGCGCGGGTAGCAGAAGATGCACTTCTCGGCCTTGCCGCTCTTCCAGTTGTAGTAGATCTTCTTGTACGGGCAGGCCGACACGCACATGCGCCAGCCGCGGCACTTGTCCTGGTCGATGAGCACGATGCCGTCTTCCTCGCGCTTGTAGATCGAACCCGAGGGGCAGCTCGCCACGCACGCCGGATTGAGGCAGTGCTCGCACAGGCGCGGCAGGTACATCATGAAGGTGTTCTCGAACTGGCCGTAGATGTCCTTCTGGATTTCATCGAAGTTCTTGTCCTTCGAGCGCTTGCTGAACTCGCCGCCGAGGATCTCCTCCCAGTTCGGGCCCCATTCGATCTTCTGCATGCGCTCGCCGGTGATCAGGCTGCGCGGGCGTGCGACCGGTGCGGCCTTGGTCTCGGGCGCCGAGTGCAGGTGTGCGTAATCGAAGGTGAAGGGTTCGTAGTAGTCGTCGATGGTCGGCAGGTTGGGGTTCGAGAAGATCCGCATCAGGATCTTCCACTTGCCGCCCTGGCGCGGCTCGATCGAGCCGTCGGGCTTGCGCACCCAGCCGCCGTTCCACTTGTCCTGGTTCTCCCACTCCTTGGGATAACCGATGCCGGGCTTGGTCTCGACGTTGTTGAACCAGGCGTATTCCATGCCGGAGCGGCTGGTCCACACGTTCTTGCAGGTCACGGAGCAGGTGTGACAACCGATGCATTTGTCGAGGTTGAGCACCATGCCGATTTGAGCGCGAATCTTCATTTGTGCAGTCCTTATGCGTGTTCGGTGGCAGCCGCTTCGCCGTCGAGCCAGTCGACCTTGTCCATCTTGCGGACGATGACGAACTCATCGCGGTTGGTGCCGATCGTGCCGTAGTAGTTGAAGCCGTAGGAGAACTGGGCATAGCCGCCGATCATGTGCGTGGGCTTGAGCACCACGCGCGTGACCGAGTTGTGGATGCCGCCACGCGTGCCGGTGATCTCGGACCCCGGCGTGTTCACGATCTTCTCCTGCGCGTGGTACATCAGGCACATGCCCGAATTGACGCGCTGGCTCACCACCGCCCGGGCCGAAATGGCGCCGTTGATGTTGAAGAGCTCGATCCAGTCGTTGTCCTCGATGCCGGCGCGCTTGGCGTCCTCCTCGCTGATCCACACGATCGGGCCGCCGCGACTCAGGGTGAGCATCAGCAGGTTATCGGTGTAGGTCGAGTGGATGCCCCACTTCTGGTGCGGCGTGATGAAGTTGAGCAGGATCTCGGGGTTGCCGTTGCCGCGCTTGTTGTGCATCTCCGAGGTCGCCTTGAGGTTGACCGGCGGCCGGTAGGTGCTGAAGCCCTCGCCGAAGGCCACCATCCAGGGATGGTCGAGGTAGAGCTGCTGGCGACCGGTGAGCGTGCGCCACGGGATCAGTTCATGCACGTTGGTGTAGCCGGAGTTGTACGAGACGTGCTCGCTCTCGAGGCCGCTCCAGGTCGGCGCGCTGATGATCTTGCGTGGCTGGGCCTGGATGTCGCGGTAGCGGATCTTCTCGTCCTCGCGGTGCAGGGCGAGGTGGGTGTGCTCGCGACCGGTGGCCTTGCCGAGCGCCTCCCAGGCCTTTACCGCGACGTGGCCGTTGGTCTCGGGCGCCAGCATGAGGATGACCTCGGTGGCGTCGATGTCGCTGTCGATCTTCGGCCGACCCTTGGTCGCACCCTCCTCGCGCACTCTGCCGCTCAGGTCGCCGAGCTGCTCGACCTCGGTCTCGGTGTTCCAGGCGATGCCCTTGCCACCGTTGCCGAGCGTGTCCATCAGCGGGCCGAGCGCGGTGAAGCGCTTGTAGAAGTTCGGGTAGTCACGCTCGACCACGGTGATGCTCGGCGCGGTGACGCCCGGGATGAGCTCGCACTCGCCCTTGGCCCAGTCCTTGACACCGATCGCCTGCGCGAGCTCGGACGGGGTGTCGTGCATCAGCGGCGTGAGGACGACGTCCTTCTCCACACCGAGGTGGCCGACCGAGATCTTGCTCACCGCAGCGGCCAGGCCCTTGTAGATCTCCCAGTCGCTCTTCGACTGCCACGCCGGCTCCACCGCTGCGGACAGCGGGTGGATGAAGGGGTGCATGTCGCTGGTGTTGAGGTCGTTCTTCTCGTACCAGGTGGCGGTGGGCAGCACGATGTCGGAGTACAGGCAGGTAGTGCTGAGGCGGAAGTCGAGCGTGACCAGCAGGTCGAGCTTGCCTTCGGGCGCCTTGTCGTGCCATTCCACTTCCATCGGTTTGGCGTCGTCGCGGCCGAGGTCCTTGCCCTGCACGCCGTTGGTGGTGCCGAGCAGGTGCTTGAGGAAGTACTCGTGACCCTTGCCGCTCGAGCCGAGCAGGTTGGAGCGCCACACGAACATGTTGCGCGGCCAGTTGACCGGGTTGTCCGGGTCGACGCAGCTCATCTTGAGCGAGCCATCCTTGAGGCCCTTGACCACGTAGTCCTTCGGATCCATGCCCGCCGCCTCGGCGTCCTTCGCCAGCTGCAGCGGGTTGGTCTCGAGCTGCGGCGCCGACGGCAGCCAGCCCATGCGCTCGGCGCGCACGTTGTAGTCGATCAGGCTGCCTTGCCACTGGCTGCGATCTGCCAGCGGCGACAGCACCTCATCCACGCCGAGCTTCTCGTAGCGCCACTGGTCGGTGTGCGCGTAGAAGAAGCTGGTGGCGTTCATCTGGCGCACCGGGCGGATCCAGTCGAGCGCGAAGGCGAGCACGGTCCAGCCGATCTGCGGACGCAGCTTCTCCTGGCCCACGTAGTGCGCCCAGCCGCCACCGCTCTTGCCGATGCAGCCGCACAGGATGGTCATGTTGATGACGCCGCGGTAGTTCATGTCACTGTGATACCAGTGGTTCATGCCCGCGCCGATGATGACCATCGAGCGGCCGTGCGTCTTGTCGGCGTTGTCGGCGAACTGGCGCGCGACGGTGATCACCTTCTCGCGCGGCACGCCAGTGATGCGCTCCTGCCAGGCGGGGGTGTAGGCCACGTTGTCGTCGTAGCTGCCGGCCGCGCGCTCGCCCTCGATGCCGCGTGCGACGCCGTACTGCGCGAGCATCAGATCGAACACCGTGGCCACCGTCATCTCGCCCGCGGCGGTCTGCAGCTGCTTGACCGGCACGGCGCTGACGATCACGTCCTGCAGCGGGTTGCTGGTGAAGTGCTCGTTCTCGACCCCGCCGAAATACGGGAAGCCGACCGCGGCGGTCTCGGGCTTGGCCTCGTCCTCGAGCAGCGACAGGCGCAGCTTCACGTCGGTGCCCTTGCGTGCTTCCTTAGCCTCGAGGTTCCACTTGCCCTTGTCGTCACGATCGGGCTTGCCCCAGCGGAAGCCGATCGAGCCGTTGGGCAGCACGATCGCGCCGCTCTCGTCGTACGCGACCGTCTTCCATTCGGGGTTGTTGGTCGCGCCCAGCTGGTCGTCGAGGTCGGATGCGCGCAGATAGCGATCCGGCACCATGACCTCCGAGCCGTCGGGCAGCGTCTGCTTGCGCAGCGTGACCAACAGCGGCATGTCGGTGTAGCGGCGCACGTAGTCGTCGAAGTAGGCGCTGCGCTTGTCGACGTAGAACTCCTTGAGGATGACGTGGCACATCGCCATCGACATCGCCGCGTCGGTGCCCTGCTTCGGATGCAGCCAGAGGTCGCACAGCTTGGCGACTTCGGAGTAGTCCGGGGTCACCGCAACCGTTTTCGTGCCCTTGTAGCGCACCTCGGTGAAGAAGTGGGCATCGGGGGTGCGGGTCTGCGGCACGTTCGAGCCCCAGGCGATGATGTAGTTCGAGTTGTACCAGTCGGCCGACTCGGGCACGTCGGTCTGCTCGCCCCACACCTGCGGGCTGGACGGCGGCAGGTCGCAGTACCAGTCGTAGAAGCTGAGCGGCGTGCCGCCGATCAGGCTCAGGTAGCGGCTGCCGGCGGCGTAGCTCACCATCGACATGGCCGGGATCGGCGAGAAGCCGACGACGCGGTCCGGACCGTATTTCTTGATCGTGTAGATGTTGGCCGCGGCGATCAGCTCGTTGACCTCGTCCCAGTTCGAGCGCGCGAAACCGCCCAGGCCGCGCTGCTGCTGATAGGCGCGGCGATGCTCGTCGATCTCGACGATGCTCGCCCAGGCCTCGACCGGATCGCGGGCCGCCCTGCGCGCGGCGCGCCAGCGCTCGAGCAGCTTGCCGCGCACGAGCGGGTACTTGACCCGGTTGGCGCTGTACAGATACCAGCTGTAGCTCGCGCCGCGGGCGCAACCGCGCGGCTCGTGGTTCGGCATGTCGGGCCGGGTGCGCGGATAGTCCGTCTGCTGGGTTTCCCAGGTCACCAGGCCGCCCTTGACGTAGATCTTCCAGGAACAGGAGCCGGTGCAGTTCACCCCGTGCGTGGAGCGCACGATCTTGTCGTGGGCCCAGCGGTTGCGGTATGCATCTTCCCAAGTCCGGTCCTCGCCGGTCACCAGACCGTGATTGCCGGAGAACGCCTCCTTGGGGTTCGTGAAGTACTTAAGTCGATCGATGAAATGACTCATCTTGCCGCTCCTTTCTTGGTGCAGGAAAACAGTGTCTGTGAGAGAGCCGAAACTCGAATCCGTTCCTCACGGATTCTTGATGTACGCACCCTTGCGCAGGTAGAACTACCAGTTGAGCACCACGCAGATGGCGTAGAACACCGCGAAGCCGTACATCGCGTA
>DITC01000010.1 GCA_002422685.1 Thauera sp. UBA6194 | reverse complement strand
AGTACTTCCACACGCGCGGATCCTTGAGCACGCGCAGCTGGTCGCGGAAGGTCACCGAGGAATGCACCCGGTGCGAGGGGTCGTCGTAGGTGAAGAACCAGAACGCGATCGCCGTCACCGCCATCGCGATCGCGTACATCTGCGGCACCGCCGCCCAGCCGAACATCACCACCAGCGTGGGCGCCACCAGCTTGGTGAGCGCCGCGCCCGAGTTGCCCGCGCCGAACACGCCCATCGCAAAACCCTGGTTCTGGCGCTCGAACCAGCGTGCGCAGTACGCGATGCCCACCGAGAACGAGCCCCCGGCCAGACCTACGAACAGGCCCGCCACCAGGAACTGCCAGTATTCGGTGGCGTGACCGATCATGTAGATCGGCAGCACCGTGCACAGCATCAGGATGAAGAAGACGATCCGGCCACCGTACTTGTCGGTCATCATCCCCAGCGGCAGACGCACCAGCGAACCGGTCAGCACCGGCGTCGCCGCCAGCAGGCCGAACTGGGTCTCGTTGAGCGAGAGCACTTCCTTGATCGGAATGCCGATCACCGCAAACAGCATCCACGCCGCGAAACACATCGTGAACGCCGTCGTGCTCATGATGAGCACGGACATCTGCTGGTATTTGCGTGTTGCCATGACCCTATCCACTCCAGCCACGCTCCGCAGGGATCGGAGCATCAACGAGAGGATAGGCAGCGCACCCACGCTGCACCATTCACCAAAAGCAGGGGGGCAGCGCAGGCCCTCGCCAGGGACCTAGTTCTTGTGGACTAGTCCGGCCAGAGGTTCCAGGCAGTTGAGGGGCATACTCCCGCCATCGCTTTCTGCGGATTCGCCCAGCCCCGAGGCCAGCACGGCGGTCAGGGCGGCGCGGTTGCGCACACGTATGCGCCGCCCGCTCACGGCGAGCGCACCCTCCTCGACCAGATTGCGCAACACCCGGGAGAAGGTTTCGGGCGTGAGATTGAGCAGCGAGGCGATGGTTTTTTTTGGCGCCGGCAGCACGATGCCGGCATCGGGCCGCTCGGGACGGTCGAGCAGATCGAGCAGATAACTTGCCACCCGCACCGATGCGGTGCCGGCCGAATTGCAGCTGATCGCATCGATCAGGCGCTGGATGCGCGCGCACACGGCAGTGAGCATGCGCCTGCACAGGGCATTGTCGACCGCGACCGCGTCCAGGAGGCCCGTTCTGGGCACGTGGATCAGCAGCGTTGTACCGACGGCCTGCGTCCACGTGCGGTAGCGGTGCCCGGTAAACACGCCTATCTCGCCGAACATGCCGCCCGGTTCGAAGATCTCGACCACTTTTGGCCGGCCTTCGGGGCAGTTCGACATCAGGCGCACGGCGCCGCTGCACACGAAGAAGATGCCGGTCGGCTCCGAGCCCCGGTCGAACACGGGCGCCGATGGCGAAAAACGGATGAACGAAGCCTCGCGCGCGAGCACGTCCAGCACTCGCGCATCCGTGCCGCGCAGAATCGGCATGTCCGCCAGCACCTCCCGGGCGGACGCTCTTGTTGTTTTGGTTTGCACGCGAAACGCCCCCTGGAATCGGTGCAGGGTCATCGCCCTCAAGGGCGCGCCCCCTTTTTTCTCGCGCCGGACACCTGCCGGCCGAGTGTTCCTGGCGCCTATCCTAAGCCGCTTTCGCGCAGGTTGCCATTGCCGGATGCAGCAGGAAAATCGTCCACAAGAACTATGCGCAGCCGCGCGGGGCCGGCCGCGCACGGCTGCGGCGCGCGCTCAGGAGCTGCACGACAGCATCGAGCACCCTGCCCGATTGCGTGCCCAGTCGGGCCGACGCGCCGCGAACCGCTCGCAGCCCTGCTGGTCCTCATACGGCTTGCGCAGCACCGCCATGAGCGCGTGCAGCTCGGACAGGTCGCCCTGCTCGGCGGCGTCGATCGCCTGCTGGGCGAGATAGTTGCGCGGCACGTAACGCGGATTCACGGCGTTCATGCCCGCCCGGCGCAGCACCTGCGAGCGCCCCTCCTGGCGCAAGCGCGCAGCATAGACCCGCAGCCAGTCCTGCAGCTCTTCGGCCACCGCAGCCGTGCGCTCAGGGTCGTAGAAGGCGGCGTCGAACATGCCGAGCGCCGGCGCGCCCGCGCCTGCGGTGCCACTCGCCTCGCCCTCGAGCTCGAGCTCTGCCAACTGGCGGAAAAAAAGCGTCATGTCGACCTCGCCCGCCTGCAACAGGTCGAGCAGGCGCTCGAGGAGCGCCTCGTCATCCGCCCCCTGCCACTGCACGAAACCGAGCTTGGCCTGCATCATGCGGCGGTATTCGGTCTCGTATTCGGTCGCATACCCCGCGAGCGCCTGCTCCAAGGCCTCGGCCTCGCCCACCGCCGGATACACCGCGTTCGCGAGCTGCCACAGATTCCAGTGCGCGATACGCGCCTGATGGCCGAAGCGGTAGCGCCGCCCGCCCGCGTCGGTGGTGTTGGGCGTCCAGTCGGGGTCGAAGTCGTCGATCCAGCCATAAGGGCCGTAGTCGATGGTGAGCCCGAGGATGGACATGTTGTCGGTGTTCATCACGCCATGCACGAAGCCCACGCGCATCCAGTGCGCGATCAGCACCGCCGTGCGTTGACACACCGTCTCGAACCAGCGCACACGGCGGCGGGCCGGGTCCGCTTCGATCGCGGCCAGCTCGGGAAAGTCGCGCGCGATGGTGAAGTCGATCAGTTGGCCGAGCAGCTTCTCTTCGCCGCGCGAGGCGAAGATCTCGAAGTTGCCGAAGCGGATGAAGGACGGCGCCACCCGGCACACCACCGCGCCGGGCTCGGGGCGCGCACGGCCGTCGTAAAACATGTCGCGCACAACCTGCTCGCCGGTGGCCACCAGGCTGAGCGCGCGCGTGGTCGGCACGCCCAGGTGGTGCATGGCCTCGCTGCACAGAAACTCGCGAATCGACGAGCGCAGCACCGCGCGTCCGTCGGCGCGCCGCGAATACGGCGTGGGACCGGCGCCCTTGAGCTGCAGCTCCCAACGCTGGCCTTGCGGGTTGATCGTCTCGCCCAGGGTGATCGCCCGCCCGTCGCCGAGCTGGCCAGCCCAGTTACCGAACTGGTGCCCGCCGTAGCAGGCCGCGTACGGCTCCATGCCCGGCAGCAGCGCGTTTCCCCCGAACACCTCGGCAAAATCCTGGCTGCGCACATCCGCCTCGTCGATGCCGACCAGCCCCGCCACCTCCGACGACCACGCCAGCAAGCGCGGCGCACGCACCGGCGTCGGTTCGACGCGCGAGTAGCACGCGCCATACACCTGCCGCACCTGCGGCCCACGCTCCGGATCGCCCGGCAGCTCACGCACGAAGCGATTATCGAATTCCAGTTTCAATGGGGTCAGACTCCTTTGATTTGCGATCAAGGATCAATGGAGTCTGACCCCATTGATTTTTTCAGCGTGCCGGGTTCATCAGCGGCGGGGGTCGAAGGCGTCGCGCACCACGTCGGCGAAGAGGTTGGCGGCCAGCACCAGCACGAACATGAACACGAAGGCCGCGGCCAGTGACCACCAGACCATGGGCTCGCGCGCAAGTTCGGCGCGCGCCATGTTGATCATCGTGCCGAAGCTGATCGTGGTGGGGTCGACGCCGATGCCGACGTAGGACAGCACCGCCTCGGCCAGCACCAGGCCGGAGAAGTCCATCACCAGCGCGATCATCACGATATGCATGAGGTTGGGCAGGATGTGGCGGCGCAGGATGGCGGGTGTCTTCACGCCGAAGGCACGCGCGGCCTGTACGTATTCGAGCTCGCGCAGCTTGAGCGTCTCGCCGCGCAAGAGCCGCGCCAGCCCGGTCCAGCTCGTGATGCCGAGGATGAAGCACAGCGCCAGCAGGCGCGCGTCGGAGCGCTCGGCCGCGGTATCGAACCACTGCGGGTTGGTGTCGATGACGACCTGCATCATCAGCACCGCGGCGGCGATCAGCAGCACGCCGGGGATGGCGTTGAGCACCGTATACATGTACTGCACCGCATCATCGACCCAGCCGCCGAGGTAGCCGGCGGCGATGCCGAGCGCGACCGCGAAGGGCATCATCACCAGCGTGGTGAGCGTGCCGATCACGAGCGCGGTGCGCACGCTCTTCAAGGCGAGGTAGAGCACGTCCTGGCCGACCTTGTCGGTCCCGAGCACGTGGTAGTACGGCGCCAGTTGCAGGCACGCCGCGACGATCAGCATCAGCACACCCAGCGTGATCAGCGCCGCGCGCCACGCGAGCACGGTGCGCCCGCTCAGCATCGCGCCCGCGACTTCGCCCCAGCCCAGCCCACTGCCGCGCCAGACCAGGGTCGTCAGCAGCACGAACGCGCCCCACCACCACAACAGCGCCTGCCCGGCCGCCTGCAGCAGGCGCGCCGCGACGTCGGCCGCACGCGCCTCGCCCGGCGCCTCGAGGTGCGCGGCGCCATGCGCGAGACGCGGGTAGTCGCGCACCTGGCGGCCGTCGGGCAGTTCCATCGCCTCGCGTTGGTAAAGCGTCCAGGCGAAGGGGGCGGAGTAGGTCTTTTCGGTCTGCGCGCGCAGCGACGCCAGCAATGCGTCCAGCGCCGACAGGACCTCGGTCGAATAGACCGCAGCGGACGAACCCTCGGTCGGCGCTGTGCCGGCAGATCCGGCCGCTGCGCCCGCGGCGCTGGCCGAGGCGGGCGGCGTGGCCTCACTCCCTGGCGCCCCTCCCTCGTCAGCGGCACGCCCCGCCGCCTCCGGCCCTGCGCCGCCCCCGACTGCGGCCGCCGCCACCGCCGGCAGCAGCGGCCGGTAATGCAGACTGTCGAGCACGCCGACGAGCAAAAAGGCGAGCAACAGCGTCGCCGCCGCCATGCCGGTCGGGCGCTTGCCGACCTTGCGCCAGGCTTCGCGCAGCGGCGGCTGGTTACGCACATGCAGCCCTGCGAGCAGCCCGAGCACGATCAGCACGAAGAGCAGCGCATCGGTCCACAACAGCACCGGCTGGAAACTCATCGGCGCGCTCATTCCAGCCTCACCCGCGGATCGGCCAGCGTGTACGAGATGTCGGTGAGGATGAGCCCGATGATGTAGAGCACGGAGCCGATGAACACCATCGCCCGCACCACCGCGAAGTCCTGCGCGTTGATGGCGTCGATCGTGTAGCTGCCCAGGCCGGGAATCGCGAAGAAGGACTCCACCAGCAGGCTGCCCATGAACAGCAGCGGGATCACCACCACGACGCCGGTCAGGATCGGGATCAGCGCGTTGCGCAGCACGTGGCGGAACAGCACCGCGAGCTCGGACAGGCCTTTGGCGCGGGCGGTGCGCACATAGTCCTTCGAGATCTCCTCGAGGAAGATGGTGCGATACCAGCGCGCCGACGAGCCGATGCCGGCGAGCACGCTGATCAGCACCGGCAGCACCAGGAAGCGCGCGGCGTCCAGCCCCGGCGCGTAACCCGAGATCGGCACCAGCGCCCACAGCTTCGACACCAGCCACTGTCCGCCGATGATGTAGAACAGGCTCGAGATCGACATCATCGCCACGCACAGCACCACGCCCCAGAAATCGAGCGCGGTCGCGCGGAAGAACACCAGCAGCAGCGCAAAGCTGATCGAGGCGAACAGGCTCAAAACGAAGGTGGGCAGCGCGATCGCCAGCGAAGGCCCCATGCGGTCGCGGATCTCCTGGCCGATGTCGCGGCCGTCGTCGGCGCGGCCGAACTCGAGCGCGAACATGCGCAGCGACTTGTCGAAGAAGACGGTGTCGGTGAAGCGCGCGCTGCCTTCGGCCGCGTCGTTGATGAACATCGGCTTGTCGTAGCCGCGCTCGACCTTCCAGCGCTCGATCGCCTCGGGCGTGGCGCGCTTGACGCCGATCTGCATGCGCGCCATGTCGTCGGGCGAGTTCACGACGAAAAACAGCACGAAGGTGAGCAGATTCACGCCGATCAGGATCGGGATCGCGTACAGCACGCGGCGCACCAGGTAGGCCAGCATCAGCGCTTATCCCCGTTCGCGGCCCTGATGGAGGTGCCGGCCGCCAGTTCGTGCGCGGTCGCGGTCTCCCGCCGCCGCCAGTGCACCACCGCCGGCGCCACCAGCGCCACCAGCAGCAGCGCCACCACCGCCAGCGGCCACAGCACCGGCTCGTTCCACGCGGCGCGCGCGGCAGCGCGGCGCGCGATGTCCAGGCGCTGGTATTTCATCGTGTTGCGCACCATCGCCCCGGTCTTGCGGTTGAGCACCCAGCCGTGCTGCAGCGAATACGACATCGGGTGAAAGGCGAAGATCCACGGCGCGTCGTGCTGCAGGATCGCCACCATGCGGTCGATGATCTGCTGGCGCGCGGCGCCGTCGGGCATCGCCTTCATGCGCTCGAAGAGCGCGTCGTATTCCGGGTTCTGGTAGTTGGCTGCGTTCTGGCCGTTGAACTTCACCTTGCCCTGCGCGCCATGGAGCAGGAAGAGCAGGTTCTCGGGGTCAGGGTAGTCCGCGTTCCAGCCGAAGAAGAAGAGCTGCGCGTTGCCCTGGCGGATCTTGTCCTGGAAGCGGTTGAAGTCGGTCGGGCGCACCACGAACTGCACGCCCAGATCGCGGAACTTCTTTGCCAGCCAGTCCGAGCGTGCCTTGTCGCCCAGCCCGCCGGGCGTGGTGTCGAGGTTGATCACCAGCGGCTCGCCGGTCTGCGCGTTGCGCCCGTTGGGCCAGCCGGCCTCGGCGAGCAGGCGGCGCGCCTCGTCGGCGCCGCGCCGCACCGGGCGGCCGTCCTCGTCGCTGCCCTGCCACTCGTAGACCACGGGGTTGATGCCCGCCCTGCCCTCGCGCGCACCGAAGATGCCCGGCGGCAGCGGGCTCATCCCCGGCAGGCCGCGGCCGTTGAGGAAGATCGACACGAACTCCTCCATGTCGAGCGCGATCGAGATCGCCTGGCGCAGCTTGCGCGCGCGCGCCTGCTCCGCCTTCGACGGCCCGCCACCCACGAGCGGGTCGAGCATGTTGAAGCCGAGGTAAAAGATCGACGGCGACACCGAGGTCAGCAGGCGGATGCCCTTGGCCTCCATGTCCTCGGACAGCGACACCTCGCCCTGGCTGGTCAGCGACACGGCCTGATCGAAGTTGTCCGAAGACACGCCCGAAGCGTCGTAATAGCCCTGCAGGAACTTGTTCCAGTACGGGATGCCCTCGCGCTCGCGCGAGAACACCACGCGGTCGATGAAGGGCATGGGCTTGCCGCAGTCGGCGAGCAGGCCGGCCTCGGCGTCATCCGCCTCGCCCGCGCAGGGATAGGGGTCGCCGCGGTAGTTGGGGTTGCGCGCGAGCACCATGCGCGCGTTGGGGTTGTTCTCGACCAGCATGTAGGGCCCGGTGCCCACCGGCCACCAGTCGAGCGTGAGGTTGCGCTCGGCCATGCCGGGCTGGGCGAAGAAGCGATCCACCTCGCGCGGCACCGGGCTGAAGAAGGGCATGGACAGCCAGTACAGGAACTGCGGATAGGCGCCCTCGAGCGTGATGCGCCAGGTGTGGCGGTCCACCACCTCGACGCCGGGCAGCGCGAAGCGGTCGAGATCCAGCCAGCCGAGCGGGTCGGCGACCGGCCCCTGGGCGATGGCATCACCGGCGTGGGCATCGTCCTGCGCCACGCGCCCATCCTCGGCGCGTTCATCCTCGCCACGCGCCGCTTTGAGCAGCGCCGTGTGGAGCGCCTTCAGCCCGGGCAGGTACTCGGCCATCAGTTCGAAGATCGGCGAATGCAGGCGCGGGTGGGCCAGGCGCTTGATCTGATACACGTAGTCCGCAGCCACCAGCTCGCGCGTCCCGGTCTCGGCAAAGTCGGCCAGGCTGCGCACGCCGCGCAGGTCGGCCTCGCCCAGGCCCAGATAACGCGGCTGACCATCCTCGCGCAGCGCGAATGCGGGATGGGGCTGGTACAGGATGCCGGGGCGGATGCTTACCTCGACCACGGTCCGCGCAACGCGCGACGCGTCGGCGCTGGCTGGCAGCGCGCGGCCCTGCGCGTCCAGCCGGGTCACCCGCGGCAGGGCGGCGGCCGTCGCAGGCTCGAGCACGTAGGGGCGCCGCAGATAGTGGTACTGCAGCGGCGGCTCGACGATCTGATACAGAAAGGTCGCCTCGTCCTCGCTGTAGGACTGCACCGGATCGAGATGCTTGGGGCGCTCGGTGAAGGCCGAATAGAGCACGTTCTGCCCGCGCTCGGACGCGGGATAGGGATCGTTCCACACCGGTCCGCAAGCGCCGAGCGAGACGCCGACGAGCACCGCCGCGAGCGCACGGCCGGGAGCAGGCGCGGCAGTGCAAAACCGGGAGGACAAGGCACAGCGGAGGGCATGAAGCAGAGGGAGGAACCAGCGCACGTGCAGGACAGCCAGGAGTTTGTCGCGTCGGGAGGCCCGATTCTGGCAGGTTTTGCCCTGCGACGCGATCGGAAGGGCATGTCGTTGCCAGGGTTTTGGCTATAATCCGCATCTTGTCATTCGGAGTCTCGACCCATGGGCTTTCTCGCCGGCAAACGAATCCTGATCACCGGACTGCTGAGCAACCGTTCGATTGCATACGGCATTTCCAAGGCCATGCACCGCGAAGGCGCGGAGCTCGCCTTCACGTACCAGAGCGACCGCGTCAAGGATCGCGTCGCCAAGCTGGCGGCCGACTTCGGCAGCTCGCTGATCCTCCCGCTCGACGTCCAGGACGACGCCCAGATCACCGCCCTGTTCGAGCAGCTCGGCCAGCACTGGGACGGCCTCGACAGCCTGGTGCACTCGATCGCCTTCGCGCCCGGCGAGGCGCTCGAAGGCGACTTCCTCGACGGTCTCAACCGCGAGGCCTTCCGCATCTCGCAGGAAGTGAGCGCCTACAGCTTCCCCGCGCTGGTCAAGGCCGCACGGCCGATGATGCAGGGTCGCAACGGCTCCGTGCTCACGCTGTCGTATCTGGGCGCGGTGCGCACCATGCCCAACTACAACATCATGGGTCTGGCCAAGGCGAGCCTGGAAGCCTCGGTGCGTTACCTCGCCGTCACCCTCGGGCCCGAAGGTATCCGCGCCAATGCGATCTCGGCCGGCCCGATCAAGACCCTGGCGGCATCGGGTATCGGCAGCTTCGGCAAGCTGCTCGCCTTCAACGAGCACAACGCCCCACTGCGCCGCAACGTGACGATCGAAGAAGTCGGCAACGCCGCCGCCTTCATGTGCTCGGATCTGGCCAGCGGCATCACCGGCGAGATCATGTACGTCGACGGCGGCTTCAACACCACCGCGCTCGGCAACGCCCTGCCGCTGCCGCAGTAAGGCAGGGCCCCCACAGCAAAAAGCCCGGCCATGGTGCCGGGCTTTTTGCTGCCTGAGCACCGCGCAACGCAGCGCGTGCGCGGTGCTCAATACTCAAGGATCAGGGTTTCTGCAGCACCGCCGGGTTGATCTTCGTCTCGTAGCGCTGACGCAACTCGCCGAGGAAGGCGCCGAAATCGCGCCCCGCGAGCAATTGACCATACTGCGACGCCACCGCCTGAACGCGCGGGTCGTCCTTGGCGAGCTCGGGACGGTTCACCGCCTCGATGCGATAAACGACATAGTCGCTCTCCGGCAGCTGCACACCCACATGCGCCGGCAGGCTCTGCGCAGCGGCGGAGAACACCGCCTGCATCGCCACCCCCGGCAAGCTCGGCGCGCCGCGCTGCACGCTGCGCTCCTCACCCCACTTCGCCTCGACCGGCTCGCCCTTGTCCAGGCTCGCCAGCAAGGCCTTGCCCGCCTCTTGCGCGCGCGCGCGGCCCTGATCGTCACGCAACGTCTGGACGATTCGATCGCGCACCGCCTCGAGCGGCAAGCGCGTGGCCGCCTCGAAGGTCTTCACGCGCGCCGACACCAGCGTGCCCGACGCAACCTCGATCGCCTCGGTGTTGTTCCCCTTCCCGATCGCCTCGTCGCCGAACACCGCGGCGATCAGGCGTGCGTTGTCGAACGGGGCGGGTGCCGTGCCGTCGCGGCTGATCCAGTCGGTGGTGCGCACTTCGAGGCCGAGCGCCTCCGCGGCAGGGCTCAGGCTGTCCGGCTGCTCGTACACGGTGTTGGCGAACTGCTCGGCCAGCTCGGCGAAACGGCGCCCGGCCTCCTGCGCGCGCAACTCGGCGACGATCTCGTCACGCACCTCGTCGAGCGAACGCACCGATGCCGGCTTGACCTCGGTGACCTCGACGATGTGCACGCCGAACTCGCTGCGCACCGGCTCGCCGATCTGCCCCGGCGCCTGAGCGAACACCGCGTCCTCGAACGCACCAACCATCACCCCACGGCCGAAGAAGCCGAGGTCGCCACCGCGGCTGGCCGAACCCGGGTCCTGGGATTTTTCTTTTGCGATGTCCGCGAAATCGGCCGGCTCCGCGCGCAGGCGCTCGACGATGGCGCCCGCCTCTGCCATCACGCGATCGACCTCGGCCTGCTCGGCACCCGCATCGAGGGCAAGCAGGATGTGGCGGGCGCGGCGCTCCTCGGCCACGCCGAAGCGCTCGGGGGTGCCCTCGTAGAAGGCGCGCACGGCCTCGTCCGCAATCTCGATCTTCTGCTCGACCGCGGCGCGATCGAACACCAGGTATTCGGCCTGCAGGCGCGCCGGCTGCTCGAAACGGTCGGGATTGGCGGCGTAGAACGCGCTCACCTGCTCGTCGCTCACCTGCACACCGGCGACATGATCGGCGGCCGCAAAACGCAGCTCGCGCACCTTGCGCTCTTCGAGCTGGGCATCGAGGAAGCGGCGCGCCGAGGCCTCGGGCACCACGCCGGCGTCGCCCACCGCGGCGACCACCTGCTGGATGCGCACGTCCTGCGCGAGGCGGGCCTCGAAGCTGGCAGGCGTCATGCCCTGGGCACGCAGCATGGTCTCGTAGCGCTGCAGCGAGAAACGACCATCCTCGAGGAAGGCATCCACCCCGGCGATGGTGTCCTGCAGCTGCGCCGGGGTCACCACCAGCCGGTTATCCAGCGCGTAGAGCGCGAGCACGCGCTGGTTGATCAGGTTGTCGAGCACGGCCTGACGCAGCTCGGGCGAATCGAGCAGCGCGCGGTCGACCTGCGCGCCGGCGCTCTCGCGCAGCCGGTCCTGCTGGTCACGCAGCGCCTCGTCGAACTCGAAGGTGCTGATCGTGCTGCCTCCGACGGTCGCGGCTTCGTTACCGCTCGCGGAGTCGCTGAAATAGGCGTCCATGCCGAAGAAGGCAAAAGGGACGATGAGCAACGCAAGAATGACCTGCGCAACCCGCTTGTTGCTGCGAATGGCTTCGAACATCTCGATTTCCGTGGGAGCTGACGGGGGTCGTGCGCAAGCACAGCACGAAAAAGGCGGGCGATGCGCACGAGAGGCAGCAGTTTAACGCATTCGCTGCCCGTTCTGGCTGCAGGCGCGTCTGCGCCCGGGGGCCATTCAGCCACCCGGGCGCAGACACCGGCGAGCCGGGGTTCAGTCGAGCCTGGAGAAGCTCAGCTTGCCCTCTTGCGCATCCACCCGGATGCGGTCCTTGGGCGCGAACTTGCCTTCGAGGATCGCCTTCGCGAGCGGGTTCTCGATGCGCTCCTGGATCGCGCGCTTCAAGGGCCGCGCGCCGAACACCGGGTCGAAGCCGGCGCTTGCCAGCTCGGCGAGCGCCGCGTCGCTGATCTCCATACCCATCTCCAGCCGCGCCAGGCGCTTCTCCAGATACTGCAACTGGATCCTGGCGATGCCGGCAATGTGCTTCTCGTCGAGCGCGTGGAACACCACCACCTCGTCGATGCGGTTGACGAACTCGGGGCGGAAATAGGTCTTCACTTCCGCCATCACCGCGAGCTTGATCACGCCATAGTCGTCGCCGGCCATGGCCTGGATCATCTGGCTGCCCAAGTTCGAGGTCATCACGATCACGGTGTTCTTGAAGTCCACCGTGCGTCCCTGGCCATCGGTCATGCGGCCGTCGTCGAGTACTTGCAGCAGCACGTTGAACACGTCCGGATGCGCCTTCTCGACCTCGTCGAACAGGATCACGCTGTAGGGCTTGCGCCGCACCTGCTCGGTCAGGTAGCCGCCTTCCTCGTAGCCGACGTAGCCCGGGGGCGCGCCGATCAGGCGTGCGACCGAGTGCTTCTCCATGAATTCGCTCATGTCGATGCGGATGAGGTGCTCCTCGGAGTCGAACAGGAAGCTCGCCAGCGTCTTGCACAGCTCGGTCTTGCCCACGCCGGTGGGACCGAGGAAGAGGAAGGAGCCGTACGGCCGGTTCTCGTCCGACAGGCCCGCACGCGAACGGCGGATGGCGTCGGCCACCAGACGCACCGCTTCGTCCTGACCCACCACGCGCTCGTGCAGCTTGTCTTCCATCTTCAGGAGCTTCTCACGCTCGCCCTGCATCATCTTGCTGACCGGAATGCCGGTGGCGCGCGACACCACCTCGGCGATCTCCTCGGCGCCGACCTGGGTGCGCAGCAGCTTGTTGGGCGTGGCATTCTCGCCCGCCTGCTCGGCCATCTTCAGCTGCCCCTCTAGCTGGGGCAGCTTGCCGTACTGCAGCTCGGCGACCTTGTCGAGCTGGCCCTTGCGCTGGTACTCGGCCATCTGCGCGCGCAGCGCGTCGATCTCTTCCTTGATGTGGGCTGAGCCCGCGACCTTGGCCTTCTCGGCCTTCCAGATCTCTTCCAGGTCGTTGTACTCGCGCTGCAGCTTGGCGAGTTCGTCCTCGATGAGCTGCAGGCGCTTCTGCGAGGCCTCGTCCTTCTCCTTCTTCACCGCCTCGCGCTCAATCTTGAGCTGGATCATGCGGCGGTCGAGCTTGTCCATGACCTCGGGCTTGGAGTCGATCTCCATCTTGATGCGCGCCGCGGCCTCGTCGATCAGGTCGATCGCCTTGTCGGGCAGGAAACGGTCGGTGATGTAGCGGTTCGACAGCTCGGCCGCGGCGACGATGGCCGGGTCGGTGATGTCGACGCCGTGGTGGATCTCGTACTTCTCCTGCAGGCCGCGCAGGATGGCGATGGTCGCCTCCACCGAGGGCTCGTCCACCAGCACCTTCTGGAAGCGGCGCTCAAGCGCGGCGTCCTTCTCGATGTACTTGCGGTATTCGTCGAGCGTGGTGGCGCCGATGCAGTGCAGTTCGCCGCGGGCGAGCGCGGGCTTGAGCATGTTGCCGGCGTCCATCGCGCCTTCGGCCTTGCCGGCGCCCACCATGGTGTGGAGCTCGTCGATGAAGAGGATGATGCGGCCCTCGTCCTGGGCGATCTCCTTCAACACCGCCTTCAGGCGCTCCTCGAACTCGCCGCGGTACTTGGCGCCGGCAAGCAGCGCCGCCATGTCGAGCGACAGCACACGCTTGCCCTTGAGCGTCTCGGGCACCTCGTCATTGACGATGCGCTGCGCCAGGCCTTCGACGATCGCGGTCTTGCCCACGCCCGGCTCGCCGATCAGCACCGGGTTGTTCTTGGTGCGGCGCTGCAGGATCTGGATGGCGCGGCGGATCTCGTCGTCGCGGCCGATCACCGGGTCGAGCTTGCCGCTGCGGGCGCGCTCGGTGAGGTCCATGCAGTATTTTGCGAGCGACTCGCGCTGGCCTTCGGCGTCCTGGCTGCCGACGTTGGCGCCACCGCGCACGGCGTCGATCGCGGCCTCGAGGGCCTTGCGGCCGAGGCCGTTCTCCTTGAGCAGACGGCCGGCCTCGCCCTTGTCGTCGGCGAGCGCGAGCAGGAACATCTCGCTGGCGATGAACTGGTCGCCGCGCTTCTGCGCTTCCTTGTCCGTGACGTTGAGCAGGTTGTTGAGGTCGCGGCCGATGCTGACCTCGCCGCCGTGGCCTTCGACCTTGGGCAGGCGGCCGATGGCGCGCGCCACCGCGGTCTTGAGCGGCGGCGCATTGACGCCGGCGCGCTGCAGCAGCGAAACCGTGCCGCCGTCGTCCTGCTCGAGCAGGGCCTGCAGCACATGCAGCGGTTCGATGAATTGCTGGTCGTTGCCCACGGCGATGCTCTGCGCATCAGCGAGGGCTTGCTGGAACTTGGTGGTGAGCTTGTCGAAGCGCATGAGCGGCATCCTCGGGAATCGTTGAACTGAACCCCATGTGGGGCGCATTGGCCGCGCTTCAAGTGCCGCGCTAGAGATCCGGCCGCGCTTCGCCCGGAAGGTCGGGGTAGCGCACGTAGTCGACCAGGTCCTGGATTTCCTTTGGCGGTGGCTTGGTGAACAGGCTCACGACGAAGATGGTCACGAAGCCCAGCGGCACGCCGAACACCCCGGCCGAGATCGGGTTGATCTGGAACCAGGCGTTGCTCATGTCGCCGCCGAAGAAGGGGTGCGTACGCACTACATAGAACAGGGTCACCGCCAGCCCCGCGAGCATGCCGGCAACCGCCCCGGGGCGGTTCGCGCGCTTCCAGAAGATGCCCAGCACCAGCGCCGGGAAGAAGGCCGAAGCGCCGATCGAGAACGCCAGCCCGACCATGAACAGGATGTTGTCCGGGCGCAGCGAGGCCACCCAGGCCGCCACCACCGCCACCACCAGCAGCTGCGACTTCGAGATCACCAGGCGGCGGTGCGTGGAGGCCTGCGGATTGATGACCTTGTAATACAGGTCGTGCGACAAGGCGTTCGAGATCGTCAGCAGCAGCCCGTCCGCGGTCGACAGTGCCGCCGCCAGCCCTCCGGCAGCGACCAGACCGGACACCACGTAAGGTAGACCGGCGATCTCCGGCGTGGCGAGCACGATCACGTCGGTGTTCAGGCGCAGCTCGGCCAGTTGCAGCACGCCGTCGGCATTCAGGTCGTCGATCTCGACCAGCCCTACCCTGCCCCAGGACGCCACCCAGTCGGGCAGGATCGCGATGCTCGATCCGACCAGGTTGTGATAGACCTCCCACTTCGCAAACACCGCATAGGCCGGCGCCGTGACGTAAAGCAGGAAGATGAAGAACAGCGACCACGCCACCGAGCGCCGCGCCTCCATGACACCCGGCGTGGTGTAGTAGCGCATCAGGATGTGCGGCAGCGCGGCGGTGCCGACCATGAGCACGAACATCAGCGCGAGAAAGTTGTTGCGCGCGTTCGCGGATTCCTCGGGCGTGGCCCCGGGGTGGGCCTCGGCATGGCGTGGCGGCGGCTTCGAGCGCTCGAGCGCCTCGATGCGCTTGAGCTCCCAGAGCTGCTGCGCCGCGGCCGGCGTGCCCGGCAGGTCGCGCAGCGCGCGCTCGGTCGTGGCGATGTCGCGTGCCGGCGCATGATTGAGCCGCATCGCATTGACCTGCCCGATCAAGGCCTGACGCTCGATCTCGAGCGACTCCGGCAGAGCCGCGATCTTGGCCGCATGGTTGCTCGCCTGCGCCGCGTACATGTCACGCACTTCGCGCTCGGCCGGCGCCTCGAACAGCACCTCCTCGCGCGCGCTGATCTGCTGCAGCACGGTGCCATACACCGCCTGCGGGATCGGGATGCCGGTGAGCTTGTAGGACAGGATCACCACCGGCACCAGGTAGGCGATGATCAGGATCACGTACTGCGCCACCTGGGTCCAGGTCACCGCGCGCATGCCGCCGAGGAAAGAGCACACCAGGATGCCGGCCAGGCCGACGAAGAGGCCGATCTCGAACTCCACGCTGACGAAGCGGCTGGTGACCAGGCCCACGCCGTAGATCTGCGCGACCAGATACACGAAGCTCGCCAGCACCGCCGCCCCCAGCCCAACCAGGCGCGCCACGTTGCCCTGATAGCGCGCGCCGAGAAAGTCGGGGATGGTGTATTGGCCGAACTTGCGCAGATACGGCGCGAGCAGCAGCGCCACCAGCACGAAGCCGCCGGTCCAGCCAGTGACGAAGGCCAGGCCCTCGAAGCCGCTGAAGTACAGGGTGCCCGCGAGCCCGATGAAGGACGCGGCGCTCATCCAGTCGGCCGCGGTCGCCATGCCGTTGAACACCGCCGGCACGCGGCGGCCGGCGACGTAGTACTCGGAGACGTCCGAGGTGCGGCTCATCACCCCGATCGTGGCGTAGATGGCGATGGTGACGAACAGGAACACATGGCCGATGACGCGCTCGGACAGACCGAAGGACTCGCCGATCGCGAGCAGCACCACGAACAGCGCGAAGCTCAGCGTGTAGAGGCCGTAGTAACGACGCAGCTGGCGCGTGAAACCCACATTGCGCTTCAAGCGGGCACCTGCGCGCTCGGCTGCACCGTCACCGCGGCCGCGTGCCGCATCAGTACTTGATCCTTGCGTAGTACGACTGCTCGGCCGCCTCGCGCGCCTCGCGCAGGGTGTGGATGCCCTTCTCGGCCAGCAGCGGCACCAGCTTGAGGAACACCTCGGCGGTGACGATCGCGTCGCCGAGCGCGGTATGGCGCCCGACGATGGTCAGCCCGAGGCGCTCGGCGATGGCCTCGAGACGGTGCGACTCCTGGTTCGGGTGCACCACCGCCGACAACAGCAGGGTGTCGATCACCGGCTGATCGAAGCGCAGCCCGGTCTGAGCCTCCTTGAGCTGCAGGAAGCGCATGTCGAAGGCCGCGTTGTGCGCGATCAGCACGGTGTCCGCGGCGAAGGCGTGGAAGGCCGGCAGCACCTTGTCGATGGTGGGCTGGCCGCGCAGCATTTCGGAGGTGATGCCGTGGATCTTCGCGGACTCGGCCGCGAGCGGGCGCTCGGGGTCGACCAGCTGCTCGAAGGATTCGCTGCGCAGCAGCTTGCCGTTGAGGATGCGCGTGGCGCCGATCTGGATGATCTCGTCGCCACCGGAGGGGTTGAGCCCGGTGGTCTCGGTGTCGAACACCGTGTAGCTCAGCTCGGTGAGCCGCCGGTCTTCGAGGCCATGCGACTTCTCGGACCAGGCGAACAGGTCGAAGTCATAGTATTCGGGCCGGCTCTCGCCGCGCAGGTAGGTGTCGGCCTCGACCTGCTCCTGCGGCGTGGCGGTCGGCAGCAGGATGCGGAAGAAGGCGCGGTGGCGCACTTTCTCGCGCTCCAGCCACATCTCGCCGCCGTGGCGGTTGATCACGTCGCGCACGGTGAGCGGGC
Source organism: Thauera sp. UBA6194 (assembly GCA_002422685.1). Classification (GTDB taxonomy): domain Bacteria; phylum Pseudomonadota; class Gammaproteobacteria; order Burkholderiales; family Rhodocyclaceae; genus Thauera. The sequence continues at coordinate 7,706 of DITC01000010.1, read as the reverse complement.
TGCTCTCGCCCTCGATCTGCATCGGCTCGAGTTCCCAGCTCATCACCGTCTCGGTGCTCATCGCCTGACCGGACCAGATCAGATCGAGGTGAGCGCGACGTCCGGCCGGCGTGAGGCGGAAGCGCACCTCGCGCACCTCGAACTCGTCCGAGAGCCGCTTGGCCAGGTAGGTGATCGCCTGAATCAGCGAGAAGCTGTCGACCTTGACCCACAAGGCCTCGTCCACCTCCTCGATCTTGGTCGGCACGCCGACGCGCGCGTCCACGCGCTGCTGGGCGGCCGCGATCAGGTCGGCGCCGAGCATGTCCTCGAGTTCCCAGCGCGCCTTGAGCGAATCGGCGAACTCGTTGGCGGCCTGGTCCAGGCGCTGGCTCATCGCCGCCACCTCGTCACGCACCACCTTGCGGAAGCGCACCTGCATCTCGTCGGGCAGATCCGCGTATTCGAGCATGTCGGCGGCCGCGCGCACGTTCGCGAGCGCGGCGCGGTTGCCCTCGGTGAGGCCATGCAGCATCTGGTCGCGGCGGGATTCGTCCTCGAAATCGCGCGTGATGTTGTCGAACATCAGGATGAAGCCGGTGAGCGTGCGCTCGGCCGCCGGCGGCGGGGCGTCGTTCTCGCCCGCATCCGAGTCGGCAGCCGGCGCCACCGCCAGCACCGGCGCCATCTGCACGCGCAGCAGCTGACCGGCACGCGTGGCGGTGACGAAGTTGGCCTGCGCCTGCGCCACCCCGCGGCGCAGGCGCTGCTGGATGGTGTCGAGCGCATGCGCGATCAGGTTGCGCTCGAGCACGCCGTAAATCGAGCGCCCCAGCCCGATGAGCTCACCGCCGCCGGCCACGCCGGGCGCTTCGGAGAGCGCGCGGAACTGTGCGCGCGCGCGGTTGTTGTACAGCAGCACGCGGCCGTCGAGGTTGCACACCACCACGCTCTGCGTCAGCTCGGACATGAGCGCGGCGAGGCGGTTCTTCTCGAGCTCCACCGACTCCTTGGCGCGCGCGATCTGCGCTTCGACATCGGACATCAGCGCATCCCGCTGGCTCGCGAGCTCGTTCGCCGACGCCGCGAGCGCCTGCACTTCGGGCGGGCCCTCGATCTGCACGCGAAAACCCCGGTTGGCACCGATCATCAGACGCAGGTGCTCGGACATGCGCAGCAGCCCCTGCACGTACTGGCGAAACAGGTTGCGCACCACGCCCACGCCGGCGGCAAAGCCGACCGCGGTGAGCACCGTGCCCAGCGCCAGGTGCGGCGAGAGCACGTCGATGAGCAACTGCCGCCCTTCACCCTCGGTTTCGACCCACACGATGAGCGCGGTGAGCAGGAAGGGCCCGGTCATCAGCAGCAACAGCACCACCACCGCAAAAATGAAGCGTGCGCGCGCCGACATGACTCACTGCTCCAGCAGGCTGCGAACCTTGTCGACGAGCTCGCGCGTCGAGAAGGGCTTGGTCATGTAAGCATCGGCCCCCAACGCAAGCCCCTTGGCGACCTCGGTGTCGCGGCCTTTCGCGGTCAGCATCAGGATGCGCACCGTGGCGAGCGAGGCATCGGCCTTGACCTCCTGGCAGACCTCGAAGCCGGTCTTCTTGGGCATCATCACGTCGAGCAGCACCAGATCGGGGTGTTCGCTGCGGATGCGCTCGACAGCCTCTTCACCGTCATTGGCCACCACCACATCGAACCCCTCGCGCTTCATGAGGAATTCGAGCGAAATGACGATGTTCTGCTCGTCATCCGCAATCAGGATCTTCTTGTTCATCTGCGTGTCTCCTCCCCGCGCTATTCTAAGTCATCACTCGGCCGGCGCCGACGTCAGCGGCAGCTCGAACGAGAAAGTCGCGCCGTCTCCGGGCGCGGACCTCAGCCACAGCCGGCCACCAAAGTGCTCGATGATCTGGCGGCTGATCGGCAACCCCAGCCCGGTGCCCTGCGGCCGTGAGCGCTCGTCGCCGCCCTGACGGAATTTCTGGAACACCACCGGCTGCTGCGCCGGGTCGATCCCCGGACCGTTGTCCTTCACATCCACCCGCGCACGCGCGCCGCCCGCATCGCGCTCGCAGCGCAGGCTGACATCGACGCGGCCGCTGCCCACCGGCACGAACTTGGCCGCGTTCGACAGCAGGTTGAGCATCACCTGCAACAAGCGGTCGTGGTCGGCGCGCAGGGTCGGCATGGACGGCGGCAGGTGCAGCTGCACCACCGCAGCGCGGTCGCGGAACAGCTGCTGCGTCGCCTCGACCGAGTGGCGCACCAGCTCGCACAGGTCGATATCGGTGTTATGCCACTCGGCATGGCCGGACTCGATCTTGGCCATGTCCAGCACCTGATTCACCAGACGGGTCAGGCGCACCGTCTCCGACACGATGATGCCGAGGAAGCGCTGCCGGTCCTCGAGCGCGATCTGCGGGTCCTCGAGCATCATCTCCGAGAACGCCCGGATCGACGTGAGCGGCGTGCGCAGCTCGTGCGTCACCGAAGACATGAAGTCGTCCTTGAGGCGATCGAGCTCCTTGAGTTGCTCGTTGGCCGCGCGCAGCTCGGCCGTCGCCGCCTCGAGCGCGCGCGATTTCTCCTCGAGCTGATGCGAATACGCGCGCACCTGCGAGGCCTCGTCGAGAATGTCCATCACCTCGTCCAGGCCGAGCGGCTCTTCCTGCACCACGGTCGACACCATCACCCGCGCCGACGCGCTGCCGATGGCGCCGGCCAGCAGCGATTCGGCGAAATGCACGAGCTCGGGGTCGGCCTTGAGGCGCGCGACATCATCCAGCCCGTGCGCACGCGCATAGGCGCGAAACGCCTCCTCGGTGCGATGCTGGCCCAGAAAGCGCGCCACCAGCGGCAGCAGCTCGCGCACCTCGGCGCCCGAGCGCCAGAAGCTCGCAGGGCGCGACTGCGCGCGGCGGAGCACATCGACGAAAGCCGCCCCCTGCGTGGCCTCGGCCCCGGTCGGCACACGCGCGAGCGAGACCAGCACGTAGGCGCCGATGTTGGCCACCATGCTCCAGAACAGCGCATGGCTGATGTTGTCCCATCCGGCCAGGCCGAACAGCTGCTCGGGCTTGAGCCAGCCCAGCCCGAAAAGGCCGTGCTCGAGAAAGCTGCTGTCCAGCCAGCCCGACTTCGCGAACGAGGGCAGCAACAGCGTGTAGGCCCACACCCCGAAACCGGCCAGCAGCCCGGCGAGCGCCCCCTCGCGCGTGCCCCCGCGCCAGTACATGCCGCCGAGCACCGCGGGCGCGAACTGCGCCACCGCGGCAAAGCTGATCAGGCCGATGCTCACCAGCGCGTAGGCTTCGCCGGCGAGCCGGAAGTACAGGTAGCCGAGCAGCAGCAGCAGCACGATGGCCCCGCGCCGGATGCCGAGCAGCAGCCCGGTGAGGTCGCGCTCGCGCGCCAGGTGCAGGCGCCTGCTGCGCAGCAGCATCGGCATGACGAGGTCGTTGCACACCATCGTCGACAGGGCGATGGCCTCGACGATCACCATGCCGGTCGCCGCCGACAGCCCACCGATGAACACGAACAGCGCGAGCGCCGCGTTCTCGTGCGCCATCGGCAGCGTCAGCACGAAGGTGTCGGGGTCCACCGTGCCCTGGCCAAAATGCAGCAGCCCGCCGATCGCGATCGGCAGCACGAACAGGTTGATCGCCAGCAGATAGGCCGGAAAGGCCCAGGTGGCGCGGCGCAGATGCTGCTCGTTGACGTTCTCCACCACAGCGATCTGAAACTGCCGCGGCAGAAAGATGATCGACAGCATCGCCAGCAGCACATGGGCGAACCAGCCGCCGTAGCCGAGCTTGCCGCCGCCGTCGAACACGAGCAGATCGTTCAGCTCGGGCACCGCCAGGGCGCGCGCGTACAGATCGCCGAAGCCGTCGTACAACCAGTAGGTCACGTAGATGCCCACGGCCAGAAACGCGAGCAGCTTGACCACCGACTCGAAGGCGATCGCCGCCACCATACCCTCGTGGCGCTCGGTGGTGTCGAGGTGGCGGGTGCCGAACAGTACGGTGAACGCGGCCAGAGTCAGTGCGATGTAGAGCGTGCCGTCCTGCCACCACCCGCCCTGCGCCGAAACGCGGAACAGGCTGTCGTGCTCGCCCACGAGCAGCGCATAGCCGCTCGAGATCGCCTTCAGCTGCAGCGCGATGTAAGGCACGATCCCCACCACCGCGATCAGCGTGACCAGGCCGCCGAGCAGGTGGCTCTTGCCGTAGCGCGAAGCGACGAAATCGGCGATCGAGGTGATGCGCTGGCTGCGCGCGATGCGAATCATCTTGAGCACGACGAGCCAGGCGAGCGCCAGCCCGAGCGTCGGCCCGAGATAGGTCGGCAGGAACCACAGCCCGCCCGAAGCGGCGCGGCCCACGCTGCCGAAATAGGTCCAGGCGGTGCAATACACCGCCAGGGAAAGGCTGTACACCCAGGGGTTGTCGATGATCGAACGCCCCTGATCCGCACGCCGGTCGCCAAAGTGCGCCACGGCGAACAGCAGCAGCAGGTAGGCGAACGAGGCCGCGACGATCAACCAGCCGGGCAGCATCGCATGCTCCGCATCAACGCGCTCCGCGCTCGACGATCCAGGCCGCCGCCACGATCAGCGCCAGCCACACCACGAACAGGTACACGTGCAGCAGCGGCAGACCGAACAGGCTCAGCGGTCGGTCGAACAAGGACAGGATCGGATAGTTGAGCAACAGCAGGCCGGCGATGAACACCGCCACGAGCCGCTGGCCAGCGAGTCCCTTACGCATCATGAAGCTCCCATGATGTCTGCCTTGGCCTCGAAAAATGACGAGGCGCCGCCCCGCTCTTTGCGGCAGGGTCGGCGCATCGCACGATCAGGGTCGCGCATGACGCGCGGTCGGTCTCCCCCCGGTGCCCGGCGATGCCGCCGGGCGTCCTCCTGTCGTCTTTCAGGGCCGGCGCATGCACCGGCCCGCAGCCATCAGCCCTTGAGCTGCTCGAGGATATGCGGGTTCTCGAGCGTCGAGGTGTCCTGCGTGACGTCCTCGCCCTTGGCCAGCTGACGCAGCAGGCGGCGCATGATTTTGCCCGAGCGCGTCTTGGGCAGGTTCTCGCCGAAGCGGATGTCCTTGGGCTTGGCGATCGGGCCGATCTCGTGACCGACCCAGGCCTGCAGCTCCTTGACCACCTTGGCGGCCTCTTCGCCGGTCGGACGTGCGCCCTTCAGCACTACGAAAGCCACGATCGCTTCACCGGTCACATCGTCCGGACGGCCGACCACGGCAGCTTCGGCCACCTTCTCGTGCGCCACCAGCGCAGACTCGATCTCCATCGTGCCCATACGGTGACCGGAGACGTTCAGCACATCGTCGATACGGCCGGTGATGGTGAAGTAGCCGGTCTCGGCGTCGCGGATGGCGCCGTCGCCCGCAAGATAGAGCTTGCCCTTGAAGTCCTCAGGGTAGTAGGTCTTCTTGAAGCGGTCGGGGTCGCCCCAGACGTTGCGGATCATCGCCGGCCACGGCTTGGTGACCACCAGGATGCCGCCCTGGCCCCACGGTACTTCGGTGCCGGTCTCATCGACCACTGCAGCCATGATGCCCGGGAAGGGCAGCGTGCAGGAGCCCGGAACCATCGGCGTGGCGCCCGGCATCGGCGTGATCATGTGTGCGCCGGTCTCGGTCTGCCAGAAGGTATCGACAATCGGGCAGCGGCCGCCGCCGACGTTCTCGTAGTACCACTCCCAGGCGGCCGGGTTGATGGGCTCGCCCACCGAACCCAGGATGCGCAGCGAAGACAGGTTGTACTGCTTCGGATGCACGGACGGGTTGTTATCGGCAGCCTTGATCAGCGAACGGATCGCGGTCGGCGCGGTGTAGAAGACGCTGACCTTATGATCCTGGATCATCTTCCAGAAGCGGCCGGCGTCCGGGTAGGTAGGCACGCCCTCGAACACGATCTCGGTCGCACCGCAGGCAAGCGGGCCATAGGTGATGTAGGTGTGGCCCGTAACCCAGCCGATGTCGGCGGTGCACCAATAGATGTCATCGGGCTTGATGTCGAAGGTGTATTTCATCGACAGCATGGCCTGAAGCAGATAGCCGCCCGAGGAGTGCTGCACGCCCTTCGGCTTCCCGGTGGAGCCCGAGGTGTAGAGAATGAACAGCGGGTGCTCGGCTTCGACCCACTCCGGCTCGCAGGTCTCGGACTGGCTGGCAACTGCCTCGTGGTACCAGCTGTCGCGGCCGGCGACCATGTTGATGTCTGCGCCCGTGCGCTTGACCACGATGACGTTCTTGACCGAGTCGCAACCGCCCAGCGACAGCGCCTCATCGGCNNATCGGCTTGAGCGGCAGCGCCTTGCCGCCGCGGAACTGGCCGTCGGAGGTGATCACGGCCACGGCCGCGGCGTCCTCGATGCGGTCGCGCAGGGCTTGGGCCGAGAAGCCGCCGAAGACGATGGAGTGGGTGGCGCCGATGCGGGCGCAGGCCTGCATCGCGACCACACCTTCGATCGACATCGGCAGGTAGATGATGACGCGGTCACCCTTCTTGACGCCCATGCCGCGCAGGGCGTTGGCGAACTTGCTGACGCGGGCGAGCAGATCCTTGTAGGTGACCTTGGTGACTTCGCCGCTGTCGGCTTCGAAAATCAGAGCGACCTTGTCGCCCAGGCCATTATTGACGTTGCGGTCGAGGCAGTTGTAGGAAACATTCAGCTTGCCGTCGGCGAACCACTTGAAGAACGGAGGGTTCGACTGGTCGAGGACCTGAGTGAAGGGTTCCTTCCAGTCCAGCAGTTCCTTGGCACGGCGGCCCCAGAAACCCTCGTAGTCGTCCTCGGCTTCCTTGCACAGCGCACGATAACCGTCCATGCCGGACACCGCTGCGTTCTTGACCATCTCTTCCGACGGGTTGTAAATGCGGACTTGCTCGTTGGACATACTCACCTCTCCTCAACTGTTCAAATGGTTGAAGCTGACCCGGTTACGGGCGGGCTGGTTGGTTCCAGCCTGTTTGATCGCCTGACCGAAAGCCCCTCGGGGGCCTCCCGCTCGGGCGCTTCGATGCCTTCGAATCGCCGGCATTTTAGTGATGTCTATCTTACACAGGACTTACACAGCCCGGCCAGCGGCGGTTGAACGCCCCCGGTGGTAGAATCCGACGCCTGTCCGGGCCGGCCGGCCCGTGCACGTCATTCTGCCCCCATGTCATTCCGGAGACCAAGCGTCATGACGATCATTCGCCAGGAAGACCTCATCCAGTCGATCGCGGATGCCTTCCAGTACATCAGCTACTACCACCCGCTCGACTACATCCAGGCGCTCGGCGAGGCCTATGAGCGAGAGGAAAGTCCCGCGGCCAAGGACGCCATCGCGCAGATCCTGACCAACTCGCGCATGGCCGCCGAAGGCCACCGCCCGATCTGCCAGGATACCGGCATCGCGGTCGTCTTCCTCAAGGTCGGCATGAACGTGCAGTGGGACGCGAAGATGAGTGTCCAGGACATGATCAACGAAGGCGTTCGCCGCGCCTACAACAACCCTGACAACAAGCTGCGCGCCTCGGTGCTGCTCGACCCGGCCGGCAAGCGCCAGAACAGCAAGGACAACACCCCGGCGGTGGTCCATTACGAGATCGTCGAGGGCGATGACGTCGAGGTCATCTGTGCGGCCAAGGGCGGCGGTTCGGAAAACAAGACCAAGATGGTCATGCTCAACCCGTCCGACTCCATC
>DITC01000064.1 GCA_002422685.1 Thauera sp. UBA6194 | reverse complement strand
TCCCCGCGCCGATCGACGAGGTCGTGGCCGCGATCCGCCAGCATCGCCCCGACGTGGTGTTCGCCCCGCACGTCGAGACCTCGGCCGGCATGATGCTGCCCGACGACTACCTGCGCGCGGTGGCCGACGCCACCCACGAGGTCGGCGGCCTGTTCGTGCTCGACTGCATCGCCTCGGGCACGATCTGGGTGGACATGGATGCCACCGGCGTCGACGTGCTGGTGAGCGCACCGCAAAAAGGCTGGAGCGCCTCGCCGTGCTGCGCGATGGTGATGATGAGCGCCGCCGCGCGCGATCGCATCGAAGGCACCACCAGCACCAGCTTCGCCTGCGATCTCAAGAAGTGGCTGCAGATCATGGAGGCCTACGAGGGCGGCGCCCACGCCTACCACGCCACCATGCCTACCGACGGCCTGGTCACGCTGCGCAACGTGATGCGCGAGACCGAGGCTTACGGCTTCGAGAAAGTGAAGGCGGAACAGGTGGAACTAGGCGCCGGTGTGCGTGCGCTGCTCGAGGCGCGCGGCTTCCCGAGTGTTGCCGCGGCGGGTTTCCAGGCCCCGGGCGTGGTGGTGAGCTTCACCACCGACGACGGCATCAAGACCGGCGCCAAGTTCGCCGCCGTCGGCATGCAGGTCGCCGCCGGCGTGCCGCTCGCGCTCGACGAGCGCCCCGACTACAAGGCCTTCCGCGTCGGCCTGTTCGGGCTGGACAAGCTGCACAAGGTCGCGCGCACCGTCGCCACGCTGGAAAAGGCGCTCGACCAGGTCGGCTGACCCGGTTCGATCCACCGGGGTGCGCACACACCCACCCCGGCCCTGCCGGCGCACCCGCGCGGGCGCATCGCCTCACGCACGAACGCCACCCTTGCGGTGGCGTTTGTTTGTCAGCGCGTCAGGACGTCAGCGTGCCAGGGCAAATTGCGCGCGCAAGCGCTCGACAGTCTCGGGCTCAGCGCGCAGCCGGAAAACCGCCCCCTCATCCTCCGCCCGCTCCTCCAGCACCTCGCAATTGGCGTAGATCTCCTTGCGCAACTGCTGCGCCGACCACGGCAGCAACAGCTCCGCCTCGATCAGGTCCTGCTGGAAGAAGGCGACGATCGTCTGCCGCAGCCTGGCCACCTCGTCCGGCCGACGCGCGCTCATGACGATGCAGCCGGGGTATTTCGCGTGCAGCGCGGCCTCGCATTCAGCCTGCGCCGCGGCGTCGCCGACGTGGTCGATCTTGTTGAAGACGCGGATGCGCGGCAGCTCGTCGGCGCTGATTTCTGCCAGGACTTTGTCGGTGACTTCGAGCTGGCGCTCGAAACCGGGGTCGCTGGCGTCGATGACGTGCAGCAGCAGGCCGGCGTCCAGGGCTTCGTCCAGGGTGGACTTGAACGAGGCCACCAGGCCGTGCGGCAGGTTCTTGATGAAGCCGACGGTGTCACTGACCAGCACGCGCGGCACGCTCTCGGGGTAGAGCGTGCGCACGGTGGTGTCGAGGGTGGCGAAGAGCTTGTTGGCGACCAGCACCTCGCTGCCGGTGAGCGCGCGCATCAAGGTCGACTTGCCGGCATTGGTGTAGCCGACCAGCGCCACGCTGGCGGGGGCCTGGCGACCCTGGCGGCGCGCACGCTGGATCTTGCGTTCGGCCTCCATCGCGACGATCTCCAGTTGCAGCTCGGCGATGCGGTCGCGGATCTTGCGGCGATCAAGCTCGGTGTGCGACTCGCCGGCACCGCGTCCGCCCACGCCGCTGCGCTGGCGCCCCTGCGGCCCGGCGAGCTTGGCGGCTTCGCGCAGGCGCGGCGCCATGTAACCCAGGCGGGCGATTTCCACCTGCGCCTTGGCGGCGCGCGAGCGCGCGTTGCGGTGGAAGATCTCGAGGATGACCATGGTGCGGTCCATCACCTCGCAGCCGGTCTCCAGCTCGAGATTGCGCGCCTGCGAGGGCGAGATCTCGTGGTCGACCAGCAGCGCCTCGATCGCGCCGGTGCGCGGCACGGTGTCGGTCGGCGCGGCCTCGAAGCCGGCCTGGGCGGCCACGAACTCACGCACCTCCTGGCGCTTGCCAACCCCCAGATAGCCGGTGGTGTCGAAACCGGCGCGCTTCTGGGTGAAGGTGTGAACCACCCGGTAGCCGAGGGTCTTCGCCAGCTCGCGCAGCTCGGCGAGCGAGGCTTCGAACTCGGCATCGCTGACGTTGGAGCGTTGCACCGAGGCGACGATGGCCTTGCGGGGTTCGTCGGCGAGGTCTGTTTGCATTCAGGGCGCTTCTATCGAGGGATGGGGGTGCGATGGTAACCCGCCGCGCAGCCGTTCAGCGTCCGTCGCCCGCATCCAGCAGGGCAATCGCACAAAGCCGCCGTGGGAGCGGGCTTGCCCGCGAACGCGCACCGACACGGACCCATTTCGCGGGCATGCAAGCTCCCACGCGTGCTGCCCGAGCTAGCCCGTCCGTTCGTGCGATCGCCCTGCCGCGTCGAGGTCGGTGAGGATGGGACAATCCGGGCGCGCGTCACCATGGCAATGCGCGGCGAGCGTGCGCAGCGTGTCCGCCATGCCCTGCAGTTCGGCGATCTTGCGTTCGAGCGCCGCGACATGCGCGAGCGCGATCCCCTTCACATCCGCGCTCGCCCGCCCCTGGTCGCGCCACAGCGCGAGCAGCTCGCCGATGTCCGCCAGCGAGAAGCCCAGGTCGCGCGCGCGGCGGATGAAGCGCAGCACATGCACGTCCTCGTCGGTGTAGGCGCGGTAGCCCGCGTCGGTGCGCCGCGCCGCCGCCAGCAGGTCGATCGACTCGTAGTAGCGGATCATCTTCGCCGACACGCCCGAGGCGGCGGCCGCCTTGCCGATGTTCATCACGATCGCTGCCTCCTTCACGCCGCTGCCGGCACCGCGTCGGCACCAAAGCGACGCAGGCGCAGGGCATTACCGAGCACGAATACGCTCGACATCGACATCGCCGCGGCGGCGAACACCGGCGACAACAGCGCACCGAAGGCCGGGTAGAACGCCCCCGCGGCGAGCGGGATCAGCGCGCTGTTGTAGGCAAAGGCCCAGAACAGGTTCTGACGGATGTTGCGCATGGTCGCCCGCGACAGCGCGATCGCGCGCGGCACGCCCATCAGGTCGCCCGACATCAACACCA
>DITC01000001.1 GCA_002422685.1 Thauera sp. UBA6194 | reverse complement strand
ATCTGCGTGCTGCCGCGCGGCACCGAATCGGGCGTCGAGCTTGCGCTGCCCGAGCGCCGCTTCGCGCTGCGCCTCGGCCAGGCGGTGCGCTTTCACCTCGTATCCTCGACCAGCGACACGCCGTGGCAGGCCGGCGAGCTGGTGGACCTGGCCAGCGACGACTTCATCCACCTGCCGCCGCTCACCGCCCGCCTGCCGCCGACCAGCGCCGGACGCAAGGAAAACGTCGCCGTGCGCCTGGTCGCCACCCTCACCGAGGTCGGCACGCTGGAGATGCAGTGCGTCAGCGTCGACGATGCCGAGCGCCGCTGGCAGCTCGCCTTCCAGGTGCGCGCCGAAGCCGCTGCGGACACCGCCGACGCCTCGGCCGCAAACGCGCCCGCCTCCGGCGTCCACCCACGGCTCGACCAGGCCCTCGCCCTGATCGAGCAGACCTTCGGCGGCCAGGCGCAGCAGGTCGCCCCCAAGGAAGTCCGCCAGCTACGCAGCCGCCTCGAGCGCGTGCTCGGCCGCCGCGAAGACTGGGACATGGCGCTGCTGCGCACCCTGTTCGACGCCCTGCTCGAACGCGCTCGCCGCCGCCGGCGCTCGGCCGAGCATGAGCGCGTGTGGCTCAACCTCACCGGCTACTGCCTGCGCCCGGGCCTGGGCGCCGCGCTCGACGACTGGCGCATCGACCAGTTGTGGGCGCTGTTCGCACAGGGCATCCAGTACGTGCAGGAGAGCAACAACTGGAGCGAATGGTGGACGCTGTGGCGGCGCAGCGCCGGCGGCCTGGACGAAGACCGCCAGTTGCAGATCCTCGAAGTGCTCGCCGGCCACCTCGAACACGCCGACGCCGCGCGCCGACGCGGCGACCCGGTGCAAGGCAGCTACGACGACATGGTGCGCCTGTCCGCCGCACTCGAGCGCGTGCCGGCAATGCACCGCGTCGAGGTCGGCCGCTGGCTGCTCGAACGCCTGCAACGCCCCGCCGAAAAACCCCACACCTGGTGGGCGCTCGGCCGCGTCGGCGCGCGCGAGTCGCTTTACGGCAGCGCGCACAACGTCGTCCCGCCCGAGATTGCCGCCGACTGGCTCGCCGCCGTGCTCGCGCTCGACTGGAAGACCATCGAGCCCGCCGCCTTCGCCGCCGCCCAGATCGCCCGCCTCACCGGCGACCGCACCCGCGACCTCGCCCCCGATCTGCGCGACGAGGTCGCCCGCCGCCTCACCGCGATCCGCGCCCCGCAGAGCTGGATCACGATGGTGCGCGAGAACGTCAGCCTCGACGACGCCGATCGCCGGCGCAGCTTCGGCGAATCGCTGCCGCCGGGGCTGAAGCTGATCTAGGCGCCGGGGAGGGCGGGCAGCCGATGCGCGGGGTGTCGACGCGGGCCATCTTCATCCGCCTGCTTGCACTTCAAGTGGTTGAAAATCGTCCATTGCGTGGATGATTTTCAACCACTGGATGGACGATTTTCACCTTGCTGCAGCGCGCTCCGCATGCTCACCGGCGCGCAGACTGACTTACGCCACAGGTCGCTCCGTTGAACCACCCCCCGACCGCCGCGCACGGACGCCGCTGCCTCGGACGATGCTCACAGCCCCTCAACCAGCGCAATCATCCGCCGCCGCAGGTCCGCATCCGGCAGCGCCCCGAGCGCGCCGCCGAGGTTGTCAACCATGTGCCGCGCCTTGCTGGTGGCGGGCGTAGCCACGGTGACGGCCGGGTGCGCGAGCACGAACTTGAGGAAGAACTGCGCCCATGAGTGCGCGTCGAACTCCGCCGCCCACGCCGGCAGCGCCTGGCCGCGCACGCGCTGCCACAGCCGGGTGCGGCCGAAGGGCGCATAGACCAGCACGCCGACGCCGCGACCCTGCGCCAGCGGCAGAATGCGTTCTTCCATCGTCCGGTTGTCGATCGCGTAGTCGATGCCGATGAAGTCGATCGGCTCGCGGGCGAGGATCTGCTCGAGCTCCGCGTACTGGCGCGGGAAGGTGGTCGTGACGCCGATGTAGCGCACGCGCTTCTCGGCGCGCAGGTCCTTGAGCAGGCCGAGCTGGGTGGGCACGTCGCCGAGGTTATGCACCTGGATGAGGTCGAGCACCGGTTTGCCCAGGCGCTGGAACGAGGTCTCGAGCTGCGCCCGTGCCGCCGCGGCGTCGGCGCGTCCACCGCCCCAGCCCGCCACGTTGAGCTTGGTCGCCCAGAACAGTCTGTCGGTGATGGCGAGCTCGGCCGCGATGCGCCCGGCCACTGCCTCCGAGGCGCCGTAGGACGGTGCGGTGTCGAAGACCCGGCCACCATACTCGACCAGCGCCTGCAGCACCTCGCGCACGGCCGCGACGTCCTCGCTGCGCGCGACTTCGGCGAAGGTCGCCGAGCTGCCCAGGCCGATCGCCGGCAGGCGCTCGCCGGAGGCGGGGATGGCGCGGGTGATCAGTTCCAGCTTCCTGTCCGCGTTCGGCGCGCCGGACTCGCCTGCGGCCCACGATGGCGCGCTCTTCAGGCTCAGCGTCACACCGGTGGCGAGACACAGCCTCAGGTAATCACGTCGGGAAATCATGTCGGTTTTCTCCTTTGTGAGGTGGGTGTTCCTTGCTCATCGGAAGCTGCGCCGCCATGCGCTGCTGCGTGCGTCCCAGCCACAGCGCCAGCCCGGCCCACAGCAGCGCCAGCGGCACCGCCACGCTGGCCAGTGCCGCCAGCCCCATGCCCAGGCGCCCGAGCAGGCCCTCGAGCTGCGCGCCGACGACGTCGCCGCCGCGATAGACGAAGGTGTCGATAAAGGCCTTGGCCTTGTACTTGTCCTCACGCGGCAGCACGGTGAACAGGGTCTCGCGCGCCGGCCGCATCAGCGCGCGCTGCACCGCGCGGAAGGCGGCCTCGAAGGCGACCAGCGCCGCCAGCGAGCCCACCATCGCCAGGCCGACGAAGCCGAGCGCGGTGGTCAGCGGCAGCAGCGCCAGCGTCAGCGGCACGCCTACCCGCTGCATCAGCCGCCCGGCCACCAGCGCCTGCAGCAGCAGGGTGGCGATCTGGGTGATCAGGTCGATGCGGGCGAACATCGTGGTGCGCAGGTCGAGGTCGTCGCCGAGTTCGGCCACCATCTGCAGCCGGGTGAAGTAGAGGAAGGTCGCCATCACCGCCAGGATCACGACGTAAGCGGCGATCCCCAGCAGGTAGCGCGAGGCGAACACCGCGCGCACGCCCGCCCAGGCGCTGCCGCCGATCGGGGTGTGCGCGTCGTCGGCGGGCACCCCCTCGCCTCGCACCCGCTCTCCCGCCACCGACTCGCCCGTCACCAGCGCTCCGGGTCCCGCCGCCTCTGCCGCCGGCGCAGTCCGCGGCGGACGCACGCGCGCAACCCCCCACGCCGCCGCCAACCCCGCCGTCAGGAACCCCGCCGACACCAGCAGCAGCGCCGGTGTGCCCAGCGGCGCTGCCAGTTGCGACGCCAGCCACGGCCCGGCGATCGCCCCCAGCGTGCCGCCGACCGCGATCAGGCCGAAGAAGCGCTTGCCCTGCTCGAGCGTGAAGCGGTCGGCCATCAGCGCCCAGAACACCATGGTGGCGAACAGGTTGAAGACGCTGAACCACACGTAGAACACCTGCCCGCTCGCCACGCCCACCGCCTCGGGCGTCCATACCAGCAACAGGAAGAAACCCACCAGGCTGCAGGCGAAAAACGCATAGGTCGCCGAGATGAACTGCAGCCGCGGCAGCCGGCTCACCAGCCAGCCGAACAGCGGATTGACCAGCAGCGCGACCAGCGCCGTGCCCATGAACAACCAGCGCACCGCGTCGATGCCGCCGCGCAGCCCGAGCGCCTCGCGCGCCGGACGCAGGATCATCAGCGCCACCAGCACGCAGAAGAAGAACAGCGCCGCCAGGCACACCGGCAGCACTTCATCGCGGCGAACGTTGAACAGGCGCTGCAGCCAGGTTTTCAAGGGCAGGGGTATCCTTTGGCGAAGCGGGATGGCCAGCGACTGCCAGATGCGAAGCTGGACCCTCGTTCGGGCGCCGAGTTCGCCGGCCCACGTCACGAAGCGATGGCGCCGGACGGACACCCGGCCTCGATCCGCCCCACGCTGCTTGCTCGCGCGCCCGCAGGGGTGCATCGTCTCGCGCCAGTCGATGCCGGCGCCGCCTTCCTCTCAGTACCGCCCTGATCCGGCCGCAAGGCCAGCATCCGCCCGACCCACCTTCACGACCACACCTCACCATGCCCGCCCTCACGCCCTCCGTCCTCTACCTCGACGACGACCTCCTCGTCGTCGACAAGCCCGCGGGCCTGCTCTCCGTGCCCGCCCGCGGCGAGGACCGCCAGGACTGCCTGGCAGCGCGCGTGCAGACGCTGCACCCGGACGCGCTCATCGTGCACCGGCTGGACGCGGCGACCTCGGGCTTGGTGCTGTTCGCGCGCGGCCTGGAGATGCTGCGCCGCATGAGCCTCGCCTTCGAGCAACGTACGGTGGGCAAGGAATACGTGGCGGTGGTGCAGGGGCATCTGGCGCTGGACGAGGGCGAGATCGACCTGCCGCTCGGCGAGGACGCCGCCCGGCGCCCGCGCCAGATCGTCGATCCGGTGCACGGCCGCCGCGCGCTCACGCGCTACCGCGTGCT
>DITC01000050.1 GCA_002422685.1 Thauera sp. UBA6194 | reverse complement strand
TTGCGCTGCCGATGCCCAAGACCAAGAAGCCCACCGCGCCGTTTCTGCTGGCGATGTATGAGGGACTGGAAGCGGGTTTCGACATTGCCGCCAACAAACCCATCTTCGGCGAGCTGCCGCGCAACAAGCAGATGCTGGTGAATGCGTGGATCGAGCTACACAAGGAAGAACTGATCGCCAACTGGCACACAGGCAGGCTGTCTGGCGAGTTCTTCAAGCTCGATCCGTTGCGCTAAAGCGTCGTGTAACGCGACGGTTGATGTGGTGGGCGTGTACGAAAAAACGGGAGCCGAAGCTCCCGTTTTTACTTTCAAACCTGTCTTTAGGACAGATTAGAAGGTGTGGCGAACGCCAACAGCGAAGATGTCGGCATCGTCGCCAAGTCCCGTGCCAGTGACGCCAGGCGCGTTGAAGCGGCCAACACCGCTTTCGTTTTCGGTGTTGTTGTAGGCGACGTAAGCAGTAGTGCGCTTCGACAGAGCGTGCGTGTAAGCGATCGAGTAGCTTTCAGCGCCAGCGTTGTTCAGATCATCGCGATCGTATTCGCCGTAGGCAAGATGGACCTTGCCAGCAGCGCCCACAGGAACGATCACGCCAACTTGCCACAGGTCAGCTTCAGCGCCATTCGCAAAGCCAAGACCATCAACAGACTGGTAGGAACCAAGGACCTGCACAACACCGAAGTTGTAGCCAGCGCCGATGCCCCATTCTTCTTGGTCTTCGGCGTTGTTCTGGATCACCTGATAGACACCGCCAACCGTCAGAGGACCGTTGGAGTAGTCAAGGCCCAGACCGTAGGCGTCATCATCATCGGGATCCGTAGCCAACTCGGAGGCATTCATCGAGTAGATTGCACGAGCGGTCAGGCCCGAGAACGAACCCGTGTAGGTAACCGAGTTATCCCAACGAGCGCGGTTATTCGGGGTGATCGACATGCCGCCGCTGTTCGACAGAATCGACTGAGGACCAACCGAAGCTGCCGCAGTCGCGTCGTAGTTGAAGAAGTAGCCAGGCGCGTACTGACGGCCGAGCGCCACGGTACCGAACGAACCAGCCAAGCCAACGAAGGCTTGACGCGAGAACTGACTGCCGTCGACGTGCTCTGCACCGTTACCGATGTCAAAGCCTTGCTCCAGGGTGAACACAGCCTTCAGGCCGTTACCCAGATCTTCGGTACCCTTGAAGCCGATACGCGAACCCGACAGCACGCCGTTCACGACACCGCTGAAGTCGTTATCGCCGTGGCCACCAAAACCAACGGCAGCGTCAGCCACACCGTAGATGGTCACGTTCGACTGAGCGAAGGCCGGGGCCGAAACGAGGCCAGCAACAGCCAGCGCGATCAGTTTCTTTTGCATATGTTTCTCCTCAAATTTGAAGTTGAGACCTTGGCACCTGCCTTGGCCCTACTCACCTCTCTGGCGAGAAGTTGAAGCGATTCTGCAAACCTGCCGCCCGCCTTGCAAGCCTGGAAGCGCTAAAACGCGACATTCCAGCCTTTGTTGTTGCGGACGCGCAACAGAACACCCGATCAGCGCCGCGCATCGAGCCGCGGCAGGCCCGCATTCCATGCCAACAGCTTCTCGTCCGCTGTCACCAGCGTCGCGTTGCGCACGCCTGCGGTGGCGGCGATGAAGCGGTCTGCCGGGTCGCGATGCAGCTCCGCGAACCCTGCCGCTGCCAGCACGATGCGTCCATCGAGCGCAATCTCGACCAGCCCCGCGCCCAGCAGGCCTGCCCGCCAGCTTTCAACAGCAAGCGGCAGGACGATGCGTCCCTTATCCGCAAGCATTGCGCACTCCCAGAAGCTGATCGCGCTCACCGCGACCTCGCCCGCGCGCCAGGCCTGTTCGATGCGCGCACGCGCCTGCGGGCCGAGCGCGGCATCGTCGGCATCCATCCAGATGAGCACATGCGTGTCGAGGACGATCACGACAAGGCCTCCCAGTCCTCGTCGGCGACCGGCGACACGATGTCGCCCAGGATGCGTACGCCCGGGTGCAGACCGAAAGGCGACGCTGCACGCGCGCCCTGATAAGGATGCAGTTCGGCAACCGGCTTGCCGTTCTTCGTGACGACAAGGATCTCGCCCGAGGCCGCCACCTGGTCCATCAGGGCGAGGCAGCGAGCCTTGAATTCGGAGGCCTGGATGGTTTGCATGGTCGTACTCCCTGGAAAATCGATGACCATGATCATGACCATGGTTGCCCATGAGATCAAGCCCAATCCACCATCCCGGACACAGACGCTTTCCGCACCGCCTAAAGTAGCTACTATGGATCTATCTCGACCCTACTCAGGACACTGATCATGAAAGTCATGACCGCACGCGAAGCAAAGAACCGGTTCGGCGAATTCCTCGATGCATCGCGCCGGGAGCCGGTCGTCATCACCAAGAACAATCGCCCTGTCGGCATCATGGTGTCGATCGAGGACGCAGCAGACACGCTGTTGCCCGAATTCCTGCTCGACAAGACACCCGGTTACGACGGC
The DNA here is from genome assembly GCA_002422685.1 of Thauera sp. UBA6194. Lineage (GTDB taxonomy): Bacteria > Pseudomonadota > Gammaproteobacteria > Burkholderiales > Rhodocyclaceae > Thauera. The sequence goes on along the minus strand of DITC01000050.1, from coordinate 31,129 downwards.
TGGCTCTTCGAGAAGCTCACGGCCACGCTCGAACGCCTGGAGGCCGGCCAGACCAAACTGCATGACCATGACGAAGCCATGGCCCTGCTGCGCGAGCGTTTGGCGGCGCGGAATCGTCGTGCATGAATATCCTGTGGGCCGACGAGGCGCTGGACGACCTCGAGGAGATTCTCGCCTATTACTACGCTGAAGCAGGCCCATTGACTGCAGCGTCCGTCCAGTCGCGCATCGTTGCCGAGGTCGAAGCCTTGCGCGTCTTCCCGGACCGTATCCGGGCGAGTGCGCGGATCCCGGGCGCACGCGAACTCGTTGTTCGCCGACTGCCCTACATTGCCTTCGTGAAAGTGACGGATGACTCCGTGATCGTGCTCAACGTCGTTCACACCGCACGGGAATTTCCTGCGCGGCGCTGACGTGCTTTGCCAAGCCCACCGGCAGCACGCCCGCAGCTCGCCAACTGTGTACATTTCGTACAAAACATACAATCCAAGTTCGCCTGAACGGTAAGGAGTGACCACCATGCGCACCGTCTCCGCCACCGAGGCAAAACAGGGACTGGCCCGCGTGCTCGACCTGGCCACGCACGAACCCGTCGTGATCCGCCGCCAGAAGCGCGATGTCGCGGTCGTTCTGTCGATGAAGGATTACGAGCGCCTCACACGACTCAACGTCGCCGAATTTCAGCGCTTTTGCGACGCAGTCGGCGAGAAAGCCGCCGCAGCGGGCCTGACCGAGGACAAGCTCGCCGAATTGCTCGCCGATGACTGAGTTCTTGCGCTTCGTCGTCGACACGAACGTTCTCGTCAGCCGCCTGCTGGTGCCGCGCAGCACCGCCGCCCAGGCGGTCGATCTCGCGCTCGCCCGCGGCAGCCTGCTTGGCTCGGAAGACACCCTGGCCGAGCTTGCAGGCGAAGCAGCGGCGATCATCAGCGGGGACAAGGATCTGCTCGTGCTGAACCCATGGCACGGCATTCCCATCCTGACGCCAGCAGCGTTCATCGTGCGTTGAATGAAGCGCGCAGCGCAGAAGGCAGGTCAGCTTACGGGTTCGAGGCGCAGCCCGCCCACGCGAAACAAACAGTGGATATTTGCCCTGTTGCTACGCGAGCACTAAAATACACACGCCAGCGTATTTACAATAGGTGATGCCATGGAAACACTGCCCAGCCGCGTCTTCAACAACGGCAACAGCCAGGCGGTCCGTATCCCGGCAGAGTTCCGCCTCGACACCGACCGCGTCAGCATCACGCGCAACGATGCGGGCGATCTGGTGATTCACCCCTTGCGCGTGCAACGTGGCACCGCCCTGATGCAGGCCCTGAAAGCGCTGGGCGAAGTGGATGACGACTTCGTCGCCGCGCTCGAGGCCGAACAGGAAGCGCCGCTGCCGGTGCAGGAGCGCGAGGCGCTGTGATCTACCTGCTCGACACCAACATCCTGATCTACCTGATCAAGAATCAACCGCCCAGCATCGCGCAGCGCATCGACGCACTCCCTGAGCGCGACGCCCTGTGCATGTCTTTCGTGACCTGGGCCGAGTTGCTGAAGGGCGCCGAGCGCAGCACGCGCAAGACGGAGGTGCTGCGGCGGCTGAACGCCCTGGCACGCCAGGTACCGGTGCGCTATCCCGTCGACCCCGCCATCTGCCGGCATTACGCGGAACAGGCCACCCGCCTGAAGGAGGCAGGCACACCGATCGGAGGGAACGACCTGTGGATCGCCTGCCATGCACTGGCCGAAGACGCCACCCTGGTCACGCACAATACGCGAGAGTTCAGGCGCATTTCGGGTTTGCGCGTCGAGGACTGGGTGTCCGCCGAAAAAGACTGAAGAAGGCCACCCCGGAACTCCCGCTGCCCCTTAGCACTCTCACGCCCCGAGTGCTAACATTGAAGCGCACAAGGAGGACCCAAGCCCATGTCACACGCCCTGACCTTTCCCGTTCCCGCCACCGGCAGCCTGGATCAGTACATCCAGAGCGTGAATCGCATGCCGATGCTGAGCGAACAGCAGGAGGTGGATCTGGCGACGCGGCTGCGTGACGAGGGCGACGTGGATGCGGCGCGCCAGTTGGTGATGTCGCATCTGCGCGTCGTCGTCGCGATCGCCCGCGGCTACCTCGGCTACGGCCTGCCCCACGCCGACCTGATCCAGGAAGGCAACATCGGCCTGATGAAGGCGGTCAAGCGCTTCGACCCTACGCGCGGCGTGCGCCTGGTGTCGTTCGCCATCCACTGGATCAAGGCCGAGATTCACGAATACGTGATCAAGAACTGGCGTCTGGTGAAGATCGCCACCACCAAGGCGCAGCGCAAGCTGTTCTTCAACCTGCGCGGCATGAAGCACGACAGCACCACGCTGCAGCCCGACGAGGTGCAGTCGATCGCCACCCAGCTCGGCGTCAAGGCCGAGGAAGTGGTCGAGATGGAGACGCGCCTCACCGGCCGCGACATCCCGCTCGACGCCGGCAGCGACGACGATGACGAGCGCTTCGCCCCGATCGCCTACCTGCCCGACCCGCACGCCGAACCGAGCGAGCAGGTCGAACAGGCCGAACTCGCCCACCTGCAGGACACCGGCCTCAAGAACGCGCTCGCCAGCCTGGACGACCGCAGCCGCGCCATCGTCCAGCGGCGCTGGCTCGCCGAGGGCGACAGCGCCACGCTGCACGAACTGGCCGCCGAATACGGCGTGTCGGCCGAGCGCATCCGCCAGATCGAAGCCAAGGCGATGCAGAAGATGCGGGGGCTGCTGGCGGCGGTGGCTTGAAGCTCCGCCGCCGCAGCCTTGCGCGGCTATACTGCCCACACCAACTGAGGGGCATTGAGGGGAGGGCGGCATGGAAGCTGGGCTCGAACTGATCAAGCGCATCACGATATCCCCCGACCAATGCGGGGGACGTCCCTGCGTCCGCGGCCTTCGCATCCGCGTTTCCGACGTGCTGAGCCTGCTGGGCGCGGGCGCCAGTCCGGCAGAGATCCTCGAAGACTATCCCATGCTCGAGGAAGCGGACATCCGCGCAGTACTCGAATACGCCGCGCGGCAGGCTGACCACCCGATCCTGATTGCTGCGTGAACTTCCTCGTCGACGCGCAACTGCCCATCGCGCTCGCGCGTTGGCTCTCCAGCAAGGGGCTGGAGGCTCGTCATGTCTTCACCTGGGCCTGGACCATGCTCCAGACGCCGAGATCTGGCATCGAGCGCAGAAAGAAGCGCTGATCATCGTTACCAAAGACGATGACTTCCGGCTCCTGGCAGATCGACTGGAGCGCATTCCGCCTCAGGTGGTATGGGTTCGGCCTCGGGAACTGCCGCAAGCAGGCCTTGCTGACCGCATTCGAATCGGTGCTACCCCAATTACGCGCGGCGCTCGAAAGCGGCGAGCGCATCGTCGAAATACGCTGACCTGATTCACTTCCCCGCCAGCAGCGCCTTGATGTCGGCCGCCATCACCTGCGGGTCTTCGGCGTGCTTGATATACAGCCGCAAGCGCCCATCCGGGCCGAAGACGTAGGTGCCGGCCGAGTGGTCGATGGTGTAGTGGCCTTCCAGGTCGCCGCTCTTGCGGTAGAAAACGCGGAAGTCCTTGGCGATCTCGGCGATCTTGTCGGCGGGGCCGTACATGCCTAGGAAGCGCTCGTCGAACACCGGCACGTATTCGGCCAGCAGCTCGGGCGTGTCGCGCTCGGGATCGACGGTGACGAAGATCACCTGCACGCGGTCGGCATCCGGGCCAAGCTCCTGCATGACCGCGCTCATGCCCGACAGCGCGGTGGGGCACACGTCGGGGCACTGGGTGTAGCCGAAGAAGATGGTGACGACCTTGCCCTCGAAGTCGGCGAGCGTGCGCGCCTGGCCGTGGTGGTCGGTGAGGGCGAAACGCTTGCCGTACTCGGCGCCGGTGATGTCGGTGCTCTTGAAGACGGGCTCGGAGGGGGTGCAGCCGGCGAGCAGGCCGAGGGCCAGCAGCGGGGCGGCGACGAGGCGGGCGACAACGCGAGAAATTGCAAGCATGAGCTAACCTGTGTGCGGTGTTCTATCAGCGCTCCATGATAATCCCCTTGCCGGGATCGGGTCAGCAGCTCCGTGACCGATCGCCACAGGAGGCGGATGCGAAGCATGCATCCGGACGAACGCCCCGCTCCCTCGCGCGCGCATGGGGCCACTCAGCCGCTCGCACTCAGCCTGCGCTTGATCACCCGCATCGCGCCCCCGAGCAGCGGCAGCTTCTCGTACAGTTCCTCGGCGGCATCCCAGTAGTCGCGGTGCAGCACGACCCGGCCGTCGGCGTCGAAGCGCAGATGCGTGACACCGCGCACGGTCAGCGCGCGCCCGCGCAGCGCGAAGTGGAACGCCCAGCCCAGCATCGCCTGTTCGCCCTGTTCGATGCAATCCGTGACCACGAAGCGCGGCGCGTCGGTGCTGGCGAACATGTGCTCGAAGATGCGGCGGATTGCGGTGGTGCCGGTGACCTCGTTGAAGGGGTCCTTGAAGCGGGCGTCGGGGGCGTAGAGCGCGTCGAGCGCTGCGAGACTGTCCGGCGTGAGCGTTTCGTAGAAGTGCGCCAGGCGCCGTGCGGGCGTTTGCCGTGGGAGCGGAACGTAGGGCTTGGTCATGGCGGGCAGACTCACAAGCCAGTGGCGCGGCGGACGAGCGCGAAATAGACGCGCCGCGGCAGCCATTGCAGCAGCTTCAGCACGCAGGTGAAGCGCTTCGGGAAGTGGATCTCGAAGGCCCCGCTGGCGAAGCCTTCGACGATCGCACCGGCCGCCTGCTCAGGCGTGAGCAGCGCGGGCATGGTGAAGTCATTCTGCGCGGTCAGCGGCGTGGCGACGAAGCCGGGGCTGATCAGGAATACGTCGATGCCGCGCGGGGCGAGGTCGAGGTGGAGCACCTCGGCGAAGTTGATCAGCGCAGCCTTCGACGGGCCATAAACCGTCGCCTTCGGCAACCCGCCGTAGCCCGCGACGCTGCCGACCAGCGCGAGCGCGCCGCGGCCCTGCGCGAGCAGGGTCGGCAGCACGGCGGCGACGCCGCTCATGGTGCCGACGAGGTTGACGTCGAGCGTCTCGCGCACGGCCGCGGCGGTGAGCTCCCAGGCGCGCAGCGGGCGGTAGGTGCCGGCGTTGAACACGACGAGGTCGATGCCGCCCCAGGCTGCGAGCAGTTGGTCGCGAGCCTGTTCGATTTCTCCGTCGCGGGACAGATCCATTGGCAGCGCGAGTGCGCCCCCGCACGCAGTGCATGCGGCCTCCAGACGCTCCGCGCTGCGCGCCGAAAGCGCCAGGCGGGCGCCGCGGCGGGCGAGCGCGAGCGCGAGCGCCTCGCCGATGCCCGACGAGGCGCCGACGATCCACACCCGCCTGCCGGCCCAGTCGCGAATCGGCGTGTTGAGCGGGCCGAACAGGCGCTGCAGCCGCCCCGCGCCAGCACTCATTGCGGCGCCCGCTTGACGAAGCTCAGCGTGACCTCGCCGAGGCGAAAGCCCCACTTGCTCATCAGCGAGCGGTTGAGCATGACCTTGTCGTCCATCAGGAACATCCAGTCGTCGAAGTCGACGTTGTACACCTTGTCGTCCACCGGCAACGCGAGCACGTAGCGCCAGCGCAGCGCGTTGCCTGCGGCTTCGCCGATGGCCTCGCCGACCACGTCGTCGGCGCGGCCGGTGTAGCGCCCTTCACCGAGGCGGGTGATGGTCCACACCCGGCGCTGGGTGCTGCCGTCGGCATAGGTGAAGCGCTCGTCGAGCGTGCCGACTTCGCCCTCCCAGCGCGCCTCGATGACGACATGGAAGCGCTTGACCACCTTGCCCGAGCGGTCCTGGAACATGCCCCAGGCGTCGAGCGTGCCGTTGAAGTAGTCGCGCAGCTCGAGCACCGGCTGCTGCGCGCGATAGTGATCGACATTCACGCTGCTACACCCCCACAGCCCGAACAGGGCCACGAACAGTACAAAAAAACGCCTCACGATCCACCTCCTTATTCATCCCCGCGCGCTGCGGGCGGGCTTGCCCGCGCAGGCCGCGGCTCGATCACGCTCCGCCAGCGCCACAGCAGCGCCATGGCCGCGAGCTTGAGCAGCACCGGCGCAAAGCCATACACACCGGCCAATGCCGCCACCGCCGCCGCATCGCGCGCGCCCGGCGCGTAGCCGAGCAACGCGAGCAGCGGCAGGGCCAGCCCGGCGGCGAGCGCCAGGTTGGCCTTGGTGACGAAGTTCCACCAGCCGAAGCTGGCGCCCGCGCGCAGGCCCGGCCGCGCCGTGCGCTCGGGGCGCTGCGCGATCAGGTCGGCGAGGATCGACGGCGGCAGGCTCAGATCTGCCCCGAGCGCCAGCCCGGACAGCACGCAGATCGCCGCGTAGGCGAACACGTCGCCGCTGCCGAGCAGCCCCGCCCAGGCGAACACCGCCACGGCCAGCGCCATGCCGGCGAGCCAGGCGCGCAGCTTGCCGATGCGCTGCGACAGCCGCACCCACAGCGGCAAGCTCGCCGCCGCGGCAAGGAAATAGAGCACCAGAAAGCCGCCCGCCAGGTGCCCGGCCTCGAGCACGTCGGCGACGAAGAACAGCACCGTGGCCGAAGGGATCGCCGCCGCGATGCCATTGAGCGCGAACACCGCGAGCAGGCGCGCGAACGCCGGCTCGCCGAGCGCGCCACGCAGGCCCGACCAGAGCGGCGCCGCAGCGGCATGCGCGGCCGGCGGCAGCGGCGCGCGCAGCAGCGTCCACAGGCCGAAACCGGCGAGCAGCGGCACAAAGACCCAGCCCATCCGCGCCAGACCGGCGGCCTCGCCGGCAGCTCCACCGGCCCCGTCGGCGCCCGGCTCGCCTGCTGCCCCGAGCACCGCAGCCCCGGTCGTGCCGGGTGCCTCTGCGCCGAAACCACTCGTGGCCAGCAGCCCGGGCAGCGCCGCCGCCAGCACCACCCCGGCGAGCGCAAAGGCCTCGCGGCTGGCGACGAAGCGCGTGCGCGCCGCGGGCGTGCTCGCCACCTCGGCGCCCCAGGCGTTGTAGGCGATGGTGGCGACCGAATAGGCCATCGACACCACGACCAGCAGGCCGAACAGCCACAGCGCGCCGGCGCCGTCCGGCGGCGCGAGCAGCCCCACCATGCCCGCGCCCAGCACCGGCAGGGCAAGCGCGATCCACAGCCGGCGCCGCGGCAGGCGGTCGGTGGCCCAGCCGATGAGCGGATCGGTCACGGCGTCGACGACGCGCGCGGCCAGCAGCACCGCGCCCACCAGCGCCAGCGACAGGCCCAGGCCTTCGGCGTAGAGGCGCGGCACATGCACATAGAGCGGCAGCGCGGCAAAGGCGAGCGGCAGGCCGAGCGCGCCGTAGGCGACGAGCTCGCTGCGGTGCAGCGCAGCGGCGCACCCGACGCCACCGCAGGCGGATTTCATGGCGCGCCGTCGGCCAGGCCGAGCAGCTGCGCGCGCAGCCCCGGCTCGCGCGTGCGCGGATCGAGCCAGATCGCAAAGAAGGCGCGCGCGAGTTCGGGGTCGTCCAGTGCGCCGCTGGGTCGGCCCTGATGCCAGAAGGTGGCCCCCTGCCCCGGGCGGTGCAGGCCCGCGAGCGTGTCACCGGCCTCGACCGAGGGCAGCACCGCGGCCAGCGCTTCGCCCCAGCGCGCGAGCCTGTCCTCGTCGGCGAGGCCGAGACGACGCATCTCGTCCAGGCTGAGCGCCACCAGGCGCGCGCTGCTCACCGCGCGCGCATAGCGGATCGACAGCACGTGCGCGCCATCGATCGCGGCTTCGCCGCGCGCGCCCGACCACAGCGCCGCATCGTAGAGCTTGAAGCCGAGCCAGCGCAGCTCGCCGCGGCCGACCTGCTCGAGCCCGGTCTCGAGCGCGCGCGCAGCTGGCGGCAAAGCGACCGCCCCCGCGAGCGAGGGGGCGAGGATGCTGGCGGCCGCGAGCGCAAGCACGCACACGACGCGCGCTCCACCGCGCGTCCACCCGCCGCGCTTCGGCGCGCGCGTCATCACGCCACCCCCGCCCCGGCGTGGGCGAAGACGTAGTGATGAACGTCGATGTCGCCGGTCTCGAAGCCCGCCTCGCAATACGACAGGTAAAAGCGCCACATGCGCAGGAAGCGCTCGGGAAAGCCCTGCGCGCGCACCGCGGCCGATTGCGCCTCGAAGCTGCGATGCCAGTGCGCCAGCGTGCGCGCATAGTCGCGGCCGAAGGCGAAGTCGCCCACCACCTCGAGCCCCGCGCGCTGCGCCTGCTGCGCCACCGCGCCGGGGCTGGGCAGCATGCCGCCGGGGAAGATGTGACGCTGGATGAAGTCGGTGCCGCGCCGGTAGCGCGCGAACAGCGCATCGTCGATCGTGATCGCCTGCACCACGCAGCGCCCACCGGGCTTGAGCAAGGCCGAGAGCTGGCCGAAATAGGTCGGCCAGAAGCGCTCGCCCACCGCCTCGATCATCTCGATCGAGACGATGTGGTCGTACTGGCCGCGCACGTCGCGGTAATCGCACAGCACGAACTCGGCGCGGTCGGCAAAACCGGCGCGCGCGGCGCGTGCCTGGGCGAACGCGAGCTGGGACGGCGACAGCGTGATGCCGAGCACCTTGCAGCCGAATTCGGTCGCGGCGACCTCGGCAAAGCCGCCCCAGCCGCAGCCCACCTCGAGGATGGTCTGCCCGGGCTGCACGCCGAGCTCGCCGAGGATGCGACGGTATTTACGCAGCTGGGCAGTCTCGAGCGACACGTCGGGCGTGTCGAACACCGCCGCCGAGTAGGTCATGGTGGGGTCGAGCCACAGGGCGTAGAAGTCGTTGCCGAGGTCGTAGTGGGCCTCGATGTTGCGCCGCGAGCCGCTGCGCGTGTTGGCGCGCAGGAGATGCTGCAGGCGGTGGCTCAGCAGGCGGAACATGCGGCCGTAGATCGCGCCCTGCAGGCGGGTGCGGTTGGCCGACAGCAGACGCAGCAGCGCGGTGAGGTCGTCGGTGTCCCACAGGCCGTCCATCCAGGCTTCGCCAAAGCCGATGTCGCCGCGCGTGAGCACCTCGTCGAACACCGCATGGTCGCGCACACGCAGGTGGGCGACGAGCGCGCCATGACCGGCGCGCAGGCGCAGGCCGTCGGGCAGCTCCACGGCAAGCGCGCCGCCGTCGAGGCGGTCGAGCATCTCCAGGCACAGCCGAGTGGCGCGCGGCAGGCGGGTGAGGCGCAGGCCGGCGATCGGCTGCAGGGCGTGGTCCAGGGCGTTCATCAGGTGGTCTCCTCGATCGGCGGGGCGGGCTTGCGGTGAAAGCTGACGCGCCGCAGCGCCAGGCGCAGCGCCTGCCAGTGGATGCGGGCGACGACGCCCAGGGTCATGAAGGGCTGGCGCGCGAGCCACTTGCGCAACGTGCGGCCATCGAGCGCCTCGGCGCGGCCGGACAGCCGGGTCGACAGGCGCAGCGCGCCGCCGTCCCACAGGTCCACCGACACCGCATGCACGGCGCCGCGCTGCTCGAAGCGGAAACGGTACTCGCCGCTCACCGGGAAGAAGGGCGAAACGTGAAAGCACTTGCGCGCGCGCAGCTCGTCGCCGGAGGCGATCGGGCGCAGGTCGGCGTGATGCACCAGGTAGTTGTGGCGCTCGCCGAAGGTGTTGTTGACCTCGGCCAGCACCACACGCACGGCGCCGGCGCGGTCGTGGCAGAACCAGAAGCTGACCGGATTGAACACGAAGCCGAAGATGCGCGGCATGGTCTGCAGCACGATCTCGCCATCGCAGACCTCGGCCACGCCGTGCACGCGCAGCAGGCCGTGGATCCACGGCAGCAGCGCGGAGCCGTCGCGCGCGCCGTGGTCACGACTGCGAAAGCTGAACACGTTGGCGCGCTCGACGCCGAACAGCGGCACACGCAGCCCGTCGAGCTGCGACAAGGGCAGGCGCACGAAGGCAGACGGGTAGACGAAGCGGTTGCGCGCCACGACGTGACGCTCGTGCATGACCGCGCCGAAGCACACCGCCGGCTGCAGGGCGCCGACGTCCGGGCGTGCGCCGACGGCGCCTGCTGCGGGTGCACCCAGGGGCTCGCTCCGGCCCGACTCCGGCGAGCGCAAGGCGGACATCACGCCGCCACCTCCAGCGCCGGCGCGGGCTGGTACAGGTCGGCCGGTGTGGATACGCGGCCGCGCCGCCACGGCACCTCCACGCCCATGCCCTCGGCCACCGCCACCGCCGACTTGAGCCCGTCTTCATGAAAGCCATAGCCGGTCCAGGCGCCGGCGAACCAGCTCCGGTTGCGCCCCTGCAAGGCGGGCAGCGCGGCCTGGGCGTCGATTGCGCCCTGGTCGAACACCGGGTGCGCGTACTCGATGCGGCGGAAGGTCTTGTCGGCGGCGGGTTCGGTGAAGGGGTTCAGCGACACCACCACCGGGGCCTCGAAAGGCAGCGGCTGCAGGCGGTTGATGAGGTAGCTCACCGAGACCGGGCGCGCATCGGCGCGCCCTCGCCGGCGAGGTAGTTCCACGCCGACCACACCTTCTGCCGCCGCGGCAGCAGCGCGGGGTCGGTATGCAGATAGGCGACGTTGGGCTGATAGCGCACCGCGCCGAGCACGCGCCGCTCTGCGGCGGTGGCCTCGCTGCCGAGGATGGCGAGGGCCTGGTCGCTGTGGCAGGCGAACACCACCTCGTCGAAGCGCTCGGGGCCCTGCGGGCCATGCACCCACACGCCTTCGGCGCTGCGCACCACGCGCCGCACCGGCGCGTTCACGCGTACATCGTCCAGGCGCGCCAGCATGCGGCGCACGTAGCTGCGCCCGCCGCCCTTCACCGTCATCCAGCGCGGCCGGTCGAACACCTGCAGCAGGCCGTGGTTGTGGCAGAACTGCACGAAGGTGGCGAGCGGATAGTCGCGCATCGTGTGCGTCGGGCAGGACCAGATCGCCGCGGCCATCGGCAGCAGGTACCAGTCGGCGAAGCTGCGCGAATAGCCCTCGAGCGCGAGGTAGTCGCCGAGCGAGAGCGCGGGCATCGTGCCCTCGCGCGCCATGCGCGTGGTGTCGCGGTTGAAGCGCAGGATGTCGCGCAGCATGGCGATGAAGGCGGGGCGCAGAAGGTTGCTGCGCTGCGCGAACACGCTGCCGAGGTCGGTGCCCGCCCACTCGATGTCCGGCTGGGCGAGGCTGACGCCGAAGCTCATCTCGGTCTCGACCGCGTCCACCTCAAGCAACGCGAAGAGCGCACACAGGTTGGGATAAGTGCGGCGGTTGAAGACCAGGAAGCCGGTGTCGACCGGGTGCGTGCGGCCCTCGAGCGTGACGTCGATGGTGTTGGTGTGCCCGCCGACGTAGCTGCCGGCCTCGAACAGCGTCACCCGATGCTGCGGCGCGAGCAGCCAGGCGCTCGCCAGCCCGGCGATGCCGCCGCCGATCACCGCGATGCGCCGCGGCGCGGGCCCTCCCTGGTCGGCGCCGGCCGACTCGTCGGGCAGGAAGAACTTCTCGTGCGCGTTCATGGCTTGTCCTTGTTCGCATCGGCGCGGGTGCGCAGCGGCAGGTCGGGCCGATGCACGAAGAGCAGCAGCTCGAGCGGCGTGGATGCGCCGTTGTCCAGGACGACCGGAGCAGGCGCGTGAGCCGCCCCAGCAGCCGCCGGACCCGACACCCCGGCGAAGCCTTGGGAAACACCCGACGCGGCGAGCACCGCTGCGGCGAGGAGCATGCCGGTACGCTTGTTCAATGCAATCGCTTTCATGGCTGTGTCCTGGACAATTTGAAGTAACGATCTCACGATAGGCCAGAGCCATTTCAGTGTCAATACTTTGTCCTGGACAAAATTGCATCAGGGCGAAGCGGCTCGTGCCCGCGAGTGTGGCGGATGCGCACACGCCACTCCCCCGACCGGGGTGCGCAGTATTACGCTTGCGTGACACTCACCCCTGCAGCGGAGACCGCCCTGGACACCCCCACGCTCGATATCTACACGATCGTCGCCGGCCTGGCTGGCGGCCTCGGCCTGTTCCTGCTCGGCATGCACATGCTCACCGAGGGCCTCAAGCTCGCCGCCGGCCGCGCGCTCGAAGGCCTGCTCGAGCGCGGCACCGCCACGCCGGTGCGCGGCCTGGGCGCGGGCATGACCATGACCGCGCTGGTGCAATCCTCGACCGCGGTCACGGTGGCCAGCATCGGCTTCGTCAACACCGGCCTGCTCTCGCTGCAGAACGCGATGTGGGTGATCTTCGGCTCCAACGTGGGCACCACGCTCAACGCCTGGCTGGTGGCCGCGCTCGGCTTCAGCTTCAAGATCGACGCCTTCGCGCTGCCCTTCGTCGGCATCGGGGCGGTGCTGATGCTGGCCGGGCGCACGGTGCGCCAGCGCGCGCTCGGCCAGGCGCTGGCCGGCTTCGGCGTGCTCTTTCTCGGCATCGACGTGCTCAAGGACACCTTCTCGGGTTTCGGCGCGACGATGAACCTGCAGGACCATATCGCCCCGGGGCTCACCGGATGGCTGGTGCTGGTCGGCATCGGCACCCTGCTCACCGTGTTGATGCAGGCCTCGGGCGCGGTGATCGCGATCATCATCACCGCCGCGCAGGGCGGGCTGATGTCGATCGAGGCGGCGTGCGCGATGGTGATCGGCACCAACATCGGCACCACCTCCACCGCGATCCTGTCGGCGCTCGGCGCGACCTCGAACGCACGCCGCCTGGCGGCCACGCACGTGATCTTCAACCTCGTCACCGGGGCGGTCGCGATCGCCATGCTGCCGCTGCTGATCAGCCTGCTCGGCCTGCTGCGCGGGTGGTTCGAGCAGCCGGCGACACCGGCGGTGATGCTGGCCATGTTCCACACCGCCTTCAACCTGCTCGGCGTGGTGCTGATGATGCCGCTGGCGCGCCCGCTGCTGCGCTATCTGTCGGGCCATTTCCGCAGCCGCGAAGAAGAGATCGCCCGCCCGCGGCACCTCGACGCGCCCTCGCTGGCGGTGCCCGACCTGGCGCTGCGCGCGCTGCGCATGGAGCTCGGGCGCACCCAGTCCTTCGCGCTCACCGCGCTGACCGCGCTCACGCGCGTGCCGCCCGACGAGCCCTGGATCGAGCGCCAGGCGAGCACGCTCGACGCGCTGGCGCCGGCGATCACGAAATACGTGAGCAGGCTGAGCGCGGCCCAGTTGCCGCCCACACTGGTCGACGCGCTCGCGCACAGCCTGCGCGCGCTGCAGTACCAGCAGAGCGCGGTGGTGGCGGTGCGCGAGGCCTGCGCGCTCGCGACCACGCTCGGCGCGCCGCCGGATACGGCGCTCGAACCCACCGCGGCGGCGTTTCGCCAGGCCACCGCCGCGCTCGCCGCGAGCGCCGACGCCGCCCGCGACGACTTCAGCGCGGCGGTGGTGGCACTGCGGCTGGAAGAGACCGAAAAGCACTACCAGGCCTTCAAGGAGGCCCTGCTCCTCGAAGGCGCGCACGCCCGCTTCGACATTCGCGCCATGCAGGACTGGCTGCGCCTGGCCAGCCTGGAGCGGCGCGCGATCGAGCAGGTGGCCAAGGCCGCGCGCATGCTCGCAGTGCTCGACGGCGACCTGACCCCGCAGCAGGCGGCCGAGGCCGACGAGCACGCGGGAAGGAGCGAGGCGGCGTGAGGGCCAGAGGCGCGCAGGTCGGCTCGCGCCCGCCCCGCGCCAGTGCGCGCAGCGCCCTTTGACCAGCGGGCTGCTTTTGTCGTTTGTCCTGGACAAACTGATTTTCCACGCCTAAGATCGAGCACAGCTTAAAGACTCTTCACCTCATCCGACACGCTCAATGAACGCTCCCATCCCATCCGAAGCGGCCGCCAGCATCGCCGCGGTCGAACGCGACACCGGCCTCGCCAAGGACACGTTGCGCGTCTGGGAGCGGCGCTACGGTTTCCCTGCGCCGGCACGCGACGCCAACGGCGAGCGCCTCTATCCGCCCGAGCAGGTCGAAAAGCTGCGCCTGATCCGGCGCCTGATCGACCATGGCAAACGCCCGGCCCGCGTCGTCGGCGCCAGCATCGAAGAGCTGGTGGCGATGCTCGACGAGTGTCTGTGTCCGCAGGCCGGCGCCGCCGGGCGCGAGGACGGCCTGCTCGAACTGGTGCGCCTGCACCGCAGCGCCGAGCTCGCGGTCGCGCTGCGCCAGGCGCTGATGAAGCAGGGCCTGCAGCGCTTCGTCGCCGACACCGTCGCCCCGCTCGCCGCCGCGGTGGGCGAGGCCTGGATGCGCGGCGAGGTCGATGTCCCCGAGGAGCACTTGTTTACCGAGCAGGTGCAAAACGTGCTGCGCGGGGCGATCGGCGCGCACGCCACCCACGAGGGCCGGCCGCGCGTGCTGCTCACCACCTTCCCCGAAGAAGAGCACGTGCTCGGCCTGCTGATGGCCGAGGCGATGCTGGTGCCCGAGGGCGTCGCCTGCCTGTCGCTCGGCACGCGCACGCCGCTCGCGGACATCCGCAGCGCGGCGCTCGGCGGCGGCTTCGACATCGTCGGCCTGTCGTTCAGCGTCGCCTACCCGGCGCGCCAGGCCATCGACGGCCTGCTCGAATTGCGCGCGCTGCTGCCCGACACCATCGCGATCTGGGCGGGCGGCGCCGCGGTGCGCGACAAGCACAAGCGTCTGCCGGGCATCCGCGTGGTGGGCGGCCTCGACGACACCCTGGCCGCGCTGCGCGACTGGCGCGCCGAGCACCCTTGACGCCAGGCGGTACCGGCACGCGCCAGCGAAATTTTGCGCCAGCGCGAAATATCTCGACAGCATTTCCGCAGATCAAAAAACCTCAGGAAATCACGCGCTAAGACCGGCACCGGGCGCTAAAATGCGCGCCATGCTCGCTGACTCCACCGCCTCGTCCCCGATTTCGCCTGCAGCGTCCACCGCGCCCTCCACCGACGCCGCCCTCCGCGTCCTCGAGCACGTCTTCGGCTACCCGGCCTTTCGCGGCGAACAGCAGCAGATCGTCGAACACGTCGCCGCCGGCGGCGACGCGCTGGTGCTGATGCCCACCGGCGGCGGCAAGTCGCTGTGCTACCAGATCCCGGCGCTGCTGCGCCACGGCACCGCGATCGTCGTCTCACCGCTGATCGCGCTGATGCAGGACCAGGTGAGCGCGCTGGTCGAAGCCGGCGTCAACGCCGCCTTCCTCAACTCCAGCCTCGATGTCGAGCGCGCGCGCGCGGTCGAGCGCGCGCTGTACGCGGGCGAGCTCGACCTGCTCTACGTCGCCCCCGAGCGCCTGATGACGCCGCGCTTTCTCGACCAGCTCGACCACCTGCGCGACACCGGTCGGCTGGCGCTGTTCGCCATCGACGAGGCGCACTGCGTGTCGCAGTGGGGCCACGACTTCCGCCCGGAATACCTGCAGCTGTCGATTCTGCCCGAGCGCTACCCGGCCACCCCGCGCATCGCGCTCACCGCCACCGCCGACCGCCAGACACGCGAGGAGATCGCCGAGCGCCTCAACCTGACCCACGCGCGCCGCTTCGTCTCCAGCTTCGACCGCCCGAACATCCGCTACACCATCGTCGACAAGGACGACCCGCGCCGCCAGTTGCTCGCCTTCATCCGCGAGGAGTGCCCGGACCAGGCCGGCATCGTGTATTGCCTGTCGCGGCGCAAGGTGGAGGAGACCGCCGCCTGGCTGCAGGAGCAGGGGCTCAACGCCCTGCCCTACCACGCCGGCATGACGCAGGAGATGCGCGCCGAGCACCAGACGCGCTTCCTGCGCGAAGACGGCCTGATCATGGTGGCGACGATCGCCTTCGGCATGGGTATCGACAAGCCGGACGTGCGCTTCGTCGCGCACCTGGACCTGCCGCGCTCGATCGAGGGCTACTACCAGGAGACTGGTCGCGCCGGGCGCGACGGCCTGCCGGCGCAGGCGTGGATGGCCTGGGGCGCGCAGGACGTGGTGCAGCAGCGGCGCATGATCGACGAGTCCGAGGCGAGCGAGGAGTTCAAGCGCCTGGCGCGCAACCGGCTCGACGTGCTGGTCGGCCTGGTCGAAGCCACCACCTGCCGCCGCCAGCACCTGCTCGCCTACTTCGGCGAACAATCCACGCCCTGCGGCAACTGCGACAACTGCCTGCACCCGCCGCAGACCTGGGACGCCACCGAGGCCGCACGCAAGGCCTTGAGCTGCGTGTACCGCACCGGCCAGCGCTACGGCGCCGGCCACCTCATCGACGTGCTGCGCGGCGAGCTCACCGACAAGGTGATCGAGCGCAACCACCAGGACATCACCACCTTCGGCATCGGCAGCGACCTGGACGAGAAGCGCTGGCGCACGATCTTCCGCCAGCTCGTGGCGCGCGAGTTCATCGCCGTCGACCACGAGCGCTACAACGCGCTACGCCTCACCGACGCCGCCCGCCCGCTGCTGCGCGGCGAGGCCGAGTTCCACCTCCGCCTCGAGCGCGAGCGCAGCCGCAGCCGCGCCAAGCGCCGCAGCACCACCCCGACCGACATCCCCGCCGGCATCCCGACCACTCTGTTCGACCGCCTGCGCGCCTGGCGCTTCGCCACCGCCAAGGAGCGCAACGTGCCCGCCTACGTCGTCTTCCCCGACGCCACGCTGCGCGAGATCGCGATCAACCGCCCGCAGTCGCTGGGCGAGCTGGCCGGGATCAGCGGCGTGGGCGATCGCAAGCTGGAACAGTACGGCGCGGCGATCCTCGAGCTGGTCGCCGAGGCGGGCTGAGGCAGAACCCGCACAAGCCGGGGAGCGCCGCCGACCGAGGCGGCCGCGAGTGTCAGCTTTGTCACGCTGGTGCGCACGGCCCGCGCTTACCATCAACGCTCGTTTACATCATGCCGTCGTGCGTGTCCGGGCAAAGCCCGCTGCACACGGGAAAGTCATGTTGCAGAGCCAGTTCATGCGTCTCAAAGCAAGCCTGATCGCCGCCTCCCTCGCTGCCATGCTCCCCGGACTCGCGCCGGCCGCGGCCCCGTCCGCGACGGGAGAAACGGACCTCTTCGACCTGAGCCTCGAAGAGCTCATGGAGATCGAGGTCTCGTCGGTCTCCAAGCGTGCGCAGCCGCTGTCGCGCACCCCCGCGGCCGTACATGTCATCAGCGCCGAGCAGATCCGCCGCAGCGGCGCGGCCAGCATCCCCGAGGCGCTGCGTCTGGCGCCCGGCGTGCATGTGGCGCGCTTCTCCAACAACCGCTGGAGCGTGTCGATCCGCGGCTTCGGCGGGCGCTTCGCCAGCAAGCTGCTGGTGCTTCAGGACGGACGCAGCCTGTACTCGCCGCTGTTTTCCGGGGTGTTCTGGGAGTTCAACGACATCCCGCTCGAGCTCGTCGAACGCATCGAGATCGTGCGCGGCCCGGGCGCCTCGCTGTGGGGCGCGAACGCGGTCAATGGCGTGATCAACATCATCACCCGCAACGCCGCCAGCGCGCAGGGCACGCAGATCTCGGCCGCAGTGGGCAGCGAGCTGCACGGCAGCCTGTTCGCCAGCCACGGCCTGGCCTTGTCGGAGACCACGCACCTCGAGGTGCACGCCAAGTCGCAATACGTCGAACCCTCGTCCACGCCCGAGGACGGCAGCGCACGCGACTTCTGGCGCACCCGCCAGGCCGGCTTCCGGCTCGACGGCAAGGCCGGCGGCGACCGCTTCCGCGTGCAGGGCAGCGTGCGCGACAGCGTGACCGGCGAGCACTTCATGCTGCCCACGCCGCAGGGGCGGCAGCCCTTCCTCCCGGTCAACCCGGCCAACGAGCTCGCCTACCTGCTCGGCCGCTGGGACCATGTCGCCGACAGCGGCATCACGCACAGCGTGCAGGCCTATGTCGAGCGCTCGGACATGGACATCGTGATCGCGCGCGAGCGGCGCACCACCTTCGACATCGAATACCAGCAGCAGCAAGGCCTCGGCGAGCGCGTGGACCTCATCTGGGGGGCAGGCTGGCGGCACAAGCGCGACGAGGTCGTGGGCGGCGCGCCGCGCTTCCCGTCGCAGTTCACCAGCCCGCGCGACCGCAACGACCTGTTCAACCTGTTCGCGCAGGGCGAGTTCGAGCTCGTGCCCGAGCGCTGGGCGCTGACCCTGGGCGCGCGCATCGACCGGCCCGACGACGCCAGGCTCGCCTTCCAGCCCAACGCCCGCATCCTGTTCACGCCCGACGCGACACACAGCCTGTGGGCCTCTGCGGCGCGCGCGGTGCGTGCGGGCAGCCGGGGCGAGCGCACCGTGAGCGGGCAGCTGTCCGCGCGCCCGCTGCAACCGCCGCTGACGTTCGATAGCAAAACCTACACCGCGATTGCCACCCGGATCGCCGGCAACCCGGACTTCGGCCACGAATACCTCGATGCGCTCGACCTGGGCTGGCGTGCAAGCTGGTCGCCCCAACTGAGCACCGAGCTCGCCGCCTACCACTACCGCTACGACGACCTGCGCCAGGCGCACAGGGGTGCAATCACCCCCGGCCCGGTGCCCAGCGTCCTCATCCAGCCCCTGACCCTCGACAGCACCGAGCGCGCCCGCGTGAGCGGCGTCGAGCTGAGCGCGCAATGGCGCCCGACCGACGCCTGGGACCTCGCCGCCAGCCTCAGCATGAGCCGCATGAGCCATGTCAGCGTCGATGGCCCCACCGAATTCACCGAAGGCACGCCCGAGCGCATCTTCACGCTGCGCACCGGCTACACGATCTCGCCCACGCTGCAGTGGGATGCCTGGCTGCGCCACGCCAGCGCAACGCAGACCTATGCCTTCCGGCCTGCCCGCCGCGTCGATCCCTACTGGACACTCGACATGCGCCTGGGCTGGAAGGCGAGCCGCGAGCTCGAGCTGTCCATCGTCGGCCAGAACCTGCTCGACAGCCGGCACCTGGAGGCGATCAACGAACCGCTGCCGTCGATGATCAACGAAGTCGAACGTGGCGTTTACCTGCGCGCGGACTGGCGCCTCTGAGTCCGCCGTGTCGATCTTCAACATCGCCTTCCCCGCCCTGCGCACCCTCGCCCTGGGCCTGCTCGCCGCCGCCACCCTCGGCGCAGCCGACGCGCGCGCCGACGACGCGCTCGATCAGGCCCGCCTGAAAGCGGCCTTCGTGCTCAACTTCATGAAGTTCACCACCTGGCCCGAAGCGCGCACGCCCGACGCCGCCACACTCACCCTGTGCGCGACCGACGGCCACCCGCTCGCCGGCCAGCTCCATGAACTGGAAGGTCGCGACGTGCGTGGCCTCGGCGTGCGCATCGCCCCCCCCACCGACAACGACTTCCGAGCCTGCGACGTGGTCTTCGTCACCGCGGCCGACGCCGCCACCCTGCAAGCCTTGCAACGTGCCACGGCCGCACGCCCGATGCTCACCATCAGCGACCGGGCAGGCTTCATCGACCGCGGCGGCATGATCGAGATGAAGCTCATCAACGGCCGCACCCGCTTCGACATCAACCTGGCTGCGGCGCGCGCAGCCGGACTGACCCTGAGCAGCCAGCTGCTGCAACTCGCAGCCCGCGTCGTGCAGTAAAAATCAATGGGGTCAGACTCGATTGATCCGCGAGCGGATCAATCGAGTCTGACCCCATTGATTTTGACCGGGGTCGTTGTGGATGCATGGGGCTCGGGAGGCTTGCTCGTGGCGAGGCCCTGCGTCTACCCTTGCCGCACTTGCACCCTGGCCGTGCGCCACACCCCATAACCAAGCGCGCCCGTGCCAGCGTGCTCACCGAGCCTAGCCATGTCCGAGCCCCACCGCGTCCTCATCGTCGAAGACGTGCCGATGACCCGCCTGATGGCGAGCAAGGCGCTGAGCGCGTCCGGCTTTGCGGTCTTCGAAGCCGACAGCGCCGAGGCCGCGATGGCGATGTTGCCAACGGTACGCCCCGACCTCATCCTGCTCGACCTGGTGATGCCGGGCATGGGCGGCCTGGCCCTCTGCGCCTGGTTGCGCACCCAAGCGCAGCACAGCCGCCTTCCGGTCCTGGTGATGACGGCGCTCGAGGGCGACGAGCCGATCCGACAGGCCTTCGACGCGGGCGCCTCGGACTTCATCGCCAAACCGCTCAACACCAGCATCCTCATGCACCGCGTACGCTTTCTGCTGCGCGCACGCGACACCTTGCGCGCGCTCGAAGCCAGCCGGCGCAACCTGCAGGAGGCACAGGGCATCGCCCGCATCGGCAGCTGGGAGCTGAACCGCGTGACCGGCGAGGCGATCTGCTCGGACGTCCTGTTCGAGATCCTCGACCGCGACCGGGCGTTCACGCCGAGCACGCTGGCGAGCTACCTGAGCGGCGTGCATCCGGACGATCGCGAGCGCGTGCAGTGCGAGATCGCCGCGGCGGTCGAGCAGCACGCGCCGCTCGACACGATCCACCGTTTCGTGATGCGCGACGGTCAGCTCCGCTGGATTCAGCTGCGGGTGAAGTTCGAGTACGACGCCAACGGCCACGCCCTGCGCTCCTACGGCACCGTGCAGGACATCACCCAGCAGCGCCGCATCGAGGCGCGGCTGGACTACCTCGCCCGCCACGACCCGGTCACCGGCCTGCCCAACCAGCACCGTTTCGTCGAGCTGCTGCACCAGCGCATCGCACATCGGCACGCCGGCAGCCTCATCGCGGTCATGCACATCGACCTCGAGCGCTACCAGCGCATCAACAAGGGCCTCGGCCACGAAGCCGGTGACGCCTTGCTCGTACAAGTCTCGCAAGGTCTCACCCGGGTGGTCACGGACACCGGCGCTCCGTGCGGCGAGACCGATGGTTCGCAGTGCGTGCTCGCGCGCTGGAGCGGTGCCGAGTTCATCGCCCTGCTCGGCGAGCTGTCCTCGCCGCATGAAGCCAGCCGCGTCGCCCAGCGCCTGCTCGAGCGCATCCGCTGCCCCGTGCGCAGCAACGACAGCGAGCTGATCCTGGATGCACGCATCGGCATCGCGCTTCATCCCGACGACGGCGCGACCGCGTCAAGGCTGATCAACGCCAGCATCGCTGCCACGCAACACGCCAAACGCCGTGGCCACGGGGCGGTGCAGTTCTACTCGCCCGAGATCGACGCCGACGCCCTCTTGCGTCTGCAGCTCGAGACCGACCTGCGCAGCGCGCTCGCCGACGAGGCCGGTGGCGGGCTGGTGCTCAACTACCAGCCCAAGCACGACCACACGGGGCGCATTGAGTGCGCCGAGGCCCTGGTGCGCTGGCAGCACCCGACGCTGGGGCTGCTCGAGCCGGACCGCTTCGTTGCGCTCGCCGAGGAGAGCGACCTGATCGTCGCGCTCGGCGCCTGGGTCATCGGCAGCGCCTGCAAGCAGCTGCGCAGCTGGCACGATGCGGGCCTGCCCCCGGCGCGGATCGCGATCAACCTCTCGGCCGCGCACTTTGTCGATGACGACCTGCTCCCGCTGCTCGTCGCCCACACCAGGCGCTGGGGCGTTTCGCCGCAACAGCTCGAGCTCGAGCTCACCGAGAGCATGGTGATGCAGGACACCGAGCACGTGCGCGAGCGCTTGCACGCCCTGCACGAGCGGGGCTTTCATCTCACCATCGACGATTTCGGCATGGGCTACTCGTCGCTGAGCAAGCTCAGCTTCCTGCCGCTCGACACCCTCAAGATCGACCGCAGCTTCATCAGGGACATGCTCACCGTGCCACGCCAGGCTGCGATCGTGCGGGGCATCATCGCGCTGGCGAAAAGCCTGGGCCTGAGCGTGGTGGCCGAAGGCGTCGAGAGCGCCGCACAGGCCGCGGCGCTGAGCCAGGCGGGCTGCGACCTGATGCAGGGCTATCACTTCAGCTGCCCGCTGTCGGCGGACGAGCTCGCCGCACAGCTCGCGCGCTGAGCCCCGCCGCGTGCAGTCCCGCCCCATGCCGCTTGGGAGCGGACGCCCGAACGGCTAGAATCGCGGGTTTTTTGGCCCTGCCCCGCGAAGACGACGCCCGCGCGCCTCGCACCCGCAGCCGGCGCCCGGAGCGCCCGGGGCGCACACCACAATCCCTCGTCCTGGAGACGTGCTGAAATGGCAAACACTCACACCCACGGCCAGTGGACCTCGCGCATGGGCTTCGTGCTCGCTGCCACCGGTTCCGCAGTCGGCCTCGGCAACATCTGGAAATTCCCCTACATGATCGGCCAGAGCGGGGGCGCCGCCTTCGTGCTGGTCTATCTACTGTGCATCGCCGCGATCGGCCTGCCCATCCTGGTCGCCGAATGGATGATCGGCCGTCGCGGCCAGAAGAACCCGATCAGCACCATGGGCGAGCTCGCCCGAAAGAACGGCCGCAGCGGCGCCTGGGCGCTGGTGGGCTTCACCGGCGTGCTCGGCGCCTTCCTGATCCTGTCCTTCTACAGCGTGATCGGTGGCTGGGCGCTGTCCTACACCGGCGACGCGGCGGCCGGCGCCTTTGCTGGCATGGACAAGGACGGCGTGGGCAACGCCTTCGGTGCCTTCCTCGCCGACGCCGGCAGCCTGCTCACCTGGCACACGGTATTCATGGCGCTGACCGTGGGGGTGGTGGCGATGGGCGTCTCCGGCGGCCTCGAGCGCGCCTCGAAGCTGCTCATGCCCGCGCTCGGCATCCTGCTCTTCGTGCTCGTCGGCTACGGCGCCACCACCGGCGGCTTCGGCGAGGCCGCGGCCTATCTGTTCAACCCCGACTGGAGCAAGCTCACCGGCAAGGTCGTGCTCGCCGCGCTCGGCCATGCCTTCTTCACGCTCTCGCTCGGTATGGGCATCATGATGGCCTACGGCTCCTACCTCGGCCAGGACGTCAACCTGCTGCGCACCGCGCGCACCGTGGTGATCATGGACACCGTGATCGCGATCGCCGCCGGCTTCGCGATCTTCCCGATCGTGTTCGCCAACGGCCTCGACCCGGCGGCCGGCCCCGGGCTGATCTTCGTCACCCTGCCGATCGCCTTCGGCAACATGGGGGCGGGCACGCTGCTGGGCACGCTGTTCTTCCTGCTGCTGACCTTCGCCGCGCTGACCTCGGCGATCTCGCTGCTCGAGCCGGTGGTGGAACTGGTGGAAGAGCGCACACCGCTCGGTCGCGTCAGCGCCACCCTCACCACCGGCCTGGTGATCTGGGCGCTGGGCATCGCCTCGCTGCTGTCCTTCAACCTCTGGAGCGAGGTCAAGTTCATCGGCCTCAACATCTTCGACCTGCTCGATCAGCTCACGAGCAAGTTCATGCTGCCGCTGACCGGCCTGGGCGCGATCGTGTTCGCCGCCTGGTGCCTCGACCGCGACAGCGTGCGCAAGGAGCTCGGCCTGGGCGAGCTCGGTTTCAGCGTATGGAACCTGGTGTCACGCTTCGTCGCGCCGATCGGCGTGATCGTGGTGTTCATCAGCAATCTCTGAGCACGGGCGCCAGCCGGCGCCACCAGCAAAAAGGGCGCCACGAAAGGCGCCCTTTTTGCTGGCTGTTCGGTACTCAGAGCACCTTCAGCAGCTCGACCTCGAACACCAGCGTGGCGTTGGGCGGGATCACGCCGCCGGCGCCGCGTGCGCCGTAGCCGAGCTGGGGCGGGATGGTGAGCTTGCGCTTGCCGCCTTCCTGCATGCCCTGCACGCCCTCGTCCCAGCCGCGGATCACGTGGCCGGCGCCGAGCGGGAAGGCGAAGGGGTCGTTGCGATCCTTGCTCGAATCGAACTTGCGCCCGTCGGTGAGCCAACCGGTGTAATGCACCGACACCATGCGGCCTGCCACGGCGGTGTCGCCGGTGCCGATCTCGAGTTCCTCGATGACGAGCCCGCTCGGGGTGGTGGTCTGCTGGGTCATGCTGTGCTCCTGGCTGTGTTGAAAGACGGCCATTCTACCTGCACGGCCTCAGGGCTTGCGCCGCGCGCCGAAGCGGCCGAGGAATTTCTCGACCTTGGGCGCCACCACGTACTGGCAGTAGGGCTGCTCGCTGTGCTTGGCGTAGTAGTCGTGGTGCTCGACTTCGGCGGGCCAGAATGCGGGCGCGGCTTCGACGCGAGTGACGATCGGGGCCGCGAACGCCTGCTGGCGGCCGAGCTCGTCGATCAGCGCGCACGCGGTTTCGCGCTGCGCGTCGGTGGTGGCGAAGATCACCGAGCGGTACTGCGGCCCGACGTCGTTACCCTGGCGGTCGAGCGTGGTCGGGTCGTGGATGGTGAAGAAGATCTCGAGCAGGTCGCGAAAGCTCACCCGCGCCGGATCGAAGACGATCTTCACCACCTCGGCGTGGCCGGTAGTGCCGGTGCACACTTCGCGATAGCCGGGACTGTCGACGTGACCGCCGCAGTAACCGGAGACGACCGCTTCGACGCCGTCGACGAGGTCGAACACCGCCTCCAGGCACCAGAAGCAGCCGCCGCCGAGGATGGCGGTCTCGAGTTCGGGACGATCGGGGGTCTGGCTCATGCGTGGCTCCTTGGCATTCGGGGGGTTCGACAGGCAATCTGGCCCCGTTGGACGAGGCCGGCGCAGGCCGGTTCCGCCGGCCCGCGCTCAAC
Source organism: Thauera sp. UBA6194 (assembly GCA_002422685.1). Taxonomy (GTDB): domain Bacteria; phylum Pseudomonadota; class Gammaproteobacteria; order Burkholderiales; family Rhodocyclaceae; genus Thauera. The sequence continues at coordinate 6,742 of DITC01000050.1, read as the reverse complement.
GGAAGGAGAAGCCGTACTGGACGTCGAGCGCGGTGTCGGTGCCACCGCGGGCGATCACCGACATGCGGCGCGAGAGCTGGTAGGTGAGCTTGATCAGCGTCGCCGCGCCGCCCAGGCTCTGCTCGAAGGACAGGAACAGATCCGGCCCGAGGCGCTTGCCCAGGCTCAGCACCTGTCCCGACACCGACGGCCCGCTCGACACCGTCGAGCCGCCGCCCACGACGCGGCTGGTCGCGCTGCGGCTCGTGCTGTTGAGCTCACCCTGGCCGAAGGAGAAGGAGTCGAAGCCGAGGCTGCGCGACAGCTCCTCGGTCATGCCGCCACCCGGGCCGCCGAGCAGGCCTGCGGCCGCCGGCAGCAGCAGGCCGAGGTCGGCGCCGGAGCCGGCGTCGGGCGCGCGCCCGAGCACGATCCACGACAGCTTGGCCGGATCGGGCACGTTGGGTTCGGAGACGAGGCGGATCTGCGGGCGCTTGGCGCTGCCGGTGACCGACACCCCGGCCTCGACTTCCAGCCCCTTGCGCAGCGCGACGATGTTCAGGCCCGGCGCGTCGAGCGGCCCCTGGAAGTTGATCAGGCCGCGCTCGATGGTGAGGTTCTGCCCATAGCCCTTGAAGCTGCCGCCCACGGTCGAGATCGTGCCCACGGCCGACAGCGGCCGCTCGGGCTGCAGGCGGATGCGCAGGTCGCCGGCGAGCCGGGTCTCCAGGCCCATCGCCGACAGGTAGAGCGCATCGCCCAGGCCCACGCGCACATCGGCATTCACCGCAAAGGCGCCGCCGCCCTCGGCCGGCGGTTCGCCCCGGAGCACGACCACGTCGTCCCCGAGGCTGGGCGGCAGGGATTCGGAGAACTCGATATAGCCCGCGTCGGCACGGAACTCGGCGTCGAGATCGAGCGAGGTCCACGTGCTGCGCGCCGTGCCCTTGCCGGACAGCAGCATCCAGCGGTCGTCGCGCTGCAGCAGCGGCAGGCGGTCGGCGTCGAAGCGGAAGTCGCCCGCGCCCGAGGCGAGCACCACCTCGCCGCGCGCGGTAAAGCGCCCGGGCGTGGCCGTGAGGCGGTCGAAGGGGATGCGGTTCTCCGGCGGGCGCACACGGTTGTCGGAGACGAACTCGAGACGCTCGAGCACCACGCGCTCGTCGTCGAAATCGACATCGAGTTCGCCCCCGGCCAGGATCAGGCCCTGGTCGATCAGCGTGAAGCCGAGCGCGCGGCCCTCGATGCGGCCGCTCGCGCTCGGCGCCTCGAGCGTGCCGCCGAGGGTGAAGTTGCCCGACAGGCGCCCGGCGGTCTCGACGTTCTCGCGCGCGAGACGGCCGAGCCAGGTGATCGAGGGCATGTCGAGCCGCGCCGAGCCGGCCAGCGCCGCGCCCGGCGGTACGCTCCAGATGCCATCCGCGCCGCGCCGCGCACGCAGCCCGGCCTCGGCCTGCACGCTGCCGAACTCGCGCCCGCGCGCATCGATGGTGACGCGCAAGCGATCGCCGTTCGCGCGCAGCACGGCCTCGAGCTGCTCCAGGCCGAGGCGGGTGCGAATCTCGCCTTCGACGCTGACATCGCCGGACTCGCGGAACACGCGCGCCTCGCCTTCGAGCGTCTTCCCGACCGCCAGATCCCAGTTCGCGCCGAGGGTGAGCGGATCGGCGTTGCGGCGCGGGCGGCCATCGGCGCGCTTGGGCTCGAGTTCGAGCACCAGACCGGTGAGCTCGCCACGCAAGGTGCTGCGCGCGGGCGACCACGCGCTCTCCTGCAGCCGGATGCTGCCCTTGTCGCCGGCGTCGATCTCGGCCGCACCCAGGCGCACGCGGTCGGCGGCCAGTTCCAGTGCGGCCGGTGCGCGCAAGCGTGCGGGGAAGCGCCCACCGAACTCGAGCGCGGCGAGCTGGCCTGCCCAGCGCGGCGTGTCGTCTGCACCGAGCCCGCCCTCGAGCGCCAGGCGCAGCGTATCGGCGACATCTTCTTGTGCGGGCGTCTCGGCCGTTAGCACGAGCCGATGGCGCGCGCGCGTGCCCTCGGCCGAGAGCTGCGCGCCCGCGAGCCAGTCGGGCTGAGCCTCGCCCTTGGGGCCCGAGCCAGCCGGCCCCAGCCCGGACAGGCCCACGGCGAGCGCAAACGGACCGTCCATGCCCGCCTCCAGGCGCGCGCTGCCATTGAGACCGGCCAGACGCACCTCGCCCGGCAGCACCAGGCCTTCGCCAAAGAACTCGAGTTGCCCGTTCGGCGCCTCGAGCGTGCCGCCCACACGCCCTTCGGCACGCGCGCGTCCGGCCAGGCCGAAGCCGATCGCCGACAGCGCGGGGGCGTCCAGACGCAGGTCGAGGCTGTCGCGCGCCGCGCCGAGCGCGCCGTCCGCGTCCAGCGTGTTGCCGGCAACGCGCAGCGCGAGCCGCACTTCGGGCAGGCGCTGGCCCTCGAGCCGCACGCGGCCGTCGCCGCTCAGGGGCAGGCCCTCGAGCGTGCTGGCGGGGATGCTGAAGTCGAGCGTGGCCGCCTGCGGCAAGCCCTCGGGCGGGAGCTCGGTCGCGGCCTGCAGGTCGAGGTTGAGGCGGGCCGTGGGCGCGGAGGGCACGAGCGCGCGCGGGTCGACATCACGCAGGCGAGCCTCGAGCCTCACCCGGCGCGGCGGTGCAGACGCGCCCCCCGCGACCGGGCCGGCGGCGGCTTGAGCGGCGGCGGCTTGAGCGGCGGCGGCTTGAGCGGCGTCGGCTTGAGCGGCGGCGGCGGGCTGCGGTTCCGGGCCCAGCTCCTTGTCGGGCGCCTCGGCGCCGAGCGCGGGGGTCGCGGCCTGCGCCACGGCCACCACCTCGACTTCGGCCTCGGCGTCGATGCGCGCCGCGCCTACGTCGAGGCCGATCTGCGCATGCTGGCGCCGCGCGTCGGCCTCGGCGTCGATGCGACCGGCGACGATCTGGCGCGGCAGGCGCGTGTCGAGTTGCCGGGTGTCGATGCCGGCGAGCTGGAGCGCCGCGACAAGCTGGCCGAAGCCGATGTCGGTCGCGGCGGCGGTTTGCGTGGCTTCGGTCTGCGTGGCTTCGGTCTGCGTGGCCTCGGCGCCCGGCGCCGCATCGGTCTGCGGCGGACGCCAGGCGATGCGGCCGTCGATGCGGCCCTCGCCGGGCAGGCGGATCTCGAGCGCATCGAGGGCGATCTCGCCGCTGCGCCAGTCGAGCACACCGGCGAGGCTGTGCAGCGGGATGCCGTTGGCGTCGACCGCCGCGGGCTGGCTGTTCGACAAGCGGATCGGCCCGGCGAGCAGGCCTTCGCGCTCGGTGGGCATGGCCAGTTCGGCTTCGAGACTCAGCGCCGCGCGCGGGGCGCCGGCGACGAAGGCGGCGGGGTCGAGCTCGCCGGCCTGAATCGCCAGGCGGCGCAGCGGCCGGGGCTCGAAGCTCGCGGCCTCGGCCTCGACGCGCGCTTGCAGGCCCTCGGCCTGGGCTTCGGCGAGCAGCCGGGGTTCGAGCAGGGTGTTGGAGAGCTGCAGTTGCAGCGCCAGCGTACGCGCTTCGAGCACGCCATCGAAGGCGCCCTCGCCCTCGAGCGCAAAGGGCGAGACACCGTCGAGCGCGAGCTCGAGACGGGCCTTGCCTTGCGGCACCTCGACCGTGAGCGCGCGCAGGCGGTGGTGACGACCATCGCTGTCGAGCGCGGCCTCGAGCGCGGAGAAGATCAGGCCTTGCTCGGCGGCCACTTCGGTCGCGGCTTCGGCGGCGCCCGCCGGGTCGGCGACGGCGGTCTCGGCGCGCTCCACCGCCTCAGCTGCGGCCTCGACGGCGCCTTGCGCTGCATCGGCCGCCGCCAGCTCGCGCATCACGAAGGCGCCCACCGCGATGCGGCCGACTTCGACCGCCACCGGCAGCTCGAGCGATGCGGGCGCGACCAGCGGCGCGCTGGCGGGCGCGTCCTCGGCCACGGCCTGGGCGAGCGTCACCCGGCCCACGGTGAGGTGATCGACGTGCACCCGGCCCTCGAGCAGCGCCGCCGGCTGCCAGGCCAGCGACACGGTTTTCAGGTCGACGTGGAGATCCGGCGTGCGGTAGGCGAGCGCGTCGATCTCGAAGCCGCCGAGCACTCGCCCGCGCGCACCCTCGAACTGCAGCGCGCCACCGCTCGCGCGCTGTGCGAGCGCGAGGCCGGCATCCAGCCCCGACTGCGTGCCCAGCAACCAGGCTGCGCCGCCGACGAGCGCCGCCACCGGCAGCGCGACGCCCCAGCCCAGCCAGCGCAACCAGCGCCGCGGGCGCGGGGCGGCTTGTGGCAACTCGGCAGGCTCGTCGGCATCCATCGTCACGCGCTCCCGAGCTCAGGCGCCGAACAGGGCCTGCAGCTCCGCCCCCGGGTCCGGCGCGCGCATGAAGGCCTCGCCGACCAGGAAGGTGTGCACATCGTGGCTGCGCATCAGCGCCACGTCCTGCGGCTGCAGGATGCCCGACTCGGTGACCACGATGCGCCCCCCCGCCCCACTGACGATGCGCGGCAGCAGATCGAGCGTGGTCTGCAGCGAGACTTCGAAAGTGCGCAGGTTGCGGTTGTTGATGCCGATCAGCGGCGTCTGCAGTTGCAGCGCCTGCTCGAGCTCGGCGCCGTCATGCACCTCGACCAGCACCGCCATGCCGAGCGCGATCGCAAGCTGCTCCATGTCGCGCATCTGCGCCAGATCCAGGCAGGCGGCGATCAGCAGGATGGCGTCGGCGCCCATCGCGCGCGCCTCGAACACCTGGTACGCGTCGATCAGGAAGTCCTTGCGCAGCACCGGCAGGTGGCAGGCCGCACGCGCGGCCTGCAGGTACTCGGGTGCGCCCTGGAAGAACTGGCGGTCGGTGAGCACCGACAGGCAGGCAGCGCCGGCACGCTCGTAGGACGCGGCGATCTCGGCGGGATGGAAGTCGGCGCGGATCACGCCCTTGGACGGGCTGGCGCGCTTGACCTCGGCGATCACCGCGGCGCGGCCGGCCGCGTGCTTGATGCGGATCGCGTCGACGAAGTCACGCGCCGGCGACTGCGCCTCGGCCTGCGCACGCAGTTCAGGCTGCGACAACGCGGCGCGCGCGGCGGCGACTTCCTGCTCCTTGACTGCGCAGATCTTCTGCAGGATGTCGCTCATGTGCCGCTCCGGAACTGCTGGGTGAAGCGCACGAACTCGTCGAGCTTGGCACGCGCGGCACCGCTCTCGATGATCTCGCGCGCACGCATGATGCCGGCGCCGATGGTGTCGACCAGGTTGGCGGTGTACAGCGCCACGCCGGCATTGAAGATCACGATCTCGCGCGCCGGGCCGGCCTGATTGTCGAGCACGCCGAGCAGCACCGCGCGCGACTCGGCGGCGTCTGCGACGCGCAGGTTGCGGCTGCCCGCCATGGCGAGGCCGAAGTCCTCGGGGTGGATCTCGTACTCGCGCACCTGGTTGTCCTTGAGCTCGCCGACCAGGGTGGCGCCGCCGAGGCTGACCTCGTCCATGCCGTCCAGGCCATGCACGACCAGCACGTGGTTGGCGCCCAGGCGCTGCATCACGCGTGCCTGGATGCCGACCAGATCGGGGTGGAACACACCCATCAGGGTGTTGGGCGCGCTCGCCGGGTTGGTGAGCGGGCCGAGGATGTTGAAGATGGTGCGCACGCCCATCTCGCGCCGCACCGGGGCGACGTTCTTCATCGCGCTGTGGTGCGCCGGGGCGTACATGAAGCCGATGCCGGTGGCCTCGATGCACTCGGCGACCTGCTTCGGGCTGAGCTCCAGATTGACCCCGAGCGCCTCGATCACGTCGGCCGCGCCCGACTTCGACGACACGCCGCGCCCGCCGTGCTTGGCGACGCGTGCGCCGGCTGCCGCGGCGACGAAGATCGTGGTGGTGGAGATGTTGAAGGTGTTGGCGCCGTCACCCCCGGTGCCGACCACATCCAGGAAGTGGTCGTGCGGCGGCTCGACCACGACCTTGGTCGACATCTCGCGCATCACGGTGGCGGCGGCGGTGATCTCGCTGATGGTCTCCTTCTTGACGCGCAGGCCGGTGAGGATGGCGGCCGTCATCAGCGGCGACACTTCGCCGGCCATGATCTGGCGCATCAGCGAAAGCATCTCGTCGTAGAAGATCTCGCGGTGCTCGATCGTGCGTTGCAGGGCTTGCTGGGCGGTAATCGTGGTCATGATGTTCTCGCAGCGGGTGTTCAGGCGGCGGCCGGCAGGCGCGCACCGCGGTCGAGGAAGTTCTTCAGCAGCGCATGGCCGCACTCGGTGAGGATGGACTCGGGGTGGAACTGCACGCCCTCGACGTCCAGCGTCCTGTGGCGCACGCCCATGATCTCGTCGTCGTCGGTCCACGCCGTCACTTCCAGACAGTCGGGCAGGCTCGCGCGTTCGATCGCCAGCGAATGGTAACGCGTGCAGGTGAGCGGGTTGGGCAGGCCGTGGAACACGCCCGCATCGAGGTGGTGCACCGGCGAGGTCTTGCCGTGCATGAGTTTGTGCGCGTGCACGATGCGCCCGCCGAAGGCCGCGCCGATGCTCTGGTGGCCGAGGCACACCCCGAGGATGGGCAGCTTGCCGGCGAAGGCCTTGATCGCCGCCACCGAGATCCCGGCCTCGGCCGGCGAGCACGGCCCGGGCGAGATGACGAGGTGCGCGGGCGCGAGACGCTCGATCTGCTCGAGGGCGATCTCGTCGTTGCGGAACACCTTGACCTTGGCTCCGAGCTCGCCGAAATACTGCACGAGGTTGTAGGTGAAGCTGTCGTAGTTGTCGATCA
>DITC01000067.1:35064-35557 GCA_002422685.1 Thauera sp. UBA6194 | reverse complement strand
CTCCCTGAGAAACGGAAGCCGAAGCATGCGGGCTCACACGGAGCTACGTAAGAATGGGGTTCGTGGAGCGTTTACATTTCTTCAACAGGTTAGCGATCGGGCAGGTACGTCCGGCGCTGGGACTCTATACCAACAGGTATGGAGGATGGCAAAAAATCTTGTCGCCAATTTCGTGAAAATGTACTCAATTCTGTCATGGCCTTGCAGGCGAGGGGGCGGGCCCTAGAATGGAGAACTTTCTTCGCCCCCCTTCACGGGGGCTGGCCTTGGGGAGCATACGCGGCGCAATGAGTCAGGGGCAGCAATCCTGGGAGCAGGCGGATTCGAGCCACAGCGCGCTGCGCCTGCGCCAGATCACCGACACGATACCCGCGCACATCGGCTACTTCGACCGCGACTGGATCTTTCGCTACGCCAACAAGCGCTACGCACAGTGGTTCGGTACCAGCTGCGAGGCCATGCGGGATCGGCCGATCCTCGAGGTGATCGGTGC
>DITC01000067.1:0-34978 GCA_002422685.1 Thauera sp. UBA6194 | reverse complement strand
AAGATGGAGGCCATCGGCCAGCTCACCGGGGGGCTCGCGCACGACTTCAACAACATGCTCACCGTGGTGATGGGCAACCTGCAGGGCCTGGTCGAGGCGCTCGGCGATCACGCCGCGATACCCGAATACGTCGAGCCTGCGCTGGCCGCGGCCGAGGGCGGCGCGGGACTGATCCGGCGCCTGCTCGCGTTTTCGCGCCAGCAACCGATCACGCCCGTGGTCGTCGGCGTCAACGAGCTGGTGCTCGACATGGCGCGCATGATCCGGCGCTCGCTGCCGAGCACGATCACGGTGTCGACCGCCTCGCGCGATGTCGACCTGCGCGCGCTCGTCGACCCGAACCAGCTCGAGAGCGCGCTGCTCAACCTCGCGCTCAACGCGCGCGACGCGATGCCCAACGGCGGCGAGCTGCGCATCGCCTGCTCGCTCGAATGCATCGAGGGCGCAGCGGCGGCCGATCTGGAGCTGCCGCCCGGCTGCTACGTGCAGATCGCGGTCGCGGACAACGGCACCGGGATGGACAGCGCAACGCTCACCCGGGTGTTCGAGCCCTTCTTCAGCACCAAGAAGTTCGGCCTGGGCAGCGGCCTGGGCATGGCCATGGTGTATGGGTTCATCAAGCAGTCGGGCGGCGGCGTGCGCATCCGCAGTCGTCAGGCGATGGGCACCACGGTGTCGCTGCTGCTGCCGCAGGCGCCACGCGAGGTGCCGGCCCTGGCCGAGCTGCCGCTGTCTGCTGCCGACGCCGGTTTGACGGACGTGCTCGTGACGCCGGGCGCGTCAGCGCCCCCGCTCGAGAGCCGGCTGGTGCTGCTCGTGGAAGATGACGACAAGGTGCGCGACGTCGTGCGCAAGCAGCTTTCGGCGCTGGGTTGCGCGGTGCTCGAAGCCGAAAGTGGCCACGAAGCGGCCGACATGGTCGAAAATATCCCTGCGATTGCACTCGTGCTGTCGGACATCGTGATGCCGGGGGGCATGGACGGGCGCGCGCTGGCGCGATTCGTGCGCCGCTTCCGCCCCGAGCTGCCGGTGGTGCTCATGAGCGGCTATGCCGACAAGGCGCTGGCCGGCCGCGAAGATGTCGACATCACCGTGCTCGGCAAGCCCTTCACGCAGGAACGACTGCTCGAGGCACTGCGCGCTGCAATCGCATGAAGATCGGCTCGCCCACGAGTCGGGTCAATTGTGCGGAGACAGGGATTTGAGCGACAAAGCGCAAGCGCTGATTCATGTCGTCGAGGACGACGCCGCGGTGTCGCGGCTGATCACCGGCACGCTCGAGCGTTTCGGTTACCGGCATGCGGCGTTCTCGACGGGCGGCGAGTTCCTGCGCCAGCTGCGCGTGCAGGTGCCCGATGTGGCCATCCTCGACCTCGGTCTGCCCGACATGGACGGCATGGACGTGCTGCAGCAGCTGCGCAATCGCTACCGCTTCGGCCTGCTCATCGCCACCGGGCGTGACGACACCCACGACCGCGTGATGGGGCTGGAGCTGGGCGCCGACGACTACGTGGTCAAGCCCTTCGAGCCGCGCGAGCTTATCGCGCGCGTGCGCAGCATCCTGCGCCGCTACCAGCCCGAACCGGCCGCCGACGCCCAGCCGCCCGGCAGCGCGCACTTCATGGGTTGGTGTTTCGAGCGCGCCACCCACCGCCTGATCTCGCCCGAGGGCGTCGAAGACACGCTGAGCCTGGCCGAGTCGCAGCTGCTGATCACCTTCCTCGAGCGCCCCAACCAGATCCTGTCGCGCGAGCAGCTGCTCGCCGGACGCGACGTGTGTGCGCTCGACCGCAGCATCGACCTGCGCGTGTCCCGCCTGCGCAAGCGCTTCGAGCAGGGCGGGCACAGCGGCAAGTTCATCAAGACCGTGTATGGCGCGGGCTACCTGCTGGCGGCGACGGTGAACTGGAGCTGACGCGCAGACGGCCACTTTCGCGGAGCAGCCGGCGCCCATAGTCCGGCCCGCAAGCGCCGCGCTGCTGTATCAGGCCGGCTCGGCCCAGATGTGGCGAGCCACCGCGTGCTCGATCGCGAGCTCCACGTGCTCGCACAGCAGCACCGTCATCGGCGTCTGCTGCAGCACCTTCACCGCGTGCGCGGCCGACAGCCCATAGGCGTGGAGCTGTTCGCGCTGCAAGGGGTCGATCTCGTCGCCGAAATCGGTGATGCGCACCATGCGCCCCACCGGCGTGCCGGTGAGACGGATGCGTTCGTGCGGCTGGGCGTGGGTCGCGTTCATGAACGGAGGATTCCTCAGAAGATCAGGCGCAGGCCGAGGTTGAGCACGCCGCCGACGAAGAAGGCGGTGGGGACGATCATGGCCAGCATCAGCGCGGCGACCTTCATGCCCTGCTCCTTGATGATCATCATCAGGCTGGCGATGCAGGGCACGAACAGCGTGATCGTGACCATGCCCACCACCGCCTGCACCATCGACAGCTCGGCCTGCAGCGCAAAGAGGCCGCTGGCACCGAAGTCGCGGCGCAGGAAGCCCATCACGAAGGCGGCGCTCGCCTCCGGCGGCAGCCCCAGCCAGCCCACCACCAGCGGCTTGCCGGCCTCGATGATCCACGGCAGCGCGCCGGTCCGGTCGAGCGCGAACATGATCAGCGTGCCGATGAGGAACAGCGGGATGACCTCGATCAGATACCACTTGAGCCGGCCGCCGGTCTTCTTGAGCACATTGCCCAGCACCGGCATGCGCATCGGCGGCAGCTCGGTGATCAGCGGCACGCGTCGGCCGGGCACGACCTTGCTCGCCAGCCAGCCGGTGAATAGCAGCACGCCGACGATGCACGCGACCCAGATCACCGTCGCCGCAAACGAGATGCCGCCCAAGAGGCCGAGCACCACGCCGAGCTGCGCCGAGCACGGAATCGCCAGCGCCATCAGGTAGATGGTGATCAGGCGCTCGCGCGGGGTGTGCAGGATGCGGGTGGTGAGCGTGGCCATGGTCACGCAGCCCAGCCCCAGCACCATCGGCAGCACCGCGCGGCCGTTCAGCCCGATGGCGGCGAACATGCGGTTGGCGATCACCGACAGGCGGGAGAAATAGCCGGAGTCTTCGAGCACGCCGAAGGCGAGGAAGAAGGTGGTGACGATCGGGAGGATCAGCGCCAGCGCGTAGGTCATGCCCATGGTCCACAGGCCGTATTCGCCGACGAAAAGGTCGGCCAGCCACGGCGTGGAGATGTGGCTGCGCACGAAGTCGGTGATCGCCGGGTTGAGCACCTCGCCGAAGAAGTCTTCTTCCAGCAAGCCGACCAGGGTGCTGGCGCCGAAGTCGCCGACGAACAGATACACCAGATACAGCACGCCGAGCAGCATCGGCCAGCCCCACAGCCGGTGCACCGCGGTGCGCCCGAGCAGCATCGACAGCGTGCGGTCCTTGCCCGCGGCCTGCCGGGTGACGGTGCGCGCGAGTGCCTCGGCCGCGCCGCTGCGCTCGCGGGCCAGGCGGGCGGGCAGGGTGTCGCGGCCGGTTGGTGCGGTGAGCTCGGCGAGCGTGGCGCGCACCTCGGCGCTGCCGGGCTGGGCGGCGAGCCAGTCGGCGACCTCCTGGTCGCGGCCGATGGCGAGGATGGCCAGGCCGCGCGCCGCCAGCCGTGGATGCGGGCAGTTGGCGACGATGAGTTGCTCGACGCGGGCGATGTCGCGCTCGAGCACCGGGTCGTAGCGCAGCAACGGGGCGGGCACCTTAGCGTGCGCAAGCGCATCGGTGAGCGCACCGACCCCTTCGCCACCGGTTGCTACCGTGGCCACCACCGGCACGCCCAAGGCCTCGGCCAGCGCACCGGCATCCACCGTGACCCCGCGCGCCTTGGCCTCGTCGGTCATGTTGAGCGCCATCACCATCGGCACGCCGAGCTCGGCCAGCAGCGCGGTGAGGTTGAGCGTGCGGCGCAGGTTCTTGGCGTCGCCGACCTGGATCAGCGTGCGCATGTCCTCATTGAGCAGCGCGCGCATGGTGGCGCGCTCGTCGTCGCTGCGCGAGGGCAGGGCGAGCACGCCCGGGGTGTCGAGCAGCGAGGCTTCGCGGTCGAAGCGCGGCGTGGCGCGCGACACCTCGACCGTGGTGCCGGGGTAGTTCGACACCGTGACGTAGGTGCCGGTGAGGCGGTGGAACAGCACCGACTTGCCGACGTTGGGGTGGCCGACGAGGGCCAGGGTGCGCAAGGCGGCGGCAGGCGACGGCAGAGGGGCGGCGCAGTCCATCGAGAGGAAATTCCTGGAGCGGGTGAAGGTGAAAGTCGGGGAATGATAATAGGTCGCGTTAAAGTTTTGCTGATAAAGCTCAATATCCATGCGCGTCCCTGCCCGGACGAGGCTCGGCCCCGCGCCGCTCGAGCAGCGCCGGGCCCAGATGTACAAGGCCGGCCCGGGGTGAAGAGGGCTTCTCGCGCGCTCAGGCGCGCACGGCGACCCAGTGGTTGTCGGGCGCGATCTCCACCGGCCAGCGCAGCAGCACCGGATCGCGCTGCGGGTGCCAGAAGCCGAGCCCGCGCGGCGAGCCGATCAGGCTGGCGTGGGTGCCGTCGAGCGGCAGTTCGGCGAGCGCGCCCGCCTTGTTGAGTTCGGCGATCACCTCCAGGCGCTCCGGTGTCGCCGGGTGCCAGCGCGTCACCCGGTGGCTACGCTCGGCGGACAGGTAGAAGCCGCCGTCCATGCCGGTGGCGATGTCGCCACAATAGCCCGCGCCCACCGTCTCGCGGCTGGGGATCTCCAGGCTGTCGCCGTTCCACACCGCCAGGATGGGCGCGGCGGCGCGCTCGGCCGCGTCGTCGTGCTCGGCCTGCAGCGCGACGCCGACCAGCGTGCGGCCATCCGCTGCTGGTGTGGCGCCGAGCGCGAGGTGACGCAGGCTCAGGCGCTTGTCCTTCAGCCACCATTGGCCGAGGCGTTCGCCGTTGTTCGGATCGAGCCGGACCAGCGAGGCGTCCATGCGCTCGAGGTCGCGCTTGCGGTCGCCGGCGGCGCGCAGAATGCCGCCGTTGGCCACCACCAGCGTGCCCTCGGCGTCGAACAGCAGCTCGTGCGGCTCGACGCCGCGGGTGGGGAACTCGGCTTCCTTGCGCAGGCTGTCGCGCCGGCGCACGGCGATCCAGCCCTGGGTGGAGCCGTTCTCGGATTCGGTGGTGTACAGCCACTCGCCGGCGGGGTCGAAAACCGCGTGGCCGTTGAGCGTGCGCCCGCTGTTCTCGTCCGCGAGCGCCTGGCGGGCGAGGATTTCGCCGTCGGCGGCGCAGCGCATCAGCCAGGGGCCGGGGCGGTTGGCGCAGACCAGGAAGCCGCCGTCGCGGTCGGGCAGCAGGCCGTGGACGCGATTCGGGACCGCAATCGCGGTCTCGATGCGGGCGAGGCCGTGCTGCCAGTCGGGCGCGAGGATGCCGACGTAGTCGGTGGCGCCTTCGGCCTTCGCGCCCCGCGAGGCGCCGTCGCGGCCGAGCTCGTGCAGGCTGCGCCAGGCGGCGATCAGGCGGATTTCGGGGAGCGCGCCGGGCGTGGCCGCAGCGGCGAACAGGGTACGGGGCAGCAGGGCGAGCGGCAGCATGCCGGCCGTGGCGCGCAGGAATTGGCGTTTGTTCATGGTGAGTTCGGGCAAGACACAGCAGGCCGGCGCCGGGGAGGCATGCGGCCCGGTCGGGTCGCACACGCCCGGGCCGGGCGAGCGGGGTGGAAGGATCAGAACCTGTATTCGCCGGTCAGGATGATCGCGCGGCCGGTGCCGGGGATCGCGAAGCCGCCCTGGTCGTACACGGCGTCGTAGTACACCCGGTCGAAGAGGTTCTTGACGTTGAGGCGCGCGGCCCAGCTCTTCTGCTCGTAGGCCAGCATCGCGTCCCAGCGCGCGTAGCCGGGCGCGGTGTTGGGCGAGAACTTGCCGTCGATGAAGTTGCTGCTCGCGTTGGCTGCGGTCGGCACGTAGGCGTAGCGGTCGCTCTTGGCTTCGACGCCGCCGCCGATCTTCCAGCCGCCGCCGAGCGCGTAGGTCGACCACAGGTTGAAGGTGAGCCTGGGCGTGTTGCGCGGGCGCTGGCCTTCGAGGCGGGCGTCCGCGCCCGGGGCGACCTCGAGGATCTCCGCGTCCATCAGCGAGAAGCCGCTGAAGACCTCCCAGTTCGGCGTCACGCGTCCGGCGACTTCGAGCTCCAGGCCGTCGGTGCGGCGCTTCTTCGTCAGGATCGCGGCGGTGGACTCGAGGTCGGTATTGCGCTCCCACGCCTTGTCGGCGCGGTACAGTGCGGCGCGCAGGGCGAGATCGCCCTCCATCAGCATCCACTTGGCGCCGAGCTCGGTGACCTTGCTGCGCTCGGCCGGGTAGCTGCCGCCGGAGAGCTGGTAGAGATCCGCGGTCGGGCTGAAGGAGTCGCTGTAACTGATGTAGTAGTGGGTGTATTCGCTCGGATGCCAGGACAGGCCGGTGCGGAGGCTGGTCTCGCTGAAATCGAGCTGCGGGGAGTTGAGGCTGGAATATTCGGCGTCGAGCGCGTCGTGGCGAGCGCCCAGCGTCAGCTTCCAGTTCGGCACGAACTCGATCGTGTCCTGGGCGTAGAAGGCGAGGGTGTCACCCTCGTAGGTGATCGCTGGCCTCGAAGTGAAGGCGCCCGGCCGGTAGAAGCGACCCGCGCCCGGGTCGAGGTCCTGCAGGCTGCGGCGGCTGGAATCCTCCTTCAGGTACTCGATGCCGGCGAGCAGTTCGTGCTTCATGCCGAACAGGCTGGTGCGTGCGGTGAGATCGGACTGCAGGGTCAGGTTCTCGGTGTCCGTCTGGCGAACCTTGGCGCCGCCGGTGCTGCCGTCGAAGCTCGGGGCGTCGGTTCGATTCGGCGCCTGCGCCCAGTACACGCGCTCGTAGCGCGCGTGCCGCAACTGGGTGCGGATCTCGGCCTGCGAGGACAGCTTGTACTGGTGCACCAGCGAGTTCATCGAGGTGTCGCTGTCGTCGAAGGTGTTGTTCGTGCCCCAGAAGGTGTCGGCAGAAAAATTCTTCGTCGGGCGCTTGGTCGCCGGATCGAAGGAGATGCCGTAGTCCGGGTTGTCGCGCGTCTTCAGGGTGTAATGGTTGAAGGTGAACTCGTTGTCGGTGTACAGCCCGGTGACCAGGCTCAGGCCGACGCCCTCGCGGTGGATTTCCGGTTCGGCGCCGTCGGCCGGGTTGCTGCGCCAGCTTCCCTCGTCGCGTTTCATGACGTTCAGGCGCAGCGCGGTGGTGTCGCCGAGCTCCTTGTTGAAGTCGCCGGTCACCTCCCGGTAGTCGTCGATGCCGACGCTGCCGGTGATCTTGCTGCGGTTGCCGAGGAGCGGGGTCTTGGTGACCTGGTTGATCACACCGCCGGCCTGACCGCGGCCGAACAGCATCGCGGCGGAGCCGCGCAGCACGTCGATCTGCTCGAGGTTGAAGGTCTCGCGGTTGTACTGCGCGGTGTCGCGGATGCCGTCCAGGTACATGTCGCCGAAGGTGTAGAAGCCGCGCAGGTTCATGTTGTCGCCCGAGCGGCCGCCTTCGGCCGCGTTGAACGACAGGCCGGAGACGTTGCGCAGCGCTTCCTTGAGGCTGCCGACCTGCTGCTCTTCCATCAGCGTGTGGGTGACCGTGGTGACCGCCTGCGGGATGTCGTGCGGGTCCTGCAGCACCTTGCCGACGCGGGTCGCGGTGGCGCGGTGGCCGTCCTGCGGGGCGTCTTCGGTGGCCTGCACGGTGACGGCGGGCAGGGTGGCGGTCTGCGCCTGGGCGCCGAGCGAGAGGCCGGCGAGCATCAGCGCGCCGAGCGGCAGCAGGGCGTGCGCCCTCGCGGGCAGTTGCGCAGAGGATTGCGGCGTGGAGTGTGGTGTGGTGGGGCACGGGCGGCCGTGCGTGCGCTGCGCGCTGCGAGCGTTCATCGAGGTCTTGCTCCGGTCTTGGGGAAGTCGTTGCTGGCTGGCTTCCTGCGAGCGGAGTGTGCGCATGCGCGCATCCCTCGGGTGGCTGGCTGATCGAGGGCGTGAGTATTTCAAGAATGCGAATAATTCGCAATACTTTTGTCGTACGAGCTCAGTCGTGTGTCGCGTCGATGTCCTGCGGCTGGCGGTGCAGATGCTGGCGCTGTTCAGCCTGGCGATGGGCGCGCGAGTGTGGAGGGCGCTGCGGCGGACCACCCGCCGCCGAGCGCCTTGTACAGATTCACTGCGTCGTTGAGCCGCGCCAGGCGCAGCTGGGCGAGCTGGTCCTGGGCGGAGAACAGCGCGCGTTGCGCGTCGAGGACGCCGAGCAGGCTGTCGGCGCCCTCGCGGTAGCGCAGCTCGGCCAGGCGCAGGCTGCGCTGGGCTTCGGTGAGGATCTCGCGCTGGACGCCTTCCTGGTTGGCGTCGCGGGTAGCGTTGGCGAGGGCGTCCTCGACCTCCTTGAGTGCGACCAGGATGGTGCGGCGGTGGGTTTCGACGAGCTCGCGCTGGCGCGAGCGCTGAATGTCGACCTCGGCGCGCAGGCGACCGCCGTCGAAGATCTTTTGCAGCACGCTGGCCGAGATCGACAGCGTGCGCGTGGTGTCGGCGAGCGAGAGCAGGGCGGCGCTGCCCACGCCGGCGCCGGCTGACAGGCTGATGCCGGGTAGCAGCGCGGCGCGCGCGGCGGCGATGTTGGCCGCAGCCGCGGCCAGGCGCGCCTCGCTCGCGGCCAGATCGGGGCGGCGCAGCAGCAGTGCCGAGGGCAGGCCGGCCTCGATCGCTGGCACCTGCAGCGCCGCGAGCTGCTCATCGGTGGCGAAGCTGGCCTGCGGGTTGCGCCCGAGCAGGATCGCGAGCGCGCTGCGCGTCTGGCGCAGCTGGACCTCGAGCGGTTCGATGGCCTTGCGCTGGTTCAACACCGTGCTGCGCTGCTGGCTCAGTTCCAGGGCCGAGGCCGCGCCGTTGTCGTAGCGCGCCTGCACCACGCGCAGCACGTGCTCGGCGGTGGTGAGGTTCTGGCGGGCGATGTCGACGCGTTGCTGCAGCGCGAGGGCCTGGAACCAGGTGGTCGCCACGCTGGCGCTGATCGACAGGCGCGCGGCGTCGTGGTCGAAGCGGGTGGCGGCCAGGCTGGCGCGGCTGGCGTCCACGCCGGCGGCGATGCGGCCCCACAGATCGAGCTCGTAGCTGGCGCCGAGGTCGAGATCGGTGGAGCTCGATTCGTTGCCGTCGACGTTGCGACTGCCGCTGCCGCCGCTCAGGTTCAGCGCCGGGAAGAGCGAGGCGCCCGCCTGGCGCAGCGCCAGCTCGGCCTGTACCACGCGCTCGCCCTGGATGCGCAGGTCGGGGGCGCTGCGCAAGGCTTCGTCGATGAGTGCGTCCAGCCGTGCCGAGCCGAAGTCCTGCCACCAGGTGTCGTGAATGGGGGCAGCCACAGTGCTTGCACCTTCGGCCCACTGCGCCGGCAGCTCGAGCTCGGGGCGGACGACGGGTTCGGTGAACGCGCAGCCGGCGGTGAGGGCGAGGAGCAGGGTCGCGGGGAGCAGGCGGGTGCGGGTGATTGCTTGAATGAACATGAACGGCCCTATTCTGAAGCGAGCGCGACGACCGGCTCGAGGTGTGCGGCCTTGCGCGCAGGGAGGTAGCCGAAGATCAGCCCGGTGAGGAAGGCGCAGCTGAAGGCGAGCACCACCGGCATCAGCGAGTACTGCACTGCGGTGCCGAAGCTGCCGATGATCGCGGCGCTGCCCAGCCCGACGGCGACGCCGATGAGGCCGCCGACCGCCGATACGACGAGCGCCTCGATCAGGAACTGCTGCAGGATGTTGCGCGTGCGCGCGCCGGTGGCCATGCGGATGCCGATCTCGCGCGTGCGCTCGGTCACCGACACTAGCATGATGTTCATGACGCCGATGCCACCGACCAGCAGCGAGATCGCCGCCACCGTGCCGAGCAGGATGGTGAGCGTGTTCTGCGTCTCGGACACGGTGTCGATCACCGAGGCCATGTTGCGGATCTGGAAATCCTCCACGCCGTGGCGGGCGAGCAGCAGGCTCTGCACCGCAGCCTGGGTGTCGTCGATGCGCGCCACGTCCTCCACCGCCACCGTCACGTTGCGAAGGAAGCGCTGGCCGGTGATGCGCAGGCTGGCGGTGGTGAAGGGCATGAACACGATGTCGTCCTGGTCCTGCCCCCAGGGCGTGGCGCCCTTGGGCGTCATCACGCCGACGACCTGGAAGGGGATGTTGTTCACCAGGATGAATTCGCCCACCGCGTCGCCGTCCGGGAACAGCGCGCGCGCGACCGTCTGGCCGAGCACCGCGATGGTGGCGTAGCGCGCCTCGTCCTCGGCGCTGAAGAAGGTGCCGCTCGATGTGGCCCAGTTGCGCGCGAGGATGTAGTCGGCCGAGGTGCCGTTGACGCTGCTGCGGTGGTCGACGTTGCCGGCACGCAGGGTGATCGTGGCGCCCTGCTCGGGCACCGAGGCGAGCACGTTGGGCAGTTCGGCGATGGCGCGCACGTCCTCGATGACGAGCGTCGCGGGCGCATCGCGGCCGCGCGTGTTGGGCGCGCCGGGGCGCACGGTGAGCAGGTTGGTGCCCATCGCGCTCACCTGGTCGATCACCTTCTGCTTGGCGCCGTCGCCGATCGCGAGCATGGCGATCACCGAGGCCACGCCGATGACGATGCCGAGCAGGGTGAGCACGGTGCGGAAAAGATTGGCGCGCAGCGCGCGCAGCGCGGTGCGGGTGGCCTCGATGACGTCGGACAGCGAGGAGGTGCGGTCGATATGCGGGGCGAAATCGGGCTCGGCGCCTTGTGGTGGGCGAGGGCCCGGGTCGGCGACGATGCGGCCGTCGCGGATCTCGATGATGCGCTGCGCCTGCGCGGCGATGTCGCGCTCGTGGGTGATCAGGATGACGGTGTGCCCGGCCTCGGACAGTTCGCGCAGCAGCGCCATGACCTCGGCGCCGCTCTTGCTGTCGAGCGCGCCGGTGGGCTCGTCGGCGAGGATGATGCGCCCGCCGTTCATCAGCGCGCGCGCGATCGAGACGCGCTGCTGCTGTCCGCCCGAGAGCTGGTTGGGGCGGTGGTGGATGCGTTCGTCCAGGCCCAGCCGCCCGAGCAGGGATTCGGCGCGCGCATGGCGCTCGTCACGCGGCATGCCCGAATAGATCGCCGGCACCTCGACGTTGTCGCGCGCGCTGGCGCCGCCGATCAGGTTGTAGCTCTGGAAGACGAAGCCGAAGGCTTCGCGGCGCAGGCGGGCGAGCTCGTCGCGGTCGAAGCTGGCCACGTCCTCGCCCATGAAGCGGTAGGTGCCGCCGGTCGGGCGGTCCAGGCAGCCGAGGATGTTCATCAGCGTGGACTTGCCCGAGCCCGAGGCGCCCACGATGGCGACGAACTCGCCCGCGTACAGGCTGAGGTCGATGCCGTGCAGTACCTGGGTCTCGATCTCGCCGTTGACGAAGCTGCGCGTGATGCCGGAAAGCTCGATCAGCGCCTGCTTCGATGCCGTCGGCGCCGATGTCCCTGGCGCCGCGCCACCCATGACGCCGGGCGCCGGGCTTGGTGCGTCACTCATAGACGTGGCGTCCGCGAGGGGCCGTTGGCCGCGGCGCCCACGACCAGGCCGGAGACCACGCGCTCGCCCTCCTGCAGGCCTTCGAGCACCTGGGCCTGCACACGGTTCGAGACGCCGAGGGTGACCTTGCGGTCTTCGAGCTTGCCGTTGGCGCCGGCGACCTTGACCGTGCCCTGCGCCGGGGTGCTGGCCGCGGCGTTCGCCGTGCGCGGACGGCCGGCGCCCTGGCCTTGCCCCATGCCGCGTCCGCTGCCACCGGCGGGTGCGGCGTCGGCGCCCGGTGCGGGTGAGGGCGCTGCCGCGGCCGCGGCGACTTGCGGCGGCCGCGGCACACCCTGGGTGAGCGCGGCCATCGGGATCAGCAGCGCATCCTTGGCCTGGGCGACGACGAAGAACACCTGCGCGGTCATCTGCGTCATCAGGCGGCGGTCGGGGTTGAGCACGTCGAAGAGCGCGTTGTAGAGCACCACGTTGTTGGTCACCGTGGGCGTGGGCTCGATCTTCTCGAGCGTGCCGTGCCAGCGCTTGCCGCTGCCGCCCAGGGTGGTGAAATAGGCGTTCATGCCCAGGCGCAGGCGGCTGATGTCGGCCTCCGAGACCTGGGTCTGCACGGTCATCGTCGACAGGTCGGCGATGCGCATGATCACCGGCGCCTGCTGGTTGGTGTTCAGCGTCTGGCCCTGGCGCGCGTTGATCGACACCACGGTACCGCTCATCGGCGACAGGATGCGCGCGTACTGCAGGTTGGCCTCGTCGGCGCGCAGGGTGGATTCGATCTGCTCGATCTGGGCGCGCAGCGCTTCGAGCTGGGCTGCGGCGGACTTCGCCGAGGCCTCCGCGACCTGCAGGCTCTCCTTCGTGGTGGCGTCCTCGGCCATCAGCGCGCGCTGGCGGCGCTGCTGGATGCGGGCGAGCTCGAGCTGGGCCTCGCGGTCCTTGAGCTGGGCGCGCAGGTTCTTGAGTTGCGCGCGCGAGGCGTCCACCCGGGCGCGATAGACGGTCGGGTCGATCTCAGCGAGCAGGTCGCCTTCCTGCACGCTGTCGCCGACTTCGACGTGGATCTTTTCGAGCTGGCCCGAGACCTGAGCGCCCACGTCCACGTAGTCGCGCGGCTGCAGGGTGCCGGTGGCGGTGACCACGTCCTCAATGTCGCCGCGTGCGACGGCGCTGAACTGGTAGGTCGCGAGCGGGTTGCGGTCGCCGAGCAGGTAGGGGCGGGCGTACCACGCGCCTGCAAGCAGGAGCGGGACGAGCGCCAGGGCGAGGCGACGTCCCCAGCGCGAGGCGTTACTGCGGTGGGGCGTGTTGCGCTTGTTCATGTCGAACTCGTATCGATGACGGCCTTGTTGCAGGCCGAAGGGGGCAGTTGGAGCAAGCATACCGGCCAGCCACCGCGCTGCGTGTATCGGAATGCAGCGTGGCAAGGCGGTGGGTGGCGAATGCTTGCGCGCAAGCAGTGACCTTTAGTGAGCATCAAGGTTTCACCGCCTGATCTCGATAAAGGTTGACGCTGATCAAGAAAGGACAGGATTAGAGCGAGTCTAATATACGAGAAGCCGAATACACCGGCGCCATGTGGCGCCGGACAACACGCAGCCAACCCGCTGAGCAAGCAAGGAGAAAGACCATGGTGAAGATGAAGGCAGTCGGGGTCGCAGTAGCGTTCGCAATGGCCGGCACCGCCTGGGCGGCAACTGTGCGCGAAGAGCCGATCCAGCCGATCGAGGCGGCCCAGGTGGCCGACGCCGGCAAGGTCGAACTCGGCAAGAAGCTGTGGTTCGAGCCGCGTCTGTCGATGTCGGGCATCATCTCCTGCAACACCTGCCACAACCTCTCGATGGGGGGTACCGACAACCTCAAGACCTCCATCGGACATGGCTGGAATGCCGGCCCGGTGAACTCGCCCACCGTATTCAACTCCAGCCTCGCCATCGCGCAGTTCTGGGACGGCCGCGCGGCCGACCTCAAGGAGCAGGCGGGCGGTCCGATCGCGGCCGATGTGGAGATGAACATGCCGCACACGCTGGCCGTCGACATCCTGCAGTCGATTCCGGGCTATGTCGATGAGTTCAAGACCGTGTATGGCAAGGAGCAGATCGATATCGACATGATCACCGATGCGATCGCCGAGTTCGAGAAGACCCTGGTCACCCCCAATGCGCGTTTCGATCAGTGGTTGAAGGGTGACGACAAGGCGCTCAACGAGAAGGAACTCGCCGGCTACACGCTTTTCAAGGAGAGCGGCTGCGTCGCTTGCCATAATGGTCCGGCCCTGGGCGGCACCTCGTTCCAGCGCATGGGCTTGTTCGAGCCGTACGAGAGCACCTCGCCGGCCGAAGGGCGCTCCGCGGTGACCGGCGTGGACGCCGATCGCTTCAACTTCAAGGTGCCGACCCTGCGCAACGTCGAGCTGACCTATCCGTACTTCCACGACGGCGAGGCCGAAACGCTCGAAGAGGCGGTCGATGTCATGGGGCGCCTGCAGCTTGGCCGCAAGTACAGCGAGGAAGAGATCAGCCAGATCGTCGCCTTCCTCAAGACCTTGACCGGTGAGCGTCCGCAGATGGCCATGCCCTTCCTGCCGCCGTCGAGCAACGAGACGCCGCAGCCGAACCCGTTCAAGTGAGTCCGGCCGGGCGTGTCCCGGTCCTGCGGCATTCACTCCATACGGGGGCACGGCCAGGAGGCCGCCCCCCGGACTAGTTCGTATGGCTTATTGACGCTGGATGCGACCCGGTCCAGCATCAAGACATGGTCTCAACAAAGGACAGGGGTTGCTGCGCAGCCCCGGGATGGAACGCCATGCACGAATACACCTCCGCAAACGCCATTGCCAGCCTGCGTCAGGCCGGCGTACCCGTGACCCATCAGCGCATCGAGATCGCTCGGGTGCTGTTTTCGGCGCCTGTGCACCTGTCGGCCGACCAGGTGTGGGCGAATGTGCGTGAGCTTTCTCCCGATGTGTCGCGCGCCACGGTGTACAACACCCTGCGCCTGTTCAGCGAGAAGAAGATGATCCGCGAGCTGTTCGTGGATCCGCAGCGCGTCGTGTACGACTCCACCGTCACGCCTCATTTTCATCTCTACAACATGGATACGGGCGAGGTGCGCGACGTCGCCGACGACGAGCTGCGCCTGGTCGGCGAGCCGGTGCTGCCCGAGGGCGTGGTGCTCGAAGAGATCGACGTCATCGTGCGCGTACGCAACCGCACGGCCTGATCGGCGCGCGCGACGGGGCCTGCCGCACAAGCGGGCCTGTGAACAAACCGGGGGCGCCGCATCATCGCGGTACCCCCGGTGTCTTTTTGGTCCCGCCTGCGGCCGGGATCAGTTCTCCGGCAGGGTCACGAAGCCCATCTTCTCGATACCGGCGCTGCGCGCTTCGGACATGACCCCGGCGATCACCTCGTAGCGCGTGTTGCGATCGGCGCGCAGGTGCAGCTCGGGCTGCGGCGTCTGCGCTGCCGCGCCGGCCAGCCGGGCGGGCAGCAGGTCCGCGTCGAGCTGCTCCTCGTTCCAGTAGATGCGGCCGTCGGCGTCGATCGAGAGCGCGATGTTGTCGGGCTTTTGCTCGGTGGCGTCGCTCGAGGCCTGGGGCAGGTCGATCTTGACCGAGTGCGTCAGCAGCGGCGCGGTGATCATGAACACGATGAGCAGCACCAGCATGACGTCGATCAGCGGCACCATGTTGATGTCGCTCTGCGGTGGACGGCTGTCGCCCTGGTTGAAGCCGCCGAAGGCCATCACGCGGCTCCCGTGCTGGCTGCCACCTTGTTGCTCGCGATGTGCAGTCCAGCGCTGCCCTGCTCCTGACGGCCGGTGACGCTGGCGATGCGGGCGCCGGTGGAGAACCAGGCGTGGAGGTCGTGCGCGAAGGCGTCGAGTTCGGCGAGCTCCAGGCGGTTGGCGCGGGTGATGGCGTTGTAGGCGAGCACCGCCGGAATGGCGACGAACAGGCCGAAGGCGGTCATGATCAGCGCCTCGCCGACCGGCCCGGCGACCTTGTCGAGCGTGGCCATGCCCGAGACGCTGATGTTGACCAGCGCGTGGTAGATGCCCCAGACCGTGCCGAACAGGCCGACGAAGGGCGCCGTCGAGCCGATCGAGGCGAGCGCGGTGAGGCCGGATTCGAGCGCCGCCGTGGAAAGCGCCATCGACTTGCGCAGGGCACGGGTGACGATTTCATCTGCGTCGAGCGTGCCCCCCAGCGTGTTGCCGTGGGTGTGATGGCGGACGTGCTCGGCCGCGGCGGCGCCCTGCTGGGCGAGCGCGTCGAAGGGCGAGCCGGCGGCGCGATCCTGCAGGGTGCGCAGACCCGACTCGAGATCTGGCGCCGCCCAGAAGGTCTCGACCGCGCGCGCATGGCCACGGGCGCGCAACTGCCGCCAGGCTCGGCTCAGGATCAGGTACCAGCTCGTGATCGACATCAGCAGCAGGATGAGCGCCACGGCGCGAATGATCGAATCGGATTGCGCCCACAGATGGGCGAGCCCGAAGGACTGCGAACTGTCCATGTTCAGTTTCCTTGGAGTTTGAAGACGATGGGCACGAGCACCCATGATTCGACGGCGGCGTTGCCGCGCTTGGCCGGTACGAAACGCCAGCGCGCAACGGCCTCGCGCGCGGCGCGATCGAGGCGGGCGGAGCCGGAGCTGCTGCGCAACTCGACGCGCGAGGGCAGTCCCGCGCTCGAGACGAGCACGCGCAGCATCACCTTGCCTTCTTCGCGCAGCCGCCGCGCGCTCATCGGATAGGTCGGGTGCGGGTTGTTGAGGTAGGCCGCGTCGTAGCGCGCCTGCGTGAGAGCGGGGGCTCCCGAAGCAGCGCTGGCCC
The DNA here is from genome assembly GCA_002422685.1 of Thauera sp. UBA6194. GTDB lineage: Bacteria > Pseudomonadota > Gammaproteobacteria > Burkholderiales > Rhodocyclaceae > Thauera. The sequence continues at coordinate 18,636 of DITC01000067.1, read as the reverse complement.
CGGTGCGGGCGGAAGGCGCAGCCGCAACGGGTGCTTGCGTGCTCGGCTCGCTTGGTCCGCTCACCGCGGTGGGCGATGTGGTGGTCGGCGCCGTCTCCTTCGCCACCGGCTTGGGCGGTGGTTTCCTGGGTGTCGGCTTGGGTTTGGGGACTGGCCGGGGCTTGGGCTCGGGCTTGGGCTCCGGAGGCGGAGGCGGAGGCGGTTCAGGCTCGATGACTTTCGGCGGCGGTGCAGGCTCGGGCGCCTGTGGCTGCACGGGGGCGGAGGCGTCTGGCGCTGTGGCGACCGGTTCGTTCACCGCGACCGGCGCGGCTTCGATCAGGGCGACCTGGATCGGAGTGATCTCGGGCGGGGTGGTCGGCTGCATGCCGAAGTGAGCCAGCGCGCCGAGGCCGGCAAGGTGCGCGAGCGCGACTACGGTGGCCAGCGTGATGCGCGCACTCGAACTGCCCTGCAGTGCGATCGGCCCCACCTCGTGCGCCTGCACGCCAGACGAGGAGCCGCCTTCTGCAGCGCTGCGCGCGCGCAAATGTGCTTGCCCTGCACTGGGCGGAGCGGCGGCGTCGGGAGTAGGNNGCAGGATTTTACGCGCGCTTGTCCGGGCAGTCGAAGTGCACGGAGTTCATTTCGTCAGGATGAGCTTGCCGTTTCGTGTCGCGCGCAGCACATAGTGGCTGCCTTCGTGTTCGATCACGACTGCGCGCTGCGTGCCGAGCAGCTGAGCGCTGCGCATGAGGACAGGCGGGGGTGAGCCCGTCAGGCGGCTGGCGCAGTGCTCGGCGGTGCCGGCGCTGACGCGCGCGGCATCCGGATGGTCGAAATCGGGCATGAATCAATCTTATGAGAACAGGAATGATTCGCATTAAAGCATCAAGCCCGTGCTGATGCAACCGCTCGATACGCTCGGCTTGCATTGCACGCCCCCCGTGCCGGTCGCCGGCCGAAGCTGTGAAGGGGTGAGTGGGGCGGTGTCGCCGTGTCGCGCACGCAGTCGGGCGGCGGGCCTTCAATCCAGCTGTTGCAGGACCTTCAGCCCGGGGTGCTGTGCGGCTTCGGCCGGCAGATAGCCGATGGCGTCCGGGTTGGCGATGATCAGCTCGATCGCGTTTTCGACGCTGGTGGCCTCGCGCGGAGGGCGGGCGCGTCCGGTGAACACCAGCCGCGACCAGTAGGCGCGGATCTGGCTCGGCTTCTTGCCGGTCAGGGTGCGGTAGAAGTGATCCCGGATCGCGCCGGCGGGCAGGTCGATTACCGTGATCTGGTGTCCGTCAGCGAGCTGGCTGCGCTGGCCCAGATAGAGCTGTTCGGCAATGCCGCGCTCCAGGGTGGCTACATTGCCTGCCGATGCGCTGACGATGACGATCTCGAGCGCGTCTGCGGCGTGGGCGCCGGGCACGCACAGGGCCAGCCACAGCGCAAGGCGCAGCAGGCCGCAGTACGCGGGGCGCAGACGCTCAGAACACGACATCGACCGACACGCTCAAGAGGTTGATGATCTGGTTGTCCAGGCCTTCGGTGACAGTATCGTTGCGCGCGAAGAAGGAGCCCTGGGCGCCGTCGCCGGTGCGCACGTGCGTGAGCTCGGCCTTGAGCGCGGCGTCGGTGCGGAAGTCCCAGCGCACGCCGGCGGTGAGGCTCTTCTGGGCCTGGTTGCGCGTGCGGTTGAAGGGCGCCAGCGCTGCCTCGAAGCCGATCCACGCGCTGGTGTCGACGAGTGGCGCGTCCTCCCATTGGCGTGCGACAGTCAGGTACGGCAAGAATGCACCAAAGCGCCGCCCGGCCGAAAAGTAGGCGCCGGTGGCGCTGGAGGTGAAGCGCTCGGCGCTCGAGCGCGCCACCTCGGCGCTCAGGCGCCACACGCCATCATCCCACTGTGCGCCGACCGAACTGAAGCTGGCGTCGGCGCCCGAGCCGTTGAGCTCGGCGCGCAGAGCGGCCGGGAAATTGTTGCGGTCCATGTAGCTCGCCAGCTCCGGCGAGCTCCGGTCCACGTCGAGATTCGCCTTTGCGTAGCCTGCGCTGAGGGTGAGCGATCCGGCCTCGACCGTCATCGCCATGCCCCACAGGTCCTCCAGGCGCGCCCGCCCGCCGTCGACCACCGGTATCCGGCTACGGCCGGCGTAGGGGTGCAGCTCGACGAAGGCGTCGTGCACGCGGGTCCGGTAGAGCAGGTCTACGCCGTCGATGTCGCTGAATGGGTTGAGCCCGTACACCTCGACCGGGGGGCGCACCCAGGCCTGGCTGTAGTTGATGTCCGCCGTGTCCGAGAGCATGAAGAAGGGGCTGCGCAGGCGCCCCGCGCGCACCGTGAGCTCGGGGGTGAAGGCGTGGCTGACGAAGGCGAGCGCCGGCCGCGGCTGATAGTCGCCGCGCTGCGTCTCGCGCGTCACCAGCTGCAGTACGGCGGCGTTGCGCTCGCTCAGGCGCAGGTCCAGCTGCAGCCCGAGCACCGAGTCCGGTCCGAAGTCGGTCTTGCCTCCCCCCGGCGCGTCGATGCCCACACGTGCGAACTGCAGCGTGTCCGAGCGCGTGTGAACGGCGCCGAGCGTGGCAAAGCCCGAGAGGCGCCAGTCGATGTCGGACGCCGCCGCCATCGGGGCGGTGGCGGCGGCGAGCGCCAGCGCCAAGGTGGCGCGCAGCTGGCGCGGGAGCGGCTTGAAAGTCATTGGTCGAGCCCTTGCAGGTAGGCGAAGGTGGCGTCGCGGTTCACCGGACGCGAGAAGAAGTAGCCCTGCCCATAGTCGCAGCCCATGTCGCGGAGGATCTGCAGCTGCTGTTCGTCTTCGATGCACTCGGCCACCACGGTCATGCCCAGGTCGTGGGCAAGCTCGATGCTGTGGCGCACGATCGCGCGCAGGCGCTCGTCGTGCGTGAGCGAATGAACGAAGGAGCCGTCGAGCTTGACCTGGTTGCACGGCATGGTGTGCAGATAGCTCAGGGTGGAATAGCCGGTGCCGAAGTCGTCGATCAGGATGTCGATGCCGGCCGCGCGTAGCGCATGGAGGTTGGCGAGCGCAGGCCCATCGGCCTTGGCGAGCAGGCTCTCGGTGACCTCGAAGCGTATCGAGCGGTCTGGCAGCGCGCTGCGGTCGATCGTCTCGAGCAACTCCTCGGCCAGGTCGTGGCGGGCGAGCTGGCGTGCGGAGAGGTTCACGCTCACGCGCAAGGGCAGGCTCGAGGCGAGCCCGTCGTGCCAGGCCCGAATGTCGCGGCAGGTCATGCGCAGCACCTGCATGCCCACGTCGTGGATGAGGTCGAGCGTTTCGGCGAGGGGGATGAATTCGGACGGGGGCAGCAGGCCCAGGGTGGGGTGAGGCCAGCGCACGAGCGCCTCGAAGCTCGTCGGCACGAGCGTGTCGAGGGCCACGATCGGTTGATAGAACACATCCAACCCGCCGTTGATCAGGGCCGCACGCAGCTCGGCCTCGATCTGCAATGCGCGCACGGCCTGTGCATGCATCTCGGGCTGGAAGAACTCGATCGGCGCGGTTTCGCTGCGGCGCGCCTTGTGCAGCGCGTTGTCCGCGTCGCGCAGCAGGGACTCGGCGTCCTCGCGTTGGTCGTCGCTCAGGGCGACGCCGATGCGGCAGCGCGGATGCAGGACCTGCTCGGTGGTGCTGGGGGCGAACGCGGGCAGGGCGACCAGTTGTTCGCAGACGCGCAGCGCCTGGATCGAGCTCTCCACGCCGTTGAGCAGCACCGCGAACTGGTCGCCGCCCACGCGCGCGCAGATGTCCGCGGGGCGCATGAGCGAGGCGATGTGGTTGGCGATGCGCCGCAGCAACTCGTCACCGACCGCGTGCCCATAGCTGTCGTTGACCAGGCTGAAGCGTTCGATGTTGATCGCGAGGATCGCGATCTGCGCGAGATCGCCGCGCCAGCGTGCGGCGAGCGCGTTGTTGGAATGTTCGATGAACATCGCGCGGTTGGGCAGCGCGGTGAGGCGGTCGTGGAGCGCGTCATGGGTGAGCTGTTGCTCGGCGCGCTTGCGCAGGTTGATGTCACCGAGCGAGCCGGCCATGCGGAAGACGTGCCCGTCCTCGGTGCGGCTCGCGACGCCGCGCATCAGCACCCAGCGGTACTCCCCGCTCGGGCTGACGACGCGCAGCTCGAGCATGAACTGCGCGCTGTGGCCCTTGAGGTGCTCGATGATGCGTTGGCGGTAGGTCTCGACCTCGTGCGGATGGATCAGGTCGAGAAAGGCGTCGGGGTCGGCGGAAAGTTCGCCCGGCTGCAGGCCCAGGATCTGGGTGAAGCGCTCGGAGTAGTACGCGCTGCGCTCGTCGAGGTTCCAGTCCCACAGGCCGTCGTTGGCGCCACGCAGCGCGACCGCGTAGCGTTCTTCGCTCGCCTGCAGCTGCGTCGTGGTGTCCTGCAGCTGTGCCACGCGCTGCTGCAGCGTTGCGGCCATGATGTTGAAGTGCTGCGCGATCGTCGCGAGCTCGTCGCGCGCACGCGTGCGAACGCGGTGGTCGAGCCGGCCTTCGGCGATGGCCTTGCTGCCTTCGAGCAGCTTGCGCAGGTTGTGGGTGAGGAAATAGCCGATCGCCGACAGCAGCATGAAGGTGAGCGCGATCTCCGCGATCGCGATCAGCAGGCCCTGGCTCATGATGGCCTGGCGTGCGGCGGCCAGCGCGGAGATCGATACGCCGAACTGGAGCAGGCCGACCTCGTTGCGCGGCAGCAGCAGGGGGCGGCGCACATGAACCAGCTCCTCGCCGACGAGCCCCTTGAAGAAGCCCGAGTCCTCTTCGGTCGGATCGGGCAGGCGGTGCATGTGCGGCATGCCCGCTGCGACCAGCAGGCGCTCGTCGGGGGCAGCGATGCGCACGTAGATCAGACCCTCGGTCGCGCCGTCGAGCAGTTCGCCGAGCACGTCCTGAAGCGTGTCGAAGCGCTGCTGTTCGCCGTAGGCGGTCGCCATCGCGTGCAGCGTGCTCGCGTTCTGGGTGATCGTCGTCTCCAGCGTGGCGGATACCGCGTTGTTCATCAGGCGCATGCTGTTGGCGAGCAGCAGGCTCAGCAGCAGCACCTGCACCACCGTGCTGGCGAGCAGCAGGCGCATGCGGATGGTTCTGGGGCGGAGCAGGAAGAACATGGTCGTGTCGTCGCGCACCGTTCAGCGGCGCGCCAGCTTGCGTACGGCGGACGAGGCGGCGATGAGCCCTTCGCTGGCGAATTCCTCGAGGTTGGATTCGATGCGGTCGGGGTCGTAGAGGTAATTCACCATGATCCCCCACGACTGCCGCAGGCCCTTGTCGGCGCTGTCGGCGAGCCAGTTCAGGCGTTCGACGCGGGCGCCGTTGCCGAGGTGAAAGCGCGCCACCGCATCGACCGGCTTGTCGCCGCGCCGGGCTTCGAGCAGGTAGTGCGCGGCCAGGCGCAGGAGCGGTTCGCGCAAAGCCTCGCGCAGCGCCTCGTCGGCGCGCCAGTCGGGCTTGCCTTCGAGTACGGCGGCGAGCGCCGGGCTTTCGATCGAGTCGATCTGCAGCGCGTGCAACCGCGTCCAGTCCGCAGGCAGGAAGGCCTCGGCGAGCTCTTCGGGATGGCGCTGTGCCCAGCGCGTGAGCCCGGGGATGGGGGAGAGGGTGGCGAAGGTCTTCAGGCGGGGGAAGTCGCGCTTGAGGTCGTCGATCACGCGCTTGAGCAGGAAGTTGCCGAAGCTCACGCCACGCAGGCCGGGCTGGGTGGCGCTGATCGAATAGAAGATCGCGGTCGTGGCGCGTGTGGTGTCGGCGAGCGGCGCGTCGATGTCGAGCAGGCGCTGGACGTTGTCGGCGATGCCTTCGAGCAGCGCCACCTGCACGAAGATCAGCGGCTCGAGCGGCATGCGCGGGTGGAAGAAGGCGTAGCAGCGGCGGTCGGAGTCGAGCCGGTTCTTGAGGTCGTCCCAGGAGCGGATCTCATGCACCGCCTCGTACTGGACGAGCTTCTCGAGCAGGGCCGCGGGCGAGAGCCAGGTGATGCGCTGCAGCTCGAGGAAGCCGACGTCGAACCACGCCGAGAGGCGGGCCTCGAGTTCGCGGTCGAGCGGCTTGAGCAAGGGGTCTTCGGCGACGAAGCGCAGCAGGTCGGCGCGCAGGTCGACGAGAAACTTGACCCCCTGCGGGATGGCATTGAACTGGGTGAGGATGCGCAGCCGGCGCGAGCGCATCGCCGCACGCAGATGCGCCTCGGCGTCCCACTGCTCGGGCGTGCCGATCGCCGCCTGGTAGGCCTCGTGTGCGACGGAGATCTGGCGTGGATCGGGGCCGAATTCGTGGGCGATGATCTTCAGGAAGGCGTGGCGGCCGGCGTCGTCCAGGCGCAGGTAGGTCTCGGTCAGGCGCGCCGCGCGCTGACGCGTGGACACCTCGCCGCCGCGGCCTTCGGCGCACTCCTGGAGCTGTTCGCGGATGCGCTCGAGGTCGTCGGTCTCCGGCAGTTTGCCGAAATGGGTGGCGCTCGACACGAATTCGCGCACCTTGCTCAGTCCGCGCGAAACCAGTCCCGAATTCGTCATGCGCCTCTCCTCCGATTCCCTGTGGATATTCTGATACCATGCTATCCCAATTTGGGGAGTCGAGACGCCGCCGCGGTTTGTCGGGCGTGAGATATTCACGCCGGCCGGTTCGCGTGCGGTGCGCGCGTTGGCTGCGGATGTCGCTCCCGGGGTTTTTACTGGCAGACGAGAGGGGTCGGGGGTTCAGGCATGTACGACGACAAGGAGCCTCTGCGCGTGCTGCTGCTGGCGCCCGATCCGGCCGCGGTGGAGCGTGCCGGGCGGCAGCTGGCGCGGGTCGGCGCGCCGGGGGCGGTGGTCGTCGACGCCTGCTTCAGCGAAAGCCGGGCCTTGCAGCAGTATTTCAAGCTGCGGCCGGACGTGGTCGTGCTCGATTGCCGGGTCGTGCCCGAAGAGCCCGCGCGCTTCGTGGGCTTGCTCAAGCGCATGGCGCCGGGGAGCTGCGTGGTGGCGGTCGTGCCTTCGCCGGAGTCGCCCGCTGCAGGCGCCGCGCGCCGCCTGGGTGCCGATCACGTCGGCTGCCTGGAGGCGCTGCCCGCGATGATCGACGCCCTGGTTCTGGCGAGCTAGGCGCGTCCGCCGCGTCGGGCGGCGAGCAGCATGAGCAGCCCGACCGCGATCATGGGCAGGCACAGCCACTGCGCGGTCGATAGCCCCAGTGACAGGGTGCCGAAGATGCCGGGGTCCGGTGTGCGGAAGAACTCCGCCGCAAAGCGCAGGCTGCCATAGCCGATCAGGAACACCGCCGACACGGCGCGCAGCGGGCGCGGGCTGGCGGAGTACAACCACAGGATCACGAACAGCAGCAGGCCCTCGCCCGCGGCCTGGTAGAGCTGCGACGGGTGGCGCGGCACCGCATCCACCCACGGGAACACCATCGCCCACGGCAACTCGCCGCTCACCGGTCGGCCCCACAGCTCGCCGTTGATGAAGTTGCCGATGCGCCCCGCGGCCAGCCCGGTCGGCACCAGCGGCGCGATGAAGTCGGTGACCTGCCAGAAGCCCTTGCCGTGGCGGCGACCATACAGCCACATTGCCGCCAGCACGCCGAGGAAGCCACCGTGAAAGCTCATGCCGCCCTTCCACACGGCAAGGATTTCGCCCGGGTGCTGCAGGTAGTAGCCCGGCTGGAAGAACAGCACCTCGCCCAGCCGCCCGCCCAGGATCACCCCGATCACGCCATACAGCAGCAGATCGTCGATCATCTGCGCGTTCCAGCCCAGCTCCGGCCGGCGTCGGGCGTGCAGGCGGCCGAGGACGACGAAGAGCACGAAAGCGATCAGGTACATGAGGCCGTACCAGCGTACCGAGAGCGGACCGAGCGAGAAGGCGATGGGGTCGAATTGGGGGTGGATCAGCATGAGCGGGGCGAGGGCGGGGTTTTTGGAGGTGGCGGGGCGGTCGCTCGAGTCAGTCGAACTGCCGGCGGAACTCGGCGAACTCCTTGCGCAGCGCGTCGAACTCCTCGCGCAGACGACGCACTTCGTCCTCGAGCTCCGCGATCCGGCCGCGTCCGCCGCCAGCCGCGCCTGCGCCGGCCTGCGCCTCGGCCATCTCCTGCACCGCGGCGTCGCCGCCGAGCAGGTGCACGTGACGCGTCTCCTTGGTGCCGGGCGCGCGCGGCAGCTCGGCAACCAGCGGCGGATACTTCTCGGCCAGGTGCTCCAGCACGGCCTCGACCGCGGCGGCGTCCTCGAAGCGGTGCAGCCGCTCGCAGCGCTGGCGCAGCTCGCCGGCGGTCTGTGCCCCGCGCAGCAGCAGGATGGCCAGCACCGACTGTTCGGCCGGCGGCAGCGAGTGGCGCAGGCGGATCAGGTGCTCGTACTTGGCCACGCGCGCGCTTTGCTGGTCGCGCTTGGAGACGAGGCGGCGCGCGATCAGACTATCCACCGCCGCCTGCACTTCGGCCTCGGACAGGCTCATCACCGGCTCGCGCGCGGTGAGCTGGTTGCAACCGGTGGTGATCGAGTTGATCGACAGCGGGTAGGCGTCGGGAGTGATGAAGGATTTCTCGATCAGCACGCCAAGTACGCGGATCTCGGCCGCATCCAGGTCGAAGCCGGGCCCGTTGGCGATGTCCTCGGAGGGGGTCAGGTCTTGCATTTGCGCTCCTGGCGGGTGACGAGACCCCGGATGATACGCATGCTTCGTCGCGCGCGTTAGAATCGCCGTCTTTCCTGCAGACTTTTCGGAGCGCCCCATGCCCCAATACCGTTCCCGCACGTCCACCGCCGGCCGCAACATGGCGGGCGCCCGCGCCCTGTGGCGCGCCACCGGCATGAAGGACGGCGACTTCGAAAAGCCGATCATCGCGATCGCCAACAGCTTCACCCAGTTCGTGCCCGGCCACGTGCACCTGAAGGACCTCGGCCAGCTCGTCGCGCGCGAGATCGAGGCCGCGGGCGGCGTCGCCAAGGAATTCAACACGATCGCGGTCGATGACGGCATCGCCATGGGCCACGGCGGCATGCTGTACTCGCTGCCCTCGCGCGAGCTCATCGCCGACAGCGTCGAATACATGTGCAACGCCCACACCGCCGACGCGCTGGTGTGCATCTCGAACTGCGACAAGATCACCCCGGGCATGCTGATGGCCGCGCTGCGCCTCAACATCCCGGCGATCTTCGTCTCCGGCGGGCCGATGGAGGCCGGCAAGGTCAAGTGGGAAGCCAAGGTGATCTCGCTCGACCTGGTCGATGCGATGGTCAAGGCCGCGGACAAGAGCTGCTCGGACGAGGAAGTCGACGCCATCGAGCGCTCGGCCTGCCCGACCTGCGGCTCGTGCTCGGGCATGTTCACCGCCAACTCGATGAACTGCCTCACCGAGGCGCTCGGCCTGTCGCTGCCCGGCAACGGCACCACGCTCGCCACTCACGCCGATCGCGAGCGCCTGTTCAAGGAAGCCGGCCGCCGCATCGTCGACCTCGCCCGCCGCTACTACGAAAAGGACGACGTCTCGGTGCTGCCGCGCTCGATCGCCAGCTTCAAGGCCTTCGAGAACGCGATCAGCCTGGACGTGGCCATGGGCGGCTCGACCAACACCGTGCTCCACCTGCTCGCCGCCGCGCGCGAGGCCGGCATCGACTTCACCATGAAGGACATCGACCGCATCAGCCGCCACGTGCCCTGCCTGTGCAAGGTCGCGCCGGCGATCGCCGACGTGCACATCGAGGACGTGCATCGTGCGGGCGGCATCATGAGCATCCTCGGCGAGCTCGACCGCGCCGGCCTGCTGCACACCGACGTGCCGACGGTGCACAGCGCCTCGATGGCCGAGGCGCTCGACAAGTGGGACGTCAAGCGCACGGCCGACGAGGCGGTGCACACCTTCTACCGCGCCGCGCCCGGCGGCGTCCCCACCCAGGTCGCCTTCAGCCAGGACCGGCGCTGGAAGGAGCTCGACACCGACCGCGAGCACGGCATCATCCGTAACAAGGCCCACGCCTTCACCGCCGACGGCGGCCTCGCGGTGCTGTACGGCAACATCGCCGAGAAGGGCTGCATCGTGAAGACCGCGGGCGTGGACGAGTCCATCTGGAAGTTCACCGGCAAGGCGCGGGTGTACGAGAGCCAGGAAGACGCGGTCGACGGCATCCTCGGCGAAAAGGTGCAGGCCGGCGACGTGGTGGTGATCCGCTACGAAGGCCCCAAGGGCGGCCCCGGCATGCAGGAGATGCTGTACCCGACCTCCTACCTCAAGAGCCGCGGGCTGGGCGCGCAGTGCGCGCTGCTCACCGACGGGCGCTTCTCGGGCGGCACCTCCGGGCTTTCGATCGGCCACGCCTCGCCCGAGGCGGCCTGCGGCGGCGCGATCGCGCTGGTCGAGGACGGTGACACGATCGAGATCGACATCCCGAACCGCAGCATCAACCTGGCGATCTCGGCCGAAGAGCTCGCGCGCCGTCGCGCGGCGATGGAGGCGAAGAGCACAGCAGCCTGGAAGCCGGTCAAGCGCGAGCGCGTGGTCTCGGCTGCGCTCCAGGCCTACGCGGCGCTCACCACCTCGGCCGACACCGGTGCGGTGCGCGACGTCACCCAGGTGCAGCGTTGATCGGCCCGCGCTGATTGACCCGTCATCGGCCGCTCACTACCATCGACGCCATGGATACCGAACTCGCGCAGCTCGAAGCCCAGCTCGAGCAACTGATCAGCCAGCACGAACGCCTCAAGGCCGACAACGTCGCCTTGCGCGGTCGTGTTTCGCGGCTGGAAGCCGATAACCGCCAACTCGCCGACAAGGTTCGCCTCGCCGCGGACCGCCTCGAGAGCCTGCTCGACAAACTGCCGGAGGCCTGAAGCCATGTCCGCCGAACACCTCGACATGACCTTGCTGGGCAAGGAGTACCGCATCTCGTGCACCCCTGAGACGCGTGACGACCTGCTCGCAACCGTCGCCTATCTTGACGACAAGTTCCGCGAACTGGGCGATAAAACCAACGCTTCTGGCGAAAGGCTGGCGGTCATGACCGCGCTCAACATCGCCCACGAGTTCCTCCAGCACCAGCGCGGCAACGGGTTTGACATGCCGGGCATGAAGCGTAGAATCGGGCTCATGAAGGCGCGCGTGGACGGCGTGCTGGCCGCGCAGGACAAGCTCTTCTGAAGCGCTTTCCTGCTGCCAAGATCAATCCCCTGCAGTGTTCGTCGAAGTCGTAGATTCCTTGAACCAATAGTCGAGAGACTCGGTCGCTGACCATCGATGCCGCTGGTGTGAACGCCCCTCGCGGGTGATCCTGAAGCGGAAGGGACGCGACCCCCCTGAACCCATGGTTCAGGATGCTCGGCGGAGACGGCACAGGCGGGGGGCCAAAAAAGAGGGCGCTGTGAGCGATCACCGCGCCCTCTTTCCGTCCACACCGGTCCATGGTGCACTGCAATTTCTTAACGCCATCTTTACACCTGCAAGCCTAGCATCCGCAGCGTTCTCCTACGGTCGCGCCATGAGGCGCGTTTGCTGCAATGCACGCCTATTTCCCCGTTGTCAGCGTGCTCGGCCTGATGCTGATGCTGTTCGGGCTGGTGATGGGTTTCCCGCTCGCGGTGTCCTTTGCGCTCCATGACGGCGCCACGCAGGCCTACGACCTGGCCATCCTCGCCACGTTCGCGACCGGCCTGCTGCTGTGGTCGAGCGCGCGTGGTGCCCGTCGCGACCTGCATGTCTCCGACGGCTTCCTGCTGGTGGCGGCCACCTGGCTGATCGTGCCGGTTTTTGGTGCGCTGCCGCTGATGCTGTATCTGCCCGAGCTGTCCTTCACCGACGCCTACTTCGAGGCCGCGTCGGGGCTGACGACGACCGGCGCCACCGTGCTCACCGGACTCGATGCGCTGCCGGTGTCGATCAACCTGTGGCGCACCTTCATGCACTGGGTCGGTGGCATGGGGGTGATCGTGCTCATGGTGGCCGTGCTGCCGCTGCTGGGCATCGGCGGGCGACAGATCTTCCGGGCCGAAACGCCCGGCCCGATGAAGGAGTCCAGCCTCACGCCGCGTATCACCGAAACTGCGAAGGGCTTGTGGCTGGTCTATGTGGTGCTGACCCTGGCCTGCGGTGTCGCGTTGTGGTGGGCCGGCATGGCGCCGTGGGAGGCGGTGATCCATGCATTCTCGATCATGGGGCTGGGCGGTTTCTCCACCCGCGATGCCAGCCTCGGCGCCTTCGACAGCCTGCCGATCGAGCTCGTCGCCATCGTCTTTGCGCTGCTGTCGGGGATCAACTACGCCACCCACTATCTGGTGCTGGTGCAGCGCCACCCGCGCGCCTATGCGCGCGACCCCGAACTGCGCTGGTTTTTCGGCGTGCTGGCGCTGACCATCGTGCTGCTCTGTCTTTACCTGCTGCAGCGCGGTGTCTATGAGGATGCGGGGCTGGCGCTGCGGCACGTCGCGTTTCACGCGGTGTCACTGGCGACCTCGCTCGGGCTCGCCACTTACGATTACACCGCCTGGCCGATGTTCGCGCAGCTGGCCGTGCTCTTCCTCGGCAGCTTCGCCGCCTGCTCGGGTTCGACCGGCGGGGGCATCAAGATGATGCGGGCGATCATCCTGTACAAGCAGGTGCATCGCGAAGTCGTGCGCGCGCTGCATCCGAGCGCGGTCGTCCCCCTGCGTCTCGGGCGGCAGAGCGTGTCCGAGAACGTGCTGCATGCGGTGCTGGCCTTCGGCTTCATGTACATGGTCAGCATCGTCAGCCTCACCCTGGTGCTTTCCGCGTCGGGGCTGGAACTGCTCACCGCGTTCTCCGGCGTGGTTGCCTGCATCAACAATACCGGGCCGGGGCTGGCCGAGGTCGGGCCGGCGGGCAACTACCAGGGGCTGAGCGATTTTCAGACCTGGGTGCTGAGCTTTGCGATGATCCTGGGGCGACTCGAGATCTTCACCCTGCTGGTCATTCTGACCCCGGCCTTCTGGCGTCGTTGAGCGCTTCGAGCACCAGCCGGTAGCCCACGCCCGGTTCGGTGAGGATGTGTGCGGGCAGGCGGGGGTCCGACTCCAGCTTGCGGCGCAGGCCGGCCATGTACACCCGCAGGTAGTGCGCGTGCTCGACGTGGTTGGGCCCCCAGGCGCCGGCGAGCAGCTGGCGCTGCGTGACCGTGCGCCCGCCGGCGGCGATGAGCAGACCGAGCAGGCGGTATTCGATCGGGGTCAGGTGCACCGGCTGGCCCGCGCGCGTGACCGTGCGCTGGTCGAGATCGACCGCGACCTCGCCGAACACGATGCGCGAGGCGGCTTGCGGCGGGCGCATCGCACGCCGCAGCAGGGCGCGCACGCGAGCGAGCAACTCGCCCACGCCGAAGGGTTTGGCGAGATAGTCGTCGGCGCCGGCATCGAGCGCGCCGACCTTGTCGGCCTCGTCGCTGCGCGCCGACAGGACCAGCACCGGCATGCCGCTCCACTGGCGCAACTCGGTGAGCAGCGCGAGGCCGTCGCCGTCGGGCAGGCCGAGGTCGAGCATCAGCAGGTCGGGGCGGCGGTTGGCCAGTTCCATGCGGCTGCGTTCCAGCGAGCCGGCCTCGCGCACCGTGCACCCTTCGGCCTCGAGCGCGGCCCGCACGAAGCGACGGATGCCGGCCTCGTCTTCGACGAGCAGTATCACGGGTGCGGGGCGGTGAGATGCTTTCATGTATTGCGGCTTGCGCTGAGGGTGGGGGCTTCCGGGGGCGGGGGTTCGGGCTGCGCTGGCAGCGGCATGCGCAGGGTGAAGGCGGCGCCGCCCGAAGGCCGATTGCGCGCGCCGATGCTGCCGCCGTGGGCCTCGATGACGGCACGCACGAGCGCGAGCCCGAGGCCGGTGCCTTCGTCGCCGGTGGCGCGCACCCGTGTGGATTCGACGGCACGGTCAGGCGCGTCGGCGAGCCTCGGCTCTGCGCCGCGGACGAAGCGCTCGAAGATCGCCTGCTCCCGGCCCGGTGGCAGCCCGCAGCCATTGTCGCAGACCTCGATCTCCAGCCAGGCGGGCGCGGTCGCGGGTGCGGTAGTGGGGGTGGCGCGGGCCGCAATCGTGATCTGCCCTCCGGCAGGCGTGTGCGCGACCGCGTTGTCGAGCAGGTTGCACAGCACGCGTTCCATCAGCACGGCATCGGCACGCAGCAGGGGCAGCTCATCGGCCAGTTCGAGCGTCACGGTGTGCGTGCGCAGCGTGTGTGCGCGCGACTTTACGGCGCTGCCGACGAGCTCGTCCGCAGCGATCCAGTCGAGCGCGAGATGCGGCGCCTCCGACTGCAGGCGGGCGAGGTCGAGCAGGTCGCGCGCGAGCGCATGCGTGCGCAAGGCCTCGGCGCGGATCGCCTCGGCCAGCTCGGCCTGGGCCGCAGGTAGTGGCGGGCCGGCGAGCGGGAGCGCTTCGGCCAGCCCGGCGAGCGCGGTGAGCGGTGTGCGCAGGTCGTGCGACAGCGAGGCGAGCAGCGTGCTGCGCAGGCGCTCGGATTCCACCGCCAGCTGCGCGCGCGCGGCCTCCTCGCCACGCGCCTCGGCGCTGTCGCGTTCGCGCCGCAGGCGCGCCGCCAGCTCTGCGGTGGTGAGCGCGACCGCGAGCAGCACCGCGAAGGTCAGCAGGTATTGCAGGTCGGACACCGCGAGCGTGAAGTGCGGATGAACGAAGAAGAAGTCGAACAACGCCACCGACAGGAAGGCCGCGAACACCGCCGGCCCGCGCCCGAGCCGGATCGCGGCGAACAGCACCGCGAGCGGAAACAGCATTGCGATGTTGGCGAGGTCGAACTGACCGAGCAGCGGTGCGCCGACCAGGGCGATCGCGATCACCGCGAGCGCGGCCTTCGCATAGTCGAGCCAGCCGGGCGGGCGCTTCGGATCGGGGGTCATGGGGGCGGGTGTGTGGGCTGGCGTCAGCGCGCGGCTGCGGGCGTGGCCGCGTTGATCGCCTGCAGTGTGTCGAGCAGGGTGGCGCGCAGCGGACCGGCGACGGCCAGCCCGCGCTGCGCCGCCTGCCGTGCCGCGGCGGCGCGGCCGAGCTCCAGCAGCACGCGGGCGTGATTGTTGTGCGCCGCCGCCTGACCGTGCGTCTCGGCGGCGCGTCCGAAGGCGGCCTCCGCGCCGGGCAGGTCGCCCGCGGCATAAGACGCGTTGCCCAGGCCCATCTGCAGGGTGTAGCTGCCTGGCCAGCGCTGCAGCCCGGCGCGATAGGCCGTGACCGAGGCGGCAGGCGGCGCCGCGCGCTCGAAGGCGACCAGGGCCGCGCTGGTCTCGGCTTCGCTTGCGGTCGCGGCGAGCGTGCCGGGCGGCAGGGTGACGAAGGCCCAGTGCCCGCCGCGCTTCCAGGTGTGTTCGAAGGTACGCAGCGCGAGCGCCTGGCGCTGCATCGGCCCGGATCGGAGCAGGATCGTGCCGGCGTCGAGGTCGTAGCCCACGGCCACCGCGTAGTGCCAGGACGGTGCCCACGACAGGCCGAGGTTCTGCAGCACGACCACCGGATGGCCGGCGGCGAGCTCGCGCAGCAAGGCCTCGAGCGTGCCCGGGATCAGGGTCGCGACCGCGCCGCTGCGGCGGGCGCCGGCCAGCATCTCGATCTGCAGCGAACCTTCGCGGCCGGGCAGGAAGACGCGCCCGACGAGCTCGTCCGGTCGTGCGGGCAGGCCGGCGGCGGACAGCGCGGTGGCAAGCGCCGCCGGCCCGCAGAAGTGGCTTTCGTCGGGGAAGAAGGGGGTGTCGGCGAGCTCGACGCGGGCGGGCAGGCCGACCGGCGGCTGCGCCAGCAGCGCCGGTGTCTGGGTGGCGCAGCCGCTGGCCAGCAGTGCCATCAGCACCAGCACGAGCATGGCCAGCACGGGCGAGCACGATCGCGGCGTGCGCACGGCGAGCTGCCCGTCCGCGGCCGCGACCGCTGCGTCAAGGCCGACGGCCATGCGCCTTCAGCGCACCGAGCGGGTGAAGGGGAAGACCTTGGTCAGACCCAGGATGTCGGTCACCAGCAGGACGAAGAACACGAGCAGGATGGCGCCGATGATGCCGCCTGCCGGCGCGCTGTCGATCTGGTCGGCCAGACGCGTGGCTTCGTCGTCGGTGAGGGCGGCGATGCGTTCCTGGGCGAGCGTCGGGTCGACGCCCTGGCGCAGCATCTCGGCGCGTACGTCGTCGCGCGCGAGGGCGGCGGTCAGGCGGGCATGCCCAGACTCGGTCTGCGTGACAGTGGCCAGGCGGGCCGCTTCCTCGGTGGGGACGAGGGCGGCCTGGGCGCTGTGGATGGCGCTGACGTTGAGGATGCTGGCGCTGAGCAGGACGGCGAGCAGACGCTGGATTCGTTTCATTGTTTTCTCCTCGATCGGTTGCGGGACGCGCGCGCCATTGTCCCCGGCGGCGAGCCGGTCGACTATAGGGGATCGGGCCCGGCAGGTGGCGCCGGCAGGGCGGGCAAGATTGCATCGAGTTGCTTCGATGGCGCGGGCTCGATCCCGCGGGCGCCCGCATGGGTGCATGCGCGCATGTTGCCGCCAGGCTTGCCGGCAGCGTGCGGCGTGGTTGATAGTTCACGGCTCAGCCGACCGGCACAGGCCCGCGGCGCAGATCAGGACAAGAGAGAACCCCATGGATGTCGATATCTGGTGGCTCGCCTACCCCGTGCTCGGGGTGGTGGTGGGCTTTTTCGCCGGCCTGCTCGGCGTGGGCGGTGGCGGCATCATGGTGCCGATGCTCACCACCTTCTTCCTCGCGCAGGAGTTTCCGCACGATCAGGTGGTGCACATGGCGCTCGGGACCTCGATGGCGGCGATCGTCATGACCTCGGTGTCCAGCCTGCGCGCCCACCATGCGCACGGCGCGGTGCGCTGGGATGTGGTGCGCAGGATCACGCCCGGCATCCTGGTCGGCACCTTCGGTGCAACCTTCATCGCCGCGCGCGTCGATACCGTGCCGCTCGCGATCTTCTTCGCAGCCTTCATGGCCTACGTGTCGGTGCAGATGCTGCTCAACATCAAGCCCAAGCCCTCGCGCAACCTGCCGGGTGCGGTGGGGATGAGCGCGGCGGGGCTGGGCATCGGCGGCGTCTCGGCGCTGGTGGCGATCGGTGGCGGCTCGCTGTCGGTGCCGTTCATGACCTGGTGCAACGTGAAGGTACAGAACGCCATCGGCACCTCGGCGGCGATCGGCCTGCCGATCGCGGTCGCGGGCACCGTGGGCTACCTGGTCAATGGCTGGGGCGCGACCGGCACGCCGCCGCTGACGCTCGGCTACATCTACCTGCCGGCGCTGGTGCTGGTGTCGGGGGTGAGCATGTTCTTCGCACCGCTCGGGGCGCGGCTGGCGCATCGCCTGCCGGTGGCGACGCTGAAGAAGGTGTTCGCCGGGGTGCTGATGCTGCTGTGCGCGAAGATGCTGCACAGCCTGTTCGCCTGAGGGCGCGCCGATGAGCTGGAGCCTGTGGCTGGCCTTTCTCGCGGCGGCGCTCGTGATCGCCGTGTCGCCCGGCCCGGGTGCGGTGTTGTCGATGTCGACCGGGCTGCGCTACGGCTTTGGCGCCGCGCTGCGCAGCATTGCCGGGCTGGAGCTTGCGCTGCTGCTGCAGCTCGGCGTGGTTGCGCTCGGGCTCGGCGCCGTGCTGGCGACCTCCGAGCTCGCGTTCACCGCGGTCAAGTTCGCCGGCGCAGCCTATCTGGTGTGGATTGGGGTGCACAAGTGGCGGGCGGCGCCGGAGCCGCTCGGCGAGGGCGAGGTGCGCGCCCACTCGCGCCGTCAGCTCTACGCTCAGGGCCTGCTGGTGAACCTGACCAACCCCAAGGCGATCGTCTTCATCGCCGCGCTGGTGCCGCAGTTCGTCGTCCCCGAGCAGCCGCAGTGGCCGCAGTTCGCGGTCATCGGCGCGACCATGGTGGGCGTGGATGTGGTCGTGATGTCCTGCTACGCGCTGCTCGCCACCCGCTTCCGCCCGCTGCTGCGTAACCCGCGCCTGCTGCGGCTGCAGAATCGCGTGTTCGGCGGGCTGTTCGTCGGTGCGGGGGCGATCCTGGCGGCTTCGAGCCGCTGAGTTTTCACTGTGTCGTGAGCGCGCCGCGCAGGGTCTCGAGGTTGGCGCGCATCATCAGCACGTAGGTGGGCGCCGGGCCGTCGGCGCTGGAGAGCGCGTCCGAGAACAGCGTGCCACCCACGCGCGCGCCGCTTTCGGCGCGGATGCGCTCGATCAGGCGCGGATCGGCCACGTTTTCGATGAACACGGCGGGCACCTGCTCGCTGCGGATCTGCCGGATCAGGCGGGCGACGCCCTGGGCCGAGGGCTCGGCATTGTTGGCGACGCCGACCGGAGCGAGAAACGTCATCCCATAGGCGCGGCCGAAGTAGGCGAAGGCGGCGTGCGAGCTCACGACCTTGCGCCGCTCGGCCGGGAGGGCCTCGAAGGCGGCACGGATTTCGGCGTCGAGCGCCTTGAGCGCGCCGTCGTAGCGTTCGGCGTTGGCGCGATAGTCGGCGGCGCCCTCGGGGTCGAGCTTCGTGAGCGCGGCGGCGATGTTGCTCACGTAGTGGCGGGCGTTGCCCACGTCCTGCCAGGCGTGCGGGTCGATGGCCTTGCCTTCGTGCTGCTCGTGCCCGTGTTCGTCTTCGTGCGCGTGGCCGTGGTCGTGACCGTCCTTCCGGTTCATGTCCAGCGTGTCGATGCCTTCGCTGGCCACGACCACCTGGCCCTTGTAGCC
>DITC01000039.1 GCA_002422685.1 Thauera sp. UBA6194 | reverse complement strand
CGTACTGGCGGATGATCTCGAGCAGCTCCTGCGGCACCGAGCTGGAGCCGTGCATCACCAGGTGGGTGTTGGGGATGCGGGCGTGGATGGCCTTGATGCGCTCGATGGCGAGGATGTCGCCGGTGGGCTTGCGGCTGAACTTGTAGGCGCCGTGGCTGGTGCCGATGGCGATGGCGAGCGCGTCGCAGTCGGTCTGCTTGACGAAGTCGGCGGCCTGGTCGGGGTCGGTCAGCATCTGGCTGTGGTCGAGCGTGCCTTCGGCGCCGACGCCGTCTTCCTCGCCGGCCTGGCCGGTCTCGAGCGAGCCGAGGCAGCCGAGCTCGCCCTCGACGCTGACGCCGATCGCGTGCGAGAACTTCACGACCTCACGGGTGACGGCGACGTTGTACTCGTAGGACGACGGCGTCTTGCCGTCTTCCAGCAGCGAGCCGTCCATCATCACGCTCGAGAAGCCCGAGCGGATCGCGCCCATGCAGATCGCCGGCGACTGGCCGTGGTCCTGGTGCATGACGATCGGGATGTTGGGGTAGGACTCGACCGCGGCGTCGATCAGGTGGCGCAGGAAGGCTTCGCCCGCATATTTGCGCGCGCCGGCCGAGGCCTGCATGATCACCGGGGCGTCGCACTCGGCCGCCGCTTCCATGATGGCCTGGACCTGTTCGAGGTTGTTCACGTTGAAGGCGGGCAGGCCATAGCTGTGTTCGGCGGCGTGGTCGAGCAGCTGGCGCATGGAAACGAGGGGCATGGAGTCTCTCCGGAAGATGCCGCCCGCGTGGACGGCGGGCAATCGAAAAACGCTATTTTAGCCTGTGTGCGAGGAGGGCGCTTGCCACGGGGGGCGGGTCTGCGCCGCGCTTGTGCGTCAGACGGGGTCGTCGAGCGTGCCCGGCATGTGGTGCTCGCCGACGCGCACGATCTTGAGCGTGTTGGTGCCGCCCGAGCTGCCGATTGGCTCGCCGATGGTGAGCACGATGAGGTCGCCGTAGTCGACCACGCCCTGCTCGAGCAGCACCTGCTCGGCCTCCCACAGCAGCACGTCGCGGTCCTGGTGGGTCTGGCTCATCAGCAGCGGATGCACCTCGCGGTACAGCGTCATCTGGTTGCGCGCCGAGATCTCGGGGGTGAGCGCATAGATCGGCACGCCGGCATTCATGCGGCTCATCCACAGCGCGGTCGAACCGGTCTGGGTCAACGCGGCGATCGCCTTGACCTTCAGGTGGTAGGCGGTCCAGATCGCCGCCATCGCGATCGACTGGTCGATGCGGGAGAACACGCGGTTGAGCATCTCGCGGTCGAGCCCGATCTCGGAGGACTTCTCGGCTTCCAGGCAGACCCGGCTCATGGCCTCGATGACCTCTACCGGGAATTTGCCGGCAGCCGTCTCGGCCGACAGCATCACCGCGTCGGTGCCGTCGAGCACCGCGTTGGCCACGTCCGAGACCTCGGCGCGGGTGGGCACCGGGCTGGTGATCATCGACTCCATCATCTGCGTGGCGGTGATGGTGAGCTTGTTGCGGTCGCGCGCGGCGCGGATCATCTTCTTCTGCAGCGCCGGCACCGCGGCGTCGCCGACCTCCACCGCGAGGTCGCCGCGCGCGACCATGATGCCGTCCGAGGCGTCGAGGATCTCGTCGAGGTTGGCCACCGCTTCGGTGCGCTCGATCTTGGCGATCAGCAGCGCCGAGCTGCCGGCCGCGCGCATGAGCTGGCGCGCCATGTACATGTCGGCGGCGGTCTTGGGGAAGGACACGGCGACGAAATCCACCCCGATCTGCGCCGCGGTGCGGATGTCGTCCATGTCCTTGGCGGTGAGCGCGGGTGCGGTGAGGCCGCCGCCCTGGCGGTTGATGCCCTTGTTGTTCGACAGCTCGCCGCCCACCTTCACCACGGTGTGGATCTCGTGGCCGAGCACGCGCTGCACGGTGAGCTTGAGGCGGCCATCGTCGAGCAGCAGCACGTCGCCGACCTTGACGTCCTTGGGCAGATCCTTGTAATCGAGACCGGCGCGCTGGGCGTTACCCAGCTCGCAACGCGCGTCGAGGATGAAGGCCGCGTCGCGCGTGAGGGTGACGCGCCCGCCCTCGAACTTGCCGACGCGGATCTTCGGGCCCTGCAGGTCGGCGAGGATGCCGACCGGCCGTCCCGCGCGCGCGGCCGCATCGCGGATGGTTTCGGCGCGCGCGACGTGGTCTTCGGGCTTGCCGTGGGAGAAGTTCATGCGCACCACGTCGACGCCGGCGTGGACCATGCGCTCGAGGGTGTGGAGGTCGGACGAGGCGGGGCCGAGGGTGGCGACGATCTTGGTATGGCGGGACATGCGGTGCTCCGGCAGGGTGGATGCAGTGGGCGACCATTCTAGCTGCGGCCAACAAAAAGGCCGTCGCAGGGGACGGCCTATTTGCTCACCGCTGCAGTGGTGCAGGCTCAAGCAGCGTAGCGTTCTTCCAGCGCCGCGATCGCGGGCAGGGTCTTGCCTTCGAGGAACTCCAGGAAGGCGCCGCCGCCGGTGGAGATGTAGCCGACGTCGCCGCCGATGTCGAACTTGGCGATCGCCGCCAGCGTGTCGCCGCCGCCGGCGATCGAGAATGCCTCGGAGTGGGCGATGGCCGAGGCCATCATCTTGGTGCCGCCGGCGAACTGCGGATACTCGAACACGCCCACCGGGCCGTTCCACACGATGGTGCCGGCATGGGCGATGATGTCGGCGAGCTTGGCCGAGCTCTTCGGGCCGAAGTCGAGGATGCGGTCGTGCGGGCCGACCTCATCCACCGAGATGCGGTTGGCGCGGGCCAGCGCCGACACCTCGTCGGCCACCACCACGTCCACCGGCAGCGGCACTTCGGCGCCGCGCGCCTTCATGATGTCCATGACCTGCTGGGCCTCGCGCACCATCTCGGGCTCGGCGAGCGATTCGCCGATACGCTTGCCGGCGGCGAGCAGGAAGGTGTTGGCGATGCCGCCACCGACGATCAACTGGTCGACCTTGTCGGCCAGGGTCTTGAGGATGGTGAGCTTGGTCGACACCTTGGCGCCGCCGACGATGGCGACCAGCGGACGCGCCGGGCTCTCGGTGGCCTTCGAGAGCGCGTCGATCTCGGCGCCCATCAGCATGCCGGCGCAGGCGACCGGCGCGAAGCGCGCGATGCCGTGGGTGGTGGCCTCGGCGCGGTGGGCGGTGCCGAAGGCGTCGTTCACGTAGATGTCGCACAGCGCGGCCATCTTCTTCGACAGCTCTTCGTTGTCCTTCTTCTCGCCCTTGTTGCAGCGGCAGTTCTCGAGCAGCACGACCTCGCCCGGCTTGAGCTCGAAGCCGCCGTCGACCCAGTTCTGGATCAGGCGCACCGGCTTGTCGAGCAGCAGGCCGAGGCGCACGGCCACCGGCATCAGGGAGTCTTCGGCGCGCAGTTCGCCTTCGGTGGGACGGCCGAGGTGCGAGGTGACCATCACCGCGGCGCCGTTGTCGAGGCAGTAGCGGATGGACGGGATCGAGGCGCGGATGCGGGTGTCTTCGGTGATGTTACCGGCCTCGTCCTGCGGCACGTTGAGGTCGGCGCGGATGAAGACGCGCTTGCCGCGCACGTCGAGGTCGGCGAGTTTCTTGACTTGCATGATTCGTTCGGTCCTGGAAAAACGCCCTGCGGGGGCAGGGCGTCGGTTCGACTGGGTGGCGGTGTTACTTGGCGTTGGCGAAGGCGCGCGCGGCGTCGAGCATGCGGCAGGAGTAGCCCCACTCGTTGTCGTACCAGGCCAGCACCTTGACCAGCACCGAGCCGTCCTCGCCCTTGATGACGCGGGTCTGGGTGGCGTCGAAGGTGGACGACACGGTGGTGTGGTTGAAGTCGGAGGACACCAGCGGCTCGGTGTTGACCGCGAGGATGCCCTTCAACGGGCCGTTGGCCGCGGCGGTCATCAGTTCGTTGATCTCTTCCTTGGTGGTGGCGCGCTCGGCGGTGAAGGTGAGGTCGACCAGCGAGACGTTGATCGTCGGCACGCGCAGCGCGAAGCCGTCGACCTTGCCGACGAGCTGCGGCAGCACCAGGCCGACGGCCTTGGCGGCGCCGGTCTTGGTCGGGATGATGTTGGCGGCGGCGGCGCGGGCGCGGCGCANNGCAGGTCCTTGTGGCGCACGTCCACGGTGACCTGGTCGTTGGTGTAGGCGTGGATGGTGGTCATCAGGCCCTGCTTGATGCCGACACTGTCGGCCAGGATCTTGGCGACCGGGGCCAGGCAGTTGGTGGTGCACGAGGCGTTGGAGACGACGGTCATGTCGCCGCGCAGCACTTCCTCGTTCACACCCATGACGATGGTGGTGTCCACGTCGTCACCGCCCGGAGCGGAGATCAGCACGCGCTTGGCACCCATGTCGAGCAGGGCCTGGGCCTTGGCCTTGGTGGTGTAGGCGCCGGTGCACTCGAGCAGCACGTCCACGCCGTGGCTACCCCAGTTGACGCCCTTCGGGTCCTTGGTGGAGTAGAAGGGGATCTTCTTGCCGTCGATGATGATGCAGTCCTCGCCTTCGGTCTCGACCGAGGTGGCGAAGCGGCCGTGGGTGGTGTCGTACTTGAGCAGGTGGGCGTTGGTGGTCAGATCGCCGGAGGCGTTGATGGCGACCACTTCGAACTCGTTCTGCAGGCCCTGCTCGTAGATGGCGCGCAGCGTGCAGCGACCGATACGACCGAAACCGTTGATGGCGACCTTGATGCTCATCGTTGCTTCTCCCTGAAATTACGGTGGAAAACCGGGTGTTTGTGTTTGCTGATGCCCTGCCGGCCCGTGGCGGGCGGCGCTTTCATGTGAAACGGGAGCGGTCCGCTTTCGGAGCCGCTCCCGCGTCAGGTTCTCGTCAGAGCACCGATTTCACTGCCTGCACCACCGCATCCGCAGTGATGCCGAAATACTTGAACAGCTCGCCCGCCGGCGCCGACTCGCCGAAGCGGTCGATGCCGATCACGCGGCCTTCCAGCCCAACGTACTTGTACCAGCCGTCGGTCGTGCCGGCCTCGACCGCGACACGCGGCAGGCTTGCGGGCAGCACGCTCGCCTTGTACGCGGCGTCCTGACGGTCGAAGACGTTGGTCGAGGGCATGGACACCACGCGCACGGCGACGCCTTGTTCGGCCAGGGTCTGCTGCGCGGCGATGGCGAGCGCGACCTCGGAGCCGGTGGCGAGGATCACCGCCTGCGGCTCGCCGGCAGCCTCCGACAGCACATAGCCGCCCTTGCGGATCGCCGCGACCTGCTCGGAGGTGCGGGACTGGAAGGGCAGGTTCTGGCGCGAGAAGCACATGCTGGTCGGGCCATCCTTGCGCTCGATCGCATTCGCCCAGGCTACAGCCGATTCGGTGGTGTCGCAGGGGCGCCATACGTCCATGTTGGGGATCAGACGCAGCGTGGCGGTCTGCTCCACCGGCTGGTGGGTGGGGCCGTCCTCGCCGAGGCCGATCGAATCATGCGTGAACACGAAGATCTGGCGGATCTTCATCAGCGCGGCCATGCGCAGGGCGTTGCGCGCGTACTCGCTGAACATCAGGAAGGTGGCGGTGTAGGGGATCAGGCCGCCGTGCAGCGCGACGCCATTGGCGATCGCGGCCATGCCGAACTCGCGCACGCCGTAATACACGTAGTTGCCGCCGCTGCTCTTGCTGACGCCCTTTGCGCCCGACCACAGCGTGAGGTTGGAGCCGGCGAGGTCGGCCGAGCCGCCGAGGAGCTCGGGCAGCTTGGGTGCGTAGGCTTCGATGGCGTTCTGGCTGGCCTTGCGGGTGGCGATGGTCTCGGCCTTGTCGGTGACCTTGGCGAGCACCGCGGCGACGTGGGCGTCCCAGTCGGCGGGCAGATTGCCGGCCATGCGACGCTCGAACTCGGCGGCGAGCTCGGGGTGGGCGGTGCGGTAGGCGGCGAAGTTGGCGTTCCACTGCGCCTCGAGCGAGGCCCCCTTGGTGCGCGCGTCCCAGGCGGCGTAAACGTCGGTCGGGACGTGGAAGGGCGGGTGGGTCCAGCCAATGAAGGCGCGCGCGGCCTCGATCTCGGCGGCGCCGAGCGGGGCGCCGTGCACGTCGTGGCTGTCCTGCTTGTTGGGCGCGCCGGCGCCGATGATGGTCTTGCAGCAGATCAGCGTGGGCTGGGCGGTGTTGGCCTTGGCCTGCTGGATGGCGGCTTCGAGCTCGACCGGGTCATGACCCGGCACGTCGCGGATGACCTGCCAGCCGTAGGCTTCGAAGCGCTTGGGCGTGTCGTCGGTGAACCAGCCCTGCACGTGGCCGTCGATCGAGATGTTGTTGTCGTCGTAGAAGGCGACCAGCTTGCCCAGGCCCCAGGTGCCGGCGAGCGAGCAGGCCTCGTGCGAGATGCCTTCCATCAGGCAGCCGTCACCGAGGAAGACATAGGTGTTGTGATTGACGATCTCGTGGCCGGGGCGGTTGAACTCGGCGGCGAGGATCTTCTCGGCCAGCGCCATGCCGACGGCGTTGGTGATGCCCTGGCCGAGCGGGCCGGTGGTGGTCTCGATGCCGGGGGCGTAGCCGTATTCGGGGTGGCCGGGAGTCTTGCTGTGGAGCTGGCGGAAGCGCTTGAGTTCTTCGATCGGCAGGTCGTAGCCGGTCAGGTGCAGCAGCGCATAGATCAGCATCGAGCCGTGGCCGTTGGAGAGCACGAAGCGGTCGCGGTCGGCCCACTTGGGGTTGGCCGGGTTGTGGCGCAGGTGGTGGCGCCACAGCACCTCGGCGATCTCGGCCATGCCCATCGGCGCGCCCGGGTGGCCGGAGTTGGCCTGTTGCACGGCGTCCATCGCCAGGGCGCGGATGGCGCCGGTGATGGGGTTGAAGACCGGGGGCTTGACGTTGCGGGTCGACTGCATGCTGTTCTCGGGCCGGAGGCCGCCATCGGGAAAAGCCGAATTATCCCTTAAAAGCCCCCGCGGATGCCAATGCTGCATTGCGGCAATGTTGCCGGAGGTGGAGGCGAGAAGGTGGAGGCAGCGTCGATTCGGTCGCGGGGCCGGGGCGGTGCGCGCCGCCTGCACTCGCGGCCCTTCGCTGCGCTCGGGGCTGCCCTCGGCGGAGGGCGTCGCGGGGGCGGCGACGCAAACTCGTCGCTGCGCTCCTCAAACATGCGTCGCCTCGTTTCCCCCGCGACGCCCTCCACCTCGGCGCTCCTGAAGTTGGCGCGCACCGCCCCGGCCCCGCGACCTCGCGTGCGTGAGGCTTGGGGCGGGGGTGGCGTGGTCGTGCCGGAACGGGGGGCGGTTGCGGGGAGGTTGATCTGGAGGTCTCGTCGGGGCGTGCGCGCCTCGCACCTCAAACCCACTGGCGGCGACGTTCCATCAGCTTCCAGATCAATGGCGTGAGGATCAGCTGCATGGCCAGATCGAGCTTGCCGCCGGGGATCACGATGGTGTTGGCGCGGCTCATGAAGGCGTCGTGGATCATGCGCAGCAGATAGGGGAAGTCGACGCCGCGCGGGTCCTTGAAGCGGATCACCACCATGGACTCGTCCTGGGTGGGCACGTCGCGGGCGATGAAGGGGTTGGAGGTGTCCACCACCGGCACGCGCTGGAAGTTGATGTGGGTGTGCGCGAACTGCGGGACGATGTAATGCACGTAGTCGTGCATGCGACGCAGGATGGTGTCCTGCACGGCCTCGGCGGTGTAGCCGCGCAGCTTGGTGTCGCGGTGCAGCTTCTGGATCCACTCGAGGTTGATGGTGGGGACGACGCCGATGAGCAGGTCCACGTGGCTGGCGATGTCGACCTCCTCGGTCTGGATCGCGCCGTGCAGCCCTTCGTAGAACAGGCAGTCGGTGCCGACCGGCAGGTCTTCCCAGGTGGTGAAGGTGCCCATGGGAAGGTTCCAGCGCATCGACTCGGCTTCGTTGTGGATGTAGTAGCGCCGGCGCCCGGTGGCGGCCTCGCCGTAGGCGCGGAACAGGCGTTCGAGCTCGGCGAGCAGGTTGGCCTCGGGGCCGAAGTGACTGATGCCACGCTGGCCGATGCGCTCGGCGTCCTCGATCAGCGTCTTCATCTCGTCGCGCGTGTAGCGGTGGAAGCTGTCGCCCTCGACGATCGCGGCATTGACGTTTTCGCGGTGGAAGATCGCTTCGAAGGTGTGCTTGACCGTGGTCGTGCCCGCACCGGACGAGCCGGTCACGGCGATGATCGGGTGTTTCAGGGACATGTCGTGCTCCGTCGCAGGCGTGGGGCCTGAGGGGCGGCGCTTGCGCCGCAGGCGGTTCGGGGGCGGTTCAGGAGTGCGCCTTGATCCAGTTCGACCAGTCGGTGAACAGGGCTGGCGAGGTGGCGGCGATCACGCCGCGCTTGATCGCCGGGCCCGACATCAGCGCGCCTCCATCGAGCGCCTCGGCCACGCCGCCCGCTTCGGCGAGGATCAGCCGGCCGGCGGCGTAGTCCCACAGCATCTGGCCGCCGTGTACGTACACGTCGAGCCGGCCTGCGGCGACGAAGCACCACTCAAGCGCGCTCGAGCCGAAGTTGCGCTGCGAGTAATAGGGCGGACGCACCGCGAGTTCGTCACCCAGATGGTGACTGATGCGCTTGAAGTCGACCCCGGCCACGGCGTCGCAGAGCCGGCTTGCGCCCGGGCGCAAGGGCAGTTCGGCGCCGTTCAGGTAGGCGCCCGCGCCCCGCGCGGCGTAGAAGGATTCGTCGGTGATCGGGTTGTAGACCACGCCGATCACGGGCTGGTGCTCGATCAGGTAGGCGATTGACACCGCGAACAAGGGGATGCCGTTGGCGAAGTTGGTCGTGCCATCGATCGGGTCGATGCACCACAGTCCGCGTCCGCCCTCGTTCCACAGGGTGGCCTGCTCGGCGGCGGTCATCTCCTCGCCGAGCACGGCGCCGGGCAGGAACCTGGGCAGGGCTTCGGCGAAGCGTCGCTGCGAGGCCAGGTCCGCTTCGGTGAAGAAGGAGCCGTCGGTCTTGCGGCTGCGCGCCGACTTGAGGTGGCGGGGGAGGATTTCGTCGCGTGCGATGTCGCGAACCAGGGATTCGAGGGCGCGCGCGCGCGCAAGGCGCTGGGCTGCTGTGGGCATCGGGGGCTCCTGACCGCTCGGGCCGTCTGTGCTGAGGCCTATAATCTTACGATGATTTCACGCTTCCACTTCCCCGGTCGCCTGCCCGACGCGGGCCAATTCGAGCTTCCCGAGGCCCTCGCGCACCACGCGGTGCGCGTGCTGCGCCTGCGCGACGGTGAGGCGGTGGTGTTGTTCGATGGCCTGGGCGGAGAGGCGGACGCCACCCTCGTGGTCGAAGGGCGCAGGGTTTCGGCGCGCCTTGGGGCGCGTCGCGACACCGAACGCGAGTCGCCCCTGCAGGTGGTGCTGGTGCAGGCGCTGGCCGCGGGCGACAAGATGGACTGGGTGGTGCAGAAGGCGGTCGAGCTCGGGGTGAGCGCGATCCAGCCCGTGCAGGCCGAGCGCTCGGTGCTCAGGCTCGCGGGTGAGCGCGCCGACAAGCGGGTCGCGCACTGGCAGCAGGTTGCCGTGGCGGCGTGCGAGCAGTGCGGGCGCAATCGCATCCCGGCACTTCGCGCGCTGCAGCCGGTGACCCACTGGCTGGCCGCCCACCGCGACGCGCTCAATTACGTGCTGGCGCCGGGGGGCGCGGCGAGCTTTGGCGAGGAGGCCGCGCCGCAGGGGATGGTGCACCTGCTGGTCGGTCCCGAGGGTGGCTGGAGCGACGCCGAGATGGCGGCCTTCGACGCGGCAGGGTGCCGGCGCGTGCGCCTGGGGCCGCGCGTGCTGCGCACCGAGACTGCGGGCCTCGCCGCGATCGCGGCGCTGCAGGCGCGCTGGGGCGACTTTTGAACAACGGCTTTTGTGCTGCACTGCATTTAGCTGAACCAGGGAGAGGCTGATGTTCGAGTCCGCCGAGCTTGGTCACCACACCGACCAGGAAACCTTCGACGCCGCCGTGCCGGCGCTGCGCGCGGAACTGCTCGACGCGCAGTTCGATCTGCTCGAGCTCAAGCAGTTTGCCGTGGTGGTGCTGATCAATGGCGTCGACAAGGCCGGCAAGGGCGAGACCATCAACTTGCTCAACGAGTGGATGGACCCGCGCCACATCGAGACCTGGGCCTTCGACGCCCCGACGCCCGAGGAGTCCGAGCGCCCCTTCATGTGGCGCTTCTGGCGCGCCCTGCCGCCGCGCGGAAAGATCGGCGTGATGTTCAACAACTGGTACACCCAGCCCATCCGCGACCGCGTCGACAAGCGCAGCGGCAGGGCCGAGCTCGATCAGCGTCTGGACGAGATCCGCCGCTTCGAGGCCATGCTGGTGCACGAGGGCGTGCTGCTGGTGAAGTTCTGGTTTCACCTGCCCAAGGACGCGCAGAAGAAGCGCCTCAAGGCGCTCGAGAAAGATGCACGCACGCGCTGGCGTGTCACCGAACGCGACTGGAAGTACTACGAGCAGTACGATCGCTACCGTGAGGTGGCTGGCCACGTGCTGCGCACCACGAGCACCGGCGACGCGCCGTGGCTGATCGTCGACGGCTCCGATGCGCGCTTTCGGGCCCTGTTCGTCGCGCGCACGCTGCTCGCGGCCCTGCGCCGGCGGCTCGACGCAGCCTCGCAACACTGGATGCCGCGCCTCTCGGCCGCGCCGCTGCCGCCCTGCATCGACCGGCTGAACGTGCTCGACAGCCTGGTGCACACGCGCATGAAGCGCAAGGAATACGAGGAGCTGCTCGAGCGCCTGCAAGGTCGGCTGGCGCTGCTCTCGCGCTCCGAGGCCTTTCGTCGGCGCAACCTGGTGCTCGTGCTCGAAGGCATGGATGCCGCGGGCAAGGGCGGCGCGATCCGCCGCGTGGTCGGGGCGCTCGACGCGCGCCAGTACCGTATCGTGCCGATCGGCGCACCCAGCGAGGAAGAGCGCGCCCAGCCCTATATGTGGCGGTTCTGGCGGCATCTGCCGGCGCGCGGCAAGGTGGTGATCTTCGATCGCTCCTGGTACGGCCGGGTGTTGGTCGAGCGCGTGGAAGGCTTCTGCTCCGAGGCCGACTGGATGCGCGCCTATGCCGAGATCAACGACTTCGAGGAGCAGCTGGCCGACGCCGGGGCGATCGTGATCAAGTTCTGGCTCGCGATCACCGCGGACGAGCAGCTCGAGCGCTTCAAGGCGCGCGAGGCCGAGCCGCACAAGCGCTTCAAGATTACCGCCGACGACTGGCGCAACCGCGAAAAATGGGACGACTACCGCCGCGCGATCTGCGACATGGTCGATCGCACCAGCACCGAGCGTCTGCCCTGGACGCTGGTCGAGGCCAACGACAAGCATTTTGCCCGCATCAAGGTGCTGCGCACGGTGTGCGAGCGGCTTGAAGCCGAGCTGGGCTGAGCGGCTGCGAGCGGGGCTGCCCGCGGCCTGTTCACTTGCCGTGCAGCGCCTTCACCACCCGGCGCAGCGCGTTCTCTTCCGGGTGCGGCTGCACCAGGAAGCCGAGGCTGTGCATCAGGCGCAGCATCTTGGCATTCTTGCCCAGCACGTCGCCGAAGATGCTGCGGAAACCCTTGCCGCGGGCGACTTCGATGAGGGCGCCCATCAGCCGGCGGCCAAGGCCGTGGCGTTGCCAGTCATCGGCCACGACCAGCGCGAACTCGACCGACTCGCCGTCGGCGGCGAGCGCGTAGCGCGCGATGCCGATCATCTGCTCGGCGCCCTTGTCGTCGATGGTGGTGGCGATCAGCGCCATCTCGCGGTCGTAGTCGATCTGGGTGAAGCGCGCCACCATCGCCGGGCTGAGCTCGTCCAGCTCTTCCATGAAGCGCATGTAGCGCGTCTCGGGGCTGAGCGCGTCGAAGAAGGCAAGCAGCAGCTTGGCGTCCTCCGGGCGTACCGGGCGCGTGCGCACCGGACGGCCGTCGCCCACCTTCCAGTCCTGCATCAGGTGCAGCGGATAGGGGTGGATCGCCATGTGGGCGTAGCGGTCGCTGCCGGCGGGCAGGCCGTGGTCGATGGCGACGCGGGCATCGGCGGCGATGGCGCCGTCGGCGTCGATGAACAGCGGGTCGATCGCAAGCTCGCGCACCCAGGGTAGCTCGCACACCAGGTCGGACACCGACACCAGCACCTGCTCGATGGCCGCGCGGTTGAGCAGGCCGGCCTGGCTGCGCGGGCCCTGGGCGGCGGCCGGCATGGCCGAGTCGATGAGGTCGCGGGCCAGCACCGTGTTGAGCGGCGGCAGCGCGAAGGTGCGCGGCGCGGAGGCGTCCTGCGCGCCGAGGCTGATGACCGGGCCGAAGATCGCGTCGCGATGCACCCGGATGCTGAACGCGCGCGCCTGCGGGCGGTACAGGTAGGGCTCGATCGACACGCCGTTGATCTGCGCCTCGGGGCGGCGCAGGCGCACGGTGTCGATGATGTCGTGGTAGGCGCTCCACACCGCTTCGGTGGTGTTGAGGTTGAGGCGCACGCCGCCGGATTCGGACTTGCTCGTGAGTTCGGGCGCGTCCACCTTCATCGCGACCGGAAAGCCCGTCTGCTCGGCGACGAAGAGCGCCTCGGTGGCGTCGCGGGCGACGGTGGTGTGGGTGACCGGGACGCCGAAGCTACGCAGCAGCGCCTTGGACTCCATCGCCGACAGGGTGTGGCGGCGCTGGTTGAGCAGGGTCTCGATCAGCACGCGGGCGCCGCCGGTGCGCCGATACGCGGTGGCGCTGCCGCCGCCGGCGGTCTGCAGCAGCAGGTTCTGGCTGTGGTGAAAGCGCGAGATGTTGTGGAACAGCTCGATCGCCGCCTCGGGCGAGCTGAACACCGGCAGGCCGGCCTGGGCGAGCAGCGCGCGCGCCTCGGCGACCTGGCCGCCGCCCATCCAGCAGCAGCACAGCTTGAGCCGCACCTGGGCGGCGAGGTCGATGATGTCCTGCGCCACTTCCACCGGATCGACGAGCGCGTGCGGTGACAGGATGACCAGCAGGTTGGACACCGCGGGGTCCTCGGCCAGCGCGAGGATGGCGTCGCGGTAGAGCTTCGCGCTGGCCTCGCCGCCGAGGTCGAGTGGGTTGTGCGAGCGGCGCTCGCGCCCGCCGAGGCGCTCGAGCGTGGCGACGGTGGCCGAGCCCAGGCTGACGAGCCCGGTGCCCAGGTCCTTGGCGCGGTCGGCGGCGAGGTCGGCCGGGCCGCTGCCGTTGGAGACGATGGCGAGGCTGTCCTCGCGCGGGCGAAAGCCGCAGGACAAGGCCTTGGTGGCGAAGAAGAGCTGGTCGATGTTCTGCACCCGCACCACGCCGGCGCGGCGCATCGCGGCGTCGAACACCACGTCGGCGAGGCTGGTGTCGTCCGCGTCCGGGGCGTTGTTGTCGTCGCGGCCATGGCGGCCGGCCTTGAGCAGGATGATCGGCTTGACGCGCGCGGCCGAGCGCAGCGCGCTCATGAAGTGGCGGGCGTTACGCACATGATCGACGTAGAGCAGGATGTAGCGCGTCTGCACGTCGTGGATCAGGTATTCCAGGGTTTCGCCGAAGTCGATGTCCACCGTGCCGCCGAGCGAGATCACCGACGAGAAGCCGACGTCGTTGGTCTGCGCCCAGTCGAGCACGACCGAGCACATCGCCCCCGACTGCGAGACCAGCGCGATCTCGCCGGGCTTGACCGCGATACGGGTGAGCGCGGCGTTGAGCCCGCTGCCCGGGCGGGCGATGCCCAGGCTGCCGGGGCCGATGAGGCGCAGGCGGGTTTCGCGTGCGGTCTCGATGATGCGGCGTTCGAGCGTGTGCCCGGTGTTGCTGACGATCACCGCGTTGCGCACGCCGGCGCGTCCGCACTGCGCGGTGACGTTGTGCAGCATGCGCGCGGGGGTGGCGATGATGGCGAGATCGACCGGCCGGCCGATGTCCTCGACCGAGCGGTGGCAGGGGTGGTCCTGGATGCTTTCGTACTTCGGATTGACCGCGTACAGCGTGCCGCGATAGCCGCCGTCGACCAGGTTGCGGAAGATGATCCGGCCCACCGAGCCGGGCGTGTCGGAGGCGCCGATGACGGCGATCGAGGTCGGTTCGAAGGCGGTGCTGAGAGCGTGGGGGCCGGCCATGGCGTTCGCAGGAGAAGGTTGGTCAGGGTTCAAGTGATACCTTGTCTATAAGCTTATCGCGTTGACGTGTATCAGGTTGTGCTTTGCCTGGCGTCGGCCGCACAAAAAAACAACGGCCGTCGAGACGGCCGTTGCGGGGTGCGGGTGTGCCGATGGTGCCGGCCTGCGCGCGGGTCAGCGCTCGTCGAAGCTGAGCTTCAGGCGCTTGGTGGTGGCGCGCGCCTGGCAGCTCAGCACGTAGCCCTGCGCGACCTCGTCCGCCTCGAGGGTGAAGTTCTTGTCCATCACCACTTCGCCCTCGGTGACCTTGGCGCGGCAGGTGCAGCACACGCCCGCCTTGCACGAGAAGGGCAGGTCGAGACCGGCGTTCAGGCCGGCGTCGAGCAGATGCTCGTCGGGACCGATTGCGATCTCGTGCTCCTTGCCGTCGAGCACCAGGACCATGGTGATGTCCTTGGTCGCGGCCGCGACCGCCTCGGCGGTGCTCGAGGCCCCGACCGGGTGTGCGCCGGCCGGCAGGTTGACGGTGAAGCGCTCGGTGCGGATGCGATCGGTGGGCACACCGGCCTCGACCAGCGCGTTCTCGGTGGCGGTGATCATCTCGTCCGGGCCGCAGATGAAGACCTCGTCCATGCTGCCCACCGGCAGCAGGGCGTCGATGATCGCGCGCACCTTGGCGCCGTCGATGCGGCCCTGCAGCAGGTCCACTTCCTGGGCCTGGCGGGACAGTACGTGGATCATGGTCAGGCGGTCACGGTAGCGGTCCTTGAGGTCCTGCAACTCCTCGTTGAACATCACCGTGGACATGCGGCGGTTGCCGTAGATCAGCGTGAACTTGGAGTCGGGCTGCTCTTCGAGCGTGCTCGCGGCGATCGACAGGATGGGCGTGATGCCCGAGCCGGCGGCAAAGCCGACGCGGTGGATGGCGCGCTTCTTCTTGATCACGAAGCGGCCGTCGGGCGGCATCACCTGCAGGGTGTCGCCGGCCTTGATGGCGCGCGCGGCCCAGTTCGAGAACAGGCCGCCCTCGACCGGGCGGATGCCGATCTCGAGCTCGCCGTTGCGGGCGAGCCGGCTGCGCGGGCTGCTGATCGAGTAGTTGCGGCGCACGTCCTGGCCGTCGATGGTGGCGCGCACGGTGAGGAACTGGCCCGGCTCGAAGGCGAAGCGTTCGCGATCAGAAGGCGGGATGTCGAAGGTGATCGCCACGGCGCCGGCAGCCTCGGGGCTCACGCGCTTGACGGCGAGTTCTTGAAAACGGAGTGCGGACATGGTGTGTGCTCCGACCTTAATAGGGTTTGAAGTAATCGAAGGGCTCCTGGCAGTCGAGGCACTTGTACAGCGCCTTGCAGGCCGTGGAACCGAACTCGGAGGTGACGACGGTGTGCGTGGAGCCGCACTGCGGACAGGCGACCGCCTCGGTGGGCTGCCGGCGCACGAACTTCATCACGCTGACCTCGCCGGCGCCGCTGCCGCAGGTGCGGTGCGGCGGGGCGATGCCGTAGGCGCGCAGCTTTTCCTTGGCCTCGTCGCTCATCCAGTCGGTGGTCCAGGCCGGCGCGAGCTGGGTGATCACCCGCGCCTCGATGCCGGCCTGTTCCAGGCTCGCCCGCACGTCGTCCTCGATCTGCCCCATGGCGGGGCAGCCGCTGTAGGTCGGGGTGATGACCACCTCGAGGCCCGTCGGCGTCTCCCGCACATCGCGCAGGATGCCCAGCTCGCGCAGGGTCACCACCGGGATTTCGGGGTCCGTCAGGGGCTCGAGGGTGGCCCAGACCTTGTCCACGACGCTGCTCATGGCCTTCGTCCTTACCAGGTGGCGCCCGGGTGAGCGCGGGCCAGGCCCTGCATCTCGCCGAGCAGGTAGCTCAGGTGCTCGGAGTGCAGGCCGACCTTGCCCTCGGTCACGTAGCCGTGGAAGTTCGGGCGGGTCAGCGTGGCTTCGGCGAGCGCGTCATTCACCAGCGCATCCCAGGCCGGGCGCAGCGCCCACACGTCGATCGCGACCTTGGCCGCCACCGCGGCGCCTTCTGCCGGGCTGGTGGTCCAGAACTCCTCGGTGTAGGGCATCAGGTGGTTCACTGCCGCCTGCGCGCGGGCATGCGACTCCTCGGTGCCGTCGCCCATGCGCACCAGCCAGTCACGCGAGTGGTGCAGGTGGTAGCTGGTCTCCTTCAACGACTTGGCGGCGATGGCGGCGAGGCTGGGGTCGGCGGACTGCTGCAGGCCGTCCCACACATGCACCATCAGCGCCGAGTACAGGAAGTTGCGCACGATGGTGGTGGCGTAGTCGCGGTCGGCCGCGGCGTAGCCCACCAGCGCGCCGTGGTGGGGGAGCTCCAGCAGCGTGTAGTTGCGGAACTCGTGCGGGCCGCGGAAGTAGGCCAGCTTGTCCTCGGTGGCGTCGCCACCCATCAGCTCGGCGGCGCGCTGATACAGCAGGCGCGCCTGGCCGATGAGGTCGAGGCTGACGTTGGCCAGCGCCATGTCTTCTTCCAGGATGGGGCCGTGCCCGCACCATTCGGCGTTGCGCTGGCCGAGCACGACGGCGTTGTCGGCCAGGTGCAGCAGGTAGTCGATCGGCGTGCTCATTACATGTGCCCCACTTCTTCAGGGATTTCGTAGAAGGTCGGATGGCGGTAGATCTTGTCGGCCGCGGGGTCGAAGAGCTCGCCCTTGTCGTCCGGGTTGCTGGCGGTGATCGCCACCGAGGGCACCACCCAGATGCTCACGCCTTCCTGGCGGCGGGTGTAGACGTCGCGCGCCATGTGCAGGGCCTGGGCGGCGTCGGCCGCGTGCAGGCTGCCGCAGTGCTTGTGCTCGAGGCCTTGCTTGCTGCGGACGAAGACTTCCCAGAGCGGCCAATCCTTGAGTGCGGGGGTGTTCATGCTGCCTCCTTCAGTGCGCGTTCTTTTTGCTTGCGGGCGTAGGCCTGGGCCGCGTCGCGGACCCACTGGCCATCGTTATGTGCCTTGACCCGGGTGGCCAGGCGTTCCTTGTTGCACGGTCCGTTGCCTTCGACGGTGTTCCAGAACTCGGCCCAGTCGATCTGGCCGTAGTCGTAGTGGCCGCGCGCCTCGTTCCACTTGAGCTCGGGGTCGGGCAGGGTCACGCCCAGCACCTTGGCCTGCGGCACGGTGGCGTCGATGAACTTCTGGCGCAGGTCGTCGTTGCTGATGCGCTTGATGCCCCAGCGCATGCCTTGCGCGCTGTGCGGGCTGTCGGCGTCCGGCGGCCCGAACATGGCCAGGCACTTCCACCAGTAGCGGTTGACCGCGTCCTGCACCATCGCGCGCTGTTCTTCGGTGCCCTTCATCATCACCAGCAGGGCCTCGTAGCCCTGGCGCTGGTGGAAGGATTCTTCCTTGCACACGCGGACCATGGCGCGCGCATAGGGGCCGTAGGAGCAGCGGCACAGCGGGACCTGGTTCATGATCGCCGCGCCATCGACCAGCCAGCCGATCACGCCCACGTCGGCCCAGTTGAGCGTCGGGTAGTTGAAGATCGAGCTGTACTTGGCCTTGCCCGAGTGCAGACCTTCGAGCATCTGGTCGCGGCTGGTGCCGAGCGTCTCGGCGGCCGAGTACAGATAGAGGCCGTGGCCGCCCTCGTCCTGCACCTTGGCGATCAGGATGGCCTTGCGCTTGAGGCTCGGGGCGCGTGAGATCCAGTTGCCTTCGGGCAGCATGCCGACGATCTCGCTGTGGGCGTGCTGGCTGATCTGGCGCACCAGGGTCTTGCGGTAGGCCTCGGGCATCCAGTCCTGCGGCTCGATGCGGCCGTCGGCGTCGATGCGGGCCTCGAATGCGGCTTCCTGGTCGCTCGGGGCGTTGGAGACCGCTGCGAGTTTCTTTCCGGACTCGTCCGGAATATCCATTGCCTGGGTGTACATGTGTTTCCTCCTAGCAAACACCGCGCCGGGAAATACCGGTGCGGAACGCGGGACGTTGATGCGGCCCGCCCTCTCCTCAATGGTCCGCTGCGCGCGGGGCGCAGCGGGTGTTCATGCCATCCATGCCGGCGCGCGCTTGTCGAAGAAGGCCGCGAAACCTTCGCGGGCTTCGGACGTGGCGCGTTGCCGGGCGATGCG
Source organism: Thauera sp. UBA6194 (assembly GCA_002422685.1). GTDB lineage: Bacteria > Pseudomonadota > Gammaproteobacteria > Burkholderiales > Rhodocyclaceae > Thauera. The sequence continues at coordinate 86,796 of DITC01000039.1, read as the reverse complement.
GGTGGCGGTCTCCTCGGCGACGGCGTCGTCGATCGGGCGCCCGGCGAGCGCGGCGATCAACTGCTTGGCGGCGAGCTGGGCCTGCGGTCCGCAGGCGAGCAGGGCCTGGACCAGGCGGTCCACCGCGGCGTCGAGCTCATCGACCGTGACGACCTCGTTGACCAGTCCCATGGCTTTGGCCTCCAGGGCGCCAAAGCGTTCAGCGCTCTGGAAGTAACGCAGCGCGTGGCGCGGGCCGATGGCGCGCAGCACGTAGGGGCTGATGACCGCGGGGATGATGCCGAACTTGACCTCGGAGGTCGCGAAGCTGGCATTGTCCGCCGCGATCGCCATGTCGCACGCTGCCGCCAGCCCGGTGCCGCCGCCGAGCGCGGCGCCCTGCACGCGGGCGATGGTCGGCTTCGACAGCCCCGACAACGCGCGCAGCATGGCGGCGAACTTGCGCGAGTCGGCGAGGTTCTCGGCCTCGGTGCTGTCGGCGGCGCGGCGCATCCAGTTGAGGTCGGCGCCGGCCGAGAAGTGCTTGCCGCGACCGGCGAGCACCACCACGCGCACGCTGGCGTCGGCGTCGAGCTCGGTGCAGGCTGCAGCGAGCTCGGCGATGAGCTGCTCGTTGAAGGCGTTGAACACCTCCGGACGGTCCATCCAGATCGTGGCGACCGCGCCGCGGCGCTCGATGGCGAGGGTTTCGTAAGTCATGGCCCTGTCCCGTGCCTCAGACGCGCTCGATGATCATCGCGATACCCTGGCCGACGCCGATGCACATCGTGCACAGCGCGTAGCGACCATTGCGCCGCTGCAGCTCGTAGGCCGCGGTGGTGACCAGCCGGGCGCCGCTCATGCCCAGCGGGTGACCCATGGCGATCGCGCCGCCGTTGGGGTTGACGCGCGCTTCGTCGTCGGCGAGGCCGAGATCGCGCAGCACGGCGAGCCCTTGTGCCGCGAAAGCCTCGTTCAGTTCGATCACATCCATCTGATCGAGCGTGAGCCCGGCCTTGGCCAGCACCTTGCGCACCGCCGGCGCGGGGCCGAAGCCCATGATGCGCGGCGGCACGCCGGCGGTGGCCATGGCGACGACACGGGCACGCGGGGTCAGGCCGTGCTTCACGGCGGCGGACTCGGAGGCCAGCAGCAGCGCGCAGGCGCCGTCATTGACGCCCGAGGCGTTGCCGGCGGTGACGCTCAGCTCCGGGCCATTGACGCCCTTGAGCTTGGCGAGCATCTCGAGCGTGGTTTCGGGGCGCGGGTGCTCGTCGGTGTCGAAGACGATCGGGTCGCCCTTCTTGCGCGGGATATCCACCGGCACCAGCTCGTCCGCGAAGCGACCGGCGGCGTGGGCGGCGGCCCAGCGCTGCTGCGAGCGCAGCGCGAAGGCGTCCTGGTCGGCGCGCGAGATGTTGAACTCGGCGGCGACGTTGTCCGCGGTCTGCGGCATCGAGTGCGTCTCGTACAGCTTCTTCATCATCGGGTTGATGAAGCGCCAGCCGATGGTGGTGTCGTAGATCGCGGCCTGGCGGGAGAAGGCCGACTCGGCCTTGCCCATCACGAAGGGCGCGCGCGACATGCTCTCGACGCCGCCGGCGATCATCAGCTCGGTCTCGTCCGACTTGATCGAGCGCGCGGCCAGGCCGATGGCGTCCATGCCGGAGCCGCACAGGCGGTTGACCGTGGTGCCGGGGACTTCGACCGGCAGCCCGGCGAGCAGGCCGGACATGCGCGCGACGTTGCGGTTGTCCTCGCCCGCCTGGTTGGCGCAGCCGTAGATGATGTCTTCCACCGCGGCCCAGTCGACCTGGGGGTTGCGGGTCATCAGGGCCTTGAGCGGCACGGCGCCGAGGTCGTCGGCGCGCACGGCGGCCAAGGTGCCGCCGTAGCGGCCGATCGGGGTGCGAATTGCGTCGCAGATGAAGGCTTGAGTCGTTGAGGCTTGAGTCATCGTTGCGCTCCTTACAGTTGCTTCGGGCGCTGGTCGATGACGCGGCGAGCCTTGCCGGTCAGCGTGCGCGGAATGGCTTCGAACTCCATCACGTTCACCTTGGTGCTGATGCCGATGATGGTCTTGATGTGGTGCTGCAGCTCGCGGGCGATGTTCTCGGTCTCGGTGCGGCTCAACTTGCCCGACAGCTCGCGCTGCACTTCGACGCGGATCTCGACGTTGTCGAGGTGGCCGTCGCGCGTCAGCACGATCTGGTAGTTACCCGACAGGCGCTTGTCGCGCATGATCTGCTCCTCGATCTGGGTCGGGAACACGTTCACGCCGCGCACGATCAGCATGTCGTCCGAGCGCCCGGTGATCTTGCCGATGCGGCGGAACGAACGCGCGGTCGGCGGCAGCAGGCGGGTGAGGTCGCGGGTACGGTAGCGGATGACCGGGAAGGCCTCCTTGGTTAGCGAGGTGAACACCAGCTCGCCTTCCTCGCCGTCGGGCAGCACTTCGCCGGTTTCGGGGTCGATGATCTCGGGGTAGAAGTGGTCTTCCCAGATCACCGGGCCGTCCTTGGTCTCGATGCACTCGCTGGCCACGCCCGGGCCCATGACCTCGGTGAGGCCGTAGATGTCGATGGCGTCGATGCCGAGCTTGCGCTCGATCTCGCTGCGCATGCCTTCGCCCCAGGGCTCGGCACCGAAGATGCCGACCTTGAGCGAGATCTCCTCGGGCTTGATGTTCAGGCGCTCGAACTCCTCGGCGATCACCAGCGAGTAGGAGGGCGTGACCATGATCGCGTCGGGGCGGAAGTCCATGATCTGCTGCACCTGCTTCTCGGTCTGGCCGCCGGACATGGGCACCGCGGTGCAGCCGGCGCGCTCGATGCCATAGTGGGCGCCGAGGCCGCCGGTGAACATGCCGTAGCCGTAGGCGTTGTGCACCATGTCTCCGGCGCGCACGCCGGCCGCGCGCAGCGAGCGCGCGACGACGTCGGCCCAGTTGTCGAGGTCGTTCTTCGTGTAGCCGACCACCACCGACTTGCCGGTGGTACCGCTCGAGGCGTGCAGGCGGGCGACCTTGTTGCGCGGCACGGCGAAGAGGCCGAAGGGGTAGTTGTCGCGCAGGTCCGTCTTCGTCATGAAGGGGAACTTGGCGAGGTCGGCGAGCGACTTGAGGTCGTCGGGGTGTACCCCCGCTTCCTCGCAGCGCTTACGGTAGGGCGCGACGTTGTCGTAGGTGTGGCGTACCGACCACTGCAGGCGCTGCAGTTGCAGGGCGGAGATCTCGTCGCGGCTGGCGGTTTCGATCGGGTCGAGGTCGCCGGGCGTGGGCGTCTTCACGGTCATGATGTTGTCTGCTCCTCTCTGTTCTTTGGGGGGCTGCTCAGGCTTGTTCGGCCGCCAGGCCGGCGATGACTTCGCCGGCAATGCGGTAGCTCTTGCCGCGGAAAAGCGCGACCGTCTTGCCGGCGCTGTCGCGCACGGTGATGTCATAGACACCGGTGCGGCCGGAGAGCGAGCGCTCGACCGCCTCGGCGGTGAGCGTGTCGCCTTCCTTGCCCGGGGCGACGAAGTCGATGTTGCAGCCCGAGGCCACGGTGTTGCGGTTGTAGGCGTTGCAGGCGTAGGCGAAGGCGGTGTCGGCGAGCGAGAAGATGAGGCCGCCGTGGCAGATGTGATGGCCATTCACCATGTCGCCGCGCACCGGCATGCTGAGCGTCGCGGTGCCGGGGCCGACGGTCTCGATGCGCATGCCCAGGGCCTGGGCGGCGCGGTCGCGCGACCACATTGCTGTGGCGACGGCCTCGGCCAGCGCCTGCGGGTCGGTGGGGATGGTCTGCGTGTCAGTCATGGATCTTCTTTCCGGCAAAGACGCGCTGCTGGATCAGCGGCGAGACGCGGTAACGGTCCTCGCCGTAGAAGCGGGCGAGGTTGGTGAGCACGGTGCAGATCGCCGGCACGCCGACCTTGTCGGCCCACTCCAGCGGACCGCGCGGGTAATTCACGCCGAGCTTCATCGCCGAATCGGCGGCAGCGGCATCGCACACGCCCTGGTGCACCGCGTCGGCGGCCTCGTTGGCGAGCATCGCCACCGTGCGCATTACCGCCAGACCCGGCGTGTCGCCGAGGCGGCAGACCTCGAAGCCGGCAGACTGCAGCAGGCCGATGGCGGCCCCGACCGCGGGCGCGAAGCAGTTGATCGCGGCGCCGACGGCGATGCGGGTGGCGGTGGCGTAATCGAAGGCGAGGTCGATCAGCACCACGTTGTCGATGCCCATCTCGGCCGCGCGCTGGGTGGCCGTGCGACCGTCGGTGACGAAGATCACGGCACCGCCCACCTCGGCGATGCGGCCGTCGCTGGCCTCGCCCCAGGAGTGGGGGACGTTGCGTTCGAACAGGCGGTCGGCGAGCGCGTGCACCGCGGCCGAGTGGCCGTGCAGCACGACCTCGTCCGGCGCCTGCTGCGCCACCGCGACCTGAGCCGCGGGGCGCTGGGCGCCTTCGCGGTAGTCGTAGAAGCCACGCCCGTTCTTGCGCCCGAGGAAGCCGGCGTCGACCAGCTCCTGCTGGATCAGCGAGGGCGTGAAGCGCGGGTCGTTGTAGAAGGCGTTCCACACCGAGCGCGTCACGGCGAAGTTCACGTCGTGGCCGATCATGTCCATGAGCTCGAACGGGCCCATGCGGAAGCCGCCGGCGTCGCGCATGATCGCGTCGAGCGTGGCGCAGTCGGCGCCGCCCTCATGGACGACGCGCAGTGCTTCGGCGTAGTAGGGGCGGGCGACGCGGTTGACGATGAAGCCGGGCGTCGAGCGCGCGTGTACCGGCGTCTTGCCCCAGGTCGCGGCGGTGGCGAACAAGGTGTCGGCAACGGCGCGCGCGGTGGCGAGACCGGAGACGATCTCGACCAGCTTCATCAGCGGCGCCGGGTTGAAGAAGTGCAGCCCGGCCAGGCGCTCGGGGCGCTGCAGCGCGGCGCCGATCGAGGTCACCGAGATCGACGAGGTGTTGGTGCCGAAGATGCAGTCGGCGCCGACGATGTCCTCGAGCTCGCGGTACAGCTTCTGCTTGGCCTCGAGGTTCTCGACGATGGCTTCGACCACCAGCGCGGCGTCGGCGAGATCGGCGAGTTGCTCGACGGCGACCAGGCGCTCGCCGGCGGCCTGCGCGGCATCGGCCGTCATCCGACCCTTGTCGGCGAGCTTGCCGAACTGGGCGCGGATGCCTTCGATCGCCTTGGCGGCAGCGCCCGGGCGGTTGTCGAGCAGCTTGACCACGTGGCCGGCGGTGGCCGCGACCTGGGCGATACCGGCGCCCATGGCACCGGTGCCGATCACGGCGATCACGGCCGAGGCGGGCAGGGGCTGCGTGGCGGGCTTGGAGGTTTGCTTGTCGGTCACGCTCATTCCCCGGTGAACTTCGGTGCGCGCTTTTCCATGAAGGCGGCAACGCCTTCGGCGTAGTCCGGGCTCCAGCCCAGCTCGCGCATGAAGCCGCCTTCGAAGGAGAGCTGCTGCTCGAGCGTGTGGCCCGGCGCGGCGTGCATGGCCTGGCGGGTGCGCACCAGCGCCTTGGTCGGCAGGGTGGCGAGCTGGGCGGCGAGCGCCTCGACCTTGGCGCCGAATTCTGCGTCGTCGTACGCGGCCCAGATCAGGCCCCAGTCGGCGGCCTTCTCGGCGGGCAGCTTGTCGGCCAGCATCGCCAGCCCCATGGCGCGTGCCATGCCGACGCGCTGCGGCAGGAACCAGGTGCCGCCGGTGTCGGGGATCAGGCCGATCTTGCTGAAGGCCTGCAGGAAGGAGGCCGAGTTCGCCGCCACCACCAGGTCGCAGGCCAGCGCCACGCTGGCGCCGGCGCCGGCGGCGATGCCGTTGACCGCGGCGATGGTGGGCACGCGCAGGTTCTGCAGGCGCAGGATCAGCGGCTTGTAGTTCCTTTCGACGACGTTGCCGATGTCGGGCATCTTGCCGTCCGCGGCAGCCATGTCGGGATCGGCGAGGTCCTGGCCGGCGCAGAAGGCGCGGCCTGCGCCGGTGAGCAACAGCACGCGCGCGGCCTTGTCGGCCTGCACGCGATCGAGGGCGTCACGCAGCTCGGCGTGCATCTCGCCGGTGAAGCTGTTGAGCTTGTCGGGGCGGTTGAGCGTCAGGCGGGCGATGCCCGCCTCCACCGCGAACTGAATGTTCTTGTATTCCACGGACGCCTCCTCAGACGTGGTAGCGGCGCTGGACGACACGGAAGCGGTTGGCGACGAAAGCCGAGTCCGAGTAAGAGGCGTTGGCCGCCGGGTTGCCGCCGGTGCCGTGATAGTCGGAGAAGGCCGCCGACTGGTTCACGAACACGCCGCTGGTGAGGTTGATCGACAGCGCGACCTTGCTGCGCCAGGTGGCCTCGGTCATCGCGTCGATGACGTCCTGCCTGGTGGAATAGAGACCGACGGTGAGCGCGCCGTGGGTGCTGACCACACGCTCGGAGAGCGCAATCGCGGCGGCGGTGTCGGCCACCTTGACGATGAAGCTGATCGGGCCGAAGCGCTCTTCCATGTAGGCCTTCTCGTCGCTGGCGTCGCAGGTGAGCAGCACCGGAGTGCGCACCTTGGCGCCCGGGAATTCGGGGTTGTCGAGCTTTTGCGAGGCGAGCACGACCTTGCCGAGCTCGCCGCTGTTGGCAATGTCGATGCGCTCGGCGGTGTCGGCCGACTGGATCGCGCCGAGCACGGCATGGGCGACTTCGGGCTTGGACAGGAAGCGCTCGACCGAGCGCGCGAGGTCGGCGCAGAACTCGTCGTAGCTCTTGTGGCCGTCTTCAGTGTCGATGCCGCCGGCGGGCACGAAGATCGCCTGCGAGGTGGTGCACATCTGGCCGGAATACAGCGAAAGCGTGAAGGCGAGGTTGTTGAGCATCGCCTTGTAGCTGTCGGTCGAGTCGATGACGATGTTGTTCACTCCGGCCAGCTCGGCATACACCTGGGCCTGGCGGCAGTTGTCGATCAGCCACTGACCGAACACGTTGCTGCCGGTGAAGTCCACCGACTTGACCGCCGGATGGGTGGCGAGCGCCTGGGTGACGGTGCGCTTGGTGGCCACGCACAGCGAGACGAGGTTGGGGTCGATGCCGTTTTCGGCGAGCACGGTGCGGATGGTGCGCACGGTGATCGCCGCCGGCAGGATGGCGTTGCTGTGCGGCTTGACGATCACCGCGTTGCCGGTGGCGAGCGCGGCGAAGAGGCCCGGGTAGGTGTTCCAGGTCGGGAAAGTGCCGCAGCCGATCACCAGGCCGACGCCGCGGCCGACGATCTGGAAGTGCTTCTTCATCACCAGCGGCGGGTTCTTGCCCTGCGGTTTCTCCCAGGTAGTGTCGGCAGGGACGAAGCTCTGCTCGCGCCAGGCGTAGGTGACGGCCTCGAGGCCGCGGTCCTGCGCGTGGGGCGCGCCGGCCTGGAAGGCCATCATCCAGCCCTGGCCGGTGGTCATCATCACGGCGTGGCCGAGCTCGAAGCTCTGCTTGTTGAGGCGGGTGAGGATCTCGAGGCAGATGCCGGTGCGGCCATCTGCGCCCACCGCCTGCCAGCCCTTCATGGCTTCGAGGCCGGCCGCGATCAGCGCGTCCGGGTCGCACACCGGGTAGCTGACGTCGAGCGCGACGCCGTACGGAGAGGTTTCCCCGCCGTGCCAGCCGGTCTGCCCGGGTTGGCCGAGCTCGAACTGCTTGCCCAAGTGCGCTTCGAAAGCACGCTTGCCGTCATCGGGCGCGGTCTCACCGTAGAGCTTGGGGCTGGGCATCTCGGGGAAGGGCGTCCAGTAGCCACGCGTCGCGATCGCGTTCAGCGCAGCGTCGAGGGTGTCACGGTGCTTTTCAAGAAGGGGGTGGGTCATTCGTCTCTCCGGGGGGTGTTCTGCGGTCAAACGATACAAAGTGACTTAGACGCAGTCAAGGCAATGTATCGAGGAAAAAAGCTTGATCTTTTCTAGATTACACTATCAGAAAGCGCTTACGCAAAAAAAAATTAAATAAAAAACAGTTGGTTGTAACTGCATTGAACGCTTTTTGATCACCTCTTTGTCATGAATAGAATTTTTATATAGTCAGAAGCTTTGCTTGTAGCGATACAAAGAATCTTGAAATGCATGTCCCGGAGTATCGCAAAAGGGCTTCTGTGCCTTGTCTCATGCGGCGAGCTGCTGGGGGTGCCGATGCGACGTCCTTGTGGTGTTGGGGCATGGTCGCGATGGAGCGTCATTGGCCCATGGAAACAGGTATGCAGGTGAGCATGTACGCAGCGTTCATGTCAGCGTGCTCGGTATGGGCTCGCGGAAGCGGCTTGCTATGCGCAAACGCATGAAAGCTTTAGACTGCGGCCTCTTCAACGCAAGCCCCCTCAGCCACGCCGTGTCCAGCCCCGCGCAAAAGATCCTCGATGAGTACCGTCGGCAAGATCGTGTGCATGCGGGCTCATTGATCATATCGGTGCTCGGTGATGCGGTCATGCCGCGGGGAGGTCGTGTCTGGCTGGGCAGCCTGATTCGTCTTCTGGCGCCGCTCGGCGTCAATGAGCGCCTGGTGCGCACGGCGGTGTTTCGGCTCGTGCGTGACGAGTGGCTGACGAGCGAGCGCTCGGGGCGGCGCACAGATTATCTGCTGACCCCATCGGGCGAGCAGCGCATCGACGAGGCCTCGCGCCTGATTTACGCCGGATCCATGCCGCAGTGGGACCGGCGCTGGCGGCTGATCGTCACCGCCGGCGAACTCTCCACGAAAGACCGCGAACGTCTGCGCAAGGCCTTGCTCTGGCATGGCTTCGGCTCGCTCAACAACGATTGCTTCGTGCACCCGAGCGTCGATCTGATCGCCGTTTTCGATGCGCTGGCGGCAGAAGGACTGGGCGGGCTGGTCGATCGGCTCAAGCCGCTGATCGCGGCCGACGCGGCGCTCGGCATGGCCGCGAGCGACGCCGCGATGGTGCGTTGGGCCTGGGATCTCGAGCAGTTGGCGGAAATGTACCGGGATTTCGTCGCGCGCTATCGGCCCGCGCTCGGGCAACTGCGCGACGGCGGTCTCGAGACCGCCGACGAGACGGCCTTCCTGTTGCGCGTGTTGCTGATTCACGACTACCGCCGCCTGCTGCTGCGTGACCCGTCGCTGCCCGGCGTGCTGCTGCCGCCCGACTGGCCGGGGCAGAAGGCGCGGCTGTTGTGCAGCGAGCTCTACCGCCGTCTGTTGGTGCCGTCCGAGCGCCATCTCGACGCCGCCTTTCAGCTCGCCGACGGCGTCGTGCCCGGAGCGTCGGCGCGCCTGCATGAGCGTTTTCGCGACACCGATCTGCTCGCGCTGCCTGCCTGAGTCAGCGCGCCTCGCGCGAGCGGGGCTCAACTTTCACGCTTTCGGGTCGCGACCAGCGGCACCACGTCGGGCATCTCGATGCGCTTGCGGTCGGGCTCGACCGCTGTCAGCGGCGTCGTCTCGTGCAGGGTCGCGAGGCAGCGTCGGGTCAGGTCCTGGTAGGTGGCGGTGCCTTCGGTTTTCCAGCGGACCTCCTCATCGCTGAGTGGCCTGATCACCTTTGCCGGCACCCCGGCGACGAGTACGCGCGGCGGAATCTCGACGCCGGCCTTGACGAAGGCCGAGGCGGCGATGATGGCCTCCTCGCCGATCACCACGTTATCCATGATCACCGCGTTCATGCCGACCAGCGCGTTGCGCTTGATGCGGCAGCCGTGCAGCACCGCGCCGTGGCCGATATGGCCGTCTTCTTCGATCACCGTGTCGGTGCCGGGAAAACCATGCATGACGCAGGTGTCCTGCAGGTTGGCGCCGCGCTCGAGGATCAGGCGGCCAAAGTCGCCGCGCAGGCTGGCGCAGGGGCCGACATAGCAGTCCGGGCCGATGATGACGTCGCCGATCAGGATCGCCGAGGGATGGACGTAGGCGGTCGGGTCGACCACGGGCGTGATGCCATCGATGGCATAGACTTTAAGTTCGGGTTTGGTCACGCGCTCTCTCCTGTGTTGTGTTACATATAAATAAACGATTTTTTCATTAAGGAACAGCTTCAATGAGCACGGCGAACGATGAGCTCGAGGGTAAACACGGGGTTCAATCCCTCGAGGTGGGCATGAGCATCCTGCGCGCGATGGCCACGGGAAGGCGTTCGATGATGCTCAAGGACATCGCGCTGGCGGCCGGCATGCCGGCCTCGAAGGCGCATCGCTACCTCGTCAGCCTGATCCGCAGCGGCCTGGTCGAGCAGGATCGGCTGACCTCGCGTTACGACCTCGGCCCCTTTGCGCTCAACCTGGGTCTGGTTGCGCTCGATCGCATCGACCGCATCCGTCTCGGTCTCGCTGCGATCACCGACCTGCGCGACGAAACCAACGAGACGGTCTCGCTCACCGTGTGGAGCGACGCAGGTCCGGTCGTCGTGCGCTGGGAGCGTCCGCGTCGCTTGATCACGGTCAACGTGGTTACCGGTACGCATCTCAGCCTGCTGCGCTCGGCAGGTGGCCGGGTGTTCGCCGCCTGGTTGCCGGAGCGTCAGAGCGAGACGCTGCTGCGCCGCGAGCTCGAGACCGGCAAGGCGCCTGCGGGCGTGACCACTTATGAGGAGGCGCGTGCGCTGCTGGCGAAGGTCCGCGAGGAGGGGCTGGCGATCATCACCGACGACGACTATTTCGCGCGCGGTGTCGAGGCCGCCGCCGCGCCCGTGTTCAACTTCAAGAACGAGATCACCATGGCGATCGCGATCGTCGGCGTCGAGGGCTCGATGGATCTCGCGCCCGACGGGCCGACGCTCACCGCGCTGCGGCGCACCGCGCAAGAGCTCTCGCGGCGATTGGGCGCTACGCTGGAGCAGGGATGAGTTTCTCGGTCTGCGGCGGTGGGGAGGTGCCGTGAGTCGGAAGCCTGGATCGATGCGCGAGTGGGCGAATCGATCCAGGCTTCCTCGCTTTCGGGTTCTCCTGCACGTCGCGCGTGCGTGCTACGGCTTCGGCGCCCTTCGGGAATGCGAGGTCGGGGGGTGCAAGCGATACAAATTTATCGCTTGACGCGCTGTTTTGTATCATTTCTAATAAGCAAAATCGTTTCTGCAATTCAGAATCTTGTTGGCTTCACCGGGCGTACCGCGGTGAGCGTCAGCGAAGCTGAGCGGTTCAGGCGCTGGAGACCGGGCAGCGTCGAGACCCAGACCGGTACGATTCCCGGCTCATGCATGAGCACCCATAACGGAGGAGACACCATGAAACTGCGTCACACCCTGCTGGCCGCCATCGGCCTCGCCTTTGCCGCCACTGCCGCCCAAGCCGAAATCAAGGTTGGCGTCGTGCTGTCGGCCACCGGTCCCGCCGCCTCGCTGGGCATTCCGGAAAAGAACTCCATCTCGCTGCTGCCGACCACCATCGGCGGCGAAACCGTGAGCTACATCGTGCTCGATGACGCCTCGGACACCACCACGGCGGTCAAGAACGCCCGCAAGCTGGTCGCCGAAGAAAAGGTCGACGTGATCATCGGTTCCACGACCAGCCCGGCCTCGCTGGCGATGGTGGACGTGGCCGCGGAGACGCAGACGCCGATGATCTCGATGGCTGCCTCGGCCCGCATCGTCGCGCCGATGGACGACAAGAAGCGCTGGATCTTCAAGACCCCGCAGAACGACCAGCAGATGGCATCGGCGATCATCGAGAACATGAGCGCCAACAACATCAAGAAGGTCGCCTTCATCGGCTTCGCCAACGCCTACGGTGAAGGCTGGTACGAGCAGTTCAAGAAGCTGGCCGACGCGAACGGCATCGAGATCGCCGCCAACGAGCGCTTCAACCCGGCCGACACCTCGGTCACCGGCCAGGCCCTGAAGCTGATGTCGGTCAAGCCGGACGCGGTGTTCATCGCCGGTTCGGGCACGCCCTCGGCGCTGCCGCAGAAGACGCTGCGCGAGCGTGGCTACAAGGGCCCGATCTACCAGACCCACGGTGTGGCCAACAACGACTTCCTGCGCATCTGCGGCAAGGACTGCGAAGGCACGCTGCTGCCGGTAGGACCGGTGCAGATGGCGCGCAGCCTGCCGGACAGCCATCCGGTCAAGGCGAGCGCGATGACCTACGTCGAGAAGTACGAGGCAGCGTATGGGGCGGGTTCGGTGTCGAGCTTCGGCGCCTATGCGTGGGACGCCGGTGTGCTGCTCGAGGCGGCGGTGCCCAACGCGCTGAAGGCAGCCAAGCCGGGAACGGTCGAGTTCCGCAGCGCGCTGCGTGATGCGCTCGAGGGCGTCAAGGAAGTCGCCGGCGCCACCGGTATCTACTCGATGACGGCCGAAGATCACCTCGGCCTGGACGAGCGTTCGCGCGTGATGGTCGAGATCCGCAACGGCACCTGGTCGCTGCTGAAGTAATCATCCGTACCCCGTGGCGGGACGCTTGCGTCCCGCCGCGGGTCTATCCGGCACTCCCGGAGCATCCACAAAAATTGCGGCGATGGGCTCTTCATCGCCGGGACGAGGCTTTTCCATGGACATGTCAATTGCGCTGATCCTGGGCCAGGACGGCATCACCAACGGCGCGATCTACGCGCTCTTGGCGCTGGCGCTGGTGCTGGTGTTCGCGGTCACGCGGGTGATCTTCATCCAGCAGGGCGAGTTCGTCGCCTATGGCGCGCTGACGCTCGCGATGATGCAGTCGGGGGCGCTGCCGGCGACCGTGTGGCTGCTGGTGGTGATGGGCGTGCTGGTGACGGCGCTCGACGGCGCCAAGGCCTTGAAGGCCGGCCAGGGTCGCCGCGCCGCCGCGGTGGCGGGCTGGAACCTGGCTTATCCGCTCGCGCTCGCCGGGCTGCTGTCGGTGCTGCCGGCCAACACCCTGCCGCTGGCGCTGCAGGTGATCCTGACCCTGGCGATCGTGGTGCCGATGGGCCCGATGATGTACCGCCTGATGTACCAGCCGATCGCCTCCGCCCCGGTGCTGATTTTGCTCATCGTCTCGGTGGCGCTGCACATCACGATGGTGGGCCTGGGCCTGCTGTTCTTCGGTGCAGAAGGCCAGCGCACGCCTGCGTTCAGTGACGCGAGCTTCGAACTCGGCCCGCTGATGGTGACCGGCCAGACGATCTGGGTGCTGGTGGTGTCGGTGCTGCTGATCGTGGCGCTGTACCAGTTCTTCGAGCGCACGCTGTACGGCAAGGCGCTGCGTGCGACCGCGATCAACCGCGTCGGTGCACAGCTGATGGGCATCTCGCCCGCGCTCGCCGGCAAGCTCACGTTCTTTCTCGCCGCCTTCATCGGCGCACTGTCGGGCGTGCTGATCGCCCCGATCACCACGATCTACTACGACACCGGCTTCCTCATCGGCCTCAAGGGCTTCGTCGCCGCCATCATCGGCGGTCTGGCGAGCTACCCGCTGGCCGCCCTGGGCGCGCTCGTGGTGGGGCTGCTCGAAGCCTTCGCCTCGTTCTGGGCCAGCGCCTACAAGGAAGTCATCGTCTTCACCCTGATCATTCCCGTGCTGCTGTGGCGCTCGCTCACCAGCCGTCACGTGGAGGAAGAAGAATGAGAACCGACCGTCTGGCGCTGGGCGCCTTCCTCGCGCTGCTGCTGCTGGTGCCGGCGATCCTGTCGCCGTACTACGTCACCTTGCTGAACTACATCGGCCTGTACGCGATGGTCGCGCTCGGCCTCGTGCTGCTGACCGGCGTGGGCGGCCTCACCAGCTTCGGCCAGGCCGCCTTCGTGGGCCTCGGGGCCTACACCACCGCCGCGCTCACCACCGCCACCGATCTGCCGTCCTGGATCGCCTGGGTCGGCGCCTCGCCCTGGCTCACGCTGGTCGCGGGCCTGATCCTCACCGCGGTGGTCGCGGTGCTGATCGGCTCGCTCACCCTGAAGCTCTCGGGCCACTTCCTGCCCCTGGGCACGATCGCCTGGGGCATCAGCCTGTATTTCCTGTTCGGCACCATGGCGAGCCTGGGCGGGCACACCGGCATCAGCGGCATCCCGGCGATCAGCCTCTTCGGCTGGACGCTGGACGACGGTGGCGAGATCTACTACCTGATCTGGGCCTTCCTGCTCGTGGCCATGCTCACCACCCACAACCTGCTCGACTCGCGCGAAGGCCGTGCCATCCGCGCCTTGAAGGGCGGGCGGGTGATGGCCGAGGCGATGGGCGTGGATACCGGGCGCGCGCGCATGATCATCTTCGTGATCGCGGCGCTGCTCGCCTGCGCCTCGGGCTGGCTGTACGCGCACATGCAGCGCTTCGTGAATCCGACCCCGTTCGGGGTGCATATCGGCATCGAGTATCTCTTCATGGCGGTCGTGGGCGGCGCCGGCTACGTGTGGGGCGCGATCGTCGGCGCCGGCGTCATCACCGTGCTCAAGCAGTGGCTGCAGGACTGGCTGCCGAGCATCCTGGGGGCGAGCGGCAACTTCGAGATGATCGTGTTCGGCATCCTGATGGTGCTGGTGCTGCATCGGGCGCGCGAAGGCCTGTGGCCGATCCTCAAAAAATTGGTGCCGATGCGCGCGATCCACAAGACCATCGATGCCGGGGCCGAGCCGCTGCCGCGGCGTACGCTCCCCAAGGCCGGCGAGCTGATCCTCGAAGCCAAGGACGTCACCCGCAAGTTCGGCGGCCTAATCGCGAACAACAACATGAGCCTCGAAGTGCGCGCGGGCGAGATCCTCGCGCTCATCGGCCCCAACGGCGCGGGCAAGAGCACGATGTTCAACCAGATCTCGGGCGTCGACACCCCGACCTCGGGCGAGGTGCTGTTCCTGGGCAAGCCGGTGGCGGGCCACGACTCGCGTGAGATCGCCCGCCTGGGCATGAGCCGCACCTTCCAGCACGTCAAGCTCCTGCCGACGATGACCGTGCTCGAGAACGTCGCCATCGGCGCGCACCTGCGAAGTGGCAAGGGCGTGCTCAGTTCGGCCTGGCGCCTGGACCGTGCGGAAGAGGCACGCATCCTCAAGGAGGCCGCGGCCCAGATCGAGCGCGTGGGGCTCACCGAGCACATGTATGAGGAGGCCGGCAGCCTGGCCCTGGGCCAGCAGCGCATCCTGGAGATCGCGCGTGCGCTGTGCGCCGACCCCTGCCTCTTGCTGCTGGACGAACCGGCGGCCGGCCTGCGCTTCAAGGAGAAGGAGGCGCTCGGCGATCTGCTGAAGAAGCTGCGCTCGGAAGGCATGGCCACGCTGATCGTCGAGCACGACATGGACTTCGTGATGAATCTGGTCGATCGCGTGGTGGTGATGGAGTTCGGCCAGAAGATCGCCGAGGGCCTGCCCGACGAGATCCAGCAAAACCCGGCGGTGCTCGAAGCCTATCTGGGCGGCGTGGAGTGAGCGAGGAGAACGCGATGACACAACAAACGCAAGCCGCAGCGTCGAACGCGAACGCGAAAAACCCGGTGCTCGAGGTCAAGGATCTCAGCGTGTCCTACGGCAAGGTCGAGGCGCTCACCAACGCCAGCATTACCGTGGGCGAGGGCCAGATCGTCACCGTGATCGGCCCCAACGGCGCGGGCAAGACGACGATGCTCTCCGCGATCATGGGCGTGCTCGGCAGCAAGGGCCAGGTCGCCTTCGACGGTAGCCTGGAGGTGGTGCCCGAGGTCGAACGCATGGTCGCGCGCGGCATGAACCTCGTGCCCGAGAAGCGCGAGCTCTTCGGCGAGATGAGCGTCGAGGACAACCTGATCCTGGGCGCCTTCCAGCGCTACCGCATGGGCAAGCGCGGCCACGTGCAGACGCTCGAAGAGGTCTATGCGCTGTTCCCGCGCCTGAAGGAGCGTCGCGACCAGCACGCCGGCACCATGTCCGGCGGCGAGCGGCAGATGCTCGCCGTTGGCCGCGCGCTGATGGCCAAGCCCAAGCTGCTGATGCTCGACGAGCCCAGCCTGGGCCTTGCGCCGCTGATCGTGCGCGAGATCTTCCGCATCATCGGCGAACTCAGGAGAAGAGGCGTGTCGATCCTGCTCGTCGAGCAGAACGCGCGCGCCGCGCTGCAGGTGGCCGACTACGCCTACGTGCTCGAGACCGGCCAGATCGCGATGCAGGGCCCGGCGCACGAGCTGGCGGACGACCCGCGCGTGATCGAGGCCTATCTGGGCTTCGGCGGCAAGCACCAGGCGATGCTGTCGACCTGAGCCCGATCCAACACAAGAGGACACCCCCATGGACGCGATGCGCATCCTGATGGACGAACACCAGTCGCTGGCGGCGATCATCCACGCCATCCGCCACATGATCGGCGAGATCGGCGCGGGCCGCCTGCAGCCGGACCACAAGCTGCTCGAGGCGATGGTGCACTACCTGGACGCCTACCCCGAAAAGCGCCACCACCCGAAGGAAGACGAATTCCTCTTCGGGCCGCTGCGCGCGCGCACGCATGATGCGGACGCCGTGCTCGACAAGCTCGACGCCGAGCATGCTGACGCCGAGGCCCGCATCGCGGTGCTGGAGGCGGCGGTCAAGGCGTACGCGCAGGACCCAAAGGGCTTCGAGGCCTTCAAGACCGCCTTCGAGGACTACGCCGCCTTCTACCGTACGCACATGATGACCGAGGAGCGCGAGGTGCTGCCGCTGATCCGCAAGCACTTCACCGCCGAGGACTGGGAAAAGGCCAACGCCGGCTTCATCGCCGACGACCCGCTCGGCGGCACGCGCGCCACCGCCCGCGCGGGCGAAGAGGACTTCGCGCAGATCTTCTCGAAGCTCGTCGCCGCCGCGCCGGCGCCGATCGGACTCGGCGCCGGGCCCTACAAGGCCGGGTGAGCGCCCGGGCTGCGCAGGCCCGGCGCGCCCCGTTCGCCTCGTCCCCCGGGCGTTGTCGGTTTGCCGTCGAAGCGGGCACACGCTGTTTTCACAAGGGCGTCACGCTGGCCCGCGGCCTCACTCTGATGAAGGATCCGGGCTAGAATCCGTCATCGATTCCAGTTTGCCGGGTGCCGCAGGTGCGCCCGGTTTCAGCAGCGGTGAATGCGTGAGTGCCGAAAAAAACAGTCCCAGCCCCGAGTCCTCTCCGTCTTCATCGACCGTCCCGCGGGTGGACGACGCCGCCGCCCAGTTCGTCGCCTGGGTACGCGGTGCGGCGCCCTACATCCACGCCTTCCGGGGCCGCACCTTCGTCGTCGGCTTCGGCGGAGAGGTCGCCGCGGGTGCGCGCGCGCAGAGCCTGGCCTACGACTGCAATCTGCTCGCCGCGCTCGGCATCCGCCTGGTGCTGGTGCACGGTGCGCGGCCGCAGATCGAGGCCGAGATGGCGCGCCGTGGTCTGGAGCCGCGTTATCACCATGGGCTGCGCGTCACCGACGCCGAGGCGCTCGAGTGCGTGAAGTCGGCCATGGCGGTCACGCGTGTCGAGGTCGAGGCGCTGCTCTCGCAAGGCCTGCCGAACACGCCGATGGCCGGTAGCTACATGCGCGTCACCGGCGGCAACTTCATCACCGCGCGCCCGGTGGGCGTGGTCGAGGGCGTGGACTATCAATACACCGGCGCGGTGCGCAAGATCATCGCCGATGAGATCAACGCCGACCTCGACCAGCAGAACGTGGTGCTGATCACCCCGCTCGGGGTTTCGCCCGCGGGCGAGATCTTCAATCTCGCCATGGAAGAGGTGGCCGAGGCGGTGGCGGTGGCGCTCAAGGCCGAGAAGCTGATCTATCTGTGCGACGCCCCGGGCCTGCTCGACGAGGCGGGCGGACTGGTCGAGTCGGTCACCGCCGACGAGGCCGAGCGTGCCTTCCAGGCGGGCGAGGGGCTGACCGAAGATCTCCACCTGTTCCTGCCCTGTGCGATCCGCGCGGTGCGCAAGGGCGTGGCCCGCTGCCACCTGATCGACCATGACCTGGATGGCGGTCTGCTGCTCGAGTTCTTCACCCACGCCGGCGTGGGCACGGTGGTGTCGCGCGACGCGCTGTTCCGTGTGCGCGAGGCGACGGTAGATGACGTCGGCGCGCTGGTCGCGCTGATCTCGCCGATGGAGGCCGACGGCACGCTGGTGCGGCGTGGGCGGGAACTGCTCGAGCAGGAGATCGAACGCTTCACTCTGGTCGAGCACGATGGCGTGCTGGTGGGCTGCGCGGCGCTCTACCCCTTCAGCGAGGAGAACGCGGCCGAGCTCGCCTGCCTCGCGGTCACGCCGGAGTATCGTCGCGCCGGCCTCGGCGATCAGCTGCTCAAGCGCATCGAGCGCCGGGCGCGCGTGCAGCGCCTGGAGCGTCTGTTCGTGCTCACCACGCGCACGGCGCACTGGTTCCGCGAGCGCGGCTTCAGCGAGATCGGCCCGGAGGCGCTGCCGCGCCAGAAGCGCGAGCTGTACAACTTCCAGCGCCGCTCCAAGGTGTTCGTGAAGTCGCTTTGACCGCGCGCGTCTCCTTGCGCGCTCGGGTCTGTGCGGCGAATCGGCTAGAATGCCGGCTTCAAGCTTCCATGAACCCGCAGAGAGGATCTACAGATGGCTCGCATGGTTAACTGCATCAAACTGGGGCGCGAGGCCGAAGGCCTGGAGCGGCCGCCGGTGCCGGGCGAACTCGGCAAGCGCATTTTCGAGAACGTGTCGCAGGAAGCCTGGCAGCAGTGGGTCAAGTATCAGACCATGCTGATCAACGAGAACCGGCTCAACCTGATGGATGCGCGTGCGCGCAAGTACCTCGCCGAACAGATGGAGAAGCACTTCTTCGAAGGCGGCGCGGATCAGGTCGCCGGCTACGTGCCGCCGCAGGCTTGAGCACGGGACTGCAGCGCGGCCAAGGCTGCGACTGCAGCACCAAAGACAAGGGGGAGGCGCCGTCAGGCCCTCCCCCTTGTCTTTGCCGTGCCGGCGCTGCGTGCGCTCAGGCCTTGCCGTCGCGCGTGGCCTGCGCCTTCTCGAAGCGCACGTCCTCACCGCGCGCCAGATACACCACGTGCTCGGCGATGTTCATCGCGTGGTCGCCGATGCGCTCGATCGACTTTGCAATGAACAGCATCTCCAGACTGTTCGTGATCGTGCGCGGGTCTTCCATCATGTAGGTGATGAGCTGGCGCATGATGCTCTTGAAGTCGGCGTCGACCTCGGCGTCCTTTTGCTTGATGGTGTCTACGCTGCTCGTGCTCGCACGCGCCAGGGCGTCGAGCGCCATCTGCAGCATCTCCAGCGCCATGTCCGCGCACTGCGCAAGGCCCACGCGCGGCGTGAAGGTGTTTTCGGACGTGTGCAGGCGGCGCGCGGCCTTGGCGATTTTCTTCGCTTCGTCGCCGATGCGCTCGAGATCCGACACGCTCTTGATCGCGGTCATGATCAGACGCAGGTCGCTCGCCGCCGGCTGGCGGCGGACGATGATGTGGTTGCAGTCGTCGTCGAGGCGGATCTGTTCGAGATTGACCGCCTTGTCGCCTTCGATCACCCGCTCGAGCAGCGCCAGGTCACCGCTGCGCAGGCCCTCGAGCGCGTTGCGCGCCTGTTGCTCGACCATGCCGCCCATCTGCAGCACGCCGCGGCGGATTTCCTCGAGTTCGATGTCGAACTGCCGGTAAGTGTGTTCAGTCATTTTCGCCATGATCGTGTTCGGAAGACAGACAGGCTAACAGCGCATTGTTAAGCTTTTGTTGCGTGCAACAGCCCTGAAATGCACCGCTCAGCGCTGCAGGCGCTCGACGCCGCCGGCGCTGGCCAGCAAGAGCACATCGGCGCCGCGCTCGGCGAACAGGCCATTGGTGACCACGCCCACGATCTGGTTGATGTGGGTCTCGGTGGCGACCGGGTCGGTGATCGACAGCCCGTGCACGTCGAGGATCAGGTTGCCGTTGTCGGTGACGAAGCCCTCGCGCAGCCGGGGCTCGCCGCCCAGCTTGCGCAGTTCGCGCGTGACGTGGCTGCAGGCCATCGGGATGACCTCGACCGGCAACGGGAAGCGGCCGAGTACGTCGACGCGCTTGCTCGCGTCGCAGATGCAGACGAAGCGCGCGGAGACCGCGGCGACGATCTTCTCGCGCGTGAGCGCGCCGCCGCCACCCTTGATCATCGCGAACCCGGTGTCGATCTCGTCGGCACCGTCCACATACACTGGCAGGGCCTCGATGCCGTTGAGGTCGAAGACCTCGATGCCATGGGCGGCGAGTCGTGTCGAGCTGGCTTCGGAGCTGGAGACGGCGCCGCGGATGCGCTCGCGCATGCCGGCAAGCGCGTCGATGAAGTGGTTCACCGTCGAGCCGGTGCCGACGCCGACGATGCTGCCCTCCACGATGTAGTCGAGTGCAGCGTGGGCGGCGGCTTTCTTGAGTTCGTCCTGGGTCATGATGGTGATGTGTTGGTGACTCGGTGGCGCGGCAGGTCAGACCAGGCCGTGGAAGGGTTGAACGAAGACGGTGTCGCCGGGCTGCACGCCGGTGCAGTCGGCGGGCAGCACGACGAAGCAGTCGGCCTCGGACATCGAGCGCAGCACGCCCGAGCCCTGGGTGCCGGCAAGACGCACCGAGAGCCCGTCTGCGCCGCGCTGCAGGCGGCCGCGCAGGTATTCCACCCGGCCGGCTTGCTTGCGCATCGCAAAATCGGCGCGCGCGGGGAAGCGGTCTGCGGGCGGAAGCGGGCTCACGCCCATGAGTTTGAGCAGCGCGTCCTGGACGAACTGGTAGAAGGTGACCATGACCGCCACCGGGTTGCCGGGCAGGCCGAACAGCACCGCGTTGCCGATGCGGCCGAAGGCCATCGGCCGGCCGGGCTTGATGGCCAGCTTCCAGAACGAGACCTCGCCCAGGCGGCTCATCATGTCGCGGATGAAGTCGGCCTCGCCGACCGAGACGCCGCCGCTGGTGATGATCACGTCGGCCGCTTCGGCGGCCTCGCGGAATGCGGCTTCGAGCGCCTCGGGGCGGTCGGGGATGACGCCGAGGTCGAGCAACTCGCAGTCGAGGCGAGACAGCGTGCCGTACAAGGTGTAGCGGTTGCTGTCGTAGACCTGACCGGGGCCGAGCGCCTGGCCGATCGAGGCGATCTCGTCGCCGGTAGACAGGATGGCGACGCGCAGCCGACGGCGCACGCACACTTCGGCGATGCCCAGCGATGCGATGAGGCCGAGCTCGGCCGGACCGCAGCGTGTGCCGGCGGCGAGCGCCACGCCGCCTTCGGCCAGATCCTCGCCGGCGTGACGCAGGTTCTGACCGGGCTTCTGTCCGGCGGGGATGTACACCGTGTCGTGTTCGCGGCGGGCGAGCTCCTGCACGACGATGGTGTCCGCGCCCTGCGGAATGGTCGCGCCGGTCATGATGCGCACGGCCTGGCCCGCGCCGGTGATGCCGGAGAATGGCCGGCCAGCGTAGGCGGTGCCGACCACGACGAGCGGGGTGTCGCCGCCGGGGGCGAGGTCGGCGGCGCGTACCGCGTAGCCGTCCATGGCGGAGTTGTCATGTGCGGGCACGTTGTAGGGCGCGATGATGTCCTCGGCCAGGACGCGCCCGAGCGCCGTGCGCACGCTCACGCGCTCGCGCCCGGCGATCGGGCTCAGGGCGTCGAGGATGGCGCGCCGTGCGTCTTCCACGGCGAGGAAGCTGCGGCGGGTGTCGCCGTCGGTGGAGGCTGGGTTCATGTGTCGAATTCCGTGTTGCGGATGAGCGGGCGTGGCGCGCGGGCGCGCTCAGAGTGCGCCATAGGAGTGCAGACCGGTCAGGAACATGTTGACCCCGACGAAGGCGAAGGTGGTCACGAACAGGCCGATCACCGCCCACCACGCGAGCACCGCGCCGCGCAGGCCCTTGGTCAGGCGCATGTGCAGCCAGGTGGCGTAGTTGAGCCAGACGATGAGCGCCCAGGTCTCCTTCGGGTCCCACTGCCAGTAGGTGCCCCAGGCTTCGGCCGCCCACAGCGCGCCGAGGATGGTGGCGATGGTGAAGAAGGCAAAGCCGATCGCGATCGCCTTGTACATCACGTCCTCGAGCACGCGCAGCGCCGGCAGCCGGCTGGCGAGGATGCCGCGCTCGGCGAGCAGATACGCGGTGCCCACCATTGCCGACACCGCGAAGGCGCCGTAGCCGATGAAGTTGGTCGGCACGTGCACCTTCATCCAGTAAGACTGCAGGGCCGGGATCAGCGGCTGGATCTCGTGCGCTTCGCGGGTGAAGGTGTACCAGAGCAGGAAGCCGACCGCGGCCGAGATCACGATCATGACGAAGGCGCCCATCTGGCGGGTGGCGTAGCGGCCTTCGTAGTAGAGGTAGAGCAGGGCGGTCATCAGCGTGAACAGCACGAACACTTCGTACAGATTGCTGATCGGGATATGGCCGATCTCGGGGCCGATGAGGTAGGACTCGTACCAGCGCACGAAAAGGCCCACCGTGCCCATGACCGCAGCGATCCAGGTGAGGGTGGAGCCGGTGCGTTCGCCGAACTCGGAACGCGCGATCAGACCCAGCCAGTAGGCGCCGGTGGCGATGAAGATGAGCGCGCTCATCCACATGATCGCGGTCTGGCTGGAGATCAGGTACTTGAGGAAGAATGTCTGCTCGGCGCGGGCGAGGTCGCCGTCGTACAGGGCTATGCTCGCCAGCGACAGCGCGGCGACCGCAGCCAGAAAGCCGCGGAAGGGTTTCCAGTGCCAGCCGATCGCGGCCAGCACCGGCACGTGCAGGACCAGGATGATGTCGTCGAAGGCGTCCATCGCGTGCTGGTAGTACGCCAGCGCGAAGCCCGCGCCGGCTGCCAGCGCGAGCGCGTAAAGCCAGTCGAGCGGGCCGAGCTGACGCAGCCAGTGCTTGCGCGACGCGGGGGCGGCGGGTGGTCTGGGGCGAGTTTGCGCGGGGGGCGTGGAGCGGGCGATATCCATCATGCACCTTTGTCCGTCACGGGAGCGGGGCTGGAACGGGGAGCGGGCGTCGCGGCTGTGGGCGCTTGTGCGCCGAGCGCGGCGGCGAGCCCGTCCACATGGCGCTGGAAGGTTTCATCCACATCCAGCGCCTTGCGGTTGGAGGACATGGTGACGAGGGTTTCGTTCGCCTGCACGAGCACGAACAGGCGGCGCTCGCGGATGTAGAGCATGGCGAATACGCCCAGCACGAGCATCAGCGAGCCCAGATAGACCAGCGGCTGGCCGGGCGAGCGCGTGGCCTGCAAGACCGTGGCCAGACGTTCGTCGAAGCTGTCGAGCTGAAGGTAGGCGGGGGCGCCGTAGAAGAGACTGTCGGAGATCGCCGCGATGCTGTCGTTGACGTAGGTCGCGCGTTCAGGGGTGATCTCCAGGCTGGCGAGGCCGGCGTTGCCGCGCACTTCCATCCACGCCTCCCACACGATGCCCTGCAGCAAGCGCACGAGCACATCGGCCGCCTGACCGCGTTCGGCTTCGGGGACGGTGCGCTCGATGAATGCGCCCAGGGTTTCGTAGCCGCGCTCGGCGAACAGCTCGAGCGTCTGCACTGCGCTCTGCACCAGCGGCGTGCGCATCGCTGCGGCGTTGTCGCCGCCGGAGATGCTGCGGGCGGCGAAGCGTTCGGCCAGCGCCTTGCGCTGCGCGGGGTCGAGGAGCAGGTCGCGCACGGCGAACCAGGTTTCCACGCGGCCGTCTTCGTCCAGCGGCATACGCATGTAGCGGAAGCTCTCGGCCTGGCTGTCGCGCAGGCCGGTGTACAGGAACCAGCGCCCGTCCTGCTCGATCGGCAGCATGTAGTTGTGGAACTCGCGCGCCTGTCCGGCTTCGTCGCGCAACTTGAAGGTGAAGCTCGGGCCGACGTTGCGCATGTCGCGCGGCGTGGGCGACCTGGCGCCGCTGCCCAGATGCTGCTGCAGGCGCGCGAGGCCTTGCGCCGACTGCGCGTCCGCGCTTTCGCCGGTGCTCAGGTCCTCGACGTTGAAGGCCTTGAAGTCGGTGATCTCGAGCGTGTAGCTGAAGGCCTCGCCGGCGAACGGAAGGTTCTCGCCCACCGCGCCTTCCAGCGTGCTCAGCACGCCCGGGCGGCCGGCCAGCAGGCTTCGGGCCTTGAGCCGCAGCTTCGAGCCGCCGTCCTCGAAGCTGGACTGATACAGCGTGACGCCGCGCAGGGTGAGCGGCTTGTTCACCTCGATGGTGTGCGACTCGGTCTCGCCGCTCATGCGGTCGGCGACCACGATGTCGCTGGCAAAGCGCTTGGGCATGCCGTTTTCGTAGTGGTCGATGTGGAAGCGCTCGAGCGTGATGTTGAACGGCAGCTCCTGCAAGAGGATGCCGTCGCCCGCTGCGAGGACGGCGAAGGTGGTGGTGCGCCCTTCGGGGATGTAGACGTCGCCTCGAAAGCTGGGGTTGTCCAGCCCCAGGCGGGACGACTCGGGGATGTTGGCGATGAGCTGGTTGCCTGCGGTCGGCTGCTTGTCGCCCAGCCACATCTTCAGGCGCAGCGGGAGGTTGCCGTCCATCAGGCCGCCGATACAGATCAGCACGATTGCGCCGTGGGCCAGAAAGTAGCCCGCGCGCCCGATGCTGCCCTGTTTGGCGGCGACGAGCGCGCCGTCGCTGCGCAGGTTGCTGCGGCTGGCGAATCCGTTTTCCTGCAGGTAGGCCTCGGTGCGGGCAATGGCCTCGGGGATGTCGACGCCAGGCACGAGCACGGCGCGGTGGGCGAACTGGCGCAGCGAAACCTCGCGTGCGTGCTCGCGAAAGCTGCGCATCTCGCGCAGCATCGGCGCGGTCTGGCGCACGATGCACAGCGAGGTCGACAGCACCAGGAAGGCGAGGATGACGATGAACCAGCCGGCGTTATAGACCGAATACAGGCCCAGCGTTTCGAAGATGGGGAACCAGAACGGGCCGAACTGGTTGAGATAGGCGTTGAGCGGGTCGTTCTGCTTGACGACCGTGCCGATCACCGAGGCGATCGAGAGGATCGTCAGCAGGGCGATGGCGAATCGCATCGAGCTCAGGAGCTCGAAGAGGGCGCGTGCGGAGCCGCGGTGCATCCGGACCTCGGTGAGAAGGGTCGAGTGAGCGACAGGCTAGGTACGACGCGCAAATGCGGCGTTCGCGGCGGGCTGCCGCCTCACCGGACCGGCAGGGGCGGGGGCGACGCCTGTCGCCCCCGGGTCGTGCGGTGGCGCAGGTTTCAGCGCAGGCCGGCGGCGTAGTCCGACACCGCCTTGATCTCGGGGTCGGTCATCTTGATCGCGATGCCGCGCATCATGTTGTTGGGGTCGTTCGCGCGCACGTTGTCGCGGAAGGCCTTCATCTGTGCGTCGATGTACTCGGCGAACTGACCCGACAGGCGCGGATACTGAGCCGGCATGCCGGCACCCGCGGGGCCGTGGCAGGCGGCACAGGCCGGGACGCCCTTGTCGGGGATGCCGGCGCGCCAGATGTGCTGACCGAGCTCGATGGTGTCGAGGTTCTGTGCGGGCTCGGGCTGCAGCTCGAAGCCAGCGAAGTACTTCGCCAGGCCACGCATGTCTTCTTCTTCGAGGCCGGCGACCATCGCGCCCATGATCGCGTTCTCACGCACCGGAGGGTTGCCGTTCCAGCCCTTGAACTCGCGCAGCTGCTTGAAGAGGTAGTCTTCGTGCTGACCGGCGATCTTGGGGTTTGCCGGCAGCGCGCTGTTGCCGTCGATGTTGTGGCAGGCGGCGCAAACCGTTTCGGCGGTCTGTTTTGCCTTGGCGAGGTCCGGAGCCTGGTCCTGGGCCTGAAGGCTGCCGGCAAGCAGCAGCAACGACGAGAGCAGCAGGGAACGCTTGATCATGATGTCCTCGGAAAGCCGTGAGTGAATGTTTCAAACGCGGTATTCTAATACACGAAGGCCCGTTTGCGCGATGCAATGCGGGCTTTCTTCCGCAGCCAATCGCAATTCTACCCGGTCCGTACATGCCCCTGTTTCGCAACGCACAATTCGAGATTTCAATCGCCAAGCCCTCGGGGCTGCCGCCGCCGTCGGGCCCGGAGATCGCGTTCGCGGGGCGCTCGAACGCGGGTAAGTCGAGCGCGATCAACACGCTCGCAGGGCATGTGCGCCTGGCATTCGTGTCCAAGACGCCCGGCCGCACCCAGCTGCTCAACTTTTTCCGCCTCAACAACGGCGCGCTTCTCGTTGACCTGCCCGGCTATGGTTACGCGGCCGTGCCCGAGAAGGTTCGCCGCGAGTGGGGCGGGCTGATCGAGACCTACCTGAAAAAGCGCGAGAGCCTGATCGGGCTGGTGCTGATCATGGATTCGCGCCACCCGCTCACGGCTCTGGACCGCCAGATGATCAATTGGTTCGCGGCCTCCGGCCGCCCCATGCATGTGCTGCTCACCAAGAGCGACAAGCTCTCGCGCGGCGCGGCTGCGGCGGTGCTGCAGGACGTGCGCCGCGAGCTCCGTCCGCTCGGACCGCAGGTGACGGTGCAGCTGTTCTCCAGCCTCAAGAAGAGCGGCGTCGAGGAGGCGGAGGCGGTGATCGGCGGCTGGCTGCAGGGCGAACCGGAGCCGGCGCACGCCGAAGCCGGCGACGACGCTGTCAGCGTGCGCCGCGAGCAGGCTGCGGAAAAAACAAAAGCCCCCGACCAGGGGACGTAGTCGGGGGCCAAAAAATGCCTCACCGGGCGTGAGGCACCCGCTCAGGGAGGTGAAGCGGGAGATGGCCGGCGACCGGGCGCCGGACACCATCTGCTTGCTAAGATGCAGGCCTTGACGCGAAAGTTCCCTGACCGCTGAATCACGACTTTCGCGCTGCGGGCCTCGCCATCCGGTTCCCGTCTGGCGTCACGCCCGCGTGCTGCGCGCGATCCGGTTTTGGATTTGCCCACGAACTCCAATCACGAACCACGAGAAATCACGATGCGACCCACTGGAGCCTTTCCTTCGATCCGCATGCGGCGCATGCGCCGTGACGATTTCTCGCGCCGTCTGATGCGCGAGAACGTCCTGACCGCCAACGATCTGATCTACCCTGTCTTCGTGCTCGATGGCGAAGCGCGCACCGAGGCCGTGCCCTCGATGCCCGGCGTCGAGCGCGTGTCGATCGACAAACTGCTGCGCGTTGCCGAAGATGCGCTGAAGCTCGGCGTGCCCGCGCTCGCCCTGTTCCCGGTGATCGACGCGCCGGGCAAGACCGAGGGCGCCGAAGAGGCCTGGAACCCCGAGGGGCTGGTGCCGCGTACGGTGCAGGCGCTCAAGGCGCGTTTCCCGGAGCTGGGCGTGATCACCGACGTGGCGCTCGATCCCTACACCAGCCACGGCCAGGATGGCCTCATCGACCCGGCCGATCCGCGCGGCTACGTGATGAACGACGAGACCCTGGAGGCGCTGGCGAAGCAGGCGCTGTGTCACGCCCAGGCCGGCGCCGACGTGGTCGCGCCCTCCGACATGATGGATGGCCGCGTCGGCCGCATCCGTGCCGAGCTCGACGCTGCGGGCCATATCCACACCCGCATCCTGGCCTATTCGGCCAAGTACGCGTCGAGCTTCTACGGCCCGTTCCGCGACGCGGTGGGCTCGGCCGGAAATCTGGGCAAGGGCAACAAGTACACCTACCAGATGGATCCGGCCAACAGCGACGAGGCCATCCGCGAAGTGGCGCTCGACATCGCCGAAGGCGCGGACATGTTCATGGTCAAGCCCGGCATGCCGTATCTGGACATCGTGCGCCGCGTGAAGCACGAGCTCGAGGTGCCGACCTACGTGTATCAGGTCAGCGGCGAGTACGCGATGCTGAAGGCGGCCGCCGCCAACGGCTGGCTGGACGAGCGTGCCTGCGCGATGGAGGCGCTGCTGTCGTTCAAGCGCGCCGGTGCGGACGGCATCCTCACGTATTACGCGCTCGATGCAGCGCGCTGGATGAAGGAAGATGCCTGAGTCGTTCGCGCCCGGCCAGCATGGCTGCGGCGCGCCTCGGGTGCATACGCGGCCGCTGCGTGCGGCCGATCTCGACAGCGTGCTCGCGATCCAGCGCGCCGCTTACGGCGATGCCTATCAGGAGTCGGCCGCGGTCCTCGGGCGCAAGCTCGCGCTCGCGCCCCGGGCTTGCTGGCTCGCGGAGATTGACGGGCAGCCCGTCGGTTACGTCTTCGCCCACCCTTGGCATGACTTGGCGCCGCCCCCGCTGCATGTCGAGCTTGTGCCCGTGGCAGCTGTTGCGCAGCTGGCGTTCGTCCATGACCTCGCGGTCGCCCCCGCAGCCCGCGGTGCGGGCGTGGCTGCAGCCTTGTTTTCCCGTGTGAGACAGTGGTCAGCGCAGGCGCGCCACCGGCGCATGCTGCTGGTCGCGCTGAAGGATGCGCTCGGGTTCTGGCAGCGCCATGGCTTTCGTGCCTTGGCTCGGTCTCTGCCGCCGGGCTATGGCGACGGCGCATGCCTGATGGAGCGTGCGCTGGTCAGCTGAAGAGCAGGGGCTGAGGACGAACTCAGGCGATCAGGCGGCCGAGCTGACGTCGCAGCGCGAGGATGTTGGGGATGCGCAGGTCAACGTAAGCCGGCGTGCGCAAGCCGCCGCCGACGAGCACGGTGCGCATGCCCAGCCGCTTGGCGGTGCGCAGGTTGACCACCGAGTCTTCGAGCATGATGCACTGCGCGGCGTTCAGGCGCCGACGCTGGAGCAGCGTGCGATAGGCGCGTATGCCGGGCTTGGGGTGGTAGGCGAGGTCTTCGATGCCGACCACGTCCTCGAACAGGCGGCGCACGCCCATGATGCGCAGCACCGCCTCGGCGTAGTGGCGCGGGGCGTTCGAGAACACGATCTTGCGCCCCGGCAGGTGGCGCAGCATGCCGCGCAGGGCGCGCTCGAACACCATCATCTCGTGCAGGCGCTCGAAGCGGTGCGTCTCGAGCAGGAAGTGGTCGGGGTCGGTGCCGTGATGTCTCATCAGGCCGAGCATGGTGGCGCCGTAACGGTGCCAGTAGTGGTTGCGCAGCGCGTTCGCCTCGTCCGGTGCCAGCTCGAGATGCTGCTCGAGGTAGCGCGTCATGCTGCGGTTGATGTGCGGGAAGATGTGCGGGCTGGCGTTGTGCAGGGTGTTGTCGAGGTCGAACAGCCAGACGGGGGAGGTGGGCATCGTCGTCCTTGGTTTGAGTGCTGCGTCCTCAGCGTGCGGCGGGCCGCGGCTGAAAGTGCACGATGCTGCGACCGTCGTCGGTCGTTCTGGGGGCGGCCTTCCAGGCGTGGCCCTGGATGATCTCGAAGGTGGCCGGCAGGCGGCCTTGCCGGCGCAGGCGCTCGTAAGCCGCGCGCGCCTCGGCCCACTCGCGGCGCCCGGACAACCCGCGCGGGCGGGTGGCGGCGGCGTTGTTGGCGCCGGCGGCGCGCAGGTCGGCGAGCAGCCCGTCGAGCTCGGCGTAGGTCAGGGTCAGCATCTCCATGTCCATCACCGGGTCGTTGAAGCCCGCCTGTACAAGCGCGTCGCCGAGGTCGTGCATGTCGATGAAGCGGTGTACCCGCTCACCGCGTCTGCCCGGCATGGCCTCGCGCAGTTCGCGCAGGGTGTCCGGCCCGAAGGTGCTGAACATGAACAGGCCATCGACCTCCAGGGTGCGATGGACCTCGCGGAACACCGGCAGCGGATCGTCCAGCGCCGGCAGCATGAGGTTGGACCACACCAGGCCGAGGCTCGCGCGGGCGAGCGGGAGTGCCCGGGCGTCGGCCATCATGTGTGGTGCAGGGGGGGTGCCTCGGCCGAGCAGACGGCGGAGCAGCCCGCCGTGCTCGGAGGGGTTTCGGCGTGCGCCGGCGCGCGCCAGCATCGCCGCAGAATAGTCCGACGCGAGCAGCAGCGCCTGCGGGAAGCGCTCGGCGAGGCGCGCCAGGTCGGCGCCGGTGCCGCAGCCCAGGTCGAGGATGCGCTGCGGCTCGACGCGGATGTAGTCGAGGCGCTCGTCCATGCGTCGCGCGACTTCGCGCATCAGTGGCCCCGATTGGTCGCTGGTCGCCGCGGCGCGCTCGAAGCGGCGCCGCAGCAGCGCGTGGTCGAGGGTGAATTCGCCCTTCGGGTTGGCGTCGGGGGCGCTGGGCTCGGACATGCGGCCGGACTCAGATGGCATGCAGGCCGAGGCGAGCGAACAGGCGGTCGTCGCGATCTGCGTCCGGGTTTTCGGTGGTGAGCAGGCGCTCGCCGTAGAACATCGAATTCGCGCCGGCCATGAAGCACAGCGCCTGCAGCTCGTCGCTCATCTGCTGGCGGCCGGCCGACAGGCGGACGTAGCTGGCCGGCATGGTGATGCGGGCGGCGGCGATGGTGCGCACGAACTCGAAGGGGTCGAGCGCTTCGGCGTCGGCGAGCGGAGTGCCGGGGATCGCCACCAGGTTGTTGATCGGCACCGACTCCGGCGGCCTGGGCAGGTTGGCGAGCTGGGCGATCAGGGCAGCGCGCTGCACGCGCGATTCACCCATGCCGACAATTCCGCCGCTGCACACGTTGATGCCGGCCGTGCGCACGCGCTCGAGGGTGTCCAGGCGGTCCTGCATGGTGTGGGTGGTGATGACGTGGCCGTAGAACTCGGGCGCGGTGTCGATGTTGTGGTTGTAGTAGTCGAGGCCGGCCTCGGCGAGCTGCTCGGCCTGGCCGTCGCGCAGCATGCCCAGGGTCACGCAGGTCTGCAGGCCGAGCGCCTTGACCCCACGCACCATGTCGATGACCGGCTCGAGATCCCTCGCCTTGGGGCCGCGCCAGGCTGCGCCCATGCAAAAGCGCGTGGCGCCGCGCGCCTTCGCCGCGCGCGCGTTGTCGAGCACCTCGTCGAGCGCAAGCAGCTGTTCGCGCTCGAGCCCGGTGTCGTGGCGCGTGGATTGCGAGCAGTAGCTGCAGTCTTCCGAGCAGCCGCCGGTCTTGATCGACAGCAGCGTCGAGCGCTGGATGGCGTTGGGGTCGAAGTGGTCGCGGTGCACCTGCTGCGCGCGATGGAGCAGGTCGAAGAGGGGCAGGGCGAAAAGCGCTTCGACCTCCGCCACGGTCCAACGCTTGCGGGCAGCCTGCGCTGCATGAGTGTCGGAGACGGGATGCTCGAGTGTGGCGGAAGTCGTTGTCATTTCTGCATGAACCGGCTGTAATTACGGAGCACGCATGTTCTTTCATGGACTGAAATCTTGTCAAATTCAACGCGTTCGCTGAGGGCGCTGTGGCTGCAGGTCGTCGATGTGCTTGCGCCCCAGGACTGCTTTCTGTGCGGTGGCCGCACCCCAGGGGAGGTGCTGTGTACGGCCTGTGCGGCGAGCCTGCCACGTCGGCCTGACTCGGCCTGCCCGCAATGTGGTCTGCCTGGCCTCGGTGGCGGCCGGTGTGCGCGCTGCGTGCGCGAAGCGCCCGCCTTCGACGCGACGCGCGCGGCCTTCGAGTTCGTCTTTCCGGTCGATACCATGGTCCATGCGCTCAAGTATCGTCATCGACTCGCGCTCGCGGAGTACTTCGGCGCCGCGCTTGTCGAGTGCGCTGCGGGCTTTGGCGAAGACGCCGATCTGATCGTGCCCATGCCCCTGCATGCACGCAGGCTGGCCGAGCGTGGCTTCAATCAGGCGCTCGAGATTGCGCGGCCGCTGGCGCGCGCGCGCGGCCTGCCGCTCGGGCTGGGGACGGTGCGCAAGCTGCGTGACCTCCCGCCCCAGGCGGGGCTGGATCGCGAGGCGCGCCTGCGCAGCCCGCGTGGCGCCTTCGAGGGCGTCGACATGCTTGCGGGGCAGCGCGTGATCGTGGTCGATGACGTCATGACCACCGGCGCCACCCTGGACGAGCTGGCGCGCTGTCTCAAGCGCCAGGGCGCGAGCTGGGTGGGCAACCTCGTGGTCGCGCGCACGCTCGCGTCTTACTGAGCGTGCTTGGGTGCGCGCCTGTACCCTGCCGCGCGGCGGTGGGTGGCGTTAGACTTGCCGTCTCGTGGCGACCGCCTGCTCGCCTTTGACCTTGGTGACCGCCGTCCGATGTTCGAAATCGTCCTTTACCAGCCGGAAATCCCGCCGAACACCGGCAACATCATCCGTCTCGCGGCCAATACCGGCTCGCGCCTGCATCTGGT
Organism: Thauera sp. UBA6194; assembly: GCA_002422685.1. Taxonomy (GTDB): domain Bacteria; phylum Pseudomonadota; class Gammaproteobacteria; order Burkholderiales; family Rhodocyclaceae; genus Thauera. Next base: position 54,987 of record DITC01000039.1, on the reverse strand, counting down.
CGCACCGCTCGGGTTCGACCTCTCGGACCGGCACCTGGCGCGGGCGGGCCTGGACTATCACGACCTGACCTGCGTGACGGTGCACGAGGATTGGCTGGCGTGCCAGGCGGCCTTGTCGGGACGGCGCATGTTCGCGCTCACCACCCGCGGCAGCGCGCGCCACGACCGCGTGGCTTATCAGCCCGGGGATGCGCTGCTGTTCGGGCCCGAGAGCCGTGGCCTGCCCGACTCGGTGCTGGATGGCTTCGCGCCCGAGCGCCGCATCCGTATTCCGATGCGACCGACCAACCGCAGCGTGAATCTGTCGAATGCCGTGGCGGTGGTGGTCTACGAGGGCTGGCGCCAGCACGGCTTCGACGGCGCCGCCTGAGCAGGCGGCAGGGCGGGGCTTGGGCGCCTTATTCCTCGCGCGGGTCGCGGGCGAGCAGGCGCTCGACGGCGCTGCGCGCGTCGAGCTTGTGCTGGAGCAGGGCGTCGACGAGCTCGCAGATGGGCATCTCGACGCCATGCCGATGTGCGAGCTGAACCACTTCGCGCGCGGTCGAGACGCCTTCCGCGACATGGCCGAGTTCGCGCAGGATGTCGTCCAGCGACTTTCCTTCGGCGAGCGCAAGCCCGACGCGACGGTTGCGCGACAGGTCGCCGGTGCAGGTGAGGATGAGGTCGCCCATGCCGGCCAGCCCCATCATCGTCTCGGGGCGGGCGCCCAGGGTGCGTGCGAGCCGCGTGATCTCGGCCAGCCCGCGCGTGATCAGCGCGGCGCGTGCGTTGAGCCCGAAGCCCATGCCGTCGGAGACGCCGCTTGCGATCGCCATGACGTTCTTGACCGCGCCGCCCACCTCGCAGCCGACGAGATCGGTGTTGGCGTAGATGCGCAGCCGTGGCTGGTGCAGCACGCCGACCCAGTGGCGCGCGAAATCGCCGTCGTGCGCAGCGAGCGTGACCGCGGCGGGCAGACCGCGTCCAACCTCGGCGGCAAAGCTGGGGCCGGTGAGTACGCCGCAGGCTGCATCGTCGCCAAGCTCCTCGGCGACGATCTCGTGTGGCAGGTGCCCGCTGCCCGCCTCGAACCCCTTGCAGGCCCACAGCAGCGGGGTGTCGGGTGTGAGCTGTCGCAGCGCGCGCACCGTGCCGCGCAGCCCCGCCAGCGGGGTGACGATCAAGTGCAACTCGGCATGGCGTGCGGCGCGCTCGAAGTCGGCCTCGAAGCGCAAGGCCTCATGCAGGCGCACGCCGGGCAGGTAGCGTCGGTTCTCGTGTGCTGTGGCGATTTCGCCCAGCTGCGCGGCGTCGCGGCCCCACAAGCTCACGTCGTGCGTGGCGCTGAAGGACTGGGCGAGCGCAGTGCCCCACGCGCCGGCGCCGAAGACGGTGATGCGGCAGCCGCTCACAGCCCCCATACCTCGCTGGCGCGCACGTAGCCTTCCAGGCCCTCGGCATGGCGGACACGCGCCCAGCCGAGTGCGGCGGGCTCGATGAGCTGGAGCACCACGTTGCGCACGGCCTCGAAGGCCGGCGGCGCGTCGGCCTGGGGCTGGCGCCGGATGGTGGCGCGCTCGGCCGTGACGATCACGGTGCGTTGGTCGCTGAGGGCGTGGCTTTCGACCCAGTTCATGCTGCCCTGCGGATCGCGGATGCGCACCCAGCCGTTCTGGCTGACGACGACCTCCACCGGGGTGCCGGGCAGCAGGCGAAAGAGCGTACGCCCCTGGACCGAAGGCACATCACGCACGATCAGCGACGCGCCCGCCGAGCGGTAGTCGATTCCGTACGCGCCCGTCTGCGCGCTCGCAGCCCCCGCCGCCGCGCTCACCACGACCAGGGCGGCGAGGCGGGCGGCCGCCACACGTCTCGTGCGGGGCCTGCGGCCCGCCGAGCTGCTGAGCACGCGCTTCATGGCCGCCTCCTTACTGAATCGGCACTTCACCGTTGCTGCGCTGCGCGGCCTGCTGACGCTGCGCGTGGTAGAGCGACTCGAAATTCACCGGCGAAAGCAGGACGGGCTGAAAACCGGCGCGGGTGACGGCGTCGGACACGGCCTCGCGGGCGTACGGGAAGAGGATGTTCGGGCAGCCGACCATCATCACCGGCTCGAGGTCTTCCTGCGGCACGTTGCGGATCTGGAAGATGCCGGCCTGGGCGATTTCGATCATGAACAGCGTGCGCTCTTCGCTGATCTTGGCGTCGACCGTCACGGTGAGGGTGATCTCGTAGAGGCCCTCCTCGATGGCGCGCCCGGCGGTGCTCAGCTGCACGTTGATCTGCGGGTTTTCGCGTTCGAGGAAGATCTGCGGCGCGCCCGGCACCTCGACCGAGAGGTCCTTGACGTAGAGTTTTTCGATCGAGAAGACGGGTTGGGTGTTTTCTTCAGCCATTGAGAATGATCCGGTAGGGAGTGGAGCCGGGCATGCGGACGACGCGGCGACCGATGATGCCGGCAGGATGGTTCGGAACGGGTTACGGGGTCAGGCCGACTCGCCGCGCAGCAGCGCGTCGAGGCGACCGGCGCGCTCGAGTGCGAAGAGGTCGTCGCAACCGCCCACATGGTAGTCGTCAATGAAGATCTGGGGAACGGTGCGCCGCCCGCTGACCTTCATCATTTCTTCGCGCCGGCCGGGCTCGAGGTCGACGCGGATCTTCTCCAGGCCGGTCACGCCCTTGTGCATCAGCAGCTGTTCGGCGCGAATGCAGAATGGGCAGGTCGCCGTGGCGTACATGCGCACGTGTGGCTGCATGCTCACTTCCTCTTGCGGCTGATCGGCTGGCCGGCTTTCTGCCATTCCATCATGCCGCCGCGCAGGTTGTAGATGCGGCTGAAGCCGGCCTTGCGCAGCTGGTTGGCGCAGCTGCCGGAGCGCGCGCCGCTGGCGCAGCACAGGATCACCGGGTGGTCCTTGAGCTTCTCGAGCTCCTTGCTGCGGCGCTCGAGCTCGCCGGCGGGAATGTGGCGTGCGTTGGGGACGTGGCCTTGCGCATATTCGCCCTGCTCGCGCACGTCGATGACGATGGCGTCCTCGCGGTTCACGAGCAGGGTGGCTTCGACCGGAGAGACCTGGCTCTTGTCGCCGCTGCTGCGAATGAGTTCGACCATCAGCCAGACACCGGAGACGGCTGCGAGCGCCGCCCAATGCCAGTTTTGTTGCAGGAATTCCACTTGAAAGGCGCTCCGTTAGGGTGGGTGGGGGTTCAGTTTTCGGCCGCGTCGATGCCGCAAAAGACCTCGCGCATCAGAACGATGAGCTGCAGGGTGCGGTGGTCGCCGACACGGTAGAAGACGCGATTGGCGTCCTTGCGCGTCTGCAGCACGCCCTTGTCACGCAGGATCGCGAGATGTTGGGAGACGTTGCTTTGCGAGGTGCCGACCGCTTCGACGATTTCCTGGACGCACTCCTCTCCGTCGCCGAGCACGCAGAGGATCTTGAGCCGCAGCGGATGTGCGATTGCCTTGAGGGCGCGCGCCGCGGTTTCGATGTGCTCATGGTGGTCGATGAGCGTGAGGATCTCGTTTTGGTTCACGATGTGGGCGGCACAGGTAAAGCGATAGTATAAAATAACGCGTTGCCCCGATGCAGAACATCCTGCATCGCTTCTCCTCACTCGCTGGATCGTCGGCTCATGCCGACGTGCGCGCCTCGCCGATTGCTTCGACGCCTCTCTCGCCCCGCTCCGGAACGCTCAATGCCGCATCCACGCCTCGTCGGACTGCTCGCCTGCGCATGCGCGGCGCTCCTGGCGGGGGCGGGCGTCGGGCCGGTGCACGCCCAGACGGCGAGCGAGGTCGAGGCGCGCAAGTCCGACCTCGTCGATCTCAAGAAACGCATCCGCGACCTGCAGCAGGAGATGGCGCGCACCGAGGCGAGCCGCTCGGAGGCCGCACAGGCGCTTGCCGAGGCCGAACGTGCGGTGTCGCGCGTGGCGCGCGAGCTCGCACGCCTGGCGGCTGAACGCAAGGACGCGGAAAAGAAGCTCGCCCTGCTCGAGGCCGAACAGCGCGAGACGGACCAGCGCATCGACGGCCGGCGCGGCGAGCTCGGCGAGTGGCTGCGCCGCCATTACGTGCATGGCGCCGCCGATGGGGTGGCGCCCTTGCTGTCGGCGCGCGATCCGAATCAGCTCGCGCGCGACGTTTACTATCTGGAGCACCTCGGGCGCGCACGTCTGGCCTTGATCGAGGGCCTGCGCGCCGATCTGCGCGAGACCCGGCGCCGGGCGGATGAAATCCAGCAGCGCCGAGATCGTCTGGCGGCGCTCGAGGAAGACCAGCGCGCGCGCCGGAAGACGCTCGCGAGCGAGCAGGCGCGGCGCAAGAAACTGCTCGCGCAGGTGTCCAGTCAGCTGCAGGCGCAGAAAAAGGCGGTGGGCAACCTGCAGCAGGACGAGAAACGCCTCGGTCGTGTCATCGACACGCTCGTGCAGCGCGCGCGCGAACAGGCCAGGCGCGAGGCCGCCCGCCGTCTGGCCGTGCAGCGCGAAGCCGAGCGCAGGGCGGCGGAGCGGCGCGCGGCCGCGGCATCGGGCGGCGCGCGCGACAGTGTCCCGCGCCGCGTCGAACCTGCCGTGGGCGAGGTGCGCTCGGCGGCCGGGCCGACGCCCACGGGCGTGCGCTTCCGCGACCTGCGCGGCAAGCTCGGTGCGCCCGTGCGCGGCGAACTTGTCGGCCGCTTCGGCGCTCCAAGGGCGGAAGGCGTGACGACGTGGAAGGGCGTGTTCATCCGCGCGGGTTCGGGGGCGCAGGTGAGGGCGATCGCAGGTGGCGAGGTGGTGTTTTCGGACTGGCTGCGCGGGTACGGGAATCTCATCATCGTCGACCACGGTGGAGACTATCTCTCCATCTACGGCAACAACGACATGCTGCTCAAGGATGTCGGCGAGCGCGTGGGCGGGGGCGACGCCATCGCCAGCGTGGGCGCCGGCGGAGTTGGTAACGAATCGGGTTTATACTTCGAGATCCGTCACGGCGGGCAGCCGCTCGACCCGCTGCAGTGGGTGCGGCTCGACTGACCGACGGACAGACCGGCCAAAGGTGCCGGCGCATCAATGGAGCTCTCATGCGTAGCAGCAAGCTGAAACAGTTCGGCCTCGTGATGACCGGCATGGTCGCGGGTGTTTTGGTCAGTCTCAATTTTTCCGCCAGCGCCGACCGCAGCGTGCAGGTGCCGCTGCCCGTCGAGGAGTTGCGCGCATACGCCGACGTGTTCAACGCGATCAAGCAGGGTTACGTCGAACCGGTCGAGGACAAGAAGCTCATCACCGACTCGATCAGCGGCATGCTCTCGGGGCTGGATCCGCATTCGGCTTATCTCGACGCCGAAGCCTTCAAGGACCTGCAGGTGGGCACCCAGGGCGAGTTCGGCGGCTTGGGCATCGAGGTGGGCATGGAAGACGGCTTCGTGAAGGTCATCTCCCCGATCGAGGATACGCCCGCGTTCCGCGCTGGCGTGCTGGCGGGTGACCTGATCGTCAAGCTCGACGACACCCCGGTCAAGGGCATGAACCTCAACGACGCGGTCAAGCGCATGCGCGGCAAGCCGAAGACCGACATCACGCTCACGATCATGCGCAAGGGTCAGAGCCAGCCGGTGGTGATCAAGCTCACGCGCGAAGTCATCAAGGTGCAGAGCGTCAAGTCCAAGCTCGTCGAGCCCGGCTACGCCTACCTGCGCGTCGCGCAGTTCCAGGAGAACACAGCGTCGGCGGTGGTCGAGCACCTTGCCAGGCTCGCAGCCGAAGGCCCGGTGCAGGGCCTGGTTCTCGACCTGCGCAACGACCCGGGTGGCCTCCTCCATGGGGCGGTGGGTGTTTCGGCCGCGTTCCTGCCCGCGGATACCTTGGTGGTGTCCACCGATGGTCGCACGGACGATGCGCGGCGCGAGTATCGCGCAACCGCGGCCGATTACCTGCGCGGCACGCGTGACGACTTCCTGCGCCGCCTGCCGGCGTTTGCGCGCGAAGTGCCGATGGTGGTGCTGGTCAATGCCGGCTCGGCGTCGGCCTCCGAGATCGTCGCCGGGGCGCTGCAGGACCACAAGCGTGCCACCGTGATGGGAACGCAGACCTTCGGCAAGGGGTCGGTGCAGACCATCCTGCCGCTCAACAACAACACCGCGATCAAGCTCACCACCGCGCGCTATTACACGCCGAGCGGGCGCTCGATCCAGGCCAAGGGCATCGAGCCCGATCTCGTGGTCGAGGAAACCGAGAACGGGTCCAGCCGCCGCGTGCGCGAAGCGGATCTGCTCGGCCATCTCGGCAACGATCTCGACCCCGAGGCCGAAGCGAAGCTCGAGGCGGCAGAGGCCGAAGCGGCGAAGGGCGATGCGGCAGAACCCGGTGCGGACAAGGAAGAGGCCGAGCCGGTGCGCTTCGAGCTGGCGGGCGAAAACGACTACCAGCTGCAGCAGGCCATTCGCCTTCTCAAGGGTGAGCAGATCGTCCAGAATAAAAACTGAACCATGAGGACGGGAGGGGCATGATGCGCAGGGAGACCGCCTACAAGCTGGCCGGCAGGCATCACGACCGCCCCTCGCCTGGCGCCGACATCGACAAGCAGCGCGAGATCCGTTTCAAGGGCTTGCCCCCGGGACAGGTCGAGCGCGCCTGGAAGGCGTTGCAGGCGCTGAAGGGGCTTCAACTCGAGCGCGCCGACGACGCGCTGACCATCGTCGTACGGTACTCGGTGCTCGATTATTCGCTGGAGACGCTGGAAGAGGCATTGCGCGACGCCGGCTTCGCGCTCGAGAACTCGCTTTACGTCAAGCTCGTGCGGGCGCTGGTGTATTTCAGCGAGGAGACTCAGCGTCACAACCTGCTCTCGCCCGAGCGTCTCATCAAGCAGTCGAACGAGGTCTACATCCAGGCCTGGGACCACCAGCTGCATGGCGACCACGACGACACGCCGCTCGAGCTGCGCGAATACAAGTGAGCAGGTAAGCACGCCCGATGAACGACGATCAGCTGCTGCGCTACAGCCGCCACATCCTGCTGCCCGAAATCGACGTCGACGGCCAGCAGCGGCTGCTCGACGCACGCGCGCTGATCGTCGGTGCAGGGGGGCTGGGCTCGCCCGCCGCGATGTATCTGGCTGCGGCCGGCATGGGGACGCTGGCCATCGCCGACGACGACGAGGTCGATCTCACCAACCTGCAGCGTCAGATCCTGCATTCTGCGGATCGCGTGGGCGCGCCCAAGGTGATCTCGGCACGCGAGACCCTGCATCGCTTGAACCCCGAGACCCGTATCGATCCGATCCGCCAGCGCCTGGCGGGCAGTGCGCTCGAGGCCGAGATCGCGCGCGCCGATGTGGTGCTCGATTGCAGCGACAACTTTGCCACCCGCCACGCCATCAATCGCGCCTGCGTCATGCACCGCAAGCCGCTCGTTTCGGGCGCGGCGATCCGTTTCGACGGTCAGGTGTCGGTGTTCGACCTGCGTACTGCGGACAGTGCGTGCTATCACTGCCTGTTCCCGGAGGGCGAGGACGTGGAAGAGGTGCGCTGCGCGGTGATGGGGGTGTTCGCGCCTATCGTCGGCATCATCGGCACCATTCAGGCGGCCGAGGCGCTGAAGCTGGTGATCGGCTGCGGAACCACGCTCGACGGACGGCTTTTGTTGCTCGATGGGCTGGCCATGGAGTGGCGCAGCATTGCGCTGGCGCGCGACCCGGGTTGCACGGTGTGCGGCCACCGGCACTGATCGGCGCGCCGCGTCGGTCTCGACCGGTCAGGCAGGACGCGGGGTGCAAGGCACTCCTGCGATGGGCGCGGGGAGGGTCGCCCTGCGCGCTCAGCGCCCGGCTTGACTCGCTGCTGCGTGCGGGCGGGCAATCAGGCGCAGGTCGCCGCCGATCATGCGCAGATCCCGGATGTCGAGCCGCGTCGCGCCCGCAAGCGTGCTCAGCCCGGGCAGGTTGAACAGCCCCTGCGCGGCGTCGCCCACGAGCATCGGCGCCAGGTAGAGCAGCAACTCGTCCACGCATCCTTCGCGCATCAGCGAGCCATTGAGTTTGAAGCCGGCCTCGACGTGCACCTCGTTGAGGCCGCGAGCGCCGAGTTCCTGCAGCAATCGTGGCAGATCGACCTTGCCCGTAGTGTTCGGCAGGCACAGGACTTCGTGGCCGCGTTCGGCGAGCGCGCCGATGCGGCTCGGGTCCTCGCTCGCGGTGGCGATGAGGATCGGCGCGCCTTGGAGGATTCTGGCCGCAGGCGAGACCAGGAGTTTCGCGTCGATCAGCACGCGCAGGGGCTGGCGTGTGCATGGGACGTCGCGCACCGTGAGCTGCGGATCATCCGCCTGCACCGTGCCGATGCCGGTCAGGATGGCGCAGGCGCGCGCGCGCCAGCGGTGGCCGTCGGCACGGGCCGCGGGGCCGGTAATCCATTGGCTGACACCGTTCTCGAGCGCGGTCTTGCCGTCGAGCGTGGTGGCGGCCTTGAGGCGGACCCAAGGGCGACCGCGCGTCATTCGCGACACGAAGCCGATGTTCAGCTCGCGCGCCTGCTCTTCCAGCAGGCCGTGCTCGGTCACGACGCCGGCGGCGCGCAGGCGCTCGAGTCCGCGACCGGCCACGAGCGGGTTCGGGTCGACCATCGCGACCACGACGCGCGCCACGCCGGCTTCGATCAACGCGTCGGCGCAGGGTGGCGTGCGGCCGAAGTGGGAGCAGGGCTCGAGCGTAACGTAGGCGGTGGCGCCGCGCGCGGCCTGCGCGGCCTGGCGCAGCGCGTGGATCTCGGCGTGCGCTTCACCGGCGCGCGCGTGCCAGCCTTCACCCACGGTACCGCCGTCGCGCACCAGGACGCAGCCCACCCGCGGATTGGGCGAGGTGGTGGCGAGGCCGCGGGCCGCGAGCTGCAGCGCTCGCGCCATGGCGGCGTGATCAGCCGCCGAAAAGGTCATGTTCGGGGTCGATGCCGGGTTTGTTCGCCTTGCTCTTGCGCGGCCGCGGCTGCACTTCGCGGATCACCTCCGAGAACTCATCCACGTCGGCGAAGTTGCGATATACCGACGCGAAGCGGATGTAGGCAACCTTGTCGAGCTTCTTGAGCTCCTTCATCACCAGCTCGCCGATCTTCTCGCTCGGGACTTCCTGCTCGCCCATGGAGAGCAGGCGGGCCTCGATACGGTCGACGGCGGCGTCGATGGCCTCGATGGTGACCGGGCGCTTGCGCAGCGCCAGCTTCATGCTGCCGGCGAGCTTGGCGTGGTCGAACTCGGTACGGTTGCCGTTGCGCTTGACGATGTGCGGCATCTTGAGGTCGATGCGCTCGTAGGTGGTGAAGCGCTTGTCACACTTCACGCAGCGACGGCGACGCCGGACGACGTCGCCGTCTTCGTTTTCGCGCGTGTCGGTGACCTGGGTGTTGGGGTCAGCGCAGAAGGGGCATTTCATGGCCGGGAGGCAATCGCGGGCGGGGCGGGCACCATGTCGGCGCAAGCCCCGCCGGGCGGCTTACTTGCCGTAGACCGGGAAGCGGGCGCACAGCTCGGCGACCTGGCCGCGCACGCGCTCGAGCACCGCCTGATCTTGCGGCGCGTCGAGCACGTCGGCGATCAGGTGGGCGATCTTTTCGGCCTCGATCTCGGTGAAGCCGCGCGTGGTCATCGCCGGCGAGCCGAGGCGGATGCCCGAGGTGGTGAAGGGTTTCTCGGGGTCGTTCGGGATCGAGTTCTTGTTCACCGTGATGTGGGCGCTGCCCAGCACCGCCTCGGCGGCCTTGCCGGTGATCTTCTTGTTGCGCAGGTCGACCAGGAAGACGTGGCTCTCGGTGCGCCCGGAGACGATGCGCAGGCCGCGCTCTTCGGACAGCACGCGCGCCATCACGCGGGCGTTGGCGATCACCTGCTCCTGGTAGTTGCGGAACGCGGGCGAGGCCGCCTCCTTGAAGGCCACCGCCTTGGCAGCGATCACATGCATCAGCGGGCCACCTTGCAGGCCGGGGAAGACCGCCGAATTGAGCGCCTTCTCGTGCTCGGCCTTCATCAGGATGATGCCGCCGCGCGGGCCGCGCAGGGTCTTGTGGGTGGTCGAGGTAACGACGTCGGCGTGCGGCACCGGGTTGGGGTAGAAGCCCGCGGCGATGAGGCCGGCGTAGTGCGCCATGTCGACCCAGAAGATGGCGCCGATGTCCTTGGCCACCTTGGCGAAGCGCTCGAAGTCGATGCGCAGGGCGTAGGCCGAGGCGCCGGCGATGATGATCTTGGGCTTGTGCTCGTGGGCCAGACGCTCCATGGCCTCGTAGTCGATCTCTTCCTTGTCGTTGAGACCATAGGCGATGACGTTGAACCACTTGCCCGACATGTTCAGCGGCATGCCGTGGGTGAGGTGGCCGCCTTCGGCCAGGCTCATGCCCATGATGGTGTCGCCCGGCTTGGCGAAGGCCATCAGCACCGCCTGGTTGGCCTGCGAGCCCGAGTTGGCCTGCACGTTGGCGGCCTCGGCGCCGAACAGCGCCTTGAGGCGGTCGATCGCAAGCTGCTCGGCGACGTCGACATGCTCGCAGCCACCGTAGTAGCGCTTGCCCGGGTAGCCCTCGGCGTACTTGTTGGTGAGCTGGGAGCCTTGAGCCTCCATCACCGCGTTGGAGACGTAGTTTTCGGAGGCGATCAGCTCGATGTGGTCTTCCTGGCGCTTGTTTTCGGCCTGGATGGCGGACCAGAGTTCGGGATCGACCTTGGCGAGGGTGTCTTGCGAGGAGAACATGTCGGCGGCTCTGAAGAGGATGAAATCAACGCGCGAGTTTATCACGGGCGGGCGGGGCAAAAAAAAGGCGCGCATCGAAGAGGATGCGCGCCTTTTGCCCGTCTGCCGGCGGCTTTACCAGCCGTCCTGGGATTTCTCGTCGCCCCAGCCGCCGCCGTCGAAGCTGCCTGGGATCTCGAGCTGAATCGAGTCGGGGTCGACCAGCACCGGCTTGTCGAGGCTGAAGGTGACGATCTCGGGGAACACCAACAGCAGCGTCAGCATGATCACCTGGATGATCACGAAGGGGATCGAGCCGCGGTAGATGTCCATCGTCGTCACGCCCTCGATCTGGCGACCGGTGACGCGGTCGAGGAAGGACTTGGTCGGTGCCACGCTGCGCAGGTAGAACAGCGCGAAGCCGAAGGGCGGGGTGAGGAAGGACGTCTGCAGGTTCATCGCCAGCATCACGCCGAACCAGATCAGGTTGATGTCCAGCTTTTCCGCGATCGGTGCCAGCAGCGGCACGAGGATGAAGGCGATCTCGAAGAAGTCGAGGAAGAAACCGAGCACGAACACCATCAGGTTCACGAAGATCAGGAAGCCCACCTGACCGCCCGGCAGCTTGTCGAACAGGTGCTCGACCCAGAGCTGGCCATCGACCGCGATGAAGGTGAAGCTGAACAGCGTCGAGCCGATGAGGATGAAGAGCACGAAGGTCGACAGCCGGGCGGTCGATTCCAGCGCGTGCTTGAGCAGCGGCAGGTCGAGGCGGCGCCGGACGAGCGCCATCAGCAGCGCGCCGACCGCGCCCATGGCTCCGCCCTCGGTCGGCGTGGCGACGCCGAGGAAAATGGTGCCGAGGACGAGGAAGATCAGCGTGAGCGGCGGAATGAGCACGAAGGTGACGCGCTCGGTGATGCGCGACAACAGCCCGAGGCGCAGCAGCTTGTTGAGCGCCGCACCGAAGAAGGCGATCAGCGTGCCCACCGTGAGCGAGACCACGATGGTCTCGTCGCTGGGCGGCGTGCGCTCGGCGCCGGAGATCGCGCTCGCGATGTCGGCGTAGTACAGGCCGAACACCGTGGTGAGCACCGTGACCAGGATGGAAAACACGCCGAGCGAGCGCATGCCCGAGCTGCCGTCCTCTTCGCGGTAATGGCGTGCCTCGGGGGGCAGGGCGGGCACCAGCTTCGGCTTGAAGATGGCCAGGCCGACGATGAACATCACGTACATGCCGATCAGCATGAAGGCCGGGAGGAAGGCGCCGCGATACAGATCGCCCACGCTGCGGCCGAGCTGGTCGGCCATGACGATGAGCACCAGCGACGGCGGCACGGCCTGCGCCAGCGTGCCCGATGCGGTAATCGCGCCCGAGGCGATCGCGCGGCTGTAGCCGTAGCGCAGCATGATCGGCAGCGAGATCAGACCCATCGAGATCACCGATGCGGCGACCACGCCGGTGGTGGCCGCGAGCAGGGCGCCGACCAGGATGACGGCGAGCGCAAGGCCGCCGCGCACCGGGCCGAACACCTGGCCGACGGTGTCGAGCAGGTCCTCGGCCATGCCGCTGCGCTCCAGAACCAGCCCCATCAGGGTGAAGAACGGGATCGCGAGCAAGGTGTCGTTCTGGATGATGCCGAACACGCGCAGGGGCAGGGCCTGGAACAGGCTGGCCGGCAGCATGCCGAATTCGATACCGACGAAGCCGAACATCAGGCCGGTGGCGGCGAGCGAGAAAGCGACCGGGAAACCGCTGAGCAGGAAGATCGCCAGCATGAGAAACATCAGCTGGGGCAGGCTGGTCGAGAGCATTTCGATCATTTTTCGGTCTCGCTCGCGGAGGCGGAAGCACGGGCGATCTCTGCCGCGTCGGCGACTTCATCGACGACCTGCAGGAGCGGATTGGGGCCGAGCCCGCGCAGGAAAGCGACGCGCTTGACGAGCTCGGACAGCGCCTGGAGCGCGAGCAGGGCAAAGCCCGCGGGCACGAGCGCATACACCGGCCAGCGGATCAGGCCGCCGGCGTTGGAGGACACCTCGTGCGACACGTAGGCGTTATGCACCAGCGGCCAGGAAAACTGGATCATGAACCAGCACATCGGCAGCAGGAAAAGCACGATGCCGACGATGTCGATGATGTTGCGTGTGCGCATCGAGAGCTTGCTGGCCACGACGTCGATGCGCACGTGGGCGTTCTGCAGGAACACGTAGCCCGCTCCGAGCATGAATACGCCGGCAAACAGGTACCACTGGATCTCGAGGTAGGCGTTGGAGCCGACGTTGAACGCCTTGCGCGCGATCGCATTGAGGGCGCTGATCAGCGTGGCGGCGAGCACGAGCCAGATCGTGGACTTGCCGACGAATCGGGTCAGTGCGTCGATCAGCGCGGAGAGGCGGAGGAGCGTTCCCATGGGAGAGCCTGGATGCGTTGAAGAAACGGGACGACCGGGCACCGCAACTCACGGCACCGGTCGCAAGCGGCCGGGACGATGTGACGCGTCAGCGCGCGGGGCGTCGGCACGCGCCGCGGCTCGGGGCCGGGCGCGGCCGCGCATCTTACAGCCTTACAGCTTCTGTCCGGACATGTACTGCGAGTAATTGCCCTCGGCCACCGACTGCCACTGCACCTGATCGGCCAGGAAGCGCGAGTAGTCGGGGAAGATCTTCTGCCAGTTCGGGTTCTTCTCGGCGAGCTCGGCATAGACCTCGCGCGAGGCCTTGAACGCAGCATCCATCACGTCGCGCGGGAAGCGGCTGAGCTTGGCGCCTTCGGAGACCAGCTGCTTGAGCGCGCCCGGGTTGCGTGCGTCGTAGCGCGCCTGGCAGTAGATGTGCGCCGCGGCGGCGGCGTGCTGCACGATCGCCTGGTATTCCTTGGACAGCCCGTTCCACTGCTTGTCGTTGATGTACAGCGAGAACTGGGTGCTGCCTTCCCACCACGCCGGGAAGTAGTAGTTCTGCGCGACCTTGTGCAGGCCGAGCTTGAGGTCGTCGTTGGGGCCGATCCATTCGGCGGCGTCGATCGTGCCTTTTTCCAGCGCCTGGTAGATCTCGCCGGCGGGAATGTTCTGCGCCACCACGCCGAGCTTGGCCAGCACGCGGCCGCCGAAGCCGCCGACGCGGAACTTGAGGCCGTTGAGGTCGGCGACCGACTTGATCTCCTTGCGGTACCAGCCGCCCATCTGCGCGCCGGTGTTGCCGCAGGGGATGTTCACGATGTTGAACTGGGCGTAGAACTCGCGGAACAGCTTCATGCCGTTGCCCTCGTTCATCCACGCCGTCATCGTGCGCGAGTTCATGCCGAAAGGCACGGCGCAGTCGAGCGCGAAGGTCTCGTCCTTGCCGAAAAAGTAGTAGGGCGCGGTGTGGGCGCACTCGATGGTGCCTTGCTGCACCGCGTCGACCACGCCGAAGGCGGGCACGAGCTCGCCGGCAGGATGGACGGAGATGCTGAACTTGCCGCCGGTCGCTTCGGTCACGTTCTTGGCGAAGACTTCGGATGCGCCGAACACGGTGTCGAGCGATTTCGGGAAGCTCGAGGCCAGGCGCCAGCGGATCTGCTCCTGCGCGCGCACGATGGCCGGCGCGGTGCCGGCTGCGAGAATGCCGGCCATGCCGGCGCCCTGGATGAATTTGCGACGTTCCACGGTGTCCCCTTTGAAGTGGTTTTCAAGCGGCACGATTATACGAAGCGTGCTTGATTCAACGAAAACCGAGGAAAACCCTTATTCAGGGGTTTTTATGAATATCGCGTGTTATGCGTTTGGCAATTCGTCGCGTGCTTCGCCCAGATGCGTCTGGTCGGCCCAGCGCAGCATGCGCCATGCGCCCGCGGTGTGCTCGATCCAGTTGAGCGCGGCGTTGGGGAGGGCGAAGTCGCGGGGCGCCCGCAGGTCCGTGCTCGATGCAATGCGGTGCACGACGTCGAGCACGCCGCCATGGGTGACGACCAGAACCTGCTCGCCGCGGTGGCGTGCCGCGATGTCCTCGAGCGCCGCGCGCACGCGTGCGGCGAAGGTGTTCAGGCTTTCTCCGCCGCCGGGAAAGCTGAATTCGGTGTCGCGCGCCACGAACAGGCGATAGGTGTCGGGGTGCAAGCGCGCCGCCTCCGCATAGGTGAGGCCCTGGAACGCGCCGTAGTGGCGTTCGCGCAGGCGGGGTTCGGGCCTCACCGCGAGGCCGTGCGGGCGCGCGACGGTCGCAGCCGTCTCGCGCGTGCGCGTCAGGTCGCTGCTGTAGAACGCGGCGAAAGGTGTGCGCTCCAGGTTCGCCGCGGCCGCTTCGGCCTGGCGCTGGCCCACCGTGTTCAAGGGGATGTCGAGGTGCCCCTGCAGCCTGCGTTCCACATTCCAGGCTGTCTCGCCATGGCGGACGAGGCAGATGCGGCAGGTGGCGGCGGTGAGTGGTGTGGATTTCATGACGAGCGGTGCAGGTGAAGCCCGGTGTGGGACAAAGGATTCGAGGGGGGCAGGCTGGGTGCGAAAGCCGGAGCAGAAAAAAACGCGGGAGCCCACATGGGGCCCCCGCGACGATACGGCCTGCTCCGCAGTGGCGCTCAGCGTACCGACTGCATGAAGCGGTCGTAGGTGGCCTCGGCCACGCCGAACCAGGCGTTCTGCGACTGGCGATACTTGACGAACTCGGTGTAGATCTTCTTCCAGGCCGGGTTCTTCGCCGATTCCTCCGCGTACATCTCCTGGCTGATCTCGTAGGCCTTCTGCATGATCTCGTTCGAGAAGCGCTGCAGCTTGACGCCCTGCGAGAGCAGGCGGGCGAGGGCCTGCGGGTTCTTGTGGTCGTAGCTGGCCGTCATCAGGATGTGCGCTTCGCGCGCGGCGGCACGGAAGGCGGCCTGGTACTCCGCCGGCAGCTTGTCCCATTCCTGCTTGTTCACGAAGAAGTGCACCGCCGGACCCGGCTCCCAGAAGCCCGGGGCGTAGTAATAGGGCGCAACCTTGTTCAGGCCGAGTTTCTCGTCATCGTAGGGCGCGACGAACTCGGCTGCGTCGATGGTGCCCTTCTCGAGCGCGGCGTAGATGTCGCCCGCACCGAGCTGCTGCGGGATCGCGCCCATGCGCGACAGGATCTCGCCGCCCAGGCCGGGGATGCGGAACTTCAGGCCCTTGACGTCATCGACCGTGTTGATCTGCTTGCGGAACCAGCCGCCCATCTGCACGCCGGTGTTGCCGCCGAGGAAGGAGTAGACGTTGTAGTCGTTGTAGAACGCGTCGAGCAGCTCCTGGCCGCCGCCGGCGATGATCCAGGCGTCCATCTGGCGCACGTTGAGGCCGAAGGGAATGGCGGTGCCGAAGCCGAAGGCCTTGTCCTTGCCGACGTAGTAATACGAGCAGGTGTGGGCCAGCTCGACCGTGCCTTGCTGCACGGCGTCGAGCGCCTGCATGCCCGGCACGAGCTCACCCGCGGGATAGACGCGAATGTCGAACTTGCCGCCGGTGATCTCGCGCAGACGGTTCGCCAGCAGGTCGGCGCTGCCCATGAGCGTGTCGATGCTCTTGGGGAAGCTCGAGGTCAAGCGCCACTTGATCTCCGGCAGACCGGTCTGGACGGCGGGGGCGGCGATTGCGGCGGTCGAGGCCGCGCCGGCGGCCAGGCCGACGCCGGCTTTCTTGAGGAATGAGCGACGTTCCACGATTTCTCCTTGCGGGTGCATTGAATTAACGATTGATTATAGGCCGCGCGCCACTGCCCGGGCGGCCTTGCTTTGCGCCGGCGCTGTCTTCAGCGGCCGGCCACCTTCATGCGCTCGATCAGCACCGAGCCGCACAGCTTGGCGCCGCGCGGCAGCGCGTCCTTACCGACCGCGACGATGCTGCGGAACATGTCGCGCAGGTTGCCGGCGATGGTGATCTCCTCGACCGCATGCTTGACCTTGCCCTTCTCTACCCAGAAGCCTGCCGCACCGCGCGAGTAATCGCCCGTGACGTAATTCACGCCATGGCCGAGCAACTCGGTGACGAGCAGGCCCTTGTCCATCTTCTTGATGAGGCCGGCGAGGTCGTGCTCTCCGGGCTTGACGATGAGGTTGTGCGAGCCGCCGGCGTTGCCGGTGGTCTGCAGGCCGAGCTTGCGCGCCGAATAGGTCGACAGGAAATAGCCGTTGAGCACGCCGTCGGTGACCACCTCGCGGTCGCGGGTGGCGACGCCGTCGCTGTCGAAGGGGCTGGAGCCGAAGGCCTTCTTGAGATGCGGGCGCTCGGCGATGCTCACCACCGGCGAGAACACCTGCTGGCCGAGGCTATCGAGCAGGAAGCTCGACTTGCGATAGAGCGCGCCGCCGCTCACCGCCTGCACGAAGTTGCCGATCAGCGCCACCGCGAGCGGCGCCTCGAAGATCACCGGCACCTCGCAGGTGCGGATCTTCTTCGCGCCCAGCCGGGCGAGCGCGCGCTCGCCGGCGAGGCGACCGATGTCTTGCGTCGACATCAGCTCGGCCGGGTCGCGGCGCGAGTCGTACCAGTATTCGCGCTGCATGCCGTCGCCCTCGCCGGCGATCACCGAGCACGACATGCCGTGACGGGTGGTGGCATAACCGCCGATGAAGCCATTGCTGTTGGCCGAGACGAACTGTGACTGCTGGATCGAGGTGTTGGCGCCTTCGGAGTTGCTGATCTTCGGGCTCACCGCAAAGGCCGCCTCTTCGCAGCGGCGGGCGAGCTCGATCGCCGTGGCGACGTCGATCTGCCAGGGGTGGAAGAGGTCGAGCTCGGGCATGTCTTCGGGCTTCGCCATCAACCCGGCATCGGCCAGGCCGGCGCAGGGGTCGGGCGCGGTGAAGCGGGCGATCGACAGCGCCGCCTCCACCGTGGCCTTGAGCGCCTTCTTCGAGAAGTCCGAGGTGCTCGCATAGCCGCGCTGCTGGCCGACGTACACCGTGACGCCCACGCCTTTGTCGCGGTTGTACTCGATGGTGTCGACCTCGCCCTTGCGCACCGCCACCGACTGGCCGAAGCCCTCGGAGACGTCGGT
Source organism: Thauera sp. UBA6194 (assembly GCA_002422685.1). Lineage (GTDB taxonomy): Bacteria > Pseudomonadota > Gammaproteobacteria > Burkholderiales > Rhodocyclaceae > Thauera. Next base: position 37,319 of record DITC01000039.1, on the reverse strand, counting down.
CTCGCAGGCGGAGGCGCCGTGCTTTTTCGCGTGCTTGAGGATATCGGTGGCGATTTCGGCGAGATGCGCCTGCGAAAAGGAAAAGCCTTGACTGGACATGGGCGGGCCGGGTGCGTGCAAAGGCTATAATCTTAACCCGATCAAGCCAGACCCCCTGCACGCAATGCGCCCAGATTCGCGCCGCCACGGCCAATCCGCCCCCGAAGACGAGGACGATTTTCTCGAACCGCCGAGCAAGAGCAGTCGCAAGCGCGACATGCAGGCGCTGCAGGACCTGGGCGAGCAGCTCGTCGCGCTCTCGTCCGAGCGGCTGAAAAAGATGCCCTTGCCCGACACCCTGTACGAGGCGGTTCGCGCCGCGCAGGGTTTCAAGATGGAAGCCCGCCGCCGCCAGCTGCAGTACATCGGTAAGCTCATGCGCAAGGTCGACCCTGAGCCCATCCAGGCTCAGCTCGAGATCTTCGCCGGCAACTCCGCGGTCGAGATTGCCAAGATGCACCGCCTCGAGCGCCTGCGCGAGCAGTTGCTCGAAGACGAGCAGACCATCGGCACCATCGCCGAGACCTGGCCCGGGGCCGACCTGCAATACCTGCGCACCTTGCGCCGCAACGCGCTCAAGGAGCGCGAGGCCGCCAGGCCGCCGAAGTCTTTCCGCGAGATATTCCGCGTGCTGCGCGAGCTGCAGGAAGCGAGCGACGCCGCCGCCGAGGCGGCCGCGGAGAGCGCGTCCGACGAGGACGCGAACGAACAGGGAGCGAATTCATGACCGAACACATCCGCATCGGCCTGGTGTCGATCAGCGACCGCGCCTCCGACGGCACCTACGAAGACCAGGGCATCCCCGCGCTGAAGGACTGGCTGGGCGGGGCGCTGAGCTCGCCCTGGAGCGCCGAGACGCGGCTGATCCCCGACGAGCGCGCGCTGATCGAGCGCACCCTGGTCGAGCTGGTCGATGTTGCCGGCTGCAACCTGGTGCTCACTACCGGCGGCACCGGCCCGGCGGTGCGCGACGTCACCCCCGAGGCCACGCTCGCCATCGGCGACAAGGAAATGCCCGGCTTCGGCGAGGAGATGCGCCGCATCAGCCTCAACTTCGTGCCCACCGCGATCCTGTCGCGCCAGGTCGCGGTGATCCGCGGCAAGTGCCTGATCATCAACCTGCCCGGCCAGCCCAAGTCGATCCGCGAGACGCTCGAGGGCGTGCGCGACGCCGACGGCAGCGTGCGCCACGTCGGCATCTTCGCCGCGGTGCCGTACTGCATCGACCTCATCGGCGGCCCCTACGTCGAGACCGACGACGCGGTGATCAAGGCCTTCCGTCCCAAGCACGCGATCCGGCCCAGGCAGGCTTGAGCCCGGTGAGCGAATCCCCCGCTCGCGTCACCAGCGCCGCCCCCGACGCCACGGCCCCCGCTCAACCGGCGACGCTGGCGAAGCCTCACCCGCAGGCGCCCGGCGCACCCGCTGAGCCCGCGCAGATCGTGTGGGAAGAAAGTGCGGATGCCGAGGGCGTGGCGCGCACCTGTCAGGCGCGCTGGCGCTCGGAGAGCGGCCAGGCGCCGCCGCGCCGCGTGCTGGTCGCCGATGACACCATGAAGGCCGATACCGCCTGGCGCCTGGCCTGCGAGGGTACCGCGCTGCTGTGGCGCGGCGACTATCACAACGCCCGTCAGCTGCTGCAGGCGATGGCGCGCCGCGCCGACGGCCGCCCGCGCAAGCGCGCAAAGGCGCCCGCGTCCGCCGCCGAGGCCTTTCACCTGCACCGCATGGCGCAGGCGCAGCGCGCACGCACGCTCGGCATGCTGCTGATTCCCTTCGAGACCGGCGCGCAGATCCCGCTGCGCCGTGCGCCCGCGGTGGCCGAAGTACTCGCCGAGGCGGTCGCCGCCACGGCGGACGCGAACCTGGCCGATGCCCCCTTCGTGATGTCGCTGCGCGAACTGCTCGGCCTGATCGGCGCCCACGAGTGGCGGCGCAAGGGCGTGCTGGTGCCGGCGCTCGGCGATCGCATCCATCCCTGGTACGGAGTGTATTCGCCGATCCGCGGCGAGTATCTCGACCTCGTCGCGCGCGTGCCGCTGCCGTCGAGCACGCTCGCCTTCGACATCGGCGCCGGCACCGGCGTCATCGCCGCGCTGCTCGCGCGCCGCGGGGTGGGGCGCGTGGTGGCTACCGAGCTGTCGCCGCGTGCGCTGGGCTGCGCGCAGGACAATCTCGCCCGCCTCGGGCTGCTGGCCGAGGCGGCGGAGCCGGGTGGCGCCCTTCGCGCAGCCACGCGCGCGAACTCGGATGCGAACTCAAGCGCGCCCGCGCGCGCCCATGATCTTCCCGCCGGTCGTGTCGAGTTGCTCCAGGCCGACCTCTTCCCGCCCGGCCGTGCGCCGCTGGTGGTGTGCAATCCGCCCTGGGTGCCGGCCAAGCCGAGCTCGGCGATCGAACACGCGGTGTACGACCCCGACAGCCGCATGCTGCGTGGCTTCCTCGCCGGGCTGGCAGCGCATCTGGAAGAGGGCGGCGAAGGCTGGCTGATCCTGTCCGACCTCGCCGAACACCTCGGTCTGCGCACCCGCGCCGAGCTGCTCGGCTGGATCGAGGCGGCGGGGCTGAAGGTGCTCGGGCGCGAGGACATCCGCCCGCGTCACCCCAAGGCGAGCGATGCGGAAGATGCACTGCATGTGGCGCGCGCTGCGGAAGTGACCTCGCTTTGGCGGCTGGGTGTCGTTGCAAGCTGATTTTGCGGTGAGGTCAACCCGCCGAGGATGTGCCGGGTATTGCTTCCGAGGCTGCGGAACTCGCCCTGCGGGCTCGGACAGTCCTCGCCTCTTCACCAATGCCCGGCACATCCTCGGCTACCGCTTGCGCCACTGAGTCGCCATGGAAAACCCGCTCTGCGCCCGACGCCTTCGGCCTGGAGCCACCGCTGCGGTTCCCGGATGCATGGGGGGTATTCCTGGAGAGGCGCTCTGCGCCCTACGCTTTCCGCGTCGAGCTACCCCTACCGTTCCGGGATGCGTGCGGGGTATTCCTGGAGAGGCGAGGACTGTCCGAGCGAAGCGAGTTCCGCAGCCTCGGAAGGAATACCCCGTGCGCGTCCCCCGCCGCGAGCGTCGCGGATGAGTTCGGTTCTCAGCCGGGGACGCACGCTCGCCGCCGCCGCAAAGCACAAAGACCCTACTGCCGCGGCACGATCCTGATCACCGGTCGCTGCAGATGCTTCGCCGGCGGCGGCACCGACAGCTGCCTGCGGCGCTCGAGTTCGCGCCACCACGCGCGTACGCCGAGCAGCGCGGCGAGGATCAGGGCGTAGATTGCCGGCTCGAGCACGTCGGCCTTCACCAGCCACCAGAAATGCACCACGGCGATGATAGCGATCGCGTAGGTCGAGCGGTGCAGCGACTGCCACTTGCGTCCGCCGAGGCGGCGGATCGCGAAGCTGTTCGAGGTCGCGGCGAGCGGGATCAGCAGCACGAAGGCGGCGAAGCCGACGGTGATGAAGGGGCGCTCGAGGATGTCGCGCGCGATCGCGCCCCAGTCGAAGAACTGATCCAGCCACAGGTAGATCGCGAAGTGTGCGGCGGCGTAGGCGAAGGCGTACAGCCCGAGCATGCGGCGCAGGCGCAGCAGCCAGTGCAGGCCGGTGAGCCGGCGCAGCGGCGTGACTGCCAAGGTGATGAGCAGGAAGCGCAGCGCCCATTCGCCGCTGGCGCGGGTGATGGTCTCGATCGGGTTGGCGCCGAGCGCGTCGGCCTGCCAGCCGAGGGCGAGATTCACCGCCGGCAGCAGGCAGAGGACGAAGACGATCGCCTTGAGGGTGGCGATCGCGGTGGCGGACGGTGTGCGGAGGGAAAGGCTCATCGGCTGTAATGCAGTCTGTGCGGTAGCTGGGGTGCGCCGTGCGCGATGTGCACCGGCGCGCCCGATAGGCGGCTGCGCCGCGGGTGCGGCAGGCCGTCTGTCCGGGTCAGTAGAATTTCTTCAGGTCCATGCCCTGGTACAGGCTGGCGACCTGGTCCGCGTAGCCGTTGAAGGGCAGGGTCGGGCGCTTGCGCAGCTCGCCGATACGGCGCTCGGTCGCCTGGCTCCAGCGCGGGTGGGATACCGCCGGGTTTACGTTGGAGTAGAAGCCGTATTCCTCGGGGGCGGCCTTGTTCCAGGCGGTTGCGGGCTGTTCTTCGGTGAGGCGGATGGTGACGATCGACTTCGCGCTCTTGAAACCGTACTTCCACGGCACGACCAAGCGAACTGGCGCGCCATTCTGGTTCGGCAGCACCTCGCCATAGACTCCGACGGCGAGGATCGTCAGCGGATGCAGGGCTTCGTCCAGGCGCAGGCCCTCGCCGTAAGGCCAGTCCAGCACCGGGCGGCGGCTCATGATCGCGGGGTCGTAGTGGGTCAGGAGTTCAACGTACTTCGCGCTGCCCAGGGGCTCGACCTCCTTGAGCAGCGCCGCGAGCGGAAAGCCCACCCACGGGATCACCATCGACCAGCCCTCGACGCAGCGCATGCGGTAGATGCGCTCTTCGAGCGGTGCGAGCTTCTGCAGCTCGTCGATGTCGAAGCGGCGCGGCTTGCCGACCAGACCTTCGACGGTCAGCGTCCACGGTCGCACCTCCATGCGACCGGCGTTGCGCGCCGGGTCGCTCTTGTCGGTGCCGAATTCGTAGAAGTTGTTGTAGGTGGTCACCGCCTTGTAGTCGGTGAGCGGCTCGGTGGTGCTCAGCGCCGAGGGCGCCGTCTGCAACTTGGCCGCGGCGCGCGCGTCGGCGGGCAAGCCGTGCCACAGCGCTGTGCCGGCGATCAGGCCGGCGCCGCTGCGGGTGAGGAATTCGCGCCGGCGCTCGAACAGGCCGTGCGGGGTGATTTCGGAGGGCAGGATGTCCCGGGGCTTCTGGATCAGCATCGTCGTGACTCTCTTTTTTGAGTGCGGGCGCCGCCGACGCGGCGCTCGCACGCGTGTTCGGGGCGACGGGGTGAAGGCGCAAGTGTACGAACAGACGCCCGAAACGCCGATCGGTTCAGTGCATGAGGTGTATAGCGTGTACGACGCCCAGCCCGGGGTGCCTTTCCGCTAGAATCGCCATTTCCCGTCAAGTATCCAGCAAGAGTCCCGCATGACCGCCTCAGTCAAAGTGCATATCGACGACGTCCGCATCGCTGAAATCAAGGAGCTCGTGCCGCCCGCGCACGTGCTGCGCGAGTTTCCCGCCACGCCGAAGGCGGCCGAGGTCTCGTATGAGGCGCGCCAGGCGATCCACCGCATCCTCTACGGCGCCGATGACCGTCTGCTGGTGGTGATCGGGCCGTGCTCGATCCACGACACGGCCGCGGCCATGGAATACGCGCACCGGCTCAAGGCCGAAGCGGACCGGGTCAAGAACGATCTGCTCATCGTCATGCGGGTCTATTTCGAGAAACCGCGCACCACCGTGGGCTGGAAGGGGCTGATCAACGACCCCGGGCTCGACAACAGCTTCCGCATCAACGACGGCGTGCGCCTCGCGCGCAAGGTGCTGTGGGAGATCAACGAGATCGGCCTGCCCGCGGGCACCGAGTTCCTCGACATGATTACGCCGCAGTACATTGGCGACCTGATCGCCTGGGGGGCGATCGGCGCGCGCACCACCGAGAGCCAGGTTCACCGCGAGCTTGCCTCGGGCCTGTCGTGCCCGGTCGGCTTCAAGAACGGCACCGACGGCAACCTGCGCATCGCCGCCGACGCGATCAAGGCCGCGCAGGCGCCGCACCACTTCCTGTCGGTGACCAAGGCGGGGCATTCGGCGATCGTGTCGACGCGCGGCAACGAGGACTGCCACGCCATCCTGCGCGGCGGCCAGGAACCCAACTTCGACGCCGCCAGCGTCGACGCGGCCTCGAACGCACTCGCCGCGGCGGGCGTGTGCAACAAGGTGATGGTCGACTTCTCGCACGGCAACAGCCGCAAGCAGCACCGCCTGCAGATCGAGGTGGCGAAGGACGTCGCTGGCCAGCTCGCTGCCGGCGATGACCGCATCATGGGCGTGATGGTCGAATCGCACCTCAAGGAAGGCCGCCAGGATCTCGTCCCCGGCAAGGAGCTCGAATACGGCAAGAGCATCACCGACGCCTGCATCGGCTGGGAAGACAGCGTCGAGGTGCTCGACATCCTCGCCGAGGGCGTGCGCCAGCGCCGCGTCAAGCGCGCTGCCGAGTTCTGATTCGCCGGCGTGTTGGCGTGGAAGAAGGCCTGCCGCGCGCGGGCCTTTTTCAATAGGGCGGGCCCATGAGCGAGCCCACGCGCAAGATCATCCACTGCGATTGCGACTGCTTCTACGCCGCGGTCGAGATGCGCGACGACCCGCGCCTGCGCGGTCGGCCGCTGGCGGTGGGCGGGCGCGCCGAGACGCGCGGCGTGATCGCCACCTGTAACTACGAGGCGCGCGCCTTCGGCGTGCATTCGGCGATGCCGACCGCGCGCGCGCTGCAACTGTGCCCGCAACTGATCCTGCTGCCGCCCGACTTCGAGCGCTACCGCGAGGCCTCGCGGCGCATCCTCGCCATCTACCGCGACTACACGGCGCTGGTCGAGCCGCTGTCGCTCGACGAGGCATACCTGGACGTAAGCGGCGTCGACCGCTGCCGTGGCTCGGCTTCGCTGATGGCGCAGGAGATCCGCGCCCGCATCCATGACGAGGTCGGCATCACGGCCTCGGCCGGCATCGCGCCCAACAAGTTCATCGCCAAGGTGGCGAGCGACTGGAACAAGCCCGACGGCCAGTTCGTCGTGCGCCCGCAGGACGTCGACGCCTTCGTCGCCGCGCTCCCGGTGAAGAAGATCTTCGGTGTCGGCAAGGTCACCGCGGCCAAGCTCAACCGGCTCGGCGTGAGCACCTGCGCCGACATGCGCGCCTGGAGCGTGGCCGATCTCACCCGGGAATTCGGCAGCTTCGGCTCCAGCTTGCACCACCTGTGCCGCGGCATCGATGAGCGCCCGGTGCAGCCCGACCGTGTGCGCAAGTCCTTGTCGGTGGAGACCACCTACACGCCCGACCTGCACGATCTCGAGGCCTGCCGCGCGGGTCTGCTGGCGCTGCTGGAAGACTTTCATCGCCGCTTCGAGCGCGCACGCGACCGCCCGCCGGTGCACAAGGCCTTCGTCAAGGTGCGCTTCTCCGACTTCAGCCGCACCACCGCCGAATGCGTCAGCAACGCGCCCGACGACGCGGTGTGGCTGCGCCTGCTCGCCGAGGCGCACGGGCGCAAGGCGCTGCCGGTACGTCTGCTCGGCGTCGGTGTGCGCTTTGCCGAGGATGAGGGCGGCGAGCTGCCGGCGCAGATCTCGCTTTTCGATGCGGGGCCTGCGCCGGCCGCGCCGGAGCGCGGCTAGCGGCAGAGGGCGCGCACGTGGCTCGGGGCAGGGCGGCCGGAGAGGGGCGCTCGGAGAAGGGGCGGCCGGAGAGGGGCGGCTCGAGACGGGCCGTGCCTGCTGCCCGCCTGAGCGCTCAGCTGCGAACCATCATGCGTTCTTGCGTTTCTGCCACAGCACGTCGCCGCGTCCGCCCGCGCGGTTGAGCACGCGGCCGAGCACGAAGAGCAGGTCGGACAGGCGGTTGAGGTACTGGCGCGGTGCGTCGTTCACCGCCTCTTCCAGCGCCAGCGCCACCAGCGCGCGCTCGGCGCGGCGGCACACGGTGCGGGCGTGATGGGCGTAAGCGGCCGCGCGCGTACCGCCGGGCAGGATGAAGTCCTTGAGCGGCTCGAGGTCGTCGTTGAAGCGGTCGAGCTCTTCTTCGAGGTGGGTGACCTGCTTGTCGGTGATCATGCTCATGCCCGGGATGCAGACCTCGCCGCCGAGGTCGAACAGGTCGTGCTGCACGTTGGTCAGCAGGGTGCGCACGTCCTCGGGCAGCTCTTCGCACAGCAGCAGGCCGATGATGGCGTTGGTCTCGTCGACCTCGCCCAAGGCGTGGATGCGCAGGCTGTTCTTGGAGACGCGCTTGCCGTCGCCCAGGCCGGTGGTGCCGGCGTCGCCGGTGCGGGTGTAGATCTTGGAGAGGCGGTTACCCATGATGTGCTCGTGTCCCGTTGTTGGTTGACGTTCGCGTCAATTATAGGCGAAGGCCCGTGCCGCGCGGGGCGGCAATTGGCGTGCTTAAGCTCATGATAAACTTGCGCAATCGCCTGCAGCGCGGGCCTATCGTCCAGAAAACACGCAAACTTCCATGAAATCCGCCGAAATCCGCGACGCCTTCCTCAAGTTCTTCGAATCCAAGGGCCACCAGATCGTGGCCTCCAGCTCGCTCGTGCCGCACGAGGACCCGACGCTGCTGTTCACCAACGCCGGCATGAACCAGTTCAAGGACGTGTTCCTCGGCTTCGACAAGCGTCCCTACACCCGCGCCACTACCTCGCAGAAGTGCGTGCGCGCCGGCGGGAAGCACAACGACCTCGAGAACGTCGGCTACACCGCGCGCCACCACACCTTCTTCGAGATGCTGGGCAACTTCAGCTTCGGCGACTACTTCAAGCGCGACGCGATTTCGTACGCCTGGGAGCTGCTCACCGAGGTCTTCAAGCTACCCAAGGACAAGCTCTGGGTCACCGTCTATTCCGAGGATGACGAGGCCTATGACATCTGGACCAAAGAGGTGGGCGTGCCCGCGGAGCGCGTGATCCGCATCGGCGACAACAAGGGCGCGCGCTACGCTTCCGACAACTTCTGGATGATGGGTGATACCGGTCCCTGCGGCCCGTGCACCGAGATCTTCTACGACCACGGCCCGCACATCTGGGGCGGTCCCCCGGGATCGCCCGAGGAAGACGGCGACCGCTACATCGAGATCTGGAACAACGTGTTCATGCAGTTCAACCGCGACGAGCAGGGCGTGATGCATCCGCTGCCCAAGCCCTCGGTCGACACCGGCATGGGCCTGGAGCGCATCTCGGCGGTGCTGCAGCATGTGCACGCCAACTACGAGATCGACCTCTTCCAGGCGCTGATCAAGGCCGCGGCGCGCGAGACCTCCGGCGCGGACATGGACTCGCCCTCGCTGAAGGTGCTGGCCGACCACATCCGCGCCTGCGCCTTCCTGATCGCCGACGGCGTGATCCCGGGTAACGAGGGCCGTGGCTACGTGCTGCGCCGCATCATCCGCCGCGCCATCCGCCACGGCTACAAGCTCGGCGCGCGCGCCGCCTTCTTCCACAAGCTGGTGCCCGACCTGGTCGCCGAGATGGGCAGCGCCTATCCCGAGCTCAAGGACGGTGAGCGCCGCATCATGGACGTGCTGCGCCAGGAAGAAGAGCGCTTCTTCGCCACCATCGAGAACGGCATGGCGATCGTCGAGGCCGAGCTGGCCGCGATGGAGAAGGCCGGCAACAAGGTCTTCGACGGCGACACCGCTTTCAAGCTGCACGACACCTTCGGCTTCCCGCTCGACCTCACCGCCGACATCTGCCGCGAGCGTGACGTGACCGTGGATGCCCCCGCCTTCGACGCCGCGATGGCGCGCCAGAAAGAACAGGCGCGCGCCGCCGGCAAGTTCAGGATGGCGGCAAACCTCGAATACGACGGCCCGGCGACCACCTTCCACGGCTACGACGTGCTGGAAGAGAAGGGCAACATTCTCGCGCTGTACAAGGACGGCACCCCGGTCAATGAGCTGCTCGAGGGCGAGATGGGGGTGGTCGTGCTCGACCACACCCCGTTCTACGCCGAGTCCGGCGGCCAGGTCGGCGACCGCGGTGAGCTGCGCGGCGCGGCCGGCATCTTCGGCGTGGAGGACACGCAGAAGATCCAGGCCGCGGTCTTTGGTCACCACGGCGTGGTGCGCACCGGCAAGCTCGCGGTCGGGCAGGGCGTGGCCGCCCGGGTGGACGTCGCCGCGCGTGCCGCCACCGCGCGCAACCACTCGGTCACCCACCTCATGCACAAGGCCTTGCGCGAGGTGCTCGGCACCCACGTGCTGCAGAAGGGCTCGCTGGTCGACGCCGACAAGACCCGCTTCGACTTCGCCCATACCGCGCCGATGAGCGCCGAGGAGATCCGCGAGGTCGAGGAGATCGTCAACCGCGAGGTCCTCGCCAACACCGACACCCGCGCCGATTTGATGGGGCTGGAGGCGGCGCAGAAGACCGGCGCGATGATGCTGTTCGGCGAAAAATACGGCGACGAGGTGCGGGTGCTTTCGATCGGCAGTACCCGTGAGCTGTGCGGCGGCACCCACGTCGCGCGCACCGGTGACATCGGCCTGTTCAAGATCGTCGCCGAGGGCGGCGTCGCCGCCGGCATCCGCCGCGTCGAGGCCATCACCGGCGAGAACGCGCTGCGCTACGCGCAGGAGCAGGAGCGCCGCGTGCAGGGCATGTCCGCGCTGCTCAAGGTTCAGCCCGACGAGGTCGCCGAGCGCGTCGCCGGCATCCTCGACAACGTGCGCGCGCTCGAGAAGGAGCTCGCCCGTCTCAAGAGCAAGCTCGCCGCCAGCCAGGGCGACGAGCTGGTGAATCAGGCGGTGGATGTGGGTGGCCTCAAGGTGCTCGCGGCGCTCCTCGAAGGCGCCGACGTGCCGACCCTGCGCGACACCATGGACAAGCTCAAGGACAAGCTCAAGTCCGCCGCGATCGTGCTGGCGAGCGTGAGCGAGGGCAAGGTCAGCCTGATCGCCGGCGTCACCGCCGACCACACCGCCAAGGTCAAGGCCGGCGAGCTGGTCAACTTCGTCGCCCAGCAGGTCGGCGGCAAGGGCGGCGGCCGCCCCGACATGGCCCAGGCCGGCGGCACCCAGCCCGAGAACCTGCCGGCGGCGCTGGCGGGGGTGAAGGACTGGGTGGCCGGGAAGCTGTAAGCCGTCAGATGGAGGCCGGGCAGTCGGCCGGTCGGGTGTTCATCCTTTCACAACCGTTTCTCGTCCGGAGTCGTCATGCGCCGACTGCTGCCTCTTCTAGCCGTTCTCCATCTTCCGCTCGCCCTGGCCGCAGGGCCGCAGACCACGACCTTGCCCTCGGGCATCACCGTCGAGACCTACCGTGTGGGCGAGACCGGCGCGTCGCCGACGCTGGCCGACGTGGTGCGCGTGCATTATCAGGGCACGCTCGCCGACGGCAAGGAGTTCGACAGCTCCTACAGCCGCAACCGCCCGGCAGAGCTGCCGCTCGAGGCCTTGATTCCGTGCTGGCAGGAGGTGTTGCAGCAGATGAGGCCGGGCGGCGCGGTGCGCATCGTCTGCCCGCCGGAGACCGCCTACGGCAGCAGCGGCGTGGCGGGCCGCATCCCGCCCGACAGCACGCTCAACTTCGTGATCGAGCTGCTCGAGGTCAAGCGCTGAGCGTGCTCGTCTAGCTGTCGCCAGGCGTGCGCGCGTCGGTGCCGGCGCCCCGCAGCGCTGCCAGCTCGGCGCGGATCGTGCGCAGCTCGGTGAGCACCTCGTCGTGGTCCATGCTGACGAGCTCGCGGGTCTGCTCCTGCTCCTCGTGCTCCACCGAACTCATCGAATCCACGACGATGGCGATGAAGAGGTTGAGCACCGCGAAGGTGGTGAGCAGGATGAAGAGCACGAAGAAGATCCACGCGAAGGGGTAGGCCTCCATGACCGGGCGGGCGATGCCCATGGACCACGACTCCAGGGTCATGACCTGGAACAGGGTGTAGAACGAGGCGCCGATGGTGCCGAACCAGTCCGGGAAGGCGGCGCCGAAGAGCTTGGTGCTCATCACCGCGGCGACGTAGAACACGAGCAGCAGCAGGGTGAGCACCGAGCCCATGCCGGGGATGGCCTTCAGCAAAGCATTGATCACCTTGCGCATCGAGGGCACCACCGACACCAGGCGCAGCGCGCGCAGGATGCGCAGCGAACGCAGCACCTGCAGGCCTTCGCCGGTGGGGGCGAGGGTGAGCGCGACGATGGTGAAGTCGAACACATTCCAGCCGCTGCGGAAGAAGCGCAGGCGATAGACGAAGAGCTTGAGCGCGAGCTCGACGACGAAGATCGCCAGCGCGGCGCGATCGAGCGCGAGCAGCAGGCCGCCGGCTGCGGCCATGGCGGCGGTGGAGGTCTCGAGGCCGAGGGTGATCGCGTTGATGACGATCACGATGATCACGAAGCGCTGGAAGGCAGCGGATTCCACGAAGCGTTGAAGGGTCGAGGTCATTTCGGAGCTTTCGAGAGAAGAGGAGAGGCGGCCGCGCACGGGGCGCCGCGGTCGAGGTCTTGAGTCAGGAGGTGAGCGCCTCTTTGCGCGCCGTGTGCCACAGGCTCGCCGCCGCCGCGATTGCGAGGAGGGGCGGCGATGACCGCGAGCGGCCAGCCGGCCGCTTCTTTCAACGACACCCGGTACTGCCTGCCGCCACCGAAGGCGAACGGGACCATCCGCAGCATCGTTCTCGCGATGGCGGCAAAAGCCGCCCAGATCCACAGCGTTTCGATCGATTTCATCGCGCGCTCCGCACACAAAAAAGGCCTGTTCCCGAAGGACACAGACCCTTGCGCGCTACGATGCACGGACCTTGCCCCATGGGCAAGGTCTCGCTTGCAACGAACCGACTCGATCGCTACCCCGGCACCGGGAGACGGTCTGGCGACCGGTCTGCCGTATTGACGATGCCGGGGCGGAAAAGCTACTCCCCTTGTTAGGCGGCAGTTTCTCTGGTGCGCTGCGACAATGTCAAGCGCTGCGTGCGAACGCGTCGGGGGGCGCCCGGTCGACACCCCGTGGCCGCTGGGGCATCATCGTCGGCTGCCGCGTCGGTCAGGGCCAGCAAGGGCCGGTCCTACCCTTTCTCGATACCGGAACCCGATGGAAATAATTTTTCTCGTTGCCCTCATCGTCCTCAACGGCGTCTTCGCCATGTCCGAGATCGCGCTCGTCACCGCGCGCCGGGCTCGCCTCGCGCGGCTGGCCGAGGACGGCGACGGTGCGGCCGCGGTGGCGATCAAGCTGGGCGAGGATCCGACCCGCTTCCTGTCTACGATCCAGATCGGCATCACCTCGATCGGTGTGCTCAACGGCATCGTCGGCGAGGCCGCGCTCGCCGGGCCGCTGGCCGACTGGCTGCAGGGCCTGGGCGTGGAGCAGCGCGTGAGCGAGATCGGCTCGACGGTGCTGGTCGTGGTGGTGATCACCTATGTTTCCATCGTGGTCGGCGAGCTGGTGCCCAAGCGCATCGGCCAGATCGACCCGGAAGGCATAGCCCGCCTGGTGGCGCGGCCGATGAACGTGCTGGCGATCGCGTCGCGGCCCTTCGTGTATCTGCTCGCCGGTTCGACCGCGCTGCTGCTGCGCATTCTGGGCCAGCGCGAGAGCACCGGCCCGAGCGTGACCGAGGAGGAAATCCACGCCATGCTGGTCGAGGGCTCCGAGGCCGGCGTGATCGAGAAGAGCGAGCACGACATGGTGCGCAACGTGTTCCGCCTCGACGACCGGCAGATCGGCTCGCTGATGGTGCCGCGCGCCGACATCGTGTCGCTCGACCTCGAGCGGCCGCTGGCGGAGAACCTCGAGCGGGTGGCGTCCTCGTCCTACTCGAGTTTCCCGGTGTGTCGTGGGGGGCTCGACGACATCCTCGGCATTGCCAGCGCCAAGAAGCTCTTCAACCAGTCGCTGCGCGGCGAGGCGATCGATCTGACCACGGAGCTGCAGCCGGCGGTGTACGTGCCCGAGTCCCTTACCGGCATGGAGCTCCTCGATCAGTTTCGCGCCTCGGGCACCTACATCGTGTTCGTGATCGACGAGTACGGTGAGATCCAGGGCATGGTCACCTTGCACGACGTGATCGAATCGGTGACCGGTGAGTTCCTGCCGCACGACACCGAGGAAGCCTGGGCGGTGCAGCGCGAGGACGGCTCATGGCTGCTCGACGGCCTGATCCCGATCGTCGAGCTCAAGGACCGCCTCGGCATCAGGACGGTGCCGGAAGAGGACAAGGGGCGCTATCACACGCTGTCGGGCATGGTCATGTGGTTGCTCGGGCGCGTGCCCAACACGGGGGACATCGCCACCTGGGAGAGCTGGCGCTTCGAGGTCGTCGACCTCGACGGCAAGCGCATCGACAAGGTGCTGGCGACCGCGCTGCCGGCGGCGGCGGATGAGCGGGCGAATGCCGGGGCGGTGCTCGACGGGGGCGAGGCGGCATGATCGACCAGGTCGCCGAAAAGATCGCCCGCCGCGTCATCCTCGGGTTCGTGCTCGGCGGCCTGTTGCTGCTGAGCTATGCGGTGCTGCACATGTTCATCGTTCCGGTGGCTTGGGCGGTGATCATCGCCTTCGCGACCTGGCCGGCCTATTGGCGCCTGCGCGCGGCCATGCCGCGCTATCCGACCTCAAGCGCGCTGTTGATGACGCTGCTGCTGAGCACTGCCTTCGTGCTGCCGGCGCTGTGGATCGGCATGCTGCTGCAGAGCGAGCTGGCGCTGGCGATCGCCGCGATGACGGCGCAGATCAAGCAGGGTGCGCTGACCCTGCCTGAGTTCGTTCGCACTCTGCCGTGGGTAGGGGACGCGCTGCAGGGCCTGCTCGACGAACTCACCCATGACCCGGATGCGCTCCGTGCGCAATTGACCGACTGGGTGCGGCGCGGCAGCGACCAGGTGGTGGCGCTGATCGGCGACGTCGGTCGCAACGCAGCCAAGCTGGGCTTCGCGCTCATCACCGTGTTCTTCCTGTATCGCGATGGCGACCGGGTGCTGTCGCAGGTGCATGGGGTGCTGCGTCATTTCCTCGGCGAGCGTGTCGATTCCTACCTGGGCGCGGTCGGCGGCATGACCAAGGCCGTGGTCTGGGGGCTGATCGTGACCGCGATCGGCCAGGGTTTCGTTGCGGGCCTGGGCTACTGGTGGGCGGGCGTGGCGGCGCCGGTGCTGCTCGGCGCAGTGACGGCGGTGATCGCGATGGTGCCTTTCGGCACGCCCTTCGCGTGGGGCTCGATCGGCATCTGGCTGCTGGTGACCGGGAACACGGTCGAGGGCGTGGGCCTGCTGCTTTGGGGGGTGCTGGTGGTGAGCTGGGTGGACAACCTCATCCGGCCGCTGGTGATCAGCAACGCGACGCGCATCCCCTTCCTGCTCGTGATGTTCGGCGTGCTCGGCGGGCTGGCGGCATTCGGCCTGGTCGGGCTGTTTCTCGGCCCGGTCGTGCTCGCGGTGCTGATGGCGGTGTGGCGCGAGTGGATCGATGAGTCGGAGATCGGGCGGCTGACCAGCGTGCGCTCGCCAGCGATCGAGGACGAGTCCGGCGCGCAGCCGCCGCGCTGAGCGACGCGCGCCGCGGCGCCGCCTCAGGCGCCGTATGTGCGCGCCAGCGTGTCGTGCAGTGCGACGAACTCCTGTGACAGCTTGTGCTTCGGGTCGAGGTGGATCATCGGCTTGGCCTGCTCGTGCGATTCCTTGATCTTCACCGAGGCCGACAGATAGGGCTGCAGCACCGGCAGGCCTTCGTCGATCAGTTCCTGCACCACCTTCTGCGGCAGGGTGGCGCGGGGCTGGAACTGATTGACGACGATGCCCTCGACCGCGAGCTTGCGGTTGTGGTCGGACTTGATCTCCTGCACGTTCTCGAGCAGCGAGTACAGCGCCTTGCGCGAGAACTCGTCGCAATCGAAGGGGATCAGGCAGCTGTCGGCGGCGATCAGCGCCGAGCGCGTGAAGAAGTTGAGCGCCGGCGGGGTGTCGATGTAGATGCAGTCGAAGTCTTCGCCGAGCTCTTCGAGCGCATCGCGCAGCTTGTAGATCTTGTAGCGCGACTCGAGCTTCGAGACCAACTCCTCGAGCAGCGGATGCGAGGGCATCACGTGCAGGCCCTCGAAGGGCGTGGCGACCACGAACTCGCTGGTGTCGCGCGGGTTGAGCTTGAAGTTGAGGGTCTGGTCGAAGAAGTCGGCCAGGGTCACCTCGAGCGCGTCGGTGCCCGCCCCGAGCAGGTACTGGGTGGAGTTGCCTTGCGGGTCGAGGTCGACGACCAGGGTGCGCTTGCCCTGCTGGGCGCTGATCGCCGCCAGGTTGCAGGTGATGGTCGATTTGCCGACCCCGCCTTTTTGGTTGAACACCACTCGCCGCATGCATTTCTCCCCTGTTCGTGTGCCCAACGCGCCGCGATCGGGGCGTCCGGAGCCCGCATTCTGCCAAAAAGCGGTGCGCGTCGGGGCGAATGGCGTGATTGCGGCCGGTCTGATGCGCCGGATCAGCCCGTGGCGCTGCCAAAGCCGGGGTGGCTGCGCTAAACTTCGGTCACGTCAATCGAAGCGGCGCCCGCGTCGCGCCCGGGGACGCAGCCACAACAACAAGAGCACATTCCCGAGAATCTTCCGAACGATGCATTCGGCGCGCGGCCGTCCCGGTCGGGCGCCCCCCGTGGGCGACGCCTGCCCGCATTCACGACAAGACACACACCTCACGAACCGCAGAGGGGAGAACATGGATCAGGACTTCATCGCCGCAGCACTCGACTATCATCGCTCGCCCACGCGCGGCAAGATCTCCGTGGTGCCCACCAAGGGCCTCACCAACCAGCGCGACCTCGCGCTCGCCTATTCGCCCGGCGTGGCCGCGGCCTGTGACGCGATCGTCGCCGACCCCGCCGAAGCTTTCGAACTCACCAGCCGGGGCAACCTGGTGGCCGTGGTTACCAACGGCACCGCGGTGCTCGGCCTGGGCAACATCGGCCCGCTGGCCTCCAAGCCGGTCATGGAGGGCAAAGGCTGTCTGTTCAAGAAGTTCGCCAACATCGACGTCTTCGACATCGAACTGGCCGAGAACGACCCCGACAAGCTGATCGAGATCATCGCCGCGCTCGAGCCCACGCTGGGCGGCATCAACCTCGAGGACATCAAGGCACCCGAGTGCTTCTACATCGAGAAGAAGCTGCGCGAGCGCATGAAGATCCCCGTCTTCCACGACGATCAGCACGGCACCGCGATCATCTCGTGCGCCGGCCTGATCAACGGTCTCAAGGTGGTGGGCAAGGACATCGGCGCCGTGAAGATGGTGGTGTCCGGTGCCGGCGCCGCCGCGATCGCCTGCCTCGACCTGATGGTGAGCGTCGGCCTGAAGCGCGAGAACATCACCGTCTGCGACTCCAAGGGCGTGATCTACGAGGGCCGCGAGCCCAACATGGAGCCGACCAAGGCGCGTTACGCGCAGAAGACCGAAGGCCGCACGCTGGGCGACGTGATCGTCGGTGCCGACATCTTCCTGGGGCTTTCGACCGCGGGCGTGCTCAAGCCCGAGATGGTGGCGAAGATGGCCGACAAGCCGCTGATCTTCGCGCTCGCCAACCCCAACCCCGAGATCCTGCCGGCCGACGCCAAGGCCGTGCGCCCGGACTGCATCATCGCCACCGGCCGTTCGGACTTCCCGAACCAGGTCAACAACGTGCTCTGCTTCCCGTTCATCTTCCGCGGTGCGCTCGATGTGGGCGCGACCACGATCAACGAGGAGATGAAGCTCGCCTGCGTGAAGGCGATCGCCGAGCTGGCCGAGGCCGAGGCGAGCGACATCGTCGCCAGCGCCTACGGCGGCCAGGAGCTCAGCTTCGGCCCCGAATACATCATCCCGAAGCCTTTCGATCCGCGCCTGATCGTCAAGATCGCGCCCGCGGTGGCGAAGGCGGCGATGGATTCGGGCGTGGCGACCAAGCCGATCGCCGATTTCGACGCCTACGTCACCAGCCTCACCGGCTTCGTGTACCAGTCGGGCATCGTCATGAAGCCGGTGTTCTCTGCCGCCAAGGCGGTGCCGATGGAGCAGAAGCGCGTGATCTACGCCGAAGGCGAGGACGAGCGCGTGCTGCATGCGGTGCGCGTGGTGCTCGACGAGGGCCTGGCGCGCCCGATCCTGATCGGCCGGCCCGAGGTCATCGAGATGCGGATCAAGAAGATCGGCCTCAACCTCGTGCCCGAGCGGGACTTCGAGGTGGTGAATCCGGAGTTCGATCCGCGCTACCGTGAGCTGTGGACCGATTACTACAAGCTCATGAGCCGTGACGGCGTGACGCCCGATCTGGCCAAGGCCAAGATGCGTCGCGACACCACGCTGATCGGGGTGATGCTGCTGCGTCACGGCGACGCCGACGCGATGGTGTGCGGCACCTTCGGCTCCTACGACTACCACCTCAAGCAGGTCGCCGACGTCATCGGTCTGGCGCCCGGCGCCAAGCAGTTCGCGGCGATGAACCTGCTGCTGCTGACCAAGCGCATGATCGCGGTCACCGACACCTACGTGAACGAGGCCCCGAGCGCCGAGGAAGTCGCCGAGATCGCGCGCATGGCGGCCGACGAGCTGCGCCGCTTCGGCATCGAGCCGAACGTCGCCTTGTTGTCGCACTCGAACTTCGGCAGCTCGAACTCGGCCTCTGCGCGCAAGATGCGCAAGGCGTGCGAGATCCTGCACACCACCCGCCCGGACATCAACGTCGACGGCGAGATGCATGGTGACGCCGCGTTGTCTGTGGAGATGCGCGAGAAGCTGCATCCGGACTCGCGCCTCGAGGGCGAGGCCAACCTGCTGGTCATGCCCAACCTCGACGCCGCCAACATCTCCTTCAACCTGATGAAGATGGCCAACGGCGACGGCGTTTCGGTGGGGCCGATCCTGCTCGGCGCGGCCAAGGCGGTGCACATCGTGACCCCGTCGGCCACGGTGCGCCGGCTGGTGAACATGACCGCGCTCGCGGTCGTGGATGCCAAGGAGTCGCGCAACGCCGGGCTGTAATGCGGTCGGGCGGCACGTGTTTCGCGCCGCCCCTGCGCTGTCGTCACCGCTGCGATCAGCCGTGACGGCAGCGGTGCAATTTTCGGGAGCAGTCCTGCGAGGGGCTGCCCCGCTTTGTTTCGTGCGTACCGGAAGTGTCCGATGAAGAATCCTCGATCGTTCCCCCTGCGCCCGCCACTGCTTGCGGCCGTGCTCCTTCTGACCGCGCCCGCGGCGCTCGCCGCCGACTGGCTGCTGGCGGCCCCCGAACTGCAGGTGGTGCCCGGCCAGCGCTTCGAGGTGGTGGTGATCGGTGACGGCAGGGCGGCGAACTGGCCCGCGCGCCTGCCCGCGAGCATCGCGCTGCCCGGCGGCGGTCCGCGCATCGCGGTCGAGCTGGTGGCGATCGGCAAGGCAGATGCGAGCGCGCGTCAGCGCCGCTACTTCGCGCGCTGGCCGATGGAAGTTGCGGGCGTGGCCACGCTCGCGCTCGCCGACCACCCTTCGGCGCGCGTGCTGCTCGATGGCGGCGCGGCCACCCGGGTGGTATCGGCGCCGACCCAGGCGCCCGCGGTCGGCGTGGCCGCAGGCGAAGCGAGCGCAGCTACCGCGCCGGTCGCGGCGGCGCCCGCTTCCTCGGTCGCACCGATGGCGCGCGTGGCCGACATGCCCGCCGATCCGACGCCGGTCGAGCCCTCCGCGCTGGGATTCCACGAGCCGATGTACTTCCTCGTCGGCGGCAAGGACCCGGTGAGCGCGCGCTTCCAGTTCAGCTTTCGCTACCGCATCTTCGACGAGCAGGGCGTGGTCGCGGAGACGATCCCGGTGGCGAGCGGGGTGTACTTCGGCTTCACGCAGACCTCGCTGTGGGACCTGCAGGGAGAATCGAAGCCATTCCGAGATTCGAGCTTCCGGCCGTCGCTGTTCTACCGCTGGGCGCTCGACGACCCCGACCAGCGGGGTTCGCTCGCCCTCTATGGCGGCTACGAGCACGAATCCAATGGCAAGGAGGACCTGCCCTCGCGCAGCATCGACACCCTGTTCGCGCGTGCCGATGCGCGCATTCGGGTGGACGAATCCGGCACCTACTTCGGCATCGCGCCCAAGTTCTGGACCTACCTCGACCGCGAGGACAACCCCGACATCGCGCGCTACCGCGGCCACGCCGAACTCGGCCTGCGCCTCGGCCGCGATGACGCGCTGATGTTCTCGACGCTGATCCGGCGCGGCAGCGCGGGCAAGATGGGGACCCAGTTCGACCTGTCCTATCCGCTGCGGCGCAGCGTGTTTTCCGGGGTGGGCGCCTTCGTCCACCTCCAGGCCTTCAAGGGCTACGGTGAGACCCTGCTCGAATACGACGAGAACAAGGAGACGCAGTACCGGCTGGGGATTTCGCTGGTACGCTGAGCGCCCCATCCGCCCCCCAGTCGTGCTGCTCGTGGGCGGCGCAACAAGACCGA
The DNA here is from genome assembly GCA_002422685.1 of Thauera sp. UBA6194. Classification (GTDB taxonomy): domain Bacteria; phylum Pseudomonadota; class Gammaproteobacteria; order Burkholderiales; family Rhodocyclaceae; genus Thauera. The sequence continues at coordinate 17,206 of DITC01000039.1, read as the reverse complement.
CGAGGAGATCACCCATGAACCATGCGATCCGTTTTCACCGCACCGGCGGCCCCGAAGTCCTGCAGTGGGAGGCGGTCGAGCCGCCGCCGCCCGGCCCCGGCGAGGTGCGCCTGCGCCACCATGCGGTCGGGCTCAACTTCATCGACACCTACCACCGCAGCGGCCTGTATCCGCTGCCGCTGCCCTCCGGCCTCGGCATGGAAGGCGCGGGCGTGGTCGAGGCGGTGGGCGAGGGCGTCAGTGAGGTGAAGGCGGGCGATCGCGTGGCCTACACCATTGGCCCGCTCGATGCCTACTCCGAGGTGCGCAACATCCCCGCCCGCCATCTGGTCGTGCTGCCCGAGGACATCGCCTTCGAACAGGCCGCGGCGATGATGCTGCAGGGCATCACTGCGCACTACCTGCTGCATTCCACCTATCCGGTGAAGGCGGGCGAGACCATCCTGGTGCACGCGGCCGCCGGCGGTGTGGGCTCGATCCTGGTGCAGTGGGCCAAGCTGCTCGGCGCCACCGTGATCGGCACCGTGGGCAACGACGACAAGGCGGTGCGCGCGAAGGCGCTCGGCTGCGACCACGTGATCGTGTACTCGCGCGAGAAATTCTCCGAGCGCGTGCGCGAGCTCACCGGCGGCAAGGGCGTGGCGGTGGTGTACGACTCGGTCGGCCGCGACACCTTCCTGGACTCGATCGCCTGCCTGCAGCGCCGCGGCACCATGGTGAGCTACGGCAACGCCACCGGCCCGGTGGCGCCCTTCGACTGCGCGCTGCTGCACAAGGCGGGATCGGTGTATGTGACCCGCCCCGGGCTGCCCGACTACATCGCTACCCGCGAGGAACTGCTCGAACGTGCGGCCTCGCTGTTCGAGGTGGTGCGCAGCGGCAAGGTGAAGGTCGAGGTGATGCAGCGCTACGCGCTGAAGGACGCAGCCCAGGCGCATCGCGACCTGGAAGCACGCAGGACCGTCGGCTCGACCGTGCTGCTGCCCTGAGCGGTGCAGCGGCGTGGCCTGGACGGTCGCCACGCGCGCCGACGGGCCTGTTCGCGGGCAAGCCCGCTCCCACGGGGCGGCTCGCGTGCAGGGGCTCCCACGGGCGGGCGGCTTGCAGCGGCCGAACTCTGCGCCGCGCGTGGCCGCCTGCACCGTGGGAGCGGCCTTGGCCGCGAATACAGCGCTTGGGCACGTGATGGGCGCGGGCAGCGCGTCGGCCTCGGGGTAAAATCCGCGCCATGAATTCCGCAGCCCATACCCCGGTCGAGCCGGGCCTCGTGTCGAGCGCGCCGCGCTTCGTCCACCTCCGCCTCCACTCCGAATACTCGATCACCGACGGCATCGTCCAGCTCGACCAGGCGATCGCTGCCGCGGCCGACGACGGTATGCCGGCGCTCGGCGTCTCCGACCTTGCCAACCTGTTCGGCATGGTCAAGTTCTACAAGGGCGCGCGCGGCAAGGGCATCAAGCCCATCGTCGGAGTGGACGCCTGGATCCAGAACGAGGCCGAGCGCGACAAGCCCCACCGCGTGCTGCTGATCTGCAGAAACCGCGCGGGCTACGGCCAGCTGTGCGAGCTGCTCACGCGCGCCTACCTCGAGAACAAGCACCGCGGCCGCGCCGAGATGCGCCGCGAGTGGTTCGAGGGCGGCGCCGCGAGCGAGCTGCTGTGCCTGTCGGGCGCGATGAGCGGCGACATCGGCGCGGCGATCGCCGCCGGCAACCTCGCGCTCGCCGAACAGCTCGCCGCCGACTGGGCGCGGCTGTTCCCGGACGCCTTCTACATCGAGCTCCAGCGCGCCGGTCACCCCGGCACCGAGTCGTACATCCGCCACGCGGTGGACATCGCCGGCCGGCTCGGCCTGCCGGTGGTCGCGACCCACCCGGTGCAGTTCCTGAAGCGCGAGGACTTCAAGGCCCACGAGGCGCGGGTGTGCATCGCCCAGGGCTACGTGCTCGCCGACAAGCGCCGGCCGCGCGACTTCACCGAGGAGCAGTACCTCAAGAGCCAGGCGGAGATGTGCGAGCTCTTCGCCGACCTGCCCGAGGCGCTCGAGAACGCGGTCGAGATCGCCCGCCGCTGCTCGCTGACCGTGCAGCTGGGCAAGAACTTCCTGCCGCTCTTCCCGACCCCCGAGGGCATGACGCTCGACGACTTCCTGGTCGCGGAGGCGAAGAAGGGCCTGGAGGAACGCCTCGTCCAGCTCTACCCGCACCCCGAGGAGCGCGAGCAGCAGCGCCCGCGCTACGAGCAGCGGCTGAAGTTCGAGACCGACACCATCATCCAGATGGGCTTCCCCGGCTATTTCCTGATCGTTGCCGACTTCATCCAGTGGGGGAAGAACAACGGCGTGCCTGTCGGCCCGGGGCGCGGTTCGGGCGCGGGCTCGCTGGTAGCCTATTCGCTCAAGATCACCGACATCGACCCGCTCGAGTACGCGCTGCTGTTCGAGCGCTTCCTGAACCCCGAGCGGGTGTCGATGCCCGACTTCGACATCGACTTCTGCCAGGACAACCGCTACCGCGTCATCGAGTACGTGCGCGAGCGCTACGGCAAGGACGCGGTGAGCCAGATCGCCACCTTCGGCACCATGGCCTCGAAGGCGGTGGTGCGCGACGTCGGCCGCGTGCTCGACCTGCCCTACGGCCTGTGCGACCGGCTGTCGAAGCTGATCCCGATCGAGGGCGCCAAGCCCGTCTCGCTCAACAAGGCCTACGAGATGGAGCCGCAGATCGGCGAGATGATGGCCGACGGCAACGACGGCGAGTCGGTGCGCGACCTGTGGAGCCTGGCGCAGCCGCTGGAGGGCCTCTCCCGCAACGTCGGCATGCACGCCGGCGGCGTGCTGATCGCGCCCGGCAAGCTCACCGACTTCTGCCCGCTCTACATCGCCGACGGCGAGGACGCCACGCCGGTGTCGCAGTTCGACAAGGACGACGTCGAGGCCGTCGGCCTGGTGAAGTTCGACTTCCTCGGCCTGCGCAACCTCACCATCATCGAGCTCGCGCTCGAGTACGTGGCGCGCCTGGAGGGCAGCCGGCCCGACCTGATGAGCCTGGGCTTCGAGGACCCCGCCGCCTACCAGATCCTGAGGGACGCCAACACCACGGCGATCTTCCAGGTCGAATCGGACGGCATGAAGAAGCTCCTGAAGAAGCTCGCGCCCGACCGCTTCGAGGACATCATCGCGGTGCTCGCGCTCTACCGCCCGGGGCCGCTCGGCTCGGGCATGGTGGACGACTTCATCCTGCGCAAGAAGGGCCAGCAGGAGATCGACTACTTCCACCCCGACCTCAAGGCCTGCCTGGAGCCGACCTATGGCGTGATCGTGTACCAGGAACAGGTGATGCAGATCTCCCAGATCATCGGGGGATACACCCTGGGCGGCGCCGACATGCTGCGCCGCGCGATGGGCAAGAAGAAGGCCGACGAGATGGCCAAGCACCGCGCCACCATCGCCGAAGGCGCGAAGCACAAGGGCTACGACCCGGCGCTCGCCGAGCAGCTCTTCGACCTGATGACCAAGTTCGCGGAGTACGGCTTCAACAAGTCGCACACCGCGGCCTATGCGGTCGTCACCTACCACACCGCCTGGCTCAAGGCGCACCACTGCGCGGCCTTCATGGCGGCGACCATGTCGTCCGACCTGGACAACACCGACACGGTCAAGATCTTCTACGAGGACACGCTCGCCAACGGCATCAAGGTGCTGCCGCCGGACGTCAACACCTCCGACTACCGCTTCGTGCCGGTGGATCGCAAGACCATCCGCTACGGCCTGGGCGCGGTGAAGGGCGTGGGCGAGCCGGCGGTGCGCGCGATCCTCGCCGCCCGGCAGAAGGGCGGCGAGTTCCGCGACCTGTTCGATTTCTGCGAGCGCGTCGACCGGCGCATGGTGAACCGGCGCGTCATCGAGGCGCTGATCCGCGCCGGCGCCATGGACACGCTGGCGGGCCACAAGGGGCTGGACCGCGCGCAGCTGATGGCCACCGTGGCGCTCGCCATGGAGGCGGCCGAGCAGGCGGCGGCCAACGCGATGCAGGGCGGGCTCTTCGACCTGATGCCGGAGGCGGCCGGCGCGGCGCCCGAGTTCGCGAAGATCCGCCCGTGGACCGAGCGCGAGCGCCTCAAGGAAGAGAAGCTCGCGATCGGCTTCTTCCTCTCCGGCCATCCGTTCAACACCTTCAAGCCCGAGGTGCGCCGCTTCGTGCGCCGCACGCTGGCCCAGCTCGAGCCCTCGCGCGATCTCACCATGCTCGCCGGCGTGGTCATGGAGCAGCGCACCAAGGTCGGCAACCGCGGCAAGATGGCCTTCGTGCAGATCGACGACGGCACCGAACCCCGCGAGGTCACGGTGTATTCCGAGGTGCTCGACGCCAGCCGCGGCAAGATCGTCACCGACGAGGTGGTGGTGATCGAGGCCAAGGTCAGCAACGACGACTTCTCGGGCGGGCTGCGCATCATCGCCGACCGGGTGCTGACGCTGGGCGAGGCGCGTGGCCGCTTCGCGCGCGCGCTGTCCGTGCGCATCAACGGCGAGGTGGGCGCGAGCGGCGGCGCGATGGCCGCCGCCGGCAAGCTGCAGACCCTGCTCGAGCCCTTCCGCGAAGGCGGCTGTCCGGTGCGCGTGACTTACCGCAACGCCGCCGCCGAGGCCGACCTGCCCCTCGGCGACGGCTGGCGCGTGCGCCTGGACGACGCGCTGCTGGAGGGCTTGCGCGAGTGGCTGGCGCCGGAGGCGGTCGAGGTCGTTTATCCCTGAGCTTTCCGCTCAGGCGTAGGAAATCTCCGGCTCGCGCCCGCCGAGGCGCTGGGCGCGGATCAGCGCCTCGGTGAGGTTGGCGGTGATGTTGTCGTCGCCGAGCTTGTCGCTGAATCCCGAGCGGAACACGATCGAGCCGGGCTGCGAGTTGAGCCCGCACAGCACCAGGTGGGCGCCGCGCTTTTGCAGGTTGCGATGCAGGGTCTGCAGGATGTCCAGCCCGGTGGTGTCGATGTTGATCACCTTGTCCAGGTCCAGCACCACCACCTCGGGGTGGCCCGGCAGCCCGAGCAGCAGGTTCTCGAGCTTGTTGGCGGCGCCGAAGAACAGGCTGCCCTTGAGCTTGTAGGCGACGATGCGCGGCGTGCCGTCCGGGTGCGACAAGGCCTCGACGCCGTAGAAGTCTTCCAGCGGCACGCGGTCGATGCGGGTGAGGTCGGACATGCGGTAGATGAAGAACAGGCTCGCCAGCGCCATGCCGATCTCGACCGCCAGCGTGAGGTCGAACACCACGGTGATGAAGAAGGTGCCGAGCAGGATGGTGCGGTAATTCAGCGAGTAGCGCGCGAGCTCCCTGGGCGCGAAGGCGTGCCATTCGCCCATGTTGATCGCCACGATGACCACGATCGCCGACAGCGTGGCGAGCGGAATGTGGCTGGCCGCGGGAGCAAGCGCGAGCACGATCGCAAGCAGCACGCCGGCGTGGATGATGCCGGCGATCGGCGTGCGGCCTCCGGTGCGGATGTTGGTCGCGGTGCGCGCGATCGCGCCGGTGGCGGCGAAACCGCCGAACAGCGGCGCGGCGACGTTGGCGATGCCCTGCGCCATCAGCTCCTGGTTGGGGTCGTGGCGATCGTCGATCTGGCTGTCGGCGACCCGCGCCGAGAGCAGCGACTCGATCGCGCCGAGCAGCGCGATCGTGATCGCCGGCGCGATCAGCTTGCCGAGCGTGGACAGGCTCAGCTCGGGCAGGCCAAAGGGCGGGATCTCCTGCGGGATGCCGCCGAAGCGGCTGCCGATGGTGTCGACCGGAAAGGCGACCAGCGCGTTGATCAAGGTCATGATGATCAGCACCGCGAGCGGCCCCGGCAGGCGACGCATCCAGGCAGTCCGCGCCGCCTGGCGGTTCCACGCCACCAGGATCACGAGCGAAGCCACTGCCACCGCCACCGTGGGCAGGTGCAGGGTGGGGAGCGCCTCGAACAGCGCGCGCATCTTGGCGAAGAATTCGCCCGGCAGGTCGGCGATCTGCAGGCCGAGGAAGTCCTTGATCTGGGAGATGAAGATCACCACCGCGATGCCGTTGGTGAAGCCGATCACGACCGACAGCGGGATGAAGCGGATCATGTTGCCCAGGCGCAGCGCGCCCATGGCGAACAGCAGCACGCCCGACATCATCGTGGCGATGAGCAGGTTATGCACGCCGAGGTCGGCGACGATGGCGTAGATGATCGGGATGAAGGCGCCGGTGGGGCCGCCGATCTGCACCTTCGAGCCGCCCAGGAACGCGATCAGGAAGCCGGCGACGATCGCCGTCCAGATGCCGGCCGAGGGCGACATGCCCGAGGCGATCGCGAACGCCATCGCCAGCGGCAGGGCGAGCACGCCGACGGTGATGCCCGAGGAGAGGTCGCCGACGAAGGTCGCGCGGCTGTAGCCGTGCAGGGTGTCGAAGAGCTTGGGACGAAAATCGAGTTTCATGCTGTCTCCGCTGCGTACTGGTTCAGGACGGGGCGCGAGGCCCGGGCGGCGCCGCTGCCATCGGTGTCACGGCGAGCGGCGCAGACTGCGGAGACGGTCACCCTCGGCCCGCGTGATGCAGGACGATCCAGCGTTTCGAGGGTGTGAGCGGCATGACGGCTACTCGGCCCGGGTCACTTCACCTTCATGCCGGGCAGCGCGCCGGCGTCGGGCGACAGGATGAAGAGGCCCGGCGTCTTGCCGTCGGCGTCGGAGGCGGCGAGCACCATGCCCTCGCTCATGCCGAACTTCATCTTGCGCGGGGCGAGGTTGGCGACCATCACCGTCATGCGCCCGATGAGCGTGGCCGGGTCGTAGGCCGACTTGATGCCGGCGAACACCTGGCGCGGCCTGGGGTTGCCAGCCTCGTCGGTCTCGCCGATGTCGAGCGCGAGGCGGATGAGCTTGTCGGCGCCTTCGACGTGTTCGGCGTTGACGATCTTCGCGATGCGCAGGTCGACCTTGGTGAAGTCGTCGATCGAGATGTGCTCCGACGGGGTCTCGGCGGCTTGCGCATTGTGTTGCTGCTTCTCGGCGTGGCGCTGCTGCGAGGACGCAGCCTTGGTGACTGCCTCCGCCTTGACCGGTGCCGCAGCAGCAGGGGCGAGCGATTCGCGGTTGGCCTCGAGCAGGGCGTCGATCTGCTTGCGCTCAACGCGCGTCATCAGGTGGCTGTAGGCTTGAATCGCGTGGCCGGCGGGCAGCGCCGACCATTCACCCTGCCAGTCCATGCTCGGGATGACGAGGAAGGCCTCGACCTGTGCGGCTAGTGCAGGCAGTACCGGCTTGAGGTAGCGGGTGAGGTCGCGGAACATGGTGAGCGCGGTGCTGCACACCGTGTGCAGCTGGGCCTCCTGGCCTTCCTGCTTGGCGAGCTCCCAGGGCTTGTGGTCGTTCACATACTGGTTGGCGGTATCGGCCAGGCGCATGATTTCGCGAAGGGCACGGCTGTAGTCGCGCTCGTCATAGGCGGCGGCCACCCGGCCCTCGCTCCACGCGGCAGCGAACTCGGCACAGGCGGCGGCATCGACTTCACCCAACTTGCCATCGAAGCGTTTGCCGATGAAGCCGGCGCAGCGGCTGGCGATGTTCACGAACTTGCCGACCAGATCGGAATTGACCTTGGCGATCATGTCGTCGAGGTTGAGGTCGACGTCTTCCATGGTGCCGTTGGACTTGCCGGCGAAGTAGTAGCGCAGCCACTCGGGGTTGAGCTTCTGCGCGATGTAGGAGTGCGCGGTGATGAAGGTGCCGCGGCTCTTGCTCATCTTGGCGCCGTCGACGGTCAGGAAGCCGTTGACGCACAGCTGGCTGGGCGTGGCGTAGCCGGCGAACTTGAGCATCGCAGGCCAGAACAGGGCGTGGAAATAGAGGATGTCCTTGCCAATGAAGTGCACCATCTCGGTGCCGGCCGCGGCGGCGCGGGCGGCGTCGGTGTAGTCCTCGATGGCGATCGTCTCGCCCGCGATGGCGCGCCTGGCGGCGAGGTTGCGGAAGCTGGCGAGGTAGCCGATCGGCGCGTCCAGCCACACATAGAAGTACTTGCCGGGCGCGCCGGGGATCTCGAAGCCGAAGTAGGGCGCGTCGCGCGAGATGTCCCAGTCCGAGAGCTTGTTCTCGCCCTCTTCACCCAGCCATTCCTTCATCTTGTTGGCCGCTTCCGCCTGCAGGCGGCGCTCGCCGGCGGCGTTGGTGCCACGCGTCCACTCGCGCAGGAAGGCCACCGCGCGCTCGTCCGACAGGCGGAAGAAGTAGTGCTCGGAGGTCTTCAGCACCGGCTTGGCGCCGGACACCGCCGAGTACGGGTTCTTCAGCTCGGTGGGGGCGTAGGCGGCACCGCAGGCCTCGCAGTTGTCGCCGTACTGGTCGGCCGCGCCGCACTTGGGGCATTCGCCCTTGATGAAGCGGTCGGGGAGGAACATCTCCTTGACCGGGTCGTAATACTGCTCGATCGAGCGCGTGTCGATGAGGCCGCCCGACTTGAGCTTGCCGTAGATGTCCTCGGCGTAGAAGCGGTTCTCGGGGCTGTGCGTCGAGTGATAGTTGTCGAAGGCGACGCCGAAGGCGGTGAAGTCGCGCAGGTGCTCGCCATGCACGCGCTCGATGAGCTGCTCGGGGGTGAGGCCTTCCTTCTCGGCGCGCAGCATGACCGGCGTGCCGTGGGTGTCGTCCGCACAGACGTAGTGCACCGAATGACCCCGCATGCGCTGGTAGCGCACCCAGATGTCGGCCTGGATGTAGCCCACCAGGTGGCCGAGGTGGATGTCGCCGTTGGCGTAGGGCAGGGCGTTGGTGACGAGGAGCTTGCGGGGCATGGTGTCTGTGGACGCGTCGGCTGGGTAAAGGCGGAAGTTTAACAAAGCGGGCGCCTGCACTGTGGGTGCGGGCATGCGCGCGGATCGGGCAGGCGGGATTGTTTGCTGTCTAACGGAGCCTGCTTTCACCGTCAGGGCCCGGTCGTGGCGCCGCGCGCTCAGGGTTGCCGGCTGAGGATCAGCTCGACCCTGCGGTTGCGCATGCGCCCTTCTTCGGTGGCGTTGCTGGCGAGCGGCTCGGCCTCGCCATGGCCGTCGGCGGACAGGCGCTCGAGCGCGATGCCGCGCTGGCGCAGGTATTCGGCCACCGCCTCGGCACGGGAGATCGACAATTGCAGATTGGTCATCTCGCTGCCCTGGCTGTCGGTGTGGCCGATGACCTTGACCGCCGCACCTGCCTCCGGCGCGAGCGCCGGGGCGAGCGCGTCGAGGGCGCTCGCGAGCGAGGGGCGGATGTCCGTTTTTCCGCTGGCGAAGCCGTCGGCGACCGGGATCTGCATGCGCAGGCCGGCCTCGTCGACCGGGCCGAGCTCGATACCGCGCACGCCGGCGGTGGCGGTCGCGAGGCGCTCGTGCAGCGCGGGCCAGTCGGGTTCGGGGCTTGCCTGGCGGACCAGGGCGTGTCGGTTGAGTGGATCGCCGGAGCCGGCGCCGGGCGGCGTGGCGCATGCGGCGAGCAGGGAGATGAGGCCCAGGGCGGGCAGTGTGGCGATGAAACGTCGGCTTTTCATGTCGTTCAGGGGCGATTCGGGAAACGGAGCGTTGGCGCTCGGAAGGACGCGTCGGCGGCACGGTTTCGCGCTCATCCTGCGCGCCGGCGGGATGCGAAGGGATGGGCAGGGAGAAACCCTGCTCAGATCGCGGGTGAGTGATTCGGCCCGCTCCGGTATGATTCTGCCGCTTTCACCCAGCAGCGGGTGCACCGATTTTCGAGGATTACGCGATGAGTCTTGATCAGCAAACCGTCACCGAAGCGCTCAAGCAGGTGATCGACCCGAACACCGGCAAGGATTTCGTGGCCGGCCGCAGCATCCGCAACCTCACCGTCGAAGGCGGCGCCGTGCGCTTCGATGTCGAGCTCGGCTATCCGGCGAAGAGCCAGCACGAGCCGATCCGCGCCCTGCTGACCGAGGCAGTGTCGAAGCTGCCCGGCGTCGAGCGCGTCGAGGTCAAGGTCAGCAGCAAGGTCGTCGCCCACGCGGTGCAGCAGGGCGTGAAGCTGCTGCCTGGCGTGCGCAACATCATCGCGGTGGCTTCGGGCAAGGGCGGCGTTGGCAAGAGCACGACCGCGGTCAACCTGGCGCTGGCGCTGTCGGCCGAGGGCGCGCGCGTGGGCATTCTGGATGCCGACATCTATGGCCCGTCGCAGCCCCAGATGCTGGGCATCGGCGACCAGCGTCCGGTGTCCGAAGACGGCAAGACCATGATCCCGCTGCAGGCCTACGGCATTCAGGCGATGTCGATCGGCTTCCTGATCGAAGCCGACACGCCGATGGTGTGGCGCGGCCCGATGGCCACGCAGGCGCTCAACCAGATGCTCAAGGATTCGGCCTGGGACGACCTCGACTACCTCGTCATCGACATGCCGCCGGGCACCGGCGACATCCAGCTCACGCTGTCGCAGAGCGTGCCGGTGACCGGCGCGGTGATCGTCACCACGCCGCAGGACATCGCGCTGCTCGACGCGCGCAAGGGCGTGAAGATGTTCGAGAAGGTGGGCGTGCCCATCCTCGGCGTGGTCGAGAACATGAGCATCCACATCTGTTCGAAGTGCGGCCATGAAGAGCACATCTTCGGCCAGGGTGGCGGCGAGAAGATGTGCGCGGACTTCAACGTGCCCTTCCTCGGTGCGCTGCCGCTCGACATCCAGATCCGCACCGAAGCCGACAGCGGTGCGCCCACCGTGGTTGCCGATCCGGACGGTCGCATCGCGTCGATCTACAAGCAGATCGCGCGCAAGGTGGCGGTGCGCATCGCCGAGCGCTCGAAGGACATGACGCACAAGTTCCCGAACATCGTCATCAAGAGCACCTGACCCGAGGGCGCGGCCCGGGTGTTTCCCGGGCCTGCTGTCGCGCTGCACTCCATCTGGATGCAGCGGCGCCGCGGCGGGAGTGTGCGCTGCAGCAAAAAAGCTGCGATGAACGCTTTCGTCGTTGCGGCGCATGTCCTACACTACGCCGCTTTTCCGACCGGCGACCGGTCGCAACGCTATCGCTGGAGCTCGCGCCCATGTCCATAAAGTCAGACAAGTGGATCCGCCGCATGGCCGAACAGGCCAGCATGATCGAGCCCTTCGCGCCGGACCTGGTGCGTACCAACGACACCGGGCGCATCGTCTCCTACGGCACCTCGAGCTACGGCTACGACGTGCGTGTGGCGAACGAATTCAAGATCTTCACCAACATCAACTCGACCATCGTCGACCCCAAGGATTTCGACGCGCGCAACTTCGTCGATTTCACCGGCGACGTGTGCATCATCCCGCCGAACTCCTTTGCGCTCGCGCGCACGGTCGAGTATTTCCGCATCCCGCGCAGCGTGCTGACCGTGTGTCTGGGCAAGAGCACCTATGCGCGCTGCGGCATCATCGTGAACGTCACCCCGCTCGAGCCCGAGTGGGAAGGTCACGTGACGCTCGAGTTCTCCAACACCACGCCGCTGCCGGCCAAGATCTACGCCAATGAAGGCGTGGCGCAGATGCTGTTCTTCGAGTCGGACGAAGTCTGCGAGACCTCGTACAAGGACCGCGGCGGCAAGTACCTCGGCCAGACCGGCGTCACCCTGCCCAAGATCTGAGCGTCGAGGTGGCACCAAGCGGATTCAACGGGGCCGGCTGACGGCCCCTTGTGTTTTTTCGATTCAGATTCGGTAACGCCCGGGCAATGGTGCGGGGGTTACACTTTCACTTTTCCGTCCCGCAAGGACCCCGCTGGAGACGACCAGGATGAGATTCCACTTCCCCATCATCATCATCGACGAGGACTTCCGGTCCGAGAACACGTCCGGTCTGGGGATCCGCGCACTCGCCAAGGCGATCGAGGAGGAGGGTATCGAGGTGCTGGGCGTGACCAGCTACGGCGACCTGACCTCCTTCGCGCAGCAGCAGAGCCGTGGCTCGGCCTTCATCCTGTCGATCGACGACGAGGAGTTCTCCTCGCCCGAGGCCTCGGCCAAGGCGATCGCCGACCTGCGCGCCTTCGTTGTCGAGATTCGCTTCCGCAACGCCGACATCCCGATCTTCCTGCACGGCGAGACGCGCACCACGCGCCACATTCCCAACGACGTGCTGCGCGAGATGCACGGCTTCATCCACATGTTCGAGGACACGCCCGAGTTCATCGCGCGCTATGTGGTGCGCGAGGCGAAGAACTACCTCGAGTCGCTGGCACCGCCGTTCTTCCGCGCGCTGGTGCACTACGCCGCCGACAGCTCGTATTCGTGGCACTGCCCCGGGCACTCGGGCGGCGTTGCCTTCCTGAAGAGCCCGGTCGGGCAGATGTTCCATCAGTTCTTCGGCGAGAACATGCTGCGCGCGGACGTGTGCAACGCGGTCGACGAGCTCGGCCAGTTGCTCGACCACACCGGGCCGGTGGCGGCGTCCGAGCGCAACGCGGCGCGCATCTTCAACTGCGACCACCTCTACTTCGTCACCAACGGCACCTCGACCTCGAACAAGATGGTGTGGCACACCACGGTGGCGCCCGGCGACATCGTCGTCGTCGACCGCAACTGCCACAAGTCCATCCTCCACTCGATCATCATGACCGGTGCGGTGCCGGTGTTCCTGACCCCGACGCGCAACCACTACGGCATCATCGGGCCGATCCCGCTCGAGGAGTTCTCGATCGAGAACATCCAGAAAAAGATCGACGCCAACCCCTTCGCGCGCGAGGCGAAGAACAAGAAGCCGCGCATCCTCACGATGACGCAGTCGACCTACGACGGCGTCGTCTACAACGTCGAGACCATCAAGGAGATGCTCGACGGCGAGATCGACACCCTGCATTTCGATGAGGCCTGGCTGCCGCACGCGGCATTCCACGACTTCTACGGCGACTACCACGCGATCGGCGCCGACCGTCCGCGCTGCCGCGAGTCGATGGTGTTCTCGACGCAATCGACCCACAAGCTGCTCGCCGGTCTCAGCCAGGCCTCGCAGATCCTCGTGCAGGACTCGCAGACCCGCAAGCTCGACCGCGACATCTTCAACGAGGCTTACCTGATGCACACCTCGACCTCGCCGCAGTACGCGATCATCGCGTCCTGCGACGTGGCGGCGGCGATGATGGAGGCCCCGGGCGGCACCGCGCTGGTCAACGAATCGCTGTCCGAGGCTGTCGAGTTCCGGCGCGCGATGCGCAAGGTCGACGCCGAGTTCGGCGACGACGAGTGGTGGTTCCAGGTTTGGGGGCCGGAGTTCCTGGCCGAGGAGGGCATCGGCAGCCGCGAGGACTGGACGCTGAAGGCGGGCGAGCGCTGGCACGGCTTCGGCAACCTGGCCGAGGGCTTCAACATCCTCGATCCGATCAAGGCCACGATCATCACTCCGGGCCTGAACATGGACGGCGACTTCGCCGAGCACACAGGCATCCCGGCGGCGATCGTCACCAAGTACCTCGCCGAGCACGGCATCATCGTCGAGAAGACCGGCCTGTACTCCTTCTTCATCATGTTCACGATCGGCATCACCAAGGGCCGCTGGAACACGATGGTGACCGAGCTGCAGCAGTTCAAGGACGACTACGACCGCAACCAGCCGCTGTGGCGCGTGATGCCCGAGTTCATCGCCAAGCACCCGCGCTACGAGCGCGTCGGCCTCAAGGATCTGTGCAACCAGATCCACTCCTTCTACAAGGACCACGACGTCGCGCGCCTGACCACCGAGATGTACCTGTCGGACATGGTCCCGGCAATGAAGCCGGCGGATGCGTTCGCGCGCATGGCGCATCGCGAGATCGAGCGCGTCCTCATCGACGAGCTCGAAGGGCGCGTCACGGCGATGCTGGTCACGCCTTACCCGCCGGGCATTCCGCTGCTGATCCCGGGCGAGCGCTTCAATGCCACGATCGTGCGCTACCTCAAGTTCGCGCGTGACCTCAACAGCCGCTTCCCCGGCTTCGAGACCGACATCCACGGCCTGGTGAAGGGCGAGGACGGGCGCTATCACGTTGACTGCGTGAAGGGCTGAGGGACGCGCTGGCGCGTGTAGACGACAGCAAAAAGGGCCGCGCATCGCGGCCCTTTTTGCTGCACGAGGCGCCGTGCTCAGCGGCGGCGGTACTGCACGAAGTCGAAGTCGAACTCGTTGTCTTCGTCTGCCGTACGCACATCGCGGCGCTCTTCCACGAAGGCGGCGGGATCGACGAGCGGAAAATGCGCGTCGCCCTCTACGTCCGCCCACACCTCGGTGAGCTCGAGACGGTCGGCGCGATCGAGCAGCGTGCGATAAAGCTGTGCGCCGCCGATCACGAAGATTTTTTCGGCCTCGCCTGCAGCGGAGAGCGCCGCTTCCGGGGAGTCGAAGACCTCGGCGCCCTCTGCGCTGAAGTCCGGGGCGCGGGACACCACAAGGTTGCGTCGTCCCGGCAGCGGGCGCCCCAGCGATTCCCAGGTCTTGCGCCCCATCAGGATGGGGTGCCCCAGCGTAAGGGCGCGGAAATGTTGAAGATCGGCCTTCAGGCGCCACGGCAGGTCGTTGTCCAGACCAATTACGCCGTTGCGGGCGACCGCTGCGATGATGATGATCTCGGGTGGCTTGCTCATACAGCGACAGGTGCCTTGATGTGAGGGTGAGGATCGTAGCCCTCGAGGCTGAAGTCCTCGAAACGAAACGCGAATATGTCCTTGACCGTCGGATTGATCCTGAGTTTCGGCAGCGCACGGGGGGCGCGTGACAATTGTTCCTTAGCCTGCTCTAGATGATTCAGGTACAGATGGCAGTCGCCGCCGGTCCAGATGAAGTCTCCGGGCGCCAGCTCGCACACCTGCGCGACCATGTGGGTGAGTAGCGCGTAGGAGGCGATGTTGAAGGGCACTCCGAGGAAGATGTCCGCGCTGCGCTGGTAGAGCTGGCACGAGAGCCGCCCCTTTGCAACATAGAACTGGAACAATGCGTGGCAGGGCGGCAGCGCCATCCGGTCCACCTCGCCTGGATTCCAGGCCGACACGATGTGGCGGCGCGAATCCGGGTTGCGCCGTATGCCGTCCACGAGCCGGCTGATCTGGTCGACGGTCGTGCCGTCCGGGTTTTCCCAACGCCGCCACTGCTTGCCATAAACCGGGCCGAGCTCGCCGTCCTCGTCGGCCCAATCGTCCCAGATGGAAACGCCGTTCTCCTTGAGGTAACGGATGTTCGTATCGCCTTGCAGAAACCACAGAAGCTCGTGGATGATCGAGCGGGTGTGGAGCTTCTTCGTCGTCAACAGCGGGAAACCGTCTTGAAGTGCGAAGCGCATCTGCCAGCCGAACACGGAGACTGTCCCCGTTCCGGTCCGGTCGGTCTTGCCGTCGCCTTGCTCGAGCACGTGGCGCATCAGATCGAGGTACTGTTGCATGGCGGCTCTCCAAAAAGGCGGATTCTAGCGGGCCGGGGAGTTCGCCGCCATGGCGCGCCGGATATGATCTGGACATGATGCGGGCGCCGGGTGCAGAATGCGTCGGTATCCTGGTCCTGATCGCACGGCCAGATGTGTCGCGCCCGCGTCCGCCTCGACCCAATGGAGACAGCCTTGCACGCCCCCAGGTCTCTCGACTACACCCCCGCCTATGTCCTCGCAGGCGGCGGTAATCCGATTGCCGGCTTCGAAACCGGCTCGGCGACCTTGCGTGCGCTCTACAAGCCTGGCTCCTCCAAGGCTGAAGCGGCCGGCTATGCGATCGTCTCCGGTTTTGACGAGGTTCTTCAGGAGGCCATAAGCGTCTCGGCGCCGTTGAGCATCGTCAATCGGCCGCAGCAGCCAGACCACGACGCGGAATGGTGGCGGCGCTGGCTCGCCGCGGTGCGCGATTTCACCATGGCCATCTGTGATGCTTACTGGATAGCCCCGTCCGGCACGAGCTATATCGATGCCGATGCCTTGCAGTTGCGCATGGCGGCCAGTGTGGTCGAAGCCATGCGGTGGGCGGCCTGTGATCGCTTCAGCCCCGATGATGCACTCTGGGATCGACTCGCAAGCGTGTTTGCGCGATCTGCCGATGCCGAATCCTCCGTGGTCGGCGGCGATGTGCGGGGCGTGGGCGCTCAGTATTTGCGAGCCATTGCGTACTACAGTGGCAACCTCGATCAGCTCGAACTCGAGACGGCGATCGCGCTGATGCACGTGATCGACCGCCTGCTCCCGTTTCTCGAGCTTTCCCGCAAGAAGACGGCGGCGCTGCAATATCAGGTCGTGCCCGGCAAGCAATCGATGCCCATGCGTAGCGCCACGGAGCAGCAAGCCGGGGCTTGGTATTTTTCTGCCGTGGCGGCGGACGAGGTGCTTGCCCGTTTCCAGTCGGAGCTCGAGCGTGGGGCGGTGCCGACGGCGCTCGGCGCGCTTCCCCTTGCCGTCGCACTCGATGCCGTGCTGACCTTGCGCCGGTATTGGGGCGACGAGCCGCCGGTCCGGCGCAGACGCCGCTACTCACAAGACGCGAAGATCGAAGTGGCACGTGGCCTGGAAGACTGTGTAGCCGTGGTGGATGGCGGGGCTCCCAAGCTGCCGCGACATTGGCAAGCCCTCGATTTCAGTCAGAGCGGCCTGCACATCTGGGCCGATCGCGACCCTAAACGGGCCTGGCCGGATATAGGCGAGCTGCTGGGTATTCACTTCGTCGACGGTGTGGGCTGGCAGCTTGGCGTCGTGAGACGTCTTCGCATGTGGCCCTCCTCGGCCGATCTTGGGGTAGAGCTCGTGGCGCGAAGGCCGAGCCTCGTCGAGCTCGACGATGGGCGTGCGCCGGTCAAGGGCATCCTGTGCGACGAAATTCGCAAGGGCGAGGCTGTCCGGGTAGTCGTCCCCAGCCAGGTCGAGTTCACGTCGGGCAATGTGGCTCTCCGCCACGGCTCCTCGGCGCACTCCCTCTGCAGGCTCGATGTCGAACGGGTCGAGCGCGACTACCGCATCTGTACTTTTCAGGTCCTCTAGTGCTTTTCAGGTCCTCTAGATTGCCTTGTCGGCCCATCAAAATCTTTTTGAGTGGCGACGCTTGACCTTCCGTTCAGGCTGTCTATAATTCGCCCCTCTTCAGCGCTGCGTCGGTTTTCACGGAAGTCGTCGGGGTGTTGAGGGTGGAGGTTGAGGTGTGTGTTTCGTGTTTTTTTGCGGCGCTTTTGGTTGCTGCGGGGTGTTAAAAAAGATTCACGAAGTGCTTGACGGCGGTTGTGTAGCTGATCATAATCTCGCTTCTTCGCTGC
>DITC01000026.1:15620-15748 GCA_002422685.1 Thauera sp. UBA6194 | reverse complement strand
CGGGGGAGAGGATTTCCAGTTCGGTCTGCGCGCTCATGCTGCGTTCTCCGCGGGGGTGGGGGCGGCTTCCAGCCACTGCATCGGGTCCAGCTCGCCGTTGCGCAGGCCGGCCTCGATGGCGCGGCATT
>DITC01000026.1:0-15551 GCA_002422685.1 Thauera sp. UBA6194 | reverse complement strand
GCGGGCACGCGCACGCGCGGCTGGGCGCGCCGGGGCAGGCGCAGCCTCTCCGGCAGGTCGCCCATGAAGGGGAAGCCGGGCAGGAAGCCGAGCATGTAGACCAGGTATTCGGTGCCGCTGTGCAGGGCGACGACCTCGTCCTCGCCGATGCCGAGGGTTTGCGCGACCTCGGCGAGGTCGGGCGCGGCCTCGCCCTCGTAGCACACCGGCAGGCGCCAGTGGCGGCCGTCGGCGGGCGCGCCGTGCTCGGCGGCGGCGATCAGCGGCTGCAGCGCGGCGAGCACGGTGTCGCGGTCGGTGGCGAGCGGGTCGAAGAACACCGTCAGCGAGCGGAAGGTGGGCATGGTCTCGATCACGCCCGGCAGTGCGCCCGCCTGCTGCAGGCGCAGGATGGCGGCGTCGAGCGCGTTCACCGCGGCCAGCAGGGCGGGGTCGATGACGCTGCCGAATTCGATGGTGAGCGCGGCGTCGCCGGCGTCGAGGATGCGATAGCTCACGGGAGGACTCCCTTGCCTATGACTACGAGGTGGAGGCCGCACGCGCGGCCTGGTCGTAACGACCGGACAGCGTGCGCAGCAGCTGGGCGAGTTCGCCGATGCGGGCGTTGTCCTCGGCGCTGCCGGTAAAGCCCGGCATCAGGCAGGACTCGCGCACGTCGCGGTAGGCCATGCAGGCCTCGCGTCCGGTGTCGGTGACCGAGAAGAACGCCTCCTTGCCGCGCTTGACGCTGTGCACCAGGCCGAGGCCGGCGAGCTTGCGCAGCGAATAGGAGACGACATGGGTGTCCTCGACGTTGAGCACGAAGCAGATGTCGGCCAGGCGCTTCTCGAGGTCGCGGTGGGCGACGTGGTGCAGCACCAGCACGTCGATCGGCGTCATGTCCTTGACGCCGGCGGCGGTCATGCAGCGCATCATCCAGCGCGCGAAGGCGTGCCAGGCGATGATCAGGCCGAACTCCATCTCGGACAGCTCCGGTGACTTCGGCGACACCAGATGCTGGGAGGACACGATGCGGTTGGCTTCGCTCACGGCGGTCTCCTGGGGGGTAGAAAGCGTTTTGAAGAGGTTTTGAAGAAAAAACGTGTACGTTTTGTTGACAAGATACCTACGAAATCTCTATCGTGCAATAACGGTGACTTATCGCAGACCGGTCGCCGCCCTCCAATCCGCGTTCCGGGCCTCTTGCCCTCCTTCATCCAGGAGCACACGCCATGACCTTCCCGCACTCCCTCCTCAAGGCGATCACCGGTTCCCTGCTCGGCTTCGGCATTGCTGCCACCGCCCACGCCCAGACCGCGTGGGACATGCCCACGCCCTATCCAGCCAGCAACTTCCACACCGAGAACATCCAGCAGTTCGCCAAGGAGGTCGACGCGGCCACCGGGGGCAAGCTCAAGATCACCGTCCATCCCAACGGCTCGCTGTTCAAGGCCAATGAGATCAAGCGCGCGGTGCAGGCCGGCCAGGCGCAGATCGGCGAGCTGATCATCTCCGGGCTGGCCAACGAGGACGCGCTCTACGCGCTCGACACCGTGCCCTTCCTGGCTACCGGCTACGAGGATTCGAAGAAGCTGTGGCAGGCCTCGAAGGCGGCGGTGGAAGCGCGCCTGGCGAAGAACGGCCTGATGGTGCTGTACTCGGTGGCCTGGCCGCCGCAGGGCCTGTATTCCAAGACCGAGCTCAACACCATCGGCGACCTCAAGGGCATGAAGATCCGCTCCTACAGCCCGACCGTGGCGCGCATGATCGAGCTGATGGGCGGCCAGCCGGTGACCGTGCAGGCCGCCGACCTCACCCAGGCGCTGTCGACCGGCGTGGTGTCGGCCAACCTGACGTCCTCGGCCACCGGCTACGACACCAAGAGCTGGGAGCAGCTGAGCCACTACTACGACATCCAGGCCTGGCTGCCGAAGAACATCGTGTTCGTGTCCAAGAAGGCCTTCGACGCGCTCGACCAGCCGTCGCGCGACGCCCTGCTCAAGGCCGCCGCGGCCGCCGAGGAGCGCGGCTGGAAGGTGTCGGAGGAGAAGACCGCCTGGTACATCGACCAGCTCAAGACCAACGGCATGAAGGTCCAGCCCGCGCCGGCGGCGCTGCAGGCCGAACTGCTCAAGGTCGGCGAGAAGATGACCGCCGAGTGGGTCGAGAAGGCCGGCCCCGACGGCCAGGCCATCCTCGACGCCTACCGCAAGCTGAAGTAATCGGCTAATGCATCGGCCCCGCTGCGGCGGGGCCTTCACCGTTCAGGAGTTCGCCCATGAGAGCGTTCCTCGATTCGCTGTACCGCCTGTCCGGCGGCCTCGCCGCGGTCGGCATGGTCGTCACCCTGGTGATGGTCTCGGCCGGCGTGTTCACGCGGCCATTCGACATCTACCTGCCCGGCACCGACGACTATGCCGGCTACGCGATGGCGGCCTGCGGCTTTCTGGCGCTGGCCTACACCTTCAAGCACGGCGAGCACATCCGCGTGAGCCTGGTGATCGAACGCCTCGGGCCGCGCATGCGCCGCATTGCGGAATGGGTCGCGCACGGAGCCGGTCTGGTGGTGGCCTCCATCCTCGCCTGGTACGCGGTGCGCCTGGTGTGGCAGTCGCACGAATTCGACGAGATCTCGCAGGGCATCGACGCCACGCCGCTGTGGATTCCGCAGCTGTCGATGGCGATCGGCTCGGTGATCCTGCTGATCGCCGTGCTCGACGACTTCATCCAGGTCAGCCTCGGCCGCGAGCCGCAGCGCCTGGCCAAGGCCGACGCCGAAGAAATGGCGCACATGGAATAAGGGGCCATCATGGAACTCACCGCTGCACTCGTTCTCGTCGGTCTGATGGTGCTGCTGCTCGCCGGCGGCCTGTGGATCGGCCTCGCGCTGATGGCCATCGGCATCCTCGGCATGCTCGGCTTCACCACGCGCCCCCCCGGCGACGGCATGGCCGTGGCGATCTGGAGCCACGGCTCGAGCTGGACCCTGACCGCGCTGCCGCTCTTTCTGTGGATGGGCGAGATCCTGTTCCGCACCCGGCTGTCGCAGGAGATGTTCAAGGGCCTGTCGCCCTGGCTCGAGCGCCTGCCCGGCCGCCTGCTGCACACCAACGTGATCGGCTGCACGCTGTTTGCGGCGGTCTCGGGTTCGTCGGCGGCGACCTGCGCCACCATCGGCAAGATCGCGATGCCCGAGCTCAGCCGCCGCGGCTATCCGGAGTCCATGGTGCTCGGCACTCTGGCCGGCGCCGGCACGCTCGGCCTGCTGATCCCGCCCTCGATCATCATGATCGTGTACGGCGTGGCCGCCGACGTGTCGATCTCCAAGCTCTTCATCGGCGGCGTGCTGCCCGGCATCCTGCTCGCGTCGCTGTTCATGGGCTGGGTGGTGATCTGGTCGCTGCTGCACCGCGACCGCATCCCGGCCGCCGACCTCAAGACCAGCTTCATGGGCAAGCTCGCCGCGTCGAAGAACCTGATCCCGGTGGTGCTGCTGATCGCCGGCGTGCTGGGCTCGATCTACTCCGGCATCGCCACCGCCACCGAGGCCGCGGCCATCGGCGTGATCGGCAGCCTGATCATCGCCGCGGCGCAGAAGTCGCTCACGCGCGAGAGCTTCATCTCGGGCCTGATGGGCGCCACCCGCCTGTACTGCATGATCGCGCTCATCCTGGGCGGCTCGGCCTTCCTGACCCTGGCGATGGGCTACATCGGTCTGCCGCGCCATCTGGCCGAATGGATCGGCACGCTCAACCTCACGCCCGGCATGCTGCTGTTTGCGCTCGCGATCTTCTTCGTGCTGCTCGGCTGCTTCCTGGACGGCATCTCGATCATCGTGCTGACCATGGCGGTGCTGCTGCCGACCATCCAGGCTGCGGGCATCGATCC
Source organism: Thauera sp. UBA6194 (assembly GCA_002422685.1). Classification (GTDB taxonomy): domain Bacteria; phylum Pseudomonadota; class Gammaproteobacteria; order Burkholderiales; family Rhodocyclaceae; genus Thauera. The sequence continues at coordinate 11,684 of DITC01000026.1, read as the reverse complement.
GCTCTGGTTCGGCGTGTTCGTGATCGTGGTCGTCGAGATGGCGCAGATCACGCCGCCGGTGGGTTTCAACCTGTTCGTGCTGCAGGCGCTGTCGGGCAAGCAGATCACCACGATCGCGGTGTATGCGATGCCCTACTTCCTGCTCATGGTGCTGGCGCTGATCCTGCTCTACACCTTCCCGGGGCTGGTCACCTGGCTGCCGGGTCACATGATTGGCTGACGCCGTGCGCCTCGCCGACGATCCAGTCATGTACCGTGGCCACGCGCGGGTCGGCGAGCGCGCCGGCCGAGTACACCAGGCAGTAGCGCTTGCCGGTGGCCACCGTGTGCGCGAAGGGCGCCACCAGCCGGCCGCTGTCGAGCTCGTCGGTGATCAGCCTGCGGCGCGCGATCGCCACCCCCATGCCGGCGATCGCGCACTGCATGGTGATGTGGTTGCGGTTGAACATGTAGCCGCGCCGCACCTCGACCTGGGGCGCGCCGATGGCCTTGAGGTAGCGCTCCCACTCGGCGTAAGGCGGGCTGCCGCGCCAGGCGGTCATGTCGTGCAGCAGCGGGTAGTGGCGCAGGTCGTCGGGCGTCTCCAGCGCCGGGCGGCCCTCGAGCAGGCGCGGCGAACACACTGGGAAGATTTCTTCTTCCAGCAGTACCGTGCTCTGAAAGCCGGGATAGGTGCCGTCGTTGAGGTCGATGGCGAGGTCGAACTCGCCATCGCGCAGCGAATAGGTGCTGTCCTCGGCCACCACCTGCAGCTCGATCTGCGGAAAGCGTTCCATCAGCCGCGGCAGCCGCGGTACCAGCCAGGTGGCGAGGAAGGACGGCAGGGTACGCACGCGCACCACGCCGCTGAGCGCGCCGCCGCGCAGGCGGCCGATCGCGAGCTCCACCGCGGCGTACGCCGGATCGACCGCGGCGAGCAGGCGGTTGCCGGCGTCGGTGAGCTCGAGCCGGCGCGGCAGGCGGCGGAACAGGCGCTGACCGAGCCAGTCCTCGAGCAGCTTGATCTGCTGGCTGACTGCGCCGGTGGTGATGTGCAGTTCTTCGCCCGCGCGGGTGAAGGACAGGTGGCGGGCGGCGGCGAGGAAAACGCGCAGCCGGGTGTGCACCTGGGAAGGGGTGTTCGGCTGCATGGTTTAAGTGTTCTAAAGTGAAGATAAAAAACTATCGATCGACGCGACGAAATCGGCCAGTGAAAATGCGGGTCATGCAGCGATAAGTATTTTCATGCTTAGCTGAATTAAAGCAAGACCCTTTCTCGACAGGAGCCTCACCATGTCCATCAGCGTTCTCGACCTCTTCAAGATCGGCGTCGGTCCCTCCAGCTCGCACACCGTGGGGCCGATGCGTGCGGCGCACGAGTTCGTCGTCGCGCTGCAGCAGCGCACCCCGCTGGACGCGGTGCGGCGTATCGAGGTCAAGCTCTACGGCTCGCTGTCGGCGACCGGCGTGGGTCACGCCACCGACCGTGCGGTGATCGCCGGCCTGATGGGCGCGCGCCCGGACGATGTCGATCCGGATTTCCTCGTCGCGGCGGTGGACGCGGTGCGCATCGACGGCGAGCTGCCGCTGCCGGGCGGCGTGGTCGTGCCTTTCGACTGGGCGCGCGACATGCGCCTGCTGCCGGTGAGCCTGCCTTACCATCCCAACGCGATGAGGCTCATCGCCCATGGTGACGACGCCGTGCTGTACGAGAACACCTATTACTCGGTGGGCGGCGGTTTCGTCATCGACGAGGCGCAGGCGCAGTCGGGCGAATCGGCGGAGACGCTGGTGGAGGTGCCCTATCCCTTCGACGACGGTGTCCAGCTGCTCGAGCAGTGCCGTCGTCACGGCCTGCGCATCAGCGAGTTGATGCTCGCCAACGAATCGGCCTGGCGCAGCGAGGACGAGACCCGCGCCGCCCTCAAGCGCATCTGGGACGTCATGCGCGCCTGCGTCGACCGCGGCGTCGGCCACGAGGGCATCCTGCCCGGCGGGCTCAACGTGCGCCGCCGCGCCCCCGCGCTGTATCGCAAGCTCAGCGAGCACAGCGCCGGACGCAACATGATCAGCGACTCGATGGCCGCGCTCGACTGGGTGAACCTGTACGCGCTCGCGGTGAACGAAGAGAACGCCGGCGGCGGCCGTGTGGTCACCGCGCCCACCAACGGCGCGGCCGGCATCATCCCGGCGGTGCTGCACTACTACATGAAGTTCATGCCCGGCAGCAGCGAGCGCGACGTGGAGAACTTCCTCCTCGCCGCCGCCGCGGTCGGTGCGCTGTGCAAGAAGAACGCCTCGATCTCCGGCGCCGAGGTCGGCTGCCAGGGCGAGGTCGGCTCGGCGTGCGCGATGGCCGCGGCCGGCCTGGCCGAAGTGCTCGGCGGCACGCCCGAGCAGGTCGAGAACGCCGCCGAGATCGGTCTCGAGCACAACCTCGGCCTCACCTGCGACCCGGTCGGTGGCCTGGTCCAGGTGCCGTGCATCGAGCGCAACGCGATGGCCTCGATCAAGGCCATCAACGCCGCCCAGCTCGCCCTGCGTGGCGACGGCGCGCACGCGATCTCGCTCGACCAGGTGATCCGCACCATGCGCGACACCGGCCGCGACATGCTCGACAAATACAAGGAAACCTCCCGCGGCGGTCTCGCCGTCAGCTTCCCCGAGTGCTGAACGCGTCACCAGGTGCGCCCAGCTTCCGCCCCACAAGGGCAATCAACCTGCAACATCCCACTCCACGAGGAGACACTCGATGAGCAATACAACCCCGACGGCTTTTCAGCGCATCATGCGCATGAGCCTCATCTCCCAGATCGCGATCGGTCTGGTCCTCGGCATCGCCCTGGCGCTGGTCGCGCCGGGCGCCACCAAATCGGTCGCCCTGCTCGGTGACCTGTTCATCGCCGGACTGAAGGCGGTCGCGCCGATCCTGGTCTTCGTGCTCGTGGCGGCAGCGATCGCCAACCACAAGAAGGGCCAGCCCACGCACATCCGCCCGGTGCTGATCCTCTACCTGCTCGGCACTTTCGCCGCTGCGCTCGTGGCGGTGGTCGCCAGCTTCGCCTTCCCGACCACGCTGGTGCTCGACACCGCGGCTGCCACCGGCAATCCCCCGGGCGGCGTCCTGGTGGTGCTCAAGAACCTGCTGCTCAACGTGGTGGCCAACCCGGTGCGCGCGCTGATGGAAGCCAACTTCATCGGCATCCTGGCGTGGGCGATCGGCCTGGGCGTCTCGCTGCGTCATGCCAGCGATGGCACGCGTGCGATGGTCAACGACCTCGCCGCGGCGGTGTCGTCGATCGTGCATGTGGTGATCCGCTTCGCCCCGCTCGGCATCTTCGGCCTGGTCGCCGCCACGCTGGGCGAGACCGGCTTCGACGCGCTGCTCGGCTACGGCAAGCTGCTGATGGTGATCGTGGGCTCGATGTTGTTCGTCGCCCTGGTGGTGAATCCGCTGTTCGTGTTCTGGAAGCTGCGCACCAACCCGTATCCGCTGGTGCTCACCTGCCTGCGCGAGAGCGGCGTGACCGCCTTCTTCACCCGCAGCTCGGCCGCCAACATCCCCATCAACATGGAGCTGTGCAAGCGCCTGGGCCTGCACGAGGACACCTACGCGATCTCGATCCCGCTCGGCGCCACGATCAACATGGGCGGCGCGGCGATCACGATCTCGGTGATGTCGCTTGCTGCGGCGCACACCCTCGGTATCCAGGTCGACTTCGCGACCGCGCTGCTGCTGAGCGTGGTGTCCGCGCTCGCCGCTTGCGGTGCGTCCGGTGTGGCGGGTGGTTCGCTGCTGCTGATCCCGATGGCGACCAGCCTGCTCGGCGTCGATGCCGACGTGGCGATGCAGGTCGTGGCGATCGGCTTCGTGATCAGTGTGGTGCAGGACTCGGCCGAGACCGCGCTCAACTCCTCGACCGACGTCGTCTTCACCGCCGCCGCCAGTGCTGCGGCGACCGGCGAGAAGCTGCAGCTGCAGCGCGCCTGATCCAACTGCAACACTCCGGCGGCGAGCGCGTTGCCGGAGCCGGCCCGGCGGCGTAGCCCCCGGGCCGAACGCGCTTTTTTCGCCAATCTTTAGCAAGGCGCTGGAGTCTTCCCGCTGGCGGGCGCAATGGCGACCCGAACCACGAGATCCGGCAACGCTCCACGCGCCGTACTGGAGCCGTAATGACAGCAAATACCCAATCTCCCATCCGTGATCGCTTCCTCACCCACCTGCGTGGCGTCGTCGATCAGATTCGTGCCGACGGCTTCTACAAGGCCGAGCGTGTCATCGACAGCCCCCAGGGCGCCGAGGTCCACCTCGGCAGCGGTGCGGACGTGCTGAACTTCTGCGCCAACAACTACCTCGGCCTCGCCAATGACCCGCGTCTGGTCAAGGCGGCCCAGGACGGCCTGGCCGAGGACGGCTTCGGCATGGCCTCGGTGCGCTTCATCTGCGGCACGCAGTCGGTGCACAAGCAGCTCGAGGCCAGCATCTCGAAGTTCCTCGGCACCGAGGACACCATCCTCTACGGCAGCTGCTTCGACGCCAACGGCGGTCTGTTCGAGACCCTGCTCACCGAAGAGGACGCGGTCATCTCCGACGAGCTCAACCACGCCTCGATCATCGACGGTGTGCGCCTGTGCAAGGCCAAGCGCTACCGCTATCGCAACAACGACATGGCCGACCTCGAGGCCCAGCTGCAGGCCGCCGACGCCGCCGGCGTGCGCTTCAAGCTCATCGCCACCGATGGCGTGTTCTCCATGGACGGCGTCATCGCCGACCTCAAGTCCGTGTGCGACCTGGCCGACAAGTACGGCGCGCTGGTGATGGTCGACGACTCCCACGCCGTCGGCTTCGTCGGCACGCACGGCCGCGGCACGGCGGAATACTGCGGCGTCGAAGGCCGCGTGGACATCATCACCGGCACGCTCGGCAAGGCGCTGGGCGGCTCCTCGGGCGGCTACACCTCGGGCCACAAGGAGATCATCGAGCTGCTGCGCCAGCGCTCGCGGCCCTACCTGTTCTCGAACACGCTCGCGCCCTCGATCGCGGCGGCGTCGATCAAGGTCATGGAACTGCTCGACAGCGACGAAGGTCTGGAACTGTGTCGTCGCGTGCGCGAGAACGGCGAATATTTCCGCAGCGAAATGAGTAAGCTCGGCTTCACGCTGGCGGGCAAGGATCACCCCATCGTCCCGGTCATGCTCGGCGACGCGCAGCTGGCCGGTCGCATGGCCGAAGAGCTGCTCAAGGAAGGCATCTACGTCATCGGCTTCTCCTTCCCGGTCGTGCCCAAGGGCAAGGCGCGCATCCGCACACAGATGAGCGCCGCGCACACCAAGGAACAGATCGACCGTGCCGTGGCGGCCTTCGCCAAGGTGGGCAGGGCGCTCGGCGCGATTGCCTGAGCACCCGCATTCACAAAGATTGAGAGGAATCCCCCATGAAAGCACTGGCCAAATTGACCCCGTCGGTGGGGCTCACCATGACCACCGTGGATAAGCCGGAAGTCGGACCGAACGACGTCCTCATCAAGATCAAGAAGACGGCGATCTGCGGCACCGACATCCACATCTGGAAGTGGGACGAGTGGGCGCAGAAGACCATCCCCGTCCCCATGCATGTCGGCCACGAGTACGTGGGCGTGATCGCCGAGATGGGCCAGGAGGTGCGCGGCTTCAAGATCGGCGACCGCGTGTCGGGCGAAGGCCACATCACCTGCGGCTTCTGCCGCAACTGCCGCGCCGGCCGCCGTCACCTGTGCCGCAACACCGTCGGCGTGGGCGTCAACCGCGCGGGCGCGTTCGCCGAGTACCTGTCGATCCCGGCGGTCAATGCCTTCAAGATCCCGGACGACATCTCCGACGACCTGGCGGCGATCTTCGACCCCTTCGGCAACGCCACCCACACCGCGCTGTCCTTCAACCTGGTCGGCGAGGACGTGCTCATCACCGGCGCCGGCCCGATCGGCATCATGGCGGTGGCGATCGCGCGTCACGTCGGTGCGCGCCATGTCGTCATCACCGATGTGAACGACCACCGCCTGGAGCTCGCCCGCAAGATGGGCGCAACGCGCGCCGTCAACGTGAGCCGCGAGAACCTGGCCGACGTGATGGCCGAGTTGCACATGACCGAGGGCTTCGACGTCGGCCTGGAGATGTCGGGCGTGCCGTCCGCGTTCACCTCGATGCTCGAGCACATGAACCACGGCGGCAAGATCGCGCTGCTCGGCATTCCGCCGTCCAACACCGCGATCGACTGGAACCAGGTCATCTTCAAGGGCCTGGAGATCAAGGGCATCTACGGTCGCGAGATGTTCGAGACCTGGTACAAGATGGTCGCGATGCTGCAGAGCGGCCTGGACCTGAGCCCGATCATCACCCACCACTATCCGGTGCAGGACTTCAAGACCGGGTTCGAGACCATGCTCTCGGGCAAGAGCGGCAAGGTGATCCTGGACTGGGACGCGCTGGCCGCCTGATCCTTGCGAGGTCGCAACAAGCAGAAAGCCCGGAAGATCCCGGGCTTTTTGCTTTGCTGCGGCGGTTCTCTTCGGGTGCGACGGCGGGCTTGAACCGACCTCGTCGGCGCGCGCTCAAGAAAGCGGATTGCACGCGCTTGTTCTCTTCGCGAACGCCATCCGCCGCCTGCGGGGCTGCAATGCTCAGAGCTCGTCCAGCCGTTTCAGCCACTGCGCCGCCTGCGCCAGCGTGGCGGCGCGCTCGGCTTCATCCATCTTCGCCCACGCCTTGTAGGGCATGGCCATGCGCGGGTTGCGCGCGAAGCGGGTCTCGTGGCGCAGCAGGAAGTCCCAGTACAGGCTGTTGAAGGGGCAGGCGAGTTTCGTGCCGCTGGCGCCATGGCGGCGCTTGGGGTCGTAGGCGCAGCCCTTGCAGTAGTCCGACTGCTTGCCGATGTAGCTCGCCGCGCCGGCGTAGGGCTTGCTGGCGATCACGCCGCCGTCGGCGAACTGGCTCATGCCGCGGGTGTTGGGCATCTCCACCCACTCGAAGGCGTCGGCGTAGATGCCGAGGTACCAGGCATCGACCTCGACCGGGTCGCAGCCGGCGAGCAGGGCGAAGTTGCCGGTGATCATCAGGCGCTGGATGTGGTGGGCGTAGGCGGTGTCGAGCGACTGGCCGATGGCGTGGCGCAGGCAGGCCATCCTGGTGTCGCCGCTCCAGTACCAGGCCGGCAGCGGACGGCGGGCGCCGAGCGCGTTGCCCTGCGCGTAGCCCGGCATGCGCGCCCAATACACCCCGCGCACGAACTCGCGCCAGCCCAGGATCTGGCGCACGAAGCCCTCGCAGCTCGCCAGCTCGACCTTGCCCGCCTGCCAGGCGGCCACCGCGGCGTCGATGACCTCGCGCGGGTGCAGCAGCTTGACGTTGAGCGCGAACGACAGCCCGGAGTGGAACAGCGTGGTCGAGCGGGTGCTCATCGCGTCCTGGTAGGGGCCGAACCAGGGCAGGGCGTGCTCGATGAAGTGTGCAAGCCCGGCGCGCGCTTCGCGGCGGGTGATCGGCCAGCGCAGGTTTTCCGCGTGAGGTGCGCCGATGGTCTGCACGCCAGCGGCGGCGATCTCGTCCCACAGCGCAGTCAGGTCGTGCCCGCCCCACGGCCATTCCGGCGTGGGCGGGTCGCCCGGCCATTTCTCGCGGTTCTGCGCGTCGAAGTTCCACACCCCGCCCACCGGCGCGTCCTCGGCGTCGACCAGCACGCGATGGCGGCGGCGCATGTCGCGGTAGAAGAATTCCATGCGTGGCACCTTGGCGGCGAAGCGCTGCGCGAGCTCGGCACGGTCGGCGAGAAAGTGCTCGCTGCCGACCACCGCGTGCGGCAGGGCCAGCGTCCGTGCAGCCTCGTCCAGCGCCTGCTCCACCCGCCACTCGCCCGCCTCCATGCGCTCGAAGCGCGTCGCGCCGCACGTGGCCGCCACCTGCGCCAGGTTGGCGGCGAAAGCCTGGCGGTTGTCGGCGTCGCCGATCTTCAGGTAGCAAACCCGGTGCCCCGCCGCCTGCAGCGCCGCGGCGAAGGCGCGCATCGCGGCGAAGATCGCCAGCACCTTCTGCGCGTGGTGCCGCACATGGTCGGTCTCGCTGCGCACCTCCATCATCAGGTAGAGCACGTCCGCGCGCGGGGCGCGGAACCAGGAGTGGGCGGCGTTGAGCTGGTCGCCGAGGATGAGGCGGAGGGTGGTCATGCATCTTCCCGCTGTTCTGCCCGTGTCGTGAAGCGCGGATTATCCGGGCACGCCGCGGCCGATGCCAGCGACGCGCGAATCCGTTACCCTGCGGCCTGTGCCCATTACCCGCGCCTCCGGCGCCTGCGCCCATGGCTCAGCCCACGCTCAAGCAACGCAAGACCTTCGCCCTCATCCGCATCTTCGGCGGCATGGTTGCCGCCCTGTACCTGAGCTTCGTCGTGGTCAGCAACGTGCTGGCCGGGGTGCCCTTCGAGGGCAGCCTGGTGTTCACCGCCTTGATCGCCGCAGTCGGCTACGGCTATGCCGCCTGGTATCTGCGCGAACTCTCGGCCGTGGCGCGCGAGGAGCGCGGCGAGCGCTGACGGGGCGCGCAGCGGCGTACAGTGCCCGAACTCGCTGCGCACGCTGTCGATGCCTGTCTCCGCGCAGACATCGCGTTCGCCAGCGCGCTCCATCCATCCTGATTCCGTTCCCGAGAGCGCTCCCCGATGAGTCCACGCCTCCGCAAGTCTCCGTTTGCCCGAGCGATGCAGCGTGCAGCGACGTCGATGACCCGCAGCGCCTTCAAGGCCGGCGCAAAGGCGGCGGGCAAGGCGGTGGCGCGCACGGTCGACGCGATGGCGGCGCCCTACCGACCGCCCCCCGGCGCGGGTGACTGGATCACCGGCCAGGCGATCGGCCCGGCCGGGCTGCGTCGTTTTTTCCTCTTCCGACCCGCAGGGGTGCGCAATGACGAGCGCCTGCCGCTGCTGGTGATGCTGCACGGCTGCGGGCAGACCGCCGCGGCCTTCGCGCGCAGCACGCGCATGAACCGGCTCGCTGCACGCGAGCGCTTTCTGGTGCTCTACCCCGAGCAGGATCGCGCCGCCCATCCGCAAGGCTGCTGGAACTGGTACGACACTCGCAACTACCGTGCCGATGCCGAGGCGGCCACGCTGATGGCCGCGATCGACCAGGTCTGCCTGCTGTATCCGGTGGATCGCGAGGCGGTGGCGGTCGCCGGACTGTCGGCTGGCGCGAGCATGGCGGCGCTGCTGGCGGTGAGCTATCCGCAGCGTTTTCGCGCGGTGGCGATGCACTCGGGCGTGGCGCCGGGCAGTGCGCGTTCGGCGGCGAGTGCGCTGGCGGCGATGCACGGGCGGCATCTGCCGGCAGCGGCGGTCGAAGCGGCGCAGGGTGAGGTGCAGCCCGACGCCGCGGGGAACCGGCCGCCGCTGCTGGTGATTCACGGTCGCGCGGACGGCGTGGTTGCGCCGCGCAACGCGCAGGCCGCCGCCGCCCAGTGGTCCGTGGCGCTCGGCGCCGCACCGGGTGAGGCGCGCATCGTGCAGCGCGGTGCGCGCAAGGCAATGACGGTCACCGACTACCGCCGCGCTCGTCGAGTGTGCGTGCGCTTGTGCGAGGTGGATGGACTGAGCCACGCCTGGAGCGGCGGCGCGCCCGGACAGATGTTCAGCGACGAGAAAGGGCCGAACGCGTCGAGCATGATCTGGCGCTTCGTCGCGGCGCATCTGCCCCGGCCTTCGGCCACCCGGGCGGCACAGTGATGATCAATGAACCCCGCGCCGACGCAATCTGGCGCAACACGATGAGAGGAGACGTCGCCGTGCCGATCGAACATCCACAGGGCGCCGACGGGCGGCGCCTGGCCCCGAGCCTGAGGCCGGGCATGCGGCCGGGCATGCGGCCGGGCGAACTGGCGAGGCGGGCGCTGCGCCGGCTGCGCGGTGCCGCGCTGGCCGTGCTGATGGCCGCACAGATCATGGCCCCGGCGGCGCAGGCGGGCGAGCGTGTCACGGTGGCAGCGGCGGCCGACCTCAAGTTCGCGATGGACGAGATCGTCGCGGACTTCCGGCGCGTGCATCCCAACGACGTGGTCGAGGTGGTCTATGGCTCCTCGGGCAAGTTCGCCACACAGATCCGCCAGGGCGCGCCCTTCGACCTCTACTTCTCCGCCGACATCGCCTACCCGCGCGCGCTCGAGGCCGACGGCCTGGCGCTCGGCCCCACCCGCCCCTATGCGGTGGGGCGCATCGTGCTGTGGAGCAACACGCGCGACGCCCGCGCGCTGCGCCTGCAGGACCTCGCCGACCCGGCCATCGGTCGCATCGCCATCGCCAACCCGCGCCACGCGCCCTACGGCAAGCGTGCCGAAGAGGCGCTGCGCGCCGCCGGCGTGTGGGACGCCGTGCAGCCGCGCCTGGTGCAGGGCGAGAACATCGCGCAGACCGCGCAGTTCGTGCAGACTGGCAACGCGGCGGTCGGCGTCATCGCGCTGTCGCTGGCGCTCAACCCGGCGCTGGCCGGGCAGGGCGGCTACCACCTGATCGACGCCGCGCTGCATGAGCCGCTGGAGCAGGGCTTCATGCTCACCCGCCAGGCCGAAGGCAAGGCGCTCGCCACGGCCTTCGCCGACTACATCGGCAACGCGGCGGCGCGTGCGGTGTTGGCGCGCTACGGCTTCGAGCTGCCCGGGGAGAAGGCGGCGCCGACGCCGGACGCAAAGTAGGCGCCGTGGGGTGGGCACGGCACAATGTCGGCTGTGGTCGCCGCCGGTCGCGCCTTCCCGATGATGCCTCGCCGATGAAGCTGCGCCGATGAAGCTGCGCCGATGAAGCTGCGCCGATGAAGCTGCGCCGATGAAGCTGCGCCGATGAAGCTGCGCCGATGTGGCTCCGCCAATGACTTCCCCTCGCCGATGACTTCCCACAAGCATGCCTTCCCTGACTAGCGCCGACTGGTCCGCCGTCTGGCTCACCTTCCAGCTCGCCACCGTCAGCACCGTGATCCTGCTGCTGGTGGGCACGCCGATCGCGTGGTGGCTGGCGCGCACGCGCTCGAAGTGGAAGGGCGTGGTCGGCGCGGTGGTGGCGCTGCCGCTGGTGCTGCCGCCGACGGTGATCGGCTTCTACCTGCTGGTGGCGATGGGGCCGAACGGGCCGGTCGGCCGGCTCACCGAGGCGCTCGGCCTCGGCCTGCTGCCGTTTTCCTTCGCCGGCCTGGTGGTCGGCTCGGTGATCTACTCGCTGCCCTTCGTCGTGCAGCCGGTGCACAACGCCTTCGAGGCCATCGGCCGCCGCCCGCTCGAGGTCGCCGCCACGCTGCGCGCCGGGCCGTGGGACAGCTTCTTCCACGTCGCGCTGCCGCTGGCGCGGCCGGGCTTCATCACCGCGACCATCCTCGGCTTCGCGCACACGGTGGGCGAGTTCGGCGTGGTGCTGATGATCGGCGGCAACATCCCGGACAGGACGCGCGTGGTGTCGGTGGCGATCTACGACCACGTCGAGGCGCTGGAGTACGCCGAGGCGCACTGGCTGGCGGGCGGCATGCTGGCGTTCAGCTTCGTGGTGCTGCTCGCGCTCTACGGCAGGCGGCGCGGCAGCGCGAGTGGAGGCGTGGGCTGATGGTCGATGATCCGCTGACAAGCGCCGGAAGCGCCGGAAGCGCCGGAAGCGCCGGAAGCGCCGGAAGCACCGGAAGCGCCGGAAGCACCGGAAGCACCGGAAG
>DITC01000021.1 GCA_002422685.1 Thauera sp. UBA6194 | reverse complement strand
GGGTGCTGGCGCAGCATCATGTCGGCCATCTTCTGGCCCTTGGGGCCGGTGGCGCGCAGCGAGGCGATGTACTGCTCGCGGTTCAGGTTCTCGCGGATGGCGATGTATTCCATCTCGGGGGTGATGATGCCGCGCCGGGCGTAATGCATCTGGGTGACATTGGCACCCGGCTTGGCGCGGCGCGGGGCGCGGTGCAGGCCGGGAAAGCGCAGCTCGTCGAGCGCCGTGTCGGCGGCGCGGGCGCGGCCGTACTCGGAGGACAGGCCGGGCAGCACCTCGGTGTCGCCGCGCTCCTCGATCCACTGCTGGCGCAGCGCGGGCAGGCCGGAGCGGATGTCGATCTTCGCGGCCGGGTCGGAGTAGGGGCCCGAACAGTCATAGACGAAGATCGGCGGGTTCTGCTCGGCGCCGAAGGAGGCCGGGGTGTCGCTCTGGCTGATCTCGCGCATCGGCACGCGGATGTCCGGGCGCGAGCCCTCGACGTAGATCTTGCGCGAGTTGGGCAGCGGGGCGATCGCGGCCTCGTCGACGTGCGCCTCGGCGGCGATGAATTTCTCGTTGGCGTTCATGCTGTCTCCTGGGGAAGGGTGTGGGTTCTGGTCTGGTGTTCGGTTCGTGCCGCAGGGCTGCTGGTGCCGTCAAGGAGCCGTGGGAGCGGGCTCCATCGGGCCTCGGCTCAGCGCCTCCACAGCGCGTGGAAGTGATGCACCGGCCCGTGGCCGCTGCCGACCGCGAGCTCGCCCGCATGCGCGATCGCACCCAGCAGCCACTGGCGCGCATGGCGCACCGCGGTCTCGACCGGGCGGAACTGGCCTTCGGCCTGCGGCAGCAGCGCGGCGACCGCCGAGCTGAGCGTGCAGCCGGTGCCGTGCGTGTTCTTCGTCTCGATGCGCGGCGCCGGCAGCTCGACCATGCGGTCGCCGTCGAACAGCAGGTCGACCAGCTCGTTGCCGGGCAGGTGGCCGCCCTTCAGCAGCACCCAGCGCTCGGAGGACAAGGGCAGCAGCTCGCGCAGGCGCTCGGCGGCGCGGTACATCTCCTTGACCGTGTCGGGCGCGCGCTGCTCGAGCAGCACGCCGGCTTCGGGCAGGTTGGGGGTGATCAGGAAGGCCTGCGGGAAGAGCGCCTCGCGCATCGCCGAGATCGCGCTCCTGGCCAGCAGGCTGTCGCCGCTCTTGGCGACCATGACCGGGTCGAGCACCACCTTGGCCGCCTGCCAGTGCGCGAGGCGCTCGGCCACCGTGGTGGTGACCTCGGCGCTGCCGAGCATGCCGATCTTGGTGGCGTGGATGGCCACGTCGGCGAACAGGGTGTCGACCTGCAGGCGCAGGAAGTCGGTGGGCGGCACGTGCACGCCGGTGACCGCCTGCGTGTTCTGTGCGGTGAGCGCAGCGACCACGCCGCAGCCGTAGGCGCCGAGCGCGGAGAAGGTCTTGAGGTCGGCGAACACGCCCGCGCCACCGGACGGGTCGACGCCGGCGATGGAGAGTACGTTCGGGATGCGGGCGGTGTGGCCGGAAGATGCGGCGGATGCGCTGCCGTCGGCGGCAGCGGATGATGCGGACGAGCTCATGAAGTACGTTTCCCTACGCCGGTGCGAGCCGGATCAGGTTCCAAGGGTGTTTCTCAGCCCGTGCGCGGCGGGCACCCCCAACGAGAACCGGGACGATACTGTAAGCGCACCGGGTGTGGCAAGGTGCGCACGATGCGGCGCTCAAGGTTTGGTAAAACGAGCCGATGAGCATCATGACCAACCCGCTTCGACCAAGAACGATGAGACGCCTCCGCCCGCTCCTTGCTGCAATGCTGCTTGTCCAGTGTGCCGGCGCCGCCCTGGCGGCCGACTGGCAGCTGGTGCTGAGCGACCGCAATCGCCGCGTCGAGATCGACCGCAGCAGCATCCTGAACTCGGATGGCGGCACGAAGATCTCGTGGGGGCGGGTGGTGCTGACGACCGATGAGGCGCGCGCTTCGGGTTACGCGATGATCAAGGCCCTGAACCGCTACGACTGTCGCAAACGCAGCTTCGCCACCGTCAAGCGCGTGTACGTCGATGCACTCGACAACATCGTGCGTGAAGAGCCGGTGGCCGACCAGAGCTTCCTGGAGGTTGCGCGCAATTCGGTGGATGAGCGCATGTGGCGCGAGGTGTGCGCGCCGCCCTCGGTGGCCGATCTGCGCAAGCTCGCGAATGAGGCATCGCGGCTTGCCGGCGCTGCGGCACGGGACGGTGCCGACGCGGCCATGCCCGCGCAGCAGCCCGCCGCAGCGGCCGTCGCCGCCCGCGCCCCGGCGGCCAAGCCTCCCGCCGCGTCGCCCGCCGCGCCCGAGCCTGCGCAAGCCGTGCCGACGCCCCCGGTGGCGCCGAAAACGCCCGCCACGGCCGATGCAGCCGCCGGCCGTCAGCACGCGGGCAGCATCAGCACGGCCGGCGAGACTGCGCCCCCTCCGCTCAGGAACGTTGCGGCCGAGGCGACCGAGGCAGTGCCCGCGCTCGAGACCCATGTCGAGATTCCGGCCAAGTTCCTGCCCGGTGGACAGGCCGCGAACACAGAAGATGCGCCACGCAAGTCGATTCTGCCGCCGCTGCCAAACATCGCAGCGAAGGCAGGCGCGGCAAAGCCCGACGCTTCGGAGAGCGCAGAAAAACCTGCACAGACGCAGAGGACGCGAGCCCCGGCGCGCCAGACTGGCCCCGCGCCGACGGCGAGCGCATCCGCCCCCAAGCCCGCCCCCAAGCCGGCCCCCGAGCCCGCCCCCGAGCCCGCCCCGAAGCCGTCTGCCACGCCGAAAACCCCCGCGCCGCGCGCGAGTGCGCCGGTCGTGGTCGCCGCACCCAAGCCACGCCCCGCCGCCACGCGCCAGGCGGCCGAGGCGACGCCGCCCACGCCGCGCGCGGCACGCAAACCCGCTGCGCCGCGCGCCCCGGCCGCCGAGGCGTCGGCCGCCGCGCGCAAGCCGACGCGCGGCGACGCGCGCAGTGCCGCCGGGCAGCCCGCGGCCCCCGTGCGCGAAGTTGCGCCCGCGGAGTTGGCGAGCGCTGCGCCGGTAGCTGCATCGTCGGCGCCGGATGCCATCGCCGGGCTGCTCGCAGAGCAGGGCGCGAGCAGCCCGCGCCCGTCCGTCGCCGCACAGGGCTGGAGCTATGCCGGAGAAACCGGGCCCGAGCGCTGGGGGCGCCTGCGCCCCGAGTGGCGCGTGTGCGAGGAAGGCCGGCGGCAGTCGCCGATCGACCTGCGCGACGGCCTCGCGGTCGACCTGGCGCCAGTGAATTTTCACTACCAGCGCAGCGGCTTCCGTATCCGCGACACCGGCAACCTGCTGCAGGTGGATGTCGGCAACGGCATGGGCATGATCGTGCGCGGGGTACGTTACGCGCTCGAAGGCTTCACGCTGCATCGCCCTTCGCAGGACCGGGTGGGCGGCATGGCGCACGACATGGCCGCGTACCTGCTCCACCGCAGCGCGGACGGGCGGCAGGCGATCGTGTCGGTGCTGCTGTCCGCAGGTGGCGAGGATCATCCGCTGTTCGGCACGCTGTGGAGCAATCTCCCGCTCGACCGCGGGCGCGAATTCACCCCCGAGGCGGTGATCGATCTGGCGACGCTGCTGCCGCAAGACCCGGCGCACTTCCTCTACACTGGCTCGCTGCCGATGCCGCCGTGCACCGAAGACGTGCTGTGGGTGGTGATGAAGGCGCCGGTGAAGATCTCCAGCGCCCAGCTCGACGTGTTCTCGCGGCTGTATCCGCGCAACGGTCGGCCCATCCAGCCGGTCAACGGGCGCCTGGTGCTGGAGTCGCGCTGACGCGGCTCGGCGGCGTTACACTTGCCTCATTGTCATGTCGGCTGTGCTTCGCTTGCGCCCGGCATGGCCGCCATGAATGAGGAATTCCGATGTCTTTACGTACCGCCCTGGCCGCGCTGGGCACGGTCTGCGTGCTCGCCGCCTGCTCCGCACCTGCCCCCGAGGCGCCGCCGCCGCGTGCAGTGCTCGTGCGCAGCTTCGCGTCCGCCACCGCGCCGCAGGCGCTGCAGCACTATGCCGGCGAGGTGCGTGCGCGCATCGAGGTGGATGTAGGTTTTCGCATCGGCGGCAAGCTCGTCGAGCGCAGGGTGGATGTGGGCGCACCGGTGAAGCGTGGCGCGGTGCTGGCCGTGCTCGACCCCGAGGACGTGCGTCTGCTGGCCGATGCGGCGCGGGCTGCAGTCAACGCGGCCGAGGCGGATCTCGCGCTGGCGCGCACCGAGCTCGACCGGACCAAGGCGCTGGCCGCGCGCAATTTCGTCTCGCCCTCGGTGCTCGACACACGCGCCACGGCGCTGCAGGCGGCCGAGGCGCGGCTGCGGCAGGCGCGCGCGCAGGCTGAAACTGCGGCCAATCAGACCGCCTACACCCGGCTCGAGGCTCCGGCTGACGGTGTGGTCACGGCCGTGCTGGCCGAGCCGGGTCAGGTCGTGGGGGCGGGGCAGCCGGTGTTTCGCATCGCGCGCCCCGACGAGCGCGAGGTGCTGATCCATGTACCCGAGGGGCGCGCGGGCGCGCTGCGGCCGGGCATGCCGGCAGTGGTGCGCGCCTGGGCCGAGCCCGCGCGCGAGTATGCGGGCAGCGTGCGCGAGATCGCCCCTGCGGCCGATGCCGCCACGCGCACCTATGCGCTGCGGGTCGCGGTGCCGGGCGCGGATGCCGGGCTGGCGCTGGGCGCGACCGCGAACGTGCTGTTCGCCGCGGCCCCCGGCGACGAGGCGCGCGATACCTTGCTGCTGCCGCTTGCAGCGGTGACCCGCGTTGCGCAGACGCAAGGCACGGTGTGGCGCGTCGATGAGGCCTCCAGGGTCGAGCCGGTCGCGGTCGAGGTCGTGGCCTGGCGCGAGGACGGCGCCCTGATCCGTGCCGAACTGCCGCCGCCGGCGCGCATCGTGGTGGCCGGCGTGCACACCCTGGTCGAGGGCGAGACCGTGCGCGCGGTGGACGAAGACGCGCCGGTGCTGCTGGACGCGAAGCGATGAGCCTGCCCGAGCAAGGCCCCGTCGGCGGGCGCTTCAACCTCTCGGAGTGGGGGCTCAGGCACCGCTCGCTGGTGCTGTACTTCCTGATCGTGTCGACGCTGCTCGGCCTGTTCTCCTACACCCGCCTGGGGCAGTCCGAAGACCCGCCCTTCACCTTCAAGGTGATGGTGATCCGCGCCGAATGGCCGGGGGCGAGTGCGCTCGAGATGACCGAGCAGGTCACCGACAAGATCGAGAAGAAGCTGCAGGAGATCGCCCAGGCCGACATTATCCGCAGCTATTCCAGGCCCGGCGAGACGATGGTGTTCTTCATCGTCAAGGACAGCACGCCTTCGCGCGCGATCCCGGACATCTGGTACCAGGTGCGCAAGAAGATCGGCGACATCGCGCAGTCCTTCCCGAGCGGGGTGCGCGGGCCTTTCTTCAACGACGAATTCGGCGACACCTACGGCAACCTCTTCGCGCTCGTCGGCGAGGGCCTGAGCCATGCCGAACTCAAGCGCCACGCCGAGGCGATTCGCAGCGAGTTGCTGCGCGTGCAGGATGTGGCCAAGGTGAGCTTCTTCGCCGAGCAGCCGCAGCGCGTGTTCATCGAGATCTCCAACACCAAGCTGGCCACCTTCGGCCTGCGCCTGGACGACATCGTCGGCGCGCTGGCGGAGCAGAATGCCGAGACCGGCGCCGGCTTCTTCGAGACTGCCGAGGACCGCATCTGGCTGCGCCCGAGCGGACAGCTCGAAGACCTCGACGCGATCCGCGCCACGGTGATCCGCGCCGGCGGGCGCAGCTTCAGGCTCGGCGACGTGGCCGAGGTGCGCCGCGGCTACGCCGAGCCGCCTGGCGAGCGCCTGCGCTACATGGGGCAGGCGGCGCTCGGTATCGGCGTGTCGATGCGCGCCGGCGGCGACATCGTCGCGCTCGGCCGCCACCTCGACGAGGCGGTGAACAAGATCGACGCGCAGCTGCCTGCCGGCATCCGCCTCGAGCGCGTGGCCGATCAGCCGCGTGCGGTCACGCGGGCGGTGAACGAGTTCGTCAAGGTGCTGGCCGAGGCGGTGGTCATCGTGATGGTGGTGAGCCTGTTGTCGCTGGGCTTTCGCACCGGGGTGGTGGTGCTGGTGATCATCCCGGTGGTGTTGGCCGTCACCTTCCTGTTCATGCATCTGCTCGACATCGGCCTGCACAAGATCTCGCTCGGCGCGCTGATCATCGCGCTCGGGCTGCTGGTGGACGACGCCATCATCGCGGTCGAGATGATGGCGAGCAAGATGGAGCAGGGCTGGGATCGGGTGCGCGCAGCGAGCTACGCGTGGACCTCGACCGCGATGCCGATGCTCTCCGGCACGCTGGTGACGGCGGCAGGCTTCCTGCCGGTGGCGCTGGCGGCCTCGTCGGTGGGCGAATTCACGCGCTCGATCTTCCAGGTCACGGTGACCGCGCTGCTGGTGTCGTGGATCGCGGCGGTGATCTTCGTGCCCTATCTCGGCTACTACCTGCTGCCCGACTTCAGCAAGCGCGCGGGCAAGCCCTCGGCCGTGGCGCGCCTGGTTGGCCGGGTGTGGCCTGTCATCGGGCGGCGCATGGCCGAACGCGACATCCACGCCCACGAACAGCACGACGAGTTCGCGATCTACCACACGCCTTTCTATAACCGCCTGCGCGGCGTGGTGAATGCCTGTGTGCGCTTGCGCTGGGTGGTGATCGTGCTCACGGTGGCGATCTTCGCCGGTTCGCTGTTCGTGTTCGCCCGCTTCGTGCCGCAGCAGTTTTTCCCGGATTCGACGCGGCCCGAGCTGCTCGTCGACCTGCGCCTGGCCGAAGGCGTGTCGCACCAGGCCACCGAGGCCGCGGTGAAGCGGCTGGAGGCCTTCCTCGACGAGCAGGACGGCATCGAGAACTACGTGGCCTGGGTGGGTAGCGGCAGTCCGCGTTTCTATCTGCCGCTCGACCAGCAACTGCCGCAGACCAGCTTTGCCCAGATCGTGATCCTCACCGCCGGCCTCGACGCGCGGGAGGTTCTGCGGGCAAAGCTGATTCGTCTTTTCGAGGACGAGCCCTGGCCGCTGCGCGGCATCGTCAACCGGCTCGAGAACGGCCCGCCGGTGGGTTTTCCGCTGCAGTATCGGGTGAGCGGGCCGGACTTCGAAGTGTTGCGTGGCCAGGCCCGCGCGGTGGCCGAGCTGATGCGCGGCAATGCGCATCTGTCCAACGTGCACCTGGACTGGGAAGAGCCCTCCAAGACGGTGCGGCTGGTCATCGATCAGGACAAGGCGCGCCTGCTCGGCGTGTCCACCCAGGACATCTCCAGCCTGCTCGCGACCTCGCTGCAGGGCACGACGGTGACGCAGTTCCGCGAGGGCACCGAGACCATCTCGGTGGTGCTGCGCGGCGCAGAGTCCGAGCGCATGCACCTGTCGCTGCTGCCCGACCTGGCGCTGCCGGTGGCCGGTGGGCGCAGCGTGCCGCTGGCGCAGGTCGCGCGCCTCGAGCATGGTTTCGAGCCCGGGGTGATCTGGCGCCGCAACCGCAGCCCCACGGTGACCGTGCGTGCCTCGCTCTACGACGGCACCCAGCCGGCCGTGGTGGTCGGGCAGCTCGCGGCCGACATCGAGCGCATCCGCAGCGCCATGCCGCTCGGCTACCGGCTGGAGGTGGGCGGCTCGGTAGAAGAAAGCGCCAAGGGCACCGGCTCGGTCGGAGCCGGCATGCCGGTTTTCGTGCTGGTCGTGCTCACCGTGCTGATGCTTCAGCTGCAGAGCTTCTCGCTCACCTTCATGGTGGTGCTGACCGCGCCGCTCGGCCTCATCGGCGTCACCGTCTTCCTGCTCGCCTTCGACAAGCCCTTCGGCTTCGTCGCCTTGCTCGGCAGCATCGCGCTGTCGGGCATGATCATGCGCAACTCGGTGATCCTGGTGGATCAGATCCGCCAGGACATCGAGGCCGGGCGCTCGCAGTGGGAGGCGATCGTCGAGTCGGCCGTGCGTCGCTTCCGCCCGATCATGCTCACCGCCGCCGCGGCCATCCTCGCCATGGTGCCGCTGTCGCGCAGCACCTTCTTCGGGCCGATGGCGGTAGCGATCATGGGCGGGCTTACCGTGGCCACGGTGCTCACCATCCTCTTCCTGCCCGCGCTTTACGCGGCGTGGTTCCGCGTCGGTCCGCCGGCAGCGGGGCGTGCAGCCGGCGGCGCGGATGGGGGCGCAGCTTCTGCGCTAGAATGACGCGGTTTGCCTTCATGGATAACGCTAATAATTAGCGTGTGCTAATATTCCGCCGGGAGTTCCTGATGAATTTCGAAAAAGCGCGCTTCAACATGGTCGAGCAGCAGATCCGCCCCTGGGAGGTGCTGGATCAGGACGTGCTCGACCTCCTGATGACGGTCAAGCGCGAGGAGTTCGTGCCTGCCGCACATCGCGAGCTGGCCTTCACCGAGGTCGAGATCCCGATCGGCTGTGGCCAGGTCATGCTCAAGCCCGTCATCGAGGGCAAGGTGCTGCAGGCGCTGCGCCTGAACAAGTCCGACTCGGTGCTCGAGATCGGCTCCGGCTCCGGCTACTTCGCCGCGCTGCTGGCAGCCCGCGCCGAGTGGGTGCGCAGCATCGAGATCGAGCCGGAGTTGGTGACGCTGGCCAGCGCCAACCTCGAGCGTAACGGCGTGGGCAATGTCGTGGTCATCCAGGGCGATGGCAACATCGGGTTCGCGGAGCGCGCGCCCTACGACGTGATCGTCGTGTCGGGGGGTGTGCAGGCCGTGCCGCGGGCGCTGCTCGAGCAGCTCAAGGTGGGCGGTCGCCTGTTCGCCTTCGTGGGCGAGGCGCCGGTCATGAAGGCCCGCCTGATCACCTGCGAGGCTGAAGGCCGCTTCCGCACCGAGGACATCTTCGAGACCGTGGTGCCGATGCTGCGCAACGCGCCCACGCCCGACGCGTTCAGCTTCTGAGCACGCCATGGAGCAGATCACGCCGCGCAAACTCGCCGATCGCCTGCAGGATGCCGGGCAGCCGGCGCCGTTGCTGCTCGATGTGCGCGAGCCCTGGGAGCTGGAGGTCTGCCGGATCTCGGGCTCGGAGGCGATGCCGATGGGGAGCGTTCCGGCGCGCTGGATGGAGCTCGATCGCGACCGCGAGACGGTGGTGATCTGCCACCACGGCGGGCGCAGCTGGCAGGTGGCGATGTTCCTCGAGCGTCAGGGCTTCTCCCGGGTGGCCAACCTGTCGGGCGGTGTCGCCGGCTGGGCCAACGAAGTCGATCTGAACATGCCGCAGTACTGAGCGCGGCCGAGCATTACAGCGGAGAAGAGCACGATGAAGCGAGTCCTGGCAGTTCTTGTCGCGGGTCTGTTCGCAGGAGGTGCCGCAGCGGCCGACCTGATGCAGGTGTACCAGGACGCGGTCGCCAACGATGCGAAGTTCGCCGCTGCGCGCGCGCAGTACGAAGCCGGGCAGGAGAAGGTGGTGCAGGGGCGCGCCGGGCTGCTGCCGCAAATCGGTGCCTCGGCGAACACGACCTGGAACGAGACCGACGCCAAGCCCGCCCCGCCCGGGGGCAGCAGTGACTACAACAGCAACGGCTACGGTGTGCAACTCACCCAGCCGCTGTTCGACTGGCAGAGCTGGGTGCAGTACAAGCAGGGCGAACTGCAGACCGCGCTCGCCGAGACGCAGTTCGGCCTTGCGCGTCAGGACCTCGTGCTGCGCGTGGCCGAGGCCTATTTCAACGTGCTCAACGCGCAGGATGCGCTGGCCGCGGTGACGCAGCTGCGCACCGCCGCCGCCGAGCAGCTCGAGCTCGCGAAGACCAGCTTCGAGGTCGGCACGGTGACCATCACCGACGTGCACGAGGCGCAGTCGCGCTTCGATCTGGCCTCGGCGCAGGAGATCGCCGCGCAGAACCAGCTCGAGGTCGCACGCCAGAGCCTGGCGCAGATCATCGGCACGGAGCCCGAGCCCCTCGCCGGCCTGCGCGAAGGCGTGGCGCTGCAGCGTCCGCAGCCCGAGAACATCGCCGAGTGGGTGACTGCGGCCGAATCCGGCAGCTTCGGCGTGCAGGCCCAGCAGCTTGCGCGCGAGATCGCCGCGCGCGAGGTCGAGCGCGCGCGCGCGGGGCATTTGCCCACGGTCGATATCGTCGCCAGTCATGGCGTCAATCACCGTCCGCAGGACACCTTCGATCGCTCCGAGGCGACCACGATCGGCCTCCAGCTCAACGTACCGCTGTTTGCCGGGGGGCGCGTGTCCTCAGTGTCGCGCGAAGCGGCCGCGCTGCGCATGAAAGCCGATGCCGACCTCGAGGACGCGCGCCGCGCAGCCGCGCTGCAGGCCCGCCAGTCCTGGCTGGGCGTGACCAGCGGGATGGCGCAGGTCAAGGCGCTCGAGGCGGCGCGCGTGTCCTCGCTGTCCGCGCTCGAGGCCAACAAGCTCGGCTACGAAGTCGGGGTGCGCATCAACATCGACGTGCTCAACGCCCAGACCCAGCTCGCCGACACGCTGCAGCAACTCTCGCGTGCGCGCTACGACACTCTGCTCTCGCAGCTGCGCCTCAAGGCTGCCGCCGGCACGCTGGGCGAGGAAGACGTGCAGGCGATCAACGCGCTGCTGACTCCCTGAGCTTGAGCTTCTGCCTGCGCCGTGTGGCACGGGCTGCGGGCCAGTGGCGCAGTCAGCTCTTCGTCGCGGTGTGAATGTTGCGCAGGATGTCCACGGTGCGCGCAGTGGCGCCCTGATGCGCGGTCGCGAAGCTGCGACCGGCGGCTGACATGGTTTCGTGCCGCGCGCGATCAGCCAGCAACTGCGCCGCCAGGCGCATGCCTTCGTCGGCATCCACCGCGCGCAGCGCAGCGCCTGCGCGCACCGCGTCTTCGGCCACGGCCTGAAAATTGTAGGTGTGTGGTCCCACCACCACCGGCGTGCCGACCGCGCAGGCTTCGATCAGGTTCTGCCCGCCGAAGGGTAGCCAGCTGCCGCCGATGAGCGCGACGTCCGCCGCAGCGTGGTAAGCGAACATCTCTCCCATCGAGTCACCGAGCAGCACCCGGGTATCGGCGCGCACCGTCTCGTCGGCGCTGCGCCGCTGCAGCCCGAGGCCGTGCGCGAGCGCGGCCACTTCGTCGAAGCGCTGCGGATGGCGGGGGACGAGCAGGAGCAGGGCGTCGACGGGCGCGTGGCGTGTGAACGCCTCGAGCAGCAAGGCCTCCTCGCCTTCGCGGGTGCTGGCCGCGAGCACGATCGGGCGCGCGCCGGCGCGCGCGCGCAGCGTCTGTCCGAGCTGTAGCAGGGCAGCCGGCGGCGTGATGTCGAACTTGATGTTGCCGGTGACGGTGACGCGGCGCGCGCCGAGCTGGCTCAGGCGTGCGGCATCGGCGGCTGTCTGCGCGCCGATCGCGGTGAGCGCCTTGAGCGTGAGCCCGGTCAGCGCGGGCAGGCGCGCGTAGCGGCGCGCCGAGCGCGCGGACAGCCGTCCGTTCGCGAGCATCACCGGAACGCGGCGCAGGCGGCAGGCGGCGAGCAGGTTGGGCCACAGCTCGGTCTCCATCACCACCCCGAACACCGGCCGGAAGTGGCGCAGGAAGGCATGCGCGAGGCAGCCGATGTCGTAGGGCAGGTAGGCGCTCAGCACGCGCGGCTCGTGTCTGAACAGGTTGCGCCCGGTCTCGCGGCCGGTTGGTGTCATGTGGGTGAGCAGTACGCTGTGCTCGGGCCACTGTTCGAGCAGCGCACGCACCAGCGGCTCGGCTGCGCGCGTCTCGCCCACCGACACCGCATGGACCCAGATCACCGCCATCGGCGCGCGCACGCGGTAGCGCCCGAAACGCTCGGCGACGTGCTTCAGGTAGTCCGGCTGCCGGCGCGCGCGCCAGGCCAGGCGCAGGAGCACGAGGGGCAGGGCGAAGATCCACAGCAGGGTGTAGGGCAGGCGCGTGAGCATCGGGTCGGGGCAAGGCGCAACGAGCGCAAGTATAAGCAAGGACGGGCGCTGGCGCCTTCGCGCGTGCGGCCTGCGAGGCTGGTGCAGGCTGTAATACGCCTGCAGGATGCACGCATGCGATAATCCGCTTCGATATTTCCTGCTTCGACACCCTCCGCGAGCTGCCCATTTCCATGAAGATACTAGTCACCGGTGCCGCCGGATTCATCGGCATGCACACGTCCCTGCGCCTGCTTGCCCGCGGCGACGAAGTCGTCGGCCTCGACAACCTCAACGACTACTACGACCCCACACTCAAGGAAGCGCGCCTCGCGCGCCTGACGCCGCACGCGCGCTTCCGCTTCGTGAAACTGGACGTGGCCGATCGCGCCGGCATGGAGGCGCTGTTCGCCGCCGAGCGCTTCGATCGCGTGATCCATCTCGCCGCGCAGGCCGGCGTGCGCTACTCGCTGCAGAACCCGCACGCCTACATCGACAGCAACCTCGTCGGCTTCATGAACATCCTCGAAGGCTGCCGGCATGCGAAGGTGGAGCACCTGGTGTATGCGTCGAGCTCGAGCGTGTACGGCGGCAACACGAAGATGCCCTTCTCCGAGCGCGACAGCGTCGACCATCCGGTCAGCATCTACGCCGCGACCAAGAAAGCCAACGAGCTGATGGCCCACACCTACAGCCACCTCTATGGCCTGCCCACGACCGGGCTGCGTTTCTTCACCGTGTATGGCCCGTGGGGGCGCCCGGACATGGCGCTGTTCCTGTTCACCAAGGCCATCCTCGAAGGGCGGCCGATCGATGTGTTCAACCACGGCCGTATGAAGCGCGACTTCACTTACGTGGACGACATCGTCGAAGGCGTGATCCGCACGCTCGACCACGTCGCGGAGGCGGACCCGGGTTTCGACCCGATGCAGCCCGACCCGGGCACCGGCAACGTCCCTTATCGCGTGTTCAATATCGGCAACCACGATCCGGTCGAACTCATGGAGTTCATCGCCGCGATCGAGGATGCGCTCGGCACCGAGGCCGAGAAGAACTTCCTGCCGCTGCAGGATGGCGACGTGCCGGCGACCTATGCCGATACCGCCGCGCTCAATGCGTGGACGGGCTTTGCGCCGGCGACCAGCGTGCGCGACGGGGTGGGGCGTTTCGTGGCGTGGTATCGGGAGTATTACCGGGTCTGAGCGGCTGGCGGGGTGTGGCGGGGGTGCGGTGTTCCCAGCCCGCCGCCGGCCGCCCAGGCCCGGAACACAACACATGATGCGTGCCGGTGTTGCGCCGGACACGTCAGGAATCGATGGCAACGTACGCAATCGGAGACATCCAGGGCTGCTTCGCGCCGCTCGCGCGCATGCTCGACAAGATCGGCTTCGACCCGGGCGTGGACCGGCTGTGGATCGTGGGCGACCTGGTGAATCGCGGGCCGGAGTCGCTGCGGGTGCTGCGCTTTCTGCGCGATCTGGGCGATGCGGCCAGTATCGTGCTCGGCAACCACGACCTCTACCTGCTCATGGTCGACGCGGGCCTGAAGCGGCGGGTGGGTGACGACACGCTGTTTCAGGTGCTCGAGGCGCACGACCGGGAGGAGCTCATCGACTGGGTGTCCTGCCTGCCCCTGCTGGAGGTGCACGGCGACTACGTCCTCGTGCATGCCGGCCTGCTGCCGGGCTGGACGGTTACGCGTGCGCAGGCGCTGGCGGCCGAGGTCAGCGCCGCGCTGGCGGGCGCGCGCGCGCGCGAGTTCCTGCTCAATCTGGTGGGCAATCGGCCCGAGCGCTGGTCGGACGGCCTCAAGGGCTGGGACCGGCTGCGCGTGATCGTCAACGCGCTGACCCGGCTGCGCTTCTGTTCGGCGGACGGGCGCATGGACCTGCGCGCCAAGGGCGGTCCGCACAAGGCGCCGCCGGGGATGATGCCCTGGTTCAGCGTGCCCGAGCGGGCGAGCCTGACGCACACGATCGTGTGCGGGCACTGGTCGGCGCTGGGTTTTTACCGCGAGCCGGGCCTGATCGCGCTCGACTCCGGGTGCGTGTGGGGCGGCAAGCTCACCGCGCTGCGCATCGAGGACGGGGCGGTGTTTCAGGTGCCGGGCTGAGGCCGGATGGGGCCCGCTCGGGTAGCGGCGCGCCGATCGCGGCGGCGATCTGCGCGCGCGCGCGGGCGGCCAGGGCGCGCCGATCGAGACCGTCGGTGGTGGCCAAGGGCGCTGCCACGGTGACGCGGGCGACGATGCTGCGTTCGGCGACGATGTTCGCCAGACATTGTCCGAGGCTGAGATCGCCATCGTAGGCCGCAGCGCGGCTGAAGCGATCGTCCGCGCTGCGGTACTGCAGCGCGAGCGTCTGCAGCGGGTGGCCGCAGGCGATTGCCGGCTGCAGCAAGGCCGCATGAAAATGCAGCACGCTGCAACCGTCGCTGGTCGTGCCCTCGGGAAAGATCGCCACGTTGCGCCCGGCATCGAGCAGGGCCGCGGTTTCTTCATTGATGATGCGCGCGTGACCGCGGCTGCCGCGGCGCAGGAAGATCGTGTTGTTTCGTGCCGCGAGCCAGCCGATCACCGGCCAGTCGCGCACCTCGGCCTTGGAGACGAAGGCTGCGGGGGCGAGCGCGTTGATGACGAAGATGTCCACCCACGAGACATGGTTGGCGACCAGCATGCAGCCGGGCGCGACCGTTTCGCCGCGCTGCTCGAGTTGGATGCCGAGCACGCGCAGCAGGCGCGCCGACCAGCTGCGCCGCATCGCCTCCCGGCGCGTGCGGCTGGAGAAGCGGTGGAGCAGGGCGATGGTGGCCACGCCCTCGGCAAGATGGAGCGCCAGGCGCAGGTAGCGCCACACACGCAGCAGGCGCGGCGCGGGGGCTGCGCGCTCGGCTGAGGCGGCGTCCGGCGGCGGGGCGCCGCGAAGCAGCGCGCGCGTGCTCATCTCGGGCTCGAGCGGGGTCTTGGTCGGGTTCTTCAGTCCTTGCGTCCCATGAAGTGGCGGGCGTAGCGCTCGTCGATCCGGCTGACCGGCAACAGGATGGGCAGGTCCGCGGTGTTGAAGTCGGGGTCCCAGGCCGGGGCGCCGCAGATCCACGCGCCTGCGCGCAGATAGCCCTTGATCAGTGGCGGCGGCTCGACGGGCTGGTCGCTGCGCAGCTTGTCCAGGGGCAGGGCGTTGCGCGGGAAGACGTGGTATTCGAGCGGCGCCTGGTGCGTTTCGCGCAGGCGATTATACAGACTGGCTGCACGGTGGCCGCCGTCGCTCATGCCCACCGAGGCGCAGCCGATGAGGTAGTCGTAGCCGTTTTCCAGCAGGTAGCGCGCCAGCCCCGACCACAGCAGGGCGATCACCGCGCCGCTGCGATAGTCGGCGTCGATGCAGGAACGGCCGATCTCGACCAGCCGGCCGCGCAGGTGTTGCAGGCGGGTGAGGTCGAACTCGTTCTCGGCGTAGTAGCCACCGACACGACGCGCGGCCGACGGCGAGAGGATGCGGTAGGTGCCTACGATGCGGCCGGCGGCCTCGTCGCGCACGATGAGGTGCTCGCAGAAGGGGTCGTAGATGTCGCGATCGACGCCCGGCGTGCGGCTCGAGAGGCGTGCGCCCATCTCTTCAGCGAAGACACGGTAGCGCAGTTTCTGGGCTTCGAGGATCTCGGTCTCGCAGGTGGCGAGGCCGACGTGCAGGTGGCGCGATTTGCGTGCGCTGTTGTCCTGACGCGGCTGGATGTGCTGGAGCATGGTCGAATTCCGTCCTGTTCGGGTCGGGCCATTCTCGAAAGCCTGCGTTGCGGTGCGTTGACGTGGCCGTTACGATGCGATGACGCCGGGCTGGCCGATCGCCCGCACTCAACGCAAGAACCCGTCGAGGAGGATGACGCGCATGACCGATACCCACGCCACCGAGGATTGCGTCTTCTGCCGCATCGTGCGCGCGGAGCTGCCCGCATCGAAGGTGTACGAGGATGAGCACACGCTGGTGATCATGGACATCCAGTCGGTGAACCCGGGCCACATGCTGGTGCTGGTCAAGCCTCACCGCGACAACGTGTATGCGCTGGACGACGAACTGGCGGCCGCGGTCTTTCGCACCGCTGCGCGCATGGCCCGGGTGGCGAAGCGCGTGTATGGCTGTGAGGGCGTGACCTTGTTCCAGGCCAACGAGAAGGCCGGCGCGCAGACCGTGTTCCACTTTCACATCCACGTGCTGCCGCGCTGGGAGGGCGACGGTATGGCGCTGGCGTGGCCGGTGAAGAACCCGCCGCGCGAGGCGCTCGAGGAGATGGCGGCGAAGCTGCGCGCGGCGCTTGCCGAAGGCGGCTGAAGCCCGGCCCGGCCCCGGGGCGGGCTGGTGGGGACGATGGGCGAGGCGGGAGGGTGGTGGGCGAGGGGCGCACGGCGGCGGCTGCGTATAATCGGGGCTTCCTTCACTTCCCGCCCCGGCGCCTGCAATGTCCATCCTCGTCTGCGGATCGGTCGCCTACGACTCGATCATGGTCTTTCACGACCGCTTCAAGAATCACATCCTGCCCGAGCAGATCCACATCCTGAACGTCTCCTTCCTGGTGCCCGATCTGCGCCGGGAGTTCGGCGGCTGCGCGGGCAACATCGCCTATAGCCTCAAGCTGCTCGGCAGCGATCCGACCATCGTCGCCACCGTCGGCGAGGACGCCGGCCCGTATCGCGCGCGCCTGCGCGGCCTCGGACTGCGCGAGGATTTCGTGCGCGAGGTGCCCGGCACCTTCACCGCGCAGGCCTTCATCACCACCGACCTCGACGACAACCAGATCACCGCCTTTCACCCGGGGGCGATGTTCCACTCGCACCTGAACGACGTGCGCGACGCGAAGGACGCGACGCTGGGCATCGTGTCGCCCGACGGTGCGGACGGCATGCTGCGCCACGCGGATGGCTTTGCCGAGGCGGGCGTGCCCTTCGTGTTCGACCCGGGCCAGGCCCTGCCCATCCTCGGTAGCGAAGCGTTACTGAAATGCCTGCAACAGGCGCGCTACTGTACGGTCAACGACTACGAAGCGCGCCTGATGTGCGACAAGACCGGGCGCAGCGAGGAGGCCCTCGCGCGCGAGGTCGAGGCGCTGGTGGTGACGCTCGGCGCAGAAGGTTCGCGCGTGCATTGGCGGGGTGAGGTGTTCAGTGTGCCGGCCGTGAAGGCCGATGCGCTCGTCGATCCGACCGGCTGTGGGGATGCGTATCGCGCGGGGCTGCTGCACGGCATCGCGAGCGGCTGGGACATGGTCAGAAGTGCGCGCCTGGCCGCCGTGATGGGGGCGATCAAGATCGCCCACCGCGGCGGGCAGAATCATCAACCTGCGCGGGCAGACATTGCCACGCGTTTTCGCGAGGCGTTCGGGGAGGATCCATGGTCAATCGCAGAAGCATGAAGCTGCGCGCCGCCGTCGGCGCGGTGCTCACCGTGCTGGTGCTGGGCGGCTGCGCCCAGGGACTGGGTGGCGGTGCTTACTCGCGCACCGAGGCACGGCGTGCGATGACGGTGCAGTTCGGCAGCATCGAGTCGGTGCGCGCAGTGCAGCTCGAGGGCACGAAGACGCCGGTGGGCTCGGTCGCCGGCGCTGCCGTGGGCGGTATCGCCGGCAGCACGATCGGCGGCGGGCGCGGTCAGGCGGTGGCGACGGTGATCGGCGCGGTGGCGGGCGGTCTGGCCGGCGCGGCGGTGGAAGAGGGGGCGACGCGCACGCCCGGCGTGGAGGTGACGGTGCGCCTGGATAATGGACAGTTTCTCGCCGTGGTCCAGGCCGACGAGGGCGAGCGCTTCCGGCCCGGTGAGCGGGTGAGGGTGCTGCGCGACGGCGGGACGACGCGCGTATCGCGCTGAACGCGGCTTGTCTCTGCGCCGCAACCGCTCAGGGGTAAAAGGCGTAGATGCGGTAGCCGGTGGGGGCGATCCCGGTGGCCTCGAACGGGATGCTCAGGTCGATCAGCTTGCGGCCGGCGAAGGCTTCGCTTCGTGCGTCAGCGGGGAGCCAGTCGTCGGGCGCGAGCACGCGGCGCGAGACGGGATTGTCCCCGGCGTCGGTCAGCGTGAGCTCGAGGTGGGGCCAGTGCTGAGCGTACTGTGCGCGGTTGTTGAGCGTGGCGCGCAGCACGTAATGACCGGGTTTGCCGGGTTCGGCCTGCAGGTCGGAGGCCTCGATGGCGATGTGCTCGGCGTTGCGCGGATAGGGCACGCTGCATTTGAGGTGCACGCAGGCCTGCTCCAGAAGCGGGCGCAGGCCCGGCAGTTCGCGTGCGATGTCGGTGCGGTACTGGTAGGTGAGCTGAGCGCCGAGGCTGGTGGTGAGGGTAATCACGAGCAGCGCGCCGAACGCGCGCACGACCGGACTGCGCCGATGGGGCGGGCGGCCATAGGTGGCGTCGAGGCGGTCGAGGTCGGGCGCGTCGTCTGCTGCGTCGGGCTCGGGCTCGGGTTCGGCCTCGGTGTTGCGGGTGGAGCGTGTCCACGCGCCCGCCGCGGTCGACGTGGTGGTCGCGGCGGCTTCGGGCTCAGGCTCAGGCTCAGGCCCGGCCTCGGTTGAGGGGCTGCCGCGCGCGGCCTGGTGTCCGGATGGCAGGGGCGGCGGGATGTCGGCGCCGTCGTTCGTGTTCGCCCGCCGCGCCTTGCGCAGCACCTCGGGAAAAGCCGGTGCGGCGGTGATAGAAGACGGGGCGGCCTGACGCGGCTCGAACTCGGGCGCGCTGCGCGCCGGCGCCTCGTGGTCGACGCGGGGTGCCCAGCCGAGCCCCATCGTGGCCTGCGCGCGGGACGCGTCCGGCGCGGGCATGTCCGGCGCGCCGATGTCCCACCGCTCGCCGGTGCCTTGCGCGGCGAGACCGGAGTTCGGGGCGAGCGTGAAGGCGGTGTCCGGGATGTCGAAGTCCAGCCCCGCGCCGAAGTCCGTTTCGGCGGGCGCCGCGGGCCGAGGTGTCTCGATGATCGGGGTGTCTTGTCGCTTCTTCGCCTGCGCGGGGGCCTCGAAGCTGTGTTCGCGCGCGTTGAAGGGGTGGAAGCAGTGCCCACAGCGGACCTCGCCGCCGCGTGCATCGAGCTGTTCCGGGTGCAGCCGGAACACGGTCTGGCAGGCGGGGCAGCGCGTGAGCATCATGACCCGGGGCGGAACCCTTCCAGGCGCACCCAGCCATCGAGGCTGGCGCCGGCATGCAGTGCGATGAACGGCGCCCAGGCCTCGATGACCTGGCCGGCCTGGATTTCGAGCACGCCGGAGAGCGCGACGCGTCCGCCCGGGGCGACGCGCGCGGCGATCGCCGGCGCGAGCACGCACAGCGGATTGGTCAGGATGTTGGCGACGACGACGTCGAAGCTGTCCTCGATCGGCGTGGCCGAGTGCAGCAGGCGCAGGCGCACGCGGTTGCGCTCGGCGTTGTCGCGCGCGGCCTCCACCGCCTTCTCGTCGATGTCGATGCCGACCACCTCGCCCGCGCCCAGCCGCGCCGCCGCAATGCCGAGGATGCCCGAGCCGCAGCCGTAGTCGAGCACGCTGCAGCCGGGCGTGACCGCCTCGCACAGCCACTCCAGACAGAGCCGGGTGGTGGGATGCGAGCCGGTGCCGAAGGCCATGCCGGGGTCGAGCTCGATGTTGATCGCGCCCGGGTCGGGCGCTTCGTGCCACGAAGGCACGATCCACATGCGCTCGGTGACACGGATCGGGTCGAACTGGCTCTGCGTGAGCTGCACCCAGTTCTGCTCGGCGATGGTTTCGGTGGAAAAGGGCGGGACGGCGTCGAAACCTGCCGCGGTCGCGGCTTCGCCGAGCATGGCGGCGAGCGCGTCGCCGGCTGTGTCGCCGTCGAACAGCGCGAGCACCCTGCTGTGCGCCCACAGGCTCGTCGGCAGGTGCCCGGGTTCGCCGAACTGAGGCGTTTCAGCCGCGGTTCCGGCGTCCGCGTCCTCGATCGAAACGGACAGCGCGCCCGCCTCCATCAGCGCGTCGGAGAGTGCCTCGGCCTTGTCGGCGTCGGCCTGCAGGGTGACCGAGATCCACATCCGTGCTCAGCCCTTCACTTCGTTGCGGTCGGCCAGCTTGTGCTCCAGATAATGGATGCTCGTGCCGCCCTCGATGAAGCGCGGGTCGAGCATCAGGGTCTGGTGCAGCGGCACGTTGGTCTTGATGCCTTCGACCATCATCTCGGAGAGCGCGATGCGCATGCGCCGGATCGCCTGGTCACGCGTGTCGCCGTAGGTGATCAGCTTGCCGATCATGGAGTCGTAGTGCGGCGGCACGGTGTAGCCGTTGTAGACGTGCGAGTCGACCCGGACGCCCGGTCCGCCCGGCGTGTGCCAGTTGGTGATGCGCCCGGGCGAGGGCGTGAACTTGAACGGGTCTTCGGCATTGATGCGGCATTCGATCGCGTGACCGCGGAACTCGATGTCGCGCTGGCGCAGCCACAGCTTCTCGCCGGCGGCGACGCGGATCTGCGCCTGGACGAGATCGACCCCGGTGATGAACTCGGTCACCGGGTGCTCGACCTGGAGCCGGGTGTTCATCTCGATGAAATAGAACTCGCCGTTCTCGAACAGGAACTCGAAGGTGCCCGCGCCGCGGTAGCCGATCTTGCGGCAGGCCTCGGCGCAGCGCTCGCCGACCTTGGCGATGAGCTTGCGATCGACCCCGGGGGCCGGCGCCTCCTCGATGACCTTCTGGTGACGGCGCTGCATCGAGCAGTCGCGCTCGCCCAGATAGACGGCGTTGCCGTGCTGGTCGGCGAGAACCTGAATCTCGATGTGGCGGGGGTTCTCGAGGAACTTCTCCATGTACACCACCGGGTTGCTGAACGCGGCCTGGGCCTCGGCACGGGTGGTGGTGACGGCGTTGAGCAGGGCGGCCTCGGTGTGCACGACGCGCATGCCGCGCCCACCGCCGCCGCCGGCTGCCTTGATGATTACCGGGTAGCCGATCGCACGCGCGATGCGGACGATTTCCTTGGGGTCGTCGGGCAGGGCGCCGTCGGAGCCGGGCACGCAGGGCACGCCGGCGGCCTTCATGGCGTTCTTGGCCGAGACCTTGTCGCCCATCAGGCGGATCGTGTCGGGGCGCGGGCCGATGAAGACGAAGCCGGACTGCTCGACACGCTCGCCGAAGTCGGCGTTCTCGGACAGGAAACCGTAGCCGGGGTGGATGGCCTCGGCATCGGTGACTTCGGCCGCCGAGATGATGGCAGGGACGTTGAGATAGCTCTGCGCGGAGGGGGCGGGGCCGATGCAGACCGACTCGTCGGCGAGGCGGACGTACTTGGCGTCGGTGTCGGCCTCGGAGTGCACGGCGACCGTCTTGATGCCGAGCTCGCGGCAGGCGCGCAGGATCCGCAGGGCGATTTCCCCGCGGTTCGCAATGAGGATTTTTTCGAACATCGCTCGTGCGCTCAGTCGATGACGAACAAGGGCTGACCGTACTCGACCGGCTCGCCGTTCTCGACCAGGATGGCCTTGATCACGCCGCTCGCGTCGGCTTCGATCTCGTTCATCAGCTTCATCGCTTCGATGATGCACAGGCGCTCGCCCTCGGCTACCGACTGACCCACTTCGACCAGA
This sequence comes from Thauera sp. UBA6194, assembly GCA_002422685.1. Taxonomy (GTDB): domain Bacteria; phylum Pseudomonadota; class Gammaproteobacteria; order Burkholderiales; family Rhodocyclaceae; genus Thauera. The sequence continues at coordinate 9,598 of DITC01000021.1, read as the reverse complement.
GGCTTCGCGCCCGGCGAGCTGGCACGATAGAAGGTCCCGACCATCGGCGACTTGACGATATGGCCGTCGGGAAGGGCGTTGTCTGCGCCCGCTGCCGGCGCATCACCCGCTGCGATGAGCGCGGGTGCGGCAGGAGCGGCCGGGGTCGTGGGGATCTGGGCGAAGTAGTTCGCCGGGGCCGCCGGCGAGTGTTTGGCGATGCGAACCTTTTCTTCGCCTTCGGTGACCTCGAGTTCGGCGATGCCCGACTCCTGGACGAGGTCGATGAGTTTTTTCAGCTTGCGCAGATCCATGGTGTTCTCCAGACGTGACCGTGAAGCGTGAGTGTTCTACGGCCTGGGTGATCGGTGTTCGCGGGGGCCGTCAGGGGCGGGGCGGCGGCGCCGGCGTGTGAAGGCCGGGCGAAGCACGGGGCACGGGGACGGGCGAGCAGGACAGGCTGCCGGGCCTGGAACGGTGCTCGCGAGCGTTCTCCGAATTTTGCCGCATTGATGGTTTTGCGTGCTTCATGGCCGCAAGTTTGCCGCAGATCGCTGCATTTTGTCCACTTGAGCTGCGCGCTTTCGTGCTCCGACGGGCCCGCTTGCGGATTTTTGTGGCCGGATTGTGCGCCCGACTTTCAGCGACCGCAAGCGCCCAAGATGCGGCCTCGAAGGCATGCACCGTGGGGCTCGCGGGGTGTCGTGGTGGCTACGCGGAGGGCGTTCGGGCCGGGTCCGCCGCTGCGTCGTCGCCGGCGTGGGCGGCCAGCAGCGCCTCGACCTGCGCGAGGCGGGCGCGTTCCTGTCCGCGGCGGGGCGTGCGCTCGGCGCTGGTGGGGTAGATCGCGACCTTGACCGGCACCTCGCCCCAGTCGAAGCTCAGCACCGCCTCCGGGGTGTGCGGGGCGGGGCGGCGGGGCTCGCGGTGCTCGTAGGGGAAGTCCTGGTTGAGGAAGAAGATCTCCACGTCCTTGGCGCTCTCGGGGAAGATCTCGATCTCGAGCTCGGAGTAGCGCCCGGCCGTGCCGTCGAGCGCGCCGCCGGTGAGGTAGGGGCGGAAGTCCGCGAGCAGGCGCATGACCTCGATCGCGGCGCTGCGCATCTCGTACAGCCGTTCCGGCTGCTCTTCGTCCTGGTAGAGCGCCTGCCAGGCGCGCAGTTCGGCCTCGATCTCGGTGTTGTTGGGGAGCGCGTCGGCCACCGTGGCGCCGAGTTGCTTGGCCGCCTTGCGTTTGGCGAAGCCGAAATCACTGATGCCGTCTTCGGCCATCATGCGTGCGGCCAGCGCGGCGATCTCGCGCCGCAGGCCACCGCTGCGTTGGGAGTGGGCGTGTGAGGGCATGATCTGGCTCGGGTAGAATGCGCGGCCATTGTACACGGGCGGGTTTCAAGCGCATGACCGCCTCACGGAGCCTCTTCGGAGCATTTCACCATGCACATTCACATTCTCGGCATCTGCGGCACCTTCATGGGCGGTGTCGCGTTGCTCGCACGCGCGGCCGGGCACACGGTCACCGGTTGCGATGCCAACGTCTATCCGCCGATGAGCACGCAGCTCGAGGCGCAGGGCATTGCGCTGGTGGAGGGGTACGACGCGTCCCAGATCGACCTGACGCCCGATGTGTTCATCGTTGGCAACGCGATTTCGCGCGGCAACCCGCTGCTCGAAGCGATTCTCGATCGTGGCCTGGCCTACGCCTCGGGGCCGCAGTGGCTGGCCGAGCACGTGCTGGCCGGGCGCTGGGTGCTGGCGGTGGCAGGCACGCACGGCAAGACCACGACGACCTCCATGCTCGCCTGGATGCTCGAGGACGCGGGGCTGAACCCGGGCTTTCTGGTCGGCGGCGTGCCGCAGAACTTCGGTGTGTCCGCGCGCCTCACCGAGTCGCCGTTCTTCGTCATCGAGGCGGACGAATACGACACCGCCTTCTGCGACAAGCGCTCCAAGTTCGTGCATTACCGGCCGCGCACCGTCATCCTCAACAATCTCGAATTCGATCATGCGGACATCTTTGCCGACCTGGCGGCGATCGAGACGCAGTTTCATCACCTCGTGCGCACGATTCCCGCATCCGGGCGCATCGTCGCCAACGCGCGCGAGGACAGCCTGAAGCGGGTGATCGGGCGCGGCTGCTGGTCCGAGCTGGAGTGGTTCAACGACGCCGCGCAATGGGCAGCGCATGCTGGGCGCAGTGATGCCGAGGCGGTGTTCGAGCTCGCCGGCGTGGAGCAGGGTCGGGTGGCGCTCCCCCTGGCGGGCAGCCACAACCGCGAAAATGCGCTTGCCGCGATCGCTGCGGCGCGCCACGTGGGCATCACGCCGGCGCAGGCGATCGCCAGTCTCGGCCGCTTCGCTGGCATCAAGCGCCGCCTCGAGCTGCGTGGCACGGTCGGCGGCGTGCGGGTGTATGACGACTTTGCCCATCACCCGACCGCGATCGCGCTCACCGTGGAGGGGCTGCGCAGGCGCGAGCCCGAGGGGCGCATCCTCGCCGTGCTGGAGCCGCGTTCGAACACGATGAAGCTGGGCACGATGAAGGATCAGCTGCCCGCCAGCCTGGCGGCGGCCGATGCGGTGTTCTGCTACACGCAGGGGCTGGACTGGGATGTGGCCGGAGCGCTGGCGCCGCTCGGTGGGCGCGCGCAGGTATTCACGGCGCTCGACGGCCTGGTGGGCGCCGTGGTCGCCGAGGCGCGCGCGGGCGACCACGTGCTGGTGATGAGTAACGGCGGCTTCGGTGGCGTGCACCAGAAGCTGCTCGATGCCTTGTCCGCACGCGTGGACTGAACCCCACGCGCGGGACGCAGGCTCCGCGGTTCAGCGCTGCCCGCTGGTCAGGGTGTCGCGGCGCCGGGCCTCTTCTTCGCTGATGTACTCGAATACGCGCACGACCTTGCGCACGCCCTTGCTGGTGCGTGCGATCTCGGCTGCGGCGTCGCCCTCGGCGCGGGTCACGATGCCGAGCAGGAACACCACGTTGGCCTCGGTCACGACCTTGACGCTGTGCGCCGAGAAGCGCTGCGCATCCACGAAGCGCGCCTTGACGTTGGAGGTGATGAGCGTGTCGTTGGCGCGCGCGGTGAGGGTGGACTCGGGGCCTACTGCGACTTCGTTGACGATGCCGCGCACGTTCTCGACGCCGGCGACGATTTCGTTGAGCTGGTCGCGCATGTTCTCGCTCGGCGCTTCGCCAGTGAGCAGCACGTTGCGGTTATACGAGGTGACGTTGACGTGCACCATGTCGCCGAGGCGCTCGCGGATGCGCGCACCGACCTTCCACTCGATGCCTTCGTCCTCGACATAGGTGCCGCTGGTGCGGCGATCGGCGACCATCGCCGCGCCTGCGCCGACGCCGGTGGCGACCACCGGGAAACAGCCTTGCAGCAGCGGCAGCGTGACCGCAGCGCCGAGCCCGAGCAGCAGGCGTCGACGGCCGACGCGCGGCGTTTCGTGGGCGAGGTTTTCGTGGGAGACGGGGGCGGTTTGCTGTTGAGGGGCGTTCATCAGTCTTGTTCTCCGAGTAACAGACAGTCGATACCGTCGCACAGGCAATGCAGGATGAGCAAGTGCAGTTCCTGAATGCGCGCGGTGCGTGTTGCGGGTACGTCGAGCAGGATGTCGGCAGGCCCGAGCAGGTCGGCGATTGCCGCCGCCTGCGCGCCGGTGAGGGCGATGACGCGCATGTCGCGCTCGTGCGCAGCCTCGATGGCACCGAGTATGCGCGCGCTGCCCGGGCTGTTGCACAGCGCGACGAGGATGTCACCGGGCTGGCCGAAGGCGGCGATCTGGCGTGCGAACAGCGTGTGCGGGTCGCCCTCGTTCGCGCCTGGTGCGAGCGAGGAGGCGTCGGCGCTGAGCGCCATCGCGGCCAGCGCCGGACGCTCGAGCTCGAAGCCGTTGACCAGCTGCGCGGCGAAGCGGCGCGCATCGCCTGCCGACCCGCTGCCGCCGCACACCATGATCTTGCCGCTGTCGAGCAGACAGGCGGTGATGAGCTCGACCGCCCCGGCGATTGGTGCCGCGAGCAGCTCGAGCGCCTCGAGCGTGCTGCGCATGTTGTCTTCGAACTGGTGCGAGATGCGGTCGATGAGGTTCATGCCGGTGGCCTTGCATGCGGGGCGACGGAGTCTAGCATGGGGGGTCAGCCTGCATCGAAGGCGCCGCGCAACCAGATGATTCGCTCCGGGTCGAGCGCGTCGAGCAGGATCGCATCGAAGCGGCATGCGGCACCCTGGTAGCGCCGCCCGGCGCCGCCCAGCCACCATTGCGCCGCGATCAGCACGCGACGGCGCTTGGCAGCAGTGATGCTCTCGGCGGCGCCGCCGAAGCGGCCATTGCTGCGCAGGCGTACTTCCACGAACACGATGTGGCTGCGGTCGGCGCAGATCAGATCGACCTCGCCGCCGCGGCAGCGCATGTTGCGCACGAGGATGCGCAGCCCCTGGCGGACGAGGTATTCGGCCGCGAGCGCTTCGGCGGCGGCGCCGCGCGCTTGCGCCGGGGTTCGGCGTGCGTCGATACTGTCCGCCCGATCGCCGCGTCGTCCGGTATCCGTCTTTGTTTCCACCCCTCGCTCCCAGCTCATGTCCGCTACCGTCTCCCTGCCCGAACGCCCGCTCTCGAGTACGCCGTCATTGTATGTGGTGGCGACGCCGCTCGGGAATCTTCATGACATCGGCTTGCGGGCGCTCGCCGTGCTCGGTGCGGTGGATGTGGTCGCGGCCGAGGACACACGCCACACCCAGCGGCTGCTCGATGCGTTCGGCCTGCGTGTGCGCACGATGGCGGTGCATCAGCACAACGAGCAGGCTGCGGCCGGGCAGTTGATCGAACATCTCGCCGCGGGGCGGCATGTGGCGCTGGTCAGTGACGCCGGCACGCCGGCGGTGTCGGACCCGGGCGCGCGGCTCGTCGCCCGCGTGCGCGCGGCGGGGCACCCCGTGGTGCCGCTGCCGGGGCCGTGCGCCGCAGTGGCGGCCTTGTCGGTGGCGGGGTTCGCCGAGGGCGGGTTCCGCTTCGTGGGCTTTTTGCCGGCCAAGGCGGCCGCACGCGCGGGCGCGCTGGCGGCACTGCGTGACGAGCGTGCCACGCTGGTGTTCTACGAGGCGCCGCACCGTGTCGTCGAATCGGTCGCCGCCATGGCGCAGGCCTTCGGTGGCGAGCGCGAGATCGTGATCGCGCGCGAGATGACCAAGCTGCACGAGCAGATCGTGCGCATGGCCCTGAGCGAGGCGTCGGACTGGTTCGCCGCGGACCCCAACCGCGTGCGCGGCGAGTTCGTGCTCGTGGTCCACGGCGCGCCCGAGGCCGAAGGGCTGGATCCCGAGGCGGTGCGGGTGCTGGATCTGCTGCTCGCCGAGCTGCCGCTCAGGGGCGCGGCGCAGCTCGCGGCCGAGATCAGCGGCGCGCCGCGCAAGGCGCTATATGCGCTGGCCTTGGCGCGGCGGGCGCGGGAGGAGGGGGGCGAGGGGGCGAGCGAGGAGGGTGACGAGGCGGATGGCGAGGCGGGCCGCGCCGGCGTGTGAGTTCCGGTGTGACGGATTGAGCGTCGGCGCGCCGAGGCGCGCGGCCGTGAGCGGTGTCGAAGGCCTATAATCGCCGCATCCAGAAAGGAACGCTCCATGCAATCGATCACCCTTGTCCGCCCTGACGACTGGCATCTCCACGTACGTGACGATGCCGCGCTCGAAGCCGTCGTGCCGCACACTGCCGCGCGCTTCGGTCGCGCTCTGATCATGCCCAACCTCAAGCCGCCGGTGACGAGCACCGCGCAGGCGCTGGCCTATCGCGAGCGCATCCTGGCGGCGGCGCCGGGCGCGCGCTTCGAGCCGCTGATGAGTCTGTACCTGACCGACAATCTCGACCCCGACGAGATCGACCGCGCGCGCGCCACCGGCCGCATCGTCGCCTGCAAGCTCTACCCGGCCGGGGCCACGACCAACTCCGACGCCGGCGTGACCGCGATCGACAAGATCTACCCGGTGCTCGAGCGCATGGAAAAGCTCGGCATGGTGCTGTGCGTGCACGGCGAGGCCACGGGCGCGGATGTGGATGTGTTCGACCGCGAGCGGGTGTTCATCGAGCGCACGCTCTCGCCACTGGTGCGGCGCTTCCCCGGTCTCAAGGTCGTGTTCGAGCACATCACGACGGCCGAGGCGGCCCAGTTCGTGCGTGCGGCGGGCGCCAACGTTGCGGCCACGGTTACCGTTCACCATCTGCTGCTCAATCGCAATGCGATCTTCGCCGGCGGCATTCGCCCGCATCACTACTGCCTGCCGGTACTCAAGCGCGAGACGCACCGCGAGGCGCTGGTTGCCGCGGTGACGTCGGGCAACGCGCGTTTCTTTCTCGGCACGGATTCCGCGCCGCACGCGCAGAGCACCAAGGAGAACGCCTGCGGCTGTGCCGGCTGCTACACCGCGCATGCCGGCATCGAGCTGTACGCCGAGGTCTTCGAGATGGCCGGTGCGCTCGATCGCCTCGAGGCGTTCGCCAGCCTGAATGGCCCGGCCTTCTATGGCCTGCCGCCCAACGCCGACACCATCACCCTGCGCCGCGAACCCTGGAGCGTGCCGGCGAGCTATCCCTACCTGGGCCGCGACCCGCTCGTGCCCTTGCGCGCGGGCGAGCAGGTGGCGTGGAAGCTGGTCGAGGGAGTCTGAAATGGGTTTTGGTCGAAAGATGCTGCTGCGCGCCTTGGCGGCGCTCGGTCTGGTGGGCGTGCTGGCAGGCTGTGAAAACAGCGCCACCGCGTACATGATCGATGGCAACCAGTACGCGCTGATCCTGGTTCGCGAACAGAAGTTCTTCTGGGACGACGAGGTCCGCCAGGCGATGATCGTTTCGCGCCTGCCCGCGTGCCAGAAGCGTATCCGCATCCATCCGGACTCCACTGCGTTCGAGGAGATGCGTGTTTATGTCGCGGGCGACATGCTCTGGGCGCTTCAGCAGGGGCCGCGCTGGTACCTGGCCGGCTCCGAAGAGTGCCGCGTGCAGGACTGGGACAACCCCGGCAACCAGCCGCCGGGTGCGCTGGTGGGCCGTTTCATGCTCGAGGATGGCGAGCCCGGCTTCGTTCCCGCGCCGCGCGCGGATTGACCCTTCGCATCCGGCGCGACGCCGGTGCGTTGGTCTGCGTATAATCCGCGGCGGGAAGTTCGCCAGGCAGTCGCTGCGCACCATGTCGTGCGTGGAGGAAAGTCCGGGCCCCGCAGAGCAGGATGCCGGCTAACGGCCGGGCGCCGTGAGGCGACGGAAAGTGCAACAGAGAGCAGACCGCCGATGGCCCGCGCAAGCGGGATCAGGTAAGGGTGAAACGGTGAGGTAAGAGCTCACCGCAGGACTGGCGACAGGACTGGCACGGTAAACCCCATCCGGGGCAAGGCCAAATAGGGGAGCATTGGCGTGGCTCGCGTCGCTCCCGGGTAGGCTGCTAGAGCTTCACGGTAACGTGTCGCCCAGAGGAATGACTGCCCGATGTCGCCGGCTTGCCGGCGGTGTTCGACAGAACCCGGCTTATCGGCGAACTTCCCCACTTCTTTCATCGACCTCGGCCGTGTTTTCACCCCGGCCCGGGCCGCGCGCCCGCGCTTGCTGTGCGCCGCGCGCGTGCAATCCCCATTTTTCGTGGGTGTCGCCCCACTTTCTCCCACATCGGGCATGCCCCGGGCGTGTTCGCGTCCGTTGTGAGCGCCCTTTTGCATCCCCATTGATTTTGCTGAATTTATTGCACGATTTCAGACGTGACTTAAGTCATTGTGTCGCAACGAAATTCTCCGGACGCAACCTTGACCCTCCGAGGTCTTTCCACTAAAGTGGGGTTAAGTGGAAAAAAGTGGGGAAAAGTGTCATTCCGATGCTTTTCCGATGCCGTCAGGGGGTGTGATGTTCCAGGGTGCTGCCGCGCTCAATCTCGATGCGAAGGGTCGCCTTGCGATCCCGGCGCGGCATCGTGACGCCCTCACCGTCGAGAGCGGTCAGCTCGTGCTCACGGCGCATCCCCACGGCTGCTGTCTGGTCTATCCGGTGCCGGCCTGGGCGCCGATCCGCGATCAGGTGCTCGCGGCGCCGGGCCTGGATCCGCGCTCGGCGATGCTCAAGCGCCTGCTCGTGGGTTTCGCGCAGGAAGAGTCGCTCGATGCCGCCGGTCGCGTGCTGATCGCGCCCGCGCTGCGCAAGTTCGCCAAGCTCGACAAGCAGGTCTGGCTGGTGGGGCAGGGAACGCACTTCGAGCTCTGGTCCGACGAGGCCTGGGAGCGGCAGCAGCAGGCCATGCTCGACTTGGTCGAAACGGGTCTGCCGCCGGGCTTCGAGAGTCTGGCGCTGTGACGGGCGTGCAAGCTCATGTCAGCGTCCTGCTCGAAGAGGCGGTCGATGCGCTCGCGATTCGTGCTGACGGCATTTATGTCGATTGCACGTTCGGGCGCGGAGGCCACAGCCGGGCGGTGCTCGCGCGGCTCGGTCCGGGCGGGCGGCTGATCGCCTTCGACCGCGACCCGGATGCCATCGCGGTGGGCCGGGCGCTGGACGATGCACGGCTCACGCTGGTGCATTCGGCGTTCAGCGCGCTGGATGAGCAGTTGAGTGCGCTGGACGTGGGCAAGGTGGATGGTGTGTTGCTCGACCTGGGGGTGTCCTCGCCTCAGCTCGATGAAGGTGTGCGCGGCATGAGCTTTCGCTTCGACGCGCCGCTGGACATGCGCATGGATACGAGCCACGGACAGACCGTGGCGCAATGGCTGGCAGAGGCCTCGGTCGGCCAGATCACGGAGGTCATCAGGGATTATGGAGAGGAACGGTTTGCTCATGCGATTGCAAAGGCGATTGCAGCTGCTCGGGCAGGGGGGGCTGTCGCAACCACTGGACAACTTGCCGCGCTCGTGGAAAAGGCGGTCCGCACGCGCGAGCCGGGGCAGCACCCTGCGACACGCACCTTCCAGGCTCTTCGGATTTTCATCAATCAGGAGCTCGAGGAGCTGAGCCGCGTGCTGCCGGTCTGTGTCGAGCGCCTGAATCCGGGCGGTCGTCTGGCGGCGATCAGCTTTCACTCGCTCGAAGATCGCATCGTGAAGCGCTTCATGCGTGATGAATCCCGCCCGCCGGTGCTGCCGCGCCGGCTCCCGCTCAAGGCGGCTGAGCTGCCCGCGCCGCGCTTGCGCCTGATCGGCAAGGCGGTGCGCCCGAGCGAGCAGGAGGTGGCTGCCAATGCGCGCGCGCGCAGCGCGGTGCTGCGCGTGGCCGAGCGCACGGAGGCGCCGGCATGATCCGCGTCGATGCCGTCCTGGTCGCGCTCGTGGTCGCCAGCGCGCTTGGTGTCGTTGCGGCACAGCACAAGGCGCGCCAGCTGCACGGGGAGTTCGAGCGCGAGCAGACGCGCGCGCAGGCGCTCGAAGTGGAGTGGGGCCAGCTGCAACTCGAGCAGAGCACCTGGGCCACGCATGGGCGTGTGGAAAAGCTGGCACGCGAAAAGCTCGGCATGCGCTTGCCGCCGTCGGGGCAGGTGCTTGTCGTGGAGCCGCAGTCATGATCGTGAATCCGTGTTGTCTTCAGCGCGTACCCGCTCCGCGAGCCCCAGCGTATGATTTTTCCGCTGTCTGACTCCCGATCTCAGCTCACC
>DITC01000031.1:3044-5313 GCA_002422685.1 Thauera sp. UBA6194 | reverse complement strand
GAAGCCGCGGCCAGCGAGGTGGGCACGCTGTCGCGCGCCTACCGCGTGAACCTCACCATGCTCGCGGCGATCGCGCTGCTGACCGGGGCTTTCCTGGTGTTTTCGACGCAGCTGCTCTCGGTGGCGCGGCGGCGGCGCGAGTTCGCGCTCTTGCGCGCCCTCGGGCTCGAGCGCACGGCGCTGATGCGTGGCCTGCTCGCCGAAGGCGCGATGGTGGGGCTGGTCGGAGGCGCGCTGGGCGTGGCGCTCGGCCATGGGCTGGCGGCGGGGGCGTTTCGCCTTGTTGGCGGCGACCTCGGCGCAGGTTTCTTCCGCGGCCTGGCGCCGGTGTTGCAGTTCGATGCGGTGCTGAGCGCGTCTTACCTGCTGCTTGGCGTGAGCGCGGGGGTGGCAGGCACCTGGCTGCCCGCCCGCGCCGCGGCGCGCGTCGCCCCTGCGCACGCGCTGCGGGCCGGCGAGAGCGAGCGCGCCGGCCTTCCGCAGGCCGACGTGCGCGTGCGCTACGCGCTGTTCATGGCGCTTGCTGCCGTGCTCGCCGGGCTGACGCCGCCGCTGGCGGGCATTCCGGTCGGCGGTTATGCGGCGGTGGTGTTCGTGCTCGCCACGGCGGTGCTCGCCTTGCCCGCGCTCGCGCGCGGCGTGCTGCCCATGCTCGCGCATGGGCACAGCGTGAATTGGCGGCTCGCGCATGCGCGGCTGTCGGGCACCCCCGGCCAGGCCGTGGTGGCCGGCGCGGGCGTGATCGCGAGCGTGGCGCTGGCGGTGTCGATGGCGATCATGGTGAGCTCGTTCCGCGTCTCGGTGGATGACTGGCTGGCCCAGGTGCTGCCGGCCGATCTTTACGTGCGCGCGTCGGTGTCGTCGGGCAGCGGTTATCTCGACCCCGAGGCGCTCGCGGCCATCGCTGCGACCGAGGGGGTGGCGCGCGTGGATACCACACGCCTGGTCAATCTGCGCCTGTCGGACGAGGAACCGTTGTTCAGCGTGCTGGCACGCCCCGCCCAGGGCAACTGGGGGTTGCCGCTGGTGAGCGGCGCGATGTCGCCGCCCGACGACGCGTCCGGGCTGCCGCCGATCTGGGTCTCCGAGGCCGCGGCCGACCGCCACGGGCTCGCGCGCGGGGCACACTTCGAGCTGCCGCTCGGCGGGCGCATGCAGCGCTTCGTGGTCGCCGGGGTGTGGCGCGACTATGCGCGTCAGCACGGCGCAGGGCTGATCGAGAGCGCGGATTACCAGCGCCTGACCGGCGACGACCGCGTCAACGACGCCGCCATCCTGCTCCAGCCCGGCGCCGCGCCGGCGGCCGTGGCCGCGGCGCTGCGCGCGCGTTTCGGCGCCGAGCACCTGACCATCGCGCTGCCGGGCGAGATTCGTGCGCTGAGCCTGGAGATCTTCGATCGCACCTTCTTGATCACCTACCTGATGGAGGCGGTGGCGGTGATGATCGGCCTGTTCGGCATCGCGACCACCTTCGCGGCGCTGGCCGCGACGCGGCAGGGCGAGTTCGGCATGCTGCGCCACCTCGGCTTCACGCGCGCCGAGATCGGTCGGCTGATCGCGCTCGAAGGCGCGCTGACCGCGGCGCTGGGCGTGCTCGCCGGCCTCATCGCCGGGGCTGCGATCGCGTGGATCCTGATCGAGATCATCAACCGCCAGAGCTTTCACTGGAGCATGGAGCTGGCCGTACCCTGGGGCGCGCTCGCGCTCTTCGTGGTCAGCCTGATCCTGCTCGCGGCGGTGGTCGCGCGCCTGGCCGGGCGGCATGCGATGCAGCGCTCGGCCGTGCTCGCGGTGAAGGCAGACTGGTGAGGCAGGCGAGGATGAAGATGCTTGTGGACAAGCGCACGGACTTGGGCAGCGTCGCCCGCATGCTCGGTAAAACAGTGGCGCGCACGGTGCGCTGGGTCGCGCTGCTGCTCGCGCTCGCCGCGCTCACGAACGCGGTCGCGCGCGCGGATCAGGCCTACCCGCCGGTGCTGCCCGGTGCGGTACTCGTGTTTCCGCACGACCTGGGCGCGCACCCGGATTACCGCACCGAGTGGTGGTACATCACCGGCTGGCTGCGCGACGAGGCCGGCGTTGCGCGCGGCTTCCAGCTCACCTTCTTTCGCGTGCGCACGCTCATCGGCGAAGACAACCCGAGCCTGTTCGCGCCCAGCCAGCTCGTGCTCGCCCACGCCGCGGTGGCCGATCCCGCCCATGGGCGTCTGCGCCACGCCGAGCGCTCGGGGCGGGTGCTGCCCGGGCTGGTCGAGGCCCGGGAGGGCCG
>DITC01000031.1:0-2928 GCA_002422685.1 Thauera sp. UBA6194 | reverse complement strand
CACGAATGGTCGAGCGAGATCCTGCCCGAACAGGCGCGCGGCTGGGACTGGATCGGCATCAACCTGCACGACGGCGGCGGCCTGATGGGCTTTCAGATGCGCGACGCCGAGGGCAGGGCGATCTGGGCTGCGGGCACGCTGAGCGATGGCGAGGGCCGCGTGCAGACGCTCGGCCCGGAGGCGCTGCGCTTCACGCCGCTGCGGCAGTGGCGATCGCCGCGCACCGGGATCAGCTATCCGGTGGAATGGCAGCTCGATCTCGCCGATGGTCGCCGGTTCGCGATTCGGCCGCTGATGGACGACCAGGAGCTCGACAGTCGGGCCTCGACCGGCGCGATCTACTGGGAGGGCGCGGTGCGCCTGCACGCACTGCAGACCCGCGCCGAAGACGCCGGGAGTGCGGCGCGCGGCGCGGCAGACGCGCCGGAGACCGGCGCGGATGTGGGGGAAGGCTATCTGGAGATGACCGGTTACGCCGAGCGCCTGCGCATGTGAGCGCGCATCAAATGCCATAATCTCGTCTTCATGCACTCTGCAGGGACGAAACAGTGATCCTCGTGACAGGCGGCGCCGGTTTCATCGGCGCGAACTTCGTGCTCGACTGGCTGGCCGGCAGCGACGAACCGGTGCTCAACCTCGACGCGCTGACCTATGCCGGCAACCCGGAAAACCTCACCGCACTCGAGGGCGACGCGCGTTATCACTTCGTGCACGGCGACATCTGCGACCGCGCGCTGCTCGAGCAGCTGTTCGCGCAGCATGCGCCACGCGCGGTGGTGCACTTTGCCGCCGAGAGCCATGTCGACCGTTCGATCCACGGCCCGGGCGCCTTCGTGCGCACCAATGTCGATGGCACCTTCACCCTGCTCGAAGCCGCGCGTGCGCACTGGGTCGGGCTCCCGGCCGGCGCACGTGAGGCCTTCCGCTTTCTGCATGTGAGCACCGACGAGGTCTATGGGTCGCTCGGCCCGAACGACCCCGCCTTCACCGAGACCAAGACCTACGAGCCCAACAGCCCGTACTCGGCGAGCAAGGCGGCGAGCGACCACCTGGTGCGCGCCTGGCATCACACCTACGGCCTGCCGGTGCTCACGACCAACTGCTCGAACAACTACGGCCCGTATCAGTTTCCCGAGAAGCTGATCCCGCTGATGATCGTCAACGCGCTCGCAGGCCGGCCGCTGCCGGTGTATGGCGACGGGCTCAACGTGCGCGACTGGCTCTACGTCGGCGACCACTGCAGCGCGATCCGCGCGGTGCTCGCGCGTGGTCGCCCGGGCGAGACCTACAACATCGGCGGCTGGAACGAGATGGCCAACATCGACATCGTGCGCACCCTGTGCACCCTGCTCGACGAGCTGCGCCCCGACCCGGCCGGCAGCCGCACACGACTGATCACGCACGTGAGCGACCGCCCGGGGCATGATCGCCGCTATGCGATCGATGCACGCAAGATCGAGCGCGAGCTGGGCTGGCGTCCGGCCGAAACCTTCGCGACCGGCATCCGCAAGACCGTGCAGTGGTATCTCGAGCACCCCGAATGGCTCGCCAACGTGCACAGCGGCGCCTACCGGGACTGGCTGAACCACAACTACGGCGCACGCGAGGCGCGGCCATGAAGATTCTGCTGCTCGGAAAGAATGGTCAGGTCGGCTGGGAACTGCAGCGTGCGCTGGCGCCGCTCGGCCATGTGGTGGGGCTCGACCGCGAGGGCGCCGACGGGTTGCGCGGCGACCTCGAGACACTCGACGCACTCGCGCACACGGTGCGCAAGGCCGCACCCGACGTCATCGTCAACGCCGCCGCCTACACCGCGGTTGACAAGGCGGAGACCGACGTCGCGCGCGCCCACCGCATCAACGCCGAGGCCGTGGGCGTGCTCGCCACGGAGGCGGCTCGGCTCGACGCGCTGCTGGTGCATTACTCGACCGACTACGTGTTCGATGGCAGCGGCACGCGCCCCTGGCGCGAGGACTCGCCCACCGCACCACTCTCGGAGTACGGCCGCAGCAAGCTCGCCGGCGAGGAGGCGATCCGCGCGCGCGGCTGCCGACACCTGATCTTTCGCACCTCGTGGGTGTATGCCGCACGCGGCGGCAACTTCGCGCGCACCATGCTGCGCCTGGCCGCCGAGCGCGAGCGCCTGACCGTCATCGCCGACCAGATCGGCGCACCCACCGGCGCCGATCTCATCGCCGATGTCAGCGCCCATGCGATCCGCGCCAGCCTCGCCACGCCCGCGCTCTGCGGTACCTACCACCTCGTCGCCGAGGGCGAGACGAGTTGGCACGGCTATGCGCAGTTCGTCATCGAGCAGGCCCGCACGCTGGGCGCGCTGCTGAAGGTGGGCGAGATCGCCCCAATCGCCAGCAGCGACTATCCGAGCGCCGCCGCGCGCCCGCTCAATTCGCGCCTCGACACTGGCCGCCTGCGCACGAATTTCGCACTCCATCTGCCGGACTGGCGCGACGGCGTGGCGCGCATGGTGCACGAAATCCTTCCCGTGGCCGGCTGAGCACGCTCAGTCTTGCCCGACCGACCTTCATACAAGGACAGCGATCTCATGACGATCAAGAGCGTGATTCTCTCCGGCGGATCGGGCACCCGCCTGTGGCCGGCCTCGCGCGAGAGCTACCCCAAGCAGCTGCTGCCGCTGACCGGCGAGCGCTCGCTGCTGCAGGAAACCGCGACCCGCCTGAAAGGCTTCGCCGGCGCCGAGGTCGATCCGCGCCCGCTGGTCATCACCAACGAGGAATACCGCTTCATCATCGCCGAACAGCTGCGCCAGATCGGCGTGCGTGCGCCGCAGATCGTGCTCGAGCCGGTCGGGCGCAACACCGCGCCCGCGCTCACGCTGGCCGCGCTGGTGGCCGCGGAGGAGGGCGACCCGATCCTGCTCGTGATGCCGGCCGACCACGTGATCGGCGA
>DITC01000071.1:122320-214014 GCA_002422685.1 Thauera sp. UBA6194 | reverse complement strand
TCCTTCAGGCGCTGCAGCGCGAGCACGTCGTTCTTGAGGTCGACGCCCTGTTCCTTTTTGAACTCGGTGACGATGTAGTCGATGATGCGCTGGTCGAAGTCCTCGCCACCCAGGAAGGTGTCGCCGTTGGTGGCCAGCACCTCGAACTGGTGCTCGCCGTCGAGGTCGGCGATCTCGATGATCGAGATGTCGAAGGTGCCGCCGCCGAGGTCATACACGGCGATCTTGGAGTCGCCCGGCTTCTTGTCCATGCCGAAGGCGAGCGCGGCCGCGGTCGGCTCGTNNCGTTGATGATGCGCTTGACTTCCAGACCGGCGATGCGGCCGGCGTCCTTGGTGGCCTGGCGCTGGCTGTCGTTGAAGTAGGCCGGCACGGTGATCACCGCCTCGGTCACTTCCTCGCCGAGATAGTCCTCGGCGGTCTTCTTCATCTTGCGCAGGATCTCGGCGGAAACCTGCGGCGGCGCGATCTTCTTGCCGCGCACTTCCACCCAGGCGTCGCCGTTGTCGGCCTTGGAGATCGTGAAGGGCATCATCGCGATGTCCTTCTGCACTTCCTTCTCTTCGAAGCGACGGCCAATCAGGCGCTTGATCGCGAACAGGGTGTTCTTGGCGTTGGTGACCGCCTGGCGCTTGGCCGGCGCGCCGACCAGGATCTCGCCGTCTTCGGCGTAGGCGACCACCGAGGGGGTGGTGCGCGCGCCTTCGGAGTTCTCGATGACCTTCGGCTTGCCGCCTTCCATCACGGAAACGCAGCTGTTGGTGGTGCCGAGGTCGATACCGATGATCTTGCCCATGAGAGTTCCTTTTCAGTCTGTATTCAGGAGGCGCAAGCCGCTGCTGCGCCGGTCTGGTTCGAATATGGGGCGGCAAGCCCGGCTTTCAAGCGCGCCGCGTGAATTTCGTGGGCGGTCTTACTGGCTCTTGCCCTTCGACACCATCACCATGGCCGGGCGGATCACGCGCTCGTTGAGCAGGTAGCCCTTCTGCAGCACATTGACCACGGTGTTGGCCTCGGCGTCGGCCTCGATCATGCTGATCGCCTGGTGCTTGTTGGGGTCGAACTTCTGCCCGATCGGGTTCTCCTCGGCCAGGCTGGCGCCCTCGAAGGCGGAGACGAGCTGCTTCAAGGTGAGCTCGACACCTTCGCGCAGCTTCTCGACGGTCTGGTTCTCGGTGGCGAGCGCGGCCTCCAGGCTGTCCTTCACCGGCAGCATGGCGCTGGCGAATTTTTCGGCGGCAAACTTGCCCGCCTTGACGATGTCTTCCTGCGCGCGGCGGCGCACGTTCTCGGTCTCGGCCTTGGCGCGCAGCCAGGCGTCGTGGTGCTCTTCGGCTTTCAGTTCGGCCTGGCGCAGGGCCTCTTCGAGACTGGGCATGCTGTCGACGCCGTCGTCCATTGCGGTGGCGGCCGCCGCGGCGGTAGCCTCGATGTCGGTGTCGGTCGGCGACTGCGCGTTCGCGGCTTGCGCCTCGGCGGCCTTCTGGTTGGCAGCGTCCTGGCTGGCCTGGTTCGGGTCCTGCATGTCGTTATTGCTCCCTGTTGATCCGAAACAGACGCCCAACTGGGGTTCGTCGGCGCAAATTCAAGAGGCGAGCCGCGGAAAATTTGCAGCTCCGGTTCGGGGGGCTGCAAGAGCGCCTCGGGCGAGCTGCGGCGCGCGTGGGGCGCAGCATCGGCGGGATCGAAGTCGTCGCGCGTGCTAAGATCACGTGTTTTGGTTTTCGCGGCTCGCCCCGCCTTAAAGCATGACCCAGTTCGCCAAGGAAACCCTGCCGATCAGCCTCGAAGAGGAGATGCGGCACTCCTATCTCGATTACGCGATGAGCGTGATCGTGGGCCGCGCGCTCCCCGATGCGCGCGACGGTCTCAAGCCGGTGCACCGGCGCGTGCTGTTCGCGATGCACGAGCTGTCCAACGACTGGAACCGTGCCTACAAGAAGTCGGCGCGTATCGTCGGCGACGTCATCGGTAAGTACCACCCGCACGGCGACACCGCGGTGTACGACACCATCGTGCGCATGGCGCAGGACTTCTCGCTGCGCTACATGCTGGTCGATGGCCAGGGCAACTTCGGCTCGGTCGACGGCGACAACGCCGCGGCGATGCGTTACACCGAAATCCGCATGGCGCGCATCGGCCACGAGCTGCTGGCCGACATCGACAAGGAAACGGTCGACTTCGGCCCCAACTACGACGGCTCGGAGAAAGAGCCGCTGGTCATGCCGGCGCGCATCCCGAACCTGCTGATCAATGGTTCGAGCGGCATCGCGGTCGGCATGGCGACCAACATCCCGCCGCACAACCTCGGCGAAGTCATCGACGCCTGCCTGAAGCTGCTCGAAGACCCCGACACCGACATCGAGACCCTGATCGACATCGTGCAGGCGCCGGACTTCCCGACCGCCGGCCTGATCTACGGCCTGGCCGGCGTGCGCGAGGGCTACCGCACCGGCCGCGGGCGCGTGATCATGCGCGCGCGCACCCACTTCGAGCCGATCGGCAAGACCGACCGCCAGGCCATCGTCGTCGACGAGCTGCCCTACCAGGTGAACAAGCGCACCCTGCAGGAGCGCATGGCCGAGCTGGTCAACGAGAAGAAGATCGAGGGCATCAGCGAGATCCGCGACGAGTCCGACAAATCCGGCATGCGCCTGGTGGTCGAGCTCAAGCGCGGCGAGATGCCCGAGGTGGTGCTCAACAAGCTGTTCAAGCACACCCAGTTGCAGGACAGCTTCGGCATGAACATGGTGGCGCTGGTCGACGGCAAGCCGCGCCTCTTGAACCTCAAGCAGATGCTGGTGTGCTTCCTCGAGCACCGCCGCGAGGTCGTCACGCGCCGCACCATCTTCGAGCTGAAGAAGGCGCGCGACCGCGGCCACGTCCTCGAAGGCCTGGCGGTGGCGCTGTCCAACGTCGACGAGATCATCGCGCTGATTAAGGCCGCGCCCACGCCGGCCGATGCAAAGCGCGAGCTGATGGCGCGCGAGTGGCGCTCGGCGCTGGTGGAAGAAATGCTGTCGCGCGCGCTCGCCGACAGCTACCGGCCGGAAGGGCTGGACCCGCAGTATGGCCTGCAGGCGCAGGGCTACCGCCTGTCCGAGACCCAGGCCCAGGCCATTCTGGAACTGCGCCTGCAGCGCCTGACCGGGCTGGAGCAGGACAAGATCGTCGGCGAGTACCGCGAGGTCATGGACGTCATCACCGACCTGCTCGACATCCTCGCCCGCCCCGAGCGCATCACCGCGATCATCGTCGAAGAGCTCGGCGCGGTGCGTAACCAGTTCGGCGACCCGCGTCGCTCCGAGCTGGTGATGAACACCGCCGAGATCAACATCGAGGACCTGATCACGCCGGAAGACATGGTCGTGACCCTGTCGCACACCGGCTACTTCAAGCGCCAGCCGCTCGCCGACTACCGCGCCCAGCGCCGTGGCGGCCGCGGCAAGCAGGCGACCTCGATGAAGGACGAGGACTTCATCGACCGTCTCTTCGTCGCCAACACCCACGACACCGTGCTGTGCTTCTCCAGCCGCGGGCGCTGCTACTGGCTCAAGGTGTACGAGGTGCCCGAGGGCACGCGTAACTCGCGCGGCAAGCCGATCGTCAATCTCTTCCCGCTCATCGAGGGCGAGAAGATCACCGCGGTGCTGCCGATCAAGGAATTCGACGAAGAGCACTTCGTGTTCATGGCGACCTCGGAAGGCACGGTCAAGAAGACCGCGCTCACCGCGTTCTCCAACCCGCGCAAGGCCGGCATCATCGCGGTCAACCTGGACGACGGCGACCACCTGATCGGTGTCGCCATCACCGACGGCCAGTCCGACGTGATGCTGTTCTCCGACGCTGGCAAGGCGGTGCGCTTCGCCGAGACCGACGTGCGCCCGATGGGCCGCGAGGCGCGTGGCGTGCGCGGCATGATGCTGGAAGATGGCCAGGCGGTGATCGCCATGCTGGTGGCAAAGGACGAGTCGCAGTCGGTGCTGACCGCGACCGAGAACGGTTACGGCAAGCGCACCCCGGTCGCCGAATACACCCGTCACGGCCGCGGCACCAAGGGCATGATCGCAATCCAGACCAGCGACCGTAACGGCAAGCTGGTGGCCGCGGTGCTGGTCGAGCCGAGCGACGAGATCATGCTGATCTCCACCGGCGGCGTGCTGATCCGTACCAGCGTCGAGAGCATCCGCGAGATGGGACGCTCGACGCAGGGCGTGACCCTGATCAACCTTGACGAGGGCACCTTCCTTGCCAGTGTCGAGAAGGTCGCCGAGTCGGAGTCGGACGAGAGCATGCGCGCGAATGGTGAGGGTGCCGAAGGTGCCGAGGAGGCCGGCGCTGACGCGGCTGCCTCCCCCGCGCCAGGAGAGGGCGAGGCCCCGGCGGGCGGAGACGAAGGAGAAGCCTGATGAGCCGCGTGTGGAACTTCAGCGCCGGCCCTGCGGCGCTGCCCGAAGAAGTGCTGCGCCAGGCCGCCGACGAGATGCTCGACTGGCACGGCTGCGGCATGGGCGTCATGGAGATGAGCCACCGCGGCAAGGAATTCACCGCGATCGCCGCTCAGGCCGAAGCCGACCTGCGCGAGCTGCTCGCGGTGCCGGCCAACTACCGCATCCTCTTCATTCAGGGCGGGGCGATCGCCGAGAACGCGATCATCCCGATGAACCTGATCGGCAACAGGCGCGTGGCCGACTACGTGGTCACCGGCTCGTGGTCGCAGAAGTCGCAGAAGGAGGCGCGCAAGTATGCCGAGGTGAACATCGCCGCCTCGTCCGAGGCGGGCGGCTTCACGACCGTGCCGCCGATGGCGGAGTGGAGGCTGTCGGCCGACCCCGCCTACGTGTTCACCTGCACGAACGAGACCATCGGCGGCCTCGAGTACCCCTTCGAGCCCGACCTCGCCCAGATCAGCCGCGCCGAGGTACCGGTGGTGGCCGACATGTCCTCGCACATCCTGTCGCGTGCGATCGACGTGTCGAAATACGGCCTGATCTTCGGCGGCGCGCAGAAGAACATCGGCCCGGCGGGCCTGACCATCGTGATCGTGCGCGAGGACCTGCTCGGCCACGCGATGCCGCATTGCCCGACCGCCTTCGACTTCAAGACCGTGTCCGATAACGGCTCGATGTACAACACGCCGCCCACCTACGGCATCTACATCGCCGGCCTGGTCTTCCAGTGGCTCAAGCGCCAGGGCGGCGTCGCCGCCATCGAGGCGCAGAACGTCGCCAAGGCGAAGCTGCTTTACGACTTCCTCGACGCCAGCGATTTCTACGAGAATCGTATCGAGCGTGCCTGCCGCTCGCGCATGAACGTGCCTTTCTTCCTCAAGGACGAGGCGCTCAACGAGGCCTTCCTCGCCGAGTCGAGGGCCGCCGGGCTGGTGCAGCTGAAGGGCCACAAGTCGGTCGGCGGCATGCGCGCGTCGATCTACAACGCGATGCCGCTCGCGGGCGTCGCTGCGCTGGTCGACTTCATGCGCGACTTCGCCGCCCGCCGCGGCTGAGATCGCGCAGGGCAGGGCAAGGCGGCACGGAAAGACGGGACAACATCAGGACACAAGCCGGAGGGGCCACGGGCCGAGCATGAGCGACGAACTGCTTAAACTGCGCAACGAAATCGACCGTATCGACGAAGAAATCCTCGCCCGCCTGGCCGAGCGCGCGCGCTGCGCGCAGCGCGTGGGCGAGATCAAGCGCGGGGTGATGTACTACCGCCCCGAGCGCGAGGCGCAGGTGCTGCGCCGCCTGGCCGAGCTCAATCCCGGCCCGTTGTCGGCGGACGCGGTGAAGACCATCTTCCGCGAGGTGATGTCGGCCTGCCTCGGCCTCGAGCAGCCGCTGCGCGTGGCCTACCTCGGCCCCGCCGGCACCTTCTCCGAGAGCGCCAGCCGCAAGCACTTCGGCTCGGCGCCCAACTTCCTGCCGATGGCGGCGATCGATGACGTCTTCCGCGCGGTCGAGGCCGGCAACGCCGATTACGGCGTGGTGCCGGTGGAGAACTCCACCGAGGGCGCCGTCGGCGGCACGCTCGACCTGCTGCTGGCCAATCCGCTCAAGGTCTGCGGCGAGGTGCGCCTGCGTATCCACCAGCAGTTGATGTCGCGCGCCGAGGGCATCGGCGCCGCGCGGCGCATCTACTCGCACTCGCAGTCGCTGGCGCAGTGCCACGAGTGGCTCAACCGCAACCTGCCGCACCTGCCGCGCATTCCGGTGGCGAGCAACGCCGAGGCGGCGCGGATGGCCTCCGAAGACCCGGAATCCTGCGCCATCGCCGGCGAGGCCGCAGCCCAGCTTTACGATCTCAACATCCTCGCGCCCAATATCGAGGACGACCCCAACAACACCACCCGCTTTCTGGTCATCGCCGATCACGACGCCGGCCCCTCGGGTCAGGACCGCACCTCGCTGGTGTTCTCCACGCCCAACCGTCCGGGCGCCATCCATGGCCTGCTCGAGCCACTGGCGCGCCACGGTGTCGACCTCACCAAGCTGCAGTCTCGCCCGGCGCGCTCCGGCCTGTGGGAGTACGTGTTCTATGCCGACATCAAAGGCCATCGCGAGGACGCAGCCGTTGGCGCTGCGCTCGACGAGCTCAACCAGCGCGCGGCCTTCGTGAAGATCATCGGCTCCTACCCGGTCGCGGCGATCTGAAGCTGCGGCGGCCACCCCGTCGCCGATCGCAGCCGCCACCGCGGCCGCTTCAAAACTGATCCATACCCGCCGCGCGAATGCTCGCGCGGCCCTCAGCAGGAGAAGACAATGAGCGTTGCCAGCCTAGCCCCCGATTATGTCCGCGCGATCATGGCCTACCAGCCGGGCAAGCCCATCTCGGAGCTTGCTCGCGAGATGGGGATCGCCGAAGCGAACATCGTCAAGCTCGCCTCGAACGAGAACCCGCTCGGAATGAGTCCCAAGGCGCGCGAGGCGGCGATGGCCGCGGTCGGCGACGTCTCGCGCTACCCGGACGGGGGCGCCTTCGCGCTCAAGAAGGCGCTCTGCCGGAAGCTGGGCGTGCAGCCCGAGCAGCTCGTGGTCGGCAACGGCTCGAACGACATCCTGGAGCTCGTCTCGCAGGCCTTCCTCGCCCCGGGCCTGTCGGCGGTCTATTCCCGCCATGCCTTCGCTGTCTACCCGCTGGCGACCAACGCGCGCGGCGCCACCGGCATCGAGGTGGCGGCGAAGAACTTCGGTCACGATCTCGATGCGATGGCCGCCGCGATCCGGCCCGAGACGCGTGTCGTCTTCATCGCGAACCCCAACAACCCGACCGGCACCTTCCTCGGCGGCGCCGAGCTCGAGGCTTTCCTCGGCAAGGTGCCGCACCATGTGCTGGTCGTGCTCGACGAGGCCTACACCGAATATCTCGCCCCCGCGCAGCGTTACGACTCGATCGCGTGGCTGGCGCGCTTCCCGAATCTGCTCGTGTCGCGCACCTTCTCCAAGGCCTATGGTCTGGCCGGCTTGCGCGTCGGATACGGCGTGGCCGATCCCGGGGTGGCCGATCTGATGAACCGGGTGCGCCAGCCCTTCAACGTGTCCTCGGTGGGGCTGGCCGCAGCCGAGGCGGCGCTGGGGGACGAGGAGTTCATTGCGCGCAGCGCCGAGATCAACCAGCGCGGCATGACGCAGCTGACCGCCGCGTTCGCCGCGATGGGGCTGGAGTGGATTCCGTCCTGCGGCAATTTCCTCACCTTCAAGGTGGGCGACGCGGTGGGCGTGAATCAGGCGCTGCTGCGTCAAGGCGTGATCGTGCGTCCGATCGCGGCTTACGGCATGCCGCACTGGCTGCGCGTGTCGATCGGCCTGCCTGAAGAGAACGCGCGCTTCATCGCCGCGCTCGAGCAGGCGCTGGCCTGATCGGGAGCTGCGCATGCCCTTGATCGGCAAACTCGTAGTCTGTGGCGTCGGCCTCATCGGTGGCTCCTTCGCGCTCGCGCTGCGCCGCGCGCAGGCGGTCGGACGCGTCGTCGGCATCGGTCGCCGTCGTGAGCCGCTCGAGCGCGCGCGCGCGCTCGGCGTGATCGACGAGATCGCGGACGACTGGGCGAGCGCGCTCGATGGCGCCGATCTGGTCTTGCTGGCGGCGCCGGTCGGACAGATGGACGCGATCATGACGGCGATGGCGCCGCACCTGAAGCCGGGCACCATCGTCACCGATGCCGGCAGCACCAAGCGCGACGTGGTCGACGCCGTGCATCGCCACTTCGGTGCCGTGCTGCCCGACGTGGTCCCGGCACACCCGATTGCCGGCGCCGAAAAGAGCGGCGTGGAGGCGGCCTTTGCCGAGCTCTACATCGGGCGCAAGGTGGTGCTGACGCCGCTGCCCGAGAGCCGGCGCGAATCGGTGGAGAAGGTTCGCGCCGCTTGGGAAGCCTGCGGTGCGGTGGTGGTCGGCATGACGCCGCAGGAGCACGACCGCGTGTTCGCCGCCGTCAGCCATCTGCCGCACCTGCTCGCTTTTGGACTGGTGGATGATCTGGCCGGGCGCAGCAATGCGCCGCTGCTGTTCTCGCATGCGGCGAGCGGTTTTCGCGACTTCACCCGCATCGCCGGCAGTCACCCCGAGATGTGGCGCGACATCTGCGTCGCCAACCGGGTCGCCTTGCTCGAAGAGCTCGACGCCTATCTCGCCGAACTCGCGCGCCTGCGCATGATGCTGGTCAAGGGCGACGGCGACGGGCTCGAGGCGGTGTTCGAGCGCGCGCGGCGCGCACGCAACGCCTGGGCCGAGGGCCTGCCGGTGCGCACCGCCGAGTAGCGCCTTCCGTGTTCGCGGTGTGCCGGCTGGCCGGAATGGCGGTTGCGCCGGCGCCGCAGTTTTTCTTGTCCTGCGCGGCGGGACACGCTTCTTGAGGCCATGATGGAATTTCTCGATCTGCCCCCGATGCTGGGCGCTGCCGGTGCGGTCCGTCTGCCCGGCTCGAAGAGCATCTCGAACCGCGTGCTGTTGCTCGCCGCGCTTGCCGAAGGCGAGACCGACATCCGCGATCTGCTCATGTCCGACGACGTCGAGCGCATGCTCGAGGCGCTGCGCGCGCTCGGCGTGACCTGGGTGCGCGAGGGCGAGGGCCTCGACTATCGCGTACGCGGCGTGGGCGGCCCGTTCCCGGTCAAGAGCGCGGACCTCTTCCTCGGCAACGCGGGTACCGCCTTCCGCCCGCTCACGGCGGCGCTTGCGCTGTCGGGTGGCGAATACCGTCTGTCGGGTGTGGCGCGCATGCACGAGCGTCCGATCGGCGATCTGGTCGATGCGCTGCGCCAGCTCGGCGCCGACATCGCCTGCACCGCCAACGAGGGCTACCCGCCGCTGCACCTGAAACCGGCGACCATCCGCCCCGGCGGCGTGGTGCGCGTGCGCGGCGATGTCTCCAGCCAGTTCCTCACCGCGCTCCTGATGGCGCTGCCGCTGACCGGTGTCGAGACTACCGTCGAGGTCATCGGCGAGCTCATCTCCAAGCCCTACATCCGCATCACCCTGGAGCTGATGGCGCGCTTCGGCGTGCAGGTCGAGCAGCACGGCTGGGCGCGCTTCGTCGTGCCCGGCGGCGCGCGCTACCGCAGCCCGGGCACGGTGTTCGTCGAGGGCGATGCTTCGTCGGCGTCGTACTTCCTCGCCGCTGGGGCGATCGGCGGCGGGCCGGTGCGGGTGGAGGGCGTCGGCCGGAGCAGCATCCAGGGTGACGTGCGCTTCGCCGAGGCGCTCGAGCAACTCGGTGCGCGCATCACGATGGGCGACAACTGGATCGAGGCCGCGGGGCCCGCAGGCGGGGCGCTGAAGGCTTTCGATCTCGACCTCAACCACATCCCCGATGCGGCGATGACGCTGGCGGTGGCCGCGCTGTTCGCCGACGGGCCGTGCCGGCTGCGCAACATCGCGAGCTGGCGGGTCAAGGAGACCGACCGCATCGCGGCGATGGCGACCGAGCTGCGCAAGGTGGGCGCCGAAGTGGAGGAGGGCGCCGACTACCTGGTGGTCGCGCCTGCGCAGAGGCTTCGTCCGGCGGCGATCGACACCTACGACGACCATCGCATGGCGATGTGCTTCTCGCTCGTCAGCCTCGGCGGCTGTCGGGTGCGCATCAACGACCCGAAATGTGTCAACAAGACCTTCCCGGGCTATTTCGAGGCCTTCGCCCAGGTCGCCAGGCCGGTGCCGGTGCTGGCCATCGACGGTCCCTCGGCTTCGGGCAAGGGGACGGTGGCCGCGCGCGTGGCCGAGGCCCTGGGCTGGCATTACCTGGACAGCGGATCGCTCTACCGCCTGACCGCGCTCGCTGCGATGCGCGCGGGCGTGGCGCTGGACGACGAGGCCGGCGTGGCTGCGCTGGCGGGCGCGCTTCCGGCGCGCTTCGAGGGTGCGCGCGTGCTGCTCGGCGAGGGCGACGCGCGCGACGTGACCGACGAGATCCGCTCCGAGGCGTGCTCGGTGGGTGCCTCCAGGGTGGCGGTGTTGCCGGCGGTGCGCAGTGCCCTGTTCGACCGTCAGCGCGACTATCGGGCAGCGCCCGGGCTGGTCGCCGAGGGGCGCGACATGGGCTCGGTGATCTTCCCCGACGCCGAGGTCAAGGTGTTCCTCACCGCCTCGGCCGAGGCACGTGCCGAACGGCGCTATAAGCAGTTGATCGAAAAGGGTTTGGCTGCTAACATGCAAAGCCTTCTGAAGGACCTCCGGGAACGGGATGCGCGAGACGCCGCCCGCCCCGTGGCGCCCCTGATGAAGCTGCCGGATGCGGCGCTGCTCGACACCACCGAACGGAACGTCGAGCAGGCCGTGGCTTTCGTGCTCGATCTCGTCGAGAAGGGTGGGAAGTTCTCCGGTTGAACGCAATCGCGCGGGAGCGTGGGCTCCGGCGCTTTTTTTCTTGAACCTACCTTGTTTGCCGTCCCACGGCGGCACCGGAATTTTTCCATCTATGTCCAACGCCACCCCCTCCTTCGAAGAAAGCTTTGCCGATCTCTTCGAGGAAAGCCTTGCCCTCCAGGAAATGCGCACCGGTGAAGTCATCACCGCCGAAGTCGTGCGCATCGACCAGAACTTCGTCGTCGTCAACGCCGGCCTGAAGTCCGAAAGCTACGTGCCCATCGAGGAGTTCCGCAACGACCGCGGCGAGCTCGAGGCCAACGTCGGTGATTTCGTCCACGTCGCGATCGACGCCCTTGAAGACGGCTACGGCGAAACCCGCCTGTCGCGAGACAAGGCCAAGCGCATCGCCGCCTGGAACGATCTCGAGAAGGCGCTCAACGAAGGCACCCTGGTCAAGGGCGTCATCAGCGGCCGCGTCAAGGGTGGCCTGACCGTCATGACCAACAGCATCCGCGCCTTCCTGCCGGGCTCGCTGGTCGACATGCGTCCGGTCAAGGACACCACGCCGTACGAAGGCAAGGAATTCGAATTCAAGGTCATCAAGCTCGACCGCAAGCGCAACAACGTCGTCGTGTCGCGTCGCGCCGTGCTGGAAGAGTCGATGGGCGAAGAGCGCGAGAAGCTGCTCTCCACCCTCAAGGAAGGCACCGTCATCAAGGGTATCGTCAAGAACATCACCGACTACGGCGCGTTCGTCGACCTCGGTGGCATCGATGGCCTGCTGCACATCACCGACCTGGCCTGGCGCCGCGTCCGTCACCCGTCCGAAGTGCTGTCGGTCGGTGACGAGATCGAAGCCAAGGTGCTCAAGTTCGACCAGGAAAAGAACCGCGTCTCGCTCGGCCTCAAGCAGCTCGGCGAAGATCCGTGGGTGGGCATCTCGCGTCGTTACCCGCAGGGCACCCGCCTGTTCGGCAAGGTCACCAACATCACCGACTACGGCGCGTTCGTCGAGGTCGAGCAGGGTATCGAGGGCCTGGTGCAC
Organism: Thauera sp. UBA6194; assembly: GCA_002422685.1. Classification (GTDB taxonomy): domain Bacteria; phylum Pseudomonadota; class Gammaproteobacteria; order Burkholderiales; family Rhodocyclaceae; genus Thauera. Next base: position 202,163 of record DITC01000071.1, on the reverse strand, counting down.
GTGTCCGAGATGGACTGGACCAACAAGAACATCCACCCGACCAAAGTTGTCCAGCTGGGCGACGAGGTCGAGGTCATGATCCTCGAGATCGACGAAGACCGTCGCCGCATCTCGCTGGGCATGAAGCAGTGCATGTCCAATCCGTGGGACGATTTCGCCATCAACCACAAGAAGGGCGACAAGGTCCGCGGCCAGATCAAGTCGATCACCGACTTCGGCGTGTTCATCGGCCTGGAAGGCGGCATCGACGGTCTGGTGCACCTGTCCGACCTGTCCTGGAGCGAGACCGGCGAAGACGCCGTGCGCAAGTTCAAGAAGGGCGACGAGGTCGAGGCCGTGGTGCTGGCGATCGACGTCGAGCGCGAGCGTATCTCGCTCGGCATCAAGCAGCTCGAGGGCGACCCCTACACCAACTTCATTGCCACCCACGAGAAGAACAGCCTCGTGAAAGGCACCGTGAAGTCGGTCGAGGCCCGCGGTGCGGTGATCGCGCTGGGTGACGACGTCGAAGCCTACCTGCGTGCCTCCGAGGCTGCCGCTCATCGCGTCGACGACCTGACCACCATGCTCAAGGAAGGTGACGAGGTCGAGGCGCTGGTGATCAACGTCGATCGCAAGACCCGTTCGATCAGCCTGTCGATCCGCGCCAAGGATCAGGTCGAGCAGTCGGAAGTCATGAGCAAGTTCGCCTCGGAAAGCTCGGCTGCCACCGGCACGACCAACCTGGGTGCCCTGCTCAAGGCCAAGCTGAACGAGCAGAAGCAGTAATCTGACCGATCATGACCAAATCGGAGCTGATCGCCCAGCTGGCGGAACGTTTTCCGCAGCTGGTCGCAAAGGACGCCGATTACGCGGTCAAGATGATTCTCGATGCGATGACCGACGCGCTCGCGCGCGGTGACCGCATCGAGATCCGCGGGTTTGGTAGCTTTGCGCTGAACTATCGTCCACCCCGTACGGGGCGCAATCCAAAATCCGGCGACAAGGTGCACGTGCCGGAAAAATACGTTCCGCATTTCAAGGCGGGCAAGGAATTGCGCGAAAGAGTGGATCTCAGCGGCAATTGACCGCGCGGCGATCGGTTTTACAGGCAATAATGGAGGGCGACTGCGGTCGCCTTCTTTTTTGTTCATTGCTCGGGGATAATGCCGGCCATGCGCGCAATCATCTGGTTCATCCGTCTGCTGCTGTTCTTCCTGCTGTTCGGGTTCGCGATCAAGAACGATCATCTCGTCACGCTGAACTTCTTCTTCGGCAGCCAGTGGCAGTTGCCCCTCGTGTTCGTCATTCTGGTGAGCTTTGCCGCCGGCGCCCTGATGGGCGTCACCGCGACGATCGCATCGCTCGTGCGCCAGCGCCGCGAAATCTCCCGCCTGCGCCGTCAGCTCGAGTTGGCCGAGCGCAGCAAGTCCTCGACCGAGCTCGTCGTCAGCGGCGAAGCGCAGACGTCGGTGCCCTGATCGCAAGATGGAAATCGAGCTTTGGTGGCTGCTTGCGCTGCCCCTCTTCTTCGGCCTGGGGTGGCTTGCTGCGCGCATAGACATCCGCCAGGTCGTGCAGGAGTCGCGCGCGCTGCCGCGCTCGTATCTGAGCGGACTCAATTTTCTGCTCAACGAGCAACCGGACAAGGCCATCGATGCCTTCGTCGAAGCGGTGCGCATCGACCCGCAGACGGTGGAGCTGCATTTCGCGCTCGGTAGCCTGTTCCGCCGCCGCGGCGAGACCGATCGCGCGATCCGCATCCACCAGCTGCTCGTCGATCGCGAGGACATCAGCGAGGATCAGCGCCTGCAGGCGCTGGGCGAGTTGGGGCAGGATTTTCTCAAGGCCGGCCTGCTCGATCGTGCCGAGGCTGCGTTTCTGAGGCTGCGCGCCACGCGCGCCAACGATGTGGCTCTGCGCCATCTGCTCGAGATCTACCAGCAGGAAAAGGACTGGGCCAAGGCCATCGAGGTTGCGCAGGCGCTGCCCGAGCACGAGAGCGTGATGTGGCGCACCGAGATGGCGAACTTCCATTGCGAACTCGCCGCGAACGCGATGGCCAACTCGCGTTACGAAGACGCCCGCCGCCATCTCGACGAGGCGTTCGCAGTCAACCGGCAGAGCGTGCGTGCGAGCATCCTGTTGGGCGATTTTCACGTCGCGCAAGGGCGGGACACGGAAGCGCTCGAGGCGTGGAAGCGCATCGAGAACCAGGACCCGGTCTATCTCTCCCTCGTCGCCGAACGCATCATGGAAGCCTACGGGCGGCTGGGCAAGGCGGGCGAGGGCCACCAGCTGCTGCGCGCCTGGCTCGAAGCGCATGCCTCGCTCGACCTGCTCGACGAGGTCTTCCACTGGGAGCTCGAGCGCGAGGGGCCGAAGGCCGCCTATGATCTCGTGCGCGAGGAGTTGCGCCGCAACCCGACCCTGCTCGGTCTGGACAAGTTGCTCGAGGCCGCGGCGCTTGCCGCGCCGCCCGAGCAGCGCAGTGACGTCGAGCTCGTCAAGCAGCTCATCCACGGCCATACGCGTCGTGTGGCGCGCTATCGCTGCGATGCCTGCGGCTTCAAGGCACGACAGTTCCACTGGCGCTGTCCAGCCTGTGGCGGCTGGGAAACCTATCCTCCGCGCCGCACCGAAGAGTTCGATCTGGCTCCGTGAGCGCAGTTCCGGCTGCGCGCGAGCGCGGTCTGCTCGGCGCCGCGCGCATCGTCACGCTCCGCAACAAGCCAACATCGGGACACACATGGAATTCAGGACGCTCGAAGACTACGTCGGACAAACGCCGCTGGTACGCCTCAAGCGCATCAACGCCGGCCACAACAACGTGATTCTCGCCAAGCTCGAGGGCAACAACCCGGCAGGTTCGGTGAAGGACAGGCCCGCGCTGTCGATGGTGATGCGGGCCGAGGCGCGTGGAGAGATCAAGCCGGGCGATACGCTGATCGAGGCGACCAGCGGCAATACCGGCATCGCGCTCGCGATGGCGGCCGCGATGCGCGGCTATCGCATGATTTTGGTGATGCCGGAAAACCAGAGCGTCGAGCGCCGCCAGACCATGCGTGCGTTCGGCGCGGAGCTGATCCTGGTGCCCCCAACCGGCGGCATGGAAATGGCGCGGGACGTCGCCGAGAAGATGCGTGACGAAGGCAGGGGCATCATCCTCGACCAGTTCGCCAACCTGGATAATCCGCTCGCGCATTACGAGGGTACGGGGGCCGAGATCTGGGCGCAGACGGGCGGGCGGATCACCCACTTCGTCAGCTCCATGGGCACGACCGGAACGATCATGGGGACCTCGCGCTTCCTCAAGGAGAAGCGCCCGGACATCTGCATCGTCGGCTGCGAGCCCGAACCCGGCTCGCAGATCCCCGGCATCCGCAAGTGGCCCGAGGCCTATCTGCCCAAGATCTTCGAGCGCCCCAGGGTGGACCGGGTCGAGCCGGTCAGCCAGGCCGAGGCCGAGGACATGACGCGGCGTCTGGCGCGCGAGGAGGGCATCTTCGCGGGCATCTCTTCCGGTGGCGCGATGCATGTTGCGCTGCGCATCGCCGCGCAGGTGGAGAACGCGGTGATCGTCTCCATCGTCTGCGACCGTGGCGACCGCTACCTGTCGACGGGTGTCTTCCCGGCCTGAGCACGCTTCGCGCCGGCCGCGCGGGGCGCGCCCGATGGTGTGGCTGGTGCTCGGGCTGCTGCTGTCAGCCTTGTGGGCAGGCGGGACGTGGGGCGTTCAGCGCTTGGCATTGACGATCGGCTCGATCTCGAATCCGTCGATCAGTGCGCGCGGCGTGCAGGTGCGCTTCGAGCATGGCGGCGGGGCGCTGCTTGCGGCCGATGCGCTGCGGCTCGGCGGCCGTTCGTGGAGCAGGCTCGCCTTGCGCTGCGCCCGCGCTCGTCTCGAGGCGAGCGTCTTTCATTGCAGCGATGGCCGGGTCGCTTTCGCGGGTAAAGGCTTGCCGCTGACCATGGCGCTCGAGGTCGATCTCGGCACGGGTGCGGCGCGCGCCGCAGCGGGTTTCGATGGCGGCGGGCGCATCGAGGTCGTCCTCGCCGGCGGCGGTGATGTCCGACTCCACGCGACCCGGCTCGCCGTGCGCGACCTCCGTCGGGTAGCCAGCCTGTTGTGGGAGGGCGGGCTCGTGCAGTTCGATGCGCTCGATCCCGACGGCCTGCTCGATGGGCAGCTGATCTGGAGCCCTGAAGCCGCGAGTGCAAAGCTGTCGGCGACGCTTTCAGAAGGGGCTTTCGGCTCGGCCGACGGGCTGCTTGCAGGAGAGGCGCTCGGCCTTGTGCTGAACGCCGAGGCAAGCCGGCGCGATGGCGGCTGGCAGTGGCAGGCCGACGCGCGCTGGGACGCGGGTGCGGCGTATGTGCATCCTCTCTACCTCGAGGCCGGGCCCGCGCTGCAGGCTTCCGGTGTTTTCGCAGCCGGGCGGCTCGAGGTCCGGCGCGCCACTGCACGGCTCGACGGGGTGCGCGAAGTGAGCGCAAGCGGAAGCTTCGACTTGAACGCGGGGCGTGCCGAGCGGCTGCTCGTGCGCTTCGACGGCGTCGATCTGGCTGTAGCGGGGCCGCGCTGGATCGCGCCGCTGGTGCTGCCGGCGCAGGTCGATCGGCTGGTGTTTTCGGGTTCGGTGAGCGCTGCCGTGGAAGTGCGCGGTGGTGGGTTGCACGCGCTCGACGTGGCGTTCGATGCGGCGGGTTTCGGGCTGCGCGGTGCGGCGGGGGGCGCGGGTCTCGCGCTGGGGCCGCTTGCAGGCGAGGCCGCCTGGTCGCGCAGCCGGCCCACGCGCATGCGCGTGCGCGCCGAGGGTGGGCGCTGGGAGAAGCTCACCCTCGGCGCGTTCGAGCTCGACGCGCGCATCGAGGCCGAGCGCGTGGCATTCGCACGGACGGTGGTCCCGCTGCTCGACGGGGCCGTCGTCATCGAGGATCTGGTGCTCGCGCGTGAGGCGGGGCATTGGGAAGGGCGGGGTGGTGTGGTGGTCGAGCCGGTGTCGATGCGTGCGCTCACCGAGGCGCTGGATCTCCCTGTCATGACAGGGGTGCTTTCGGCTGCGTTGCCGGGGGTGCGTGCGAGTCCGGGCGCAATCGAACTCGAAGGCGCGCTCGTCATATCGGTGTTCGACGGTTACCTGCAAGCGACCGGCCTGCGCGTGCTCGAGCCCTTCGGCGTGGCTTCGCATCTGAGCGCCGATATCGAGGCGCGCCACATCGATCTTGCACAGCTGACGGAGACCTTCAGTTTCGGCAGCATGAGCGGCTTCGTCGATGCGGATCTGCGCGGGCTGGAGCTTGCGCGCTGGCAGCCTGTTGCTTTCGACGCGCGGATTGCGAGCAGCGCGGGGCAATATCCGCGCCGCATCAGCCAGCGTGCAGTGCAGAACATCTCGGCGCTGGGCGGAGCGGGCGCGGTGGCGGCGCTGCAGCGCGGGTTGCTCGGCCTGTTCGAGAGCTTCGGCTACCGCGAAGTCGGCCTGCGCTGCGCGTTACGCGACGGCGTATGCATGATGGATGGCATCGAAGGTGCGCGCCGCGCCGATGGGGGCTTCCCGATCGTGCGCGGGGGCGGCGTCCCGGCGCTCGATGTCATCGGCTACAATCGACGTGTGGATTGGGACGAGCTGGTCGATCGCCTGCAGCGTGTGATTGCCGAGAACGTCTCGCCCGAGTTGCGTTGAGCACGCGACCCCTGAGGATGAAGACATGAATGCTGCATCACGCTTTTTGCTGGTTTCAGCCCTCGCCGTGTCGGTGACGGCCTGTGTGACCATCAACATCTACTTTCCAGCCGCTGCGGCCGAGAAGGCGGCCGATCGCATCATCGACGAGGTGTGGCAGCTGCGTGACGCTGCCCCCGATGCCCCCGCGGCACCCGCAGCGGCTGACGCCCAGGGAGAGACGAAATGAAAGTGGCCTCCTCATTCACGCGCTGGTTCGCGGTCGTGCTGTTTGGCCTGTTGCTGGGCGGTGCCGTCCAGGCCCAGGGCAATCTCGAGGTCAACACACCTGCGATCGCCACGCTCAAGCAGTCGATGCAGCAGCGTCATGCGCGCCTCGCGCCTCTTTACGCGTCGGGCGCGGTCGGGCTGGCTGCCGATGGCAGCGTGGCGCTCCGTGACGCCGGCAGCGTCCCGCTTGCGCAGCGCGGGCAGGTCAACGGCCTGATCGCGGCCGAGAACGCCGATCGCGCGGCGCTCTACCGCGAAATCGCCCGTGCCAACGGACACCCTGAGTGGGAGTCCGATGTGCGCCGCACCTTCGCGCAGCGCTGGATCGATCGTGCCCAGCCGGGCTGGTGGGTGCAGAAATCCGGCGCCTGGGTGCGCAAATAATGGCGGTGCTCGTCTTCGACATCGAGACCATTCCGGACGTGGCGGGCATTCGCACGCTGGAAGACCTGCCTGCCGAGCTTTCCGATTACGAGGTCGCGGAGTGGGCGTTTCAGCAGCGCCGTGCCTCCCATGGCAACGACTTTCTGCCCCACCACCTGCAGCGCGTCGTGACGATCTCCTGCGTGTTGCGCGACGCGCAGCACTTTCGAGTGTTTTCGCTCTCCGAACCCGATGCGGGCGAGGGTGAAATCATCCAGCGGTTCTTTGATGGCATCGAGCGCTACACGCCGCAGATCGTGTCGTGGAACGGCGGCGGCTTCGATCTGCCCGTGCTGCACTATCGCGGCATGCTGCAGGGCGTGTCGGCCGCGCGCTACTGGGATCAGGGTGAGGGCGACTATCACGACTCGCGCGACTTCAAGTGGAACAACTACATCAGCCGCTACCACAACCGTCATCTCGATCTGATGGACTTGCTGGCGATGTACCAGCCGCGTGCCAACGCGCCGCTCGACGATCTGGCCAAGCTGATGGGTTATCCGGGCAAGCTCGGCATGGATGGCTCGGCCGTGTGGCAGGCCTGGCAGGACGGGCGCATCGCGGAGATTCGGGACTACTGCGAGACTGACGTAGTTAATACTTATCTGGTATACCTGCGCTTCGAACGCATGCGCGGGCACCTCGATGCGGCTGCCTGGGCGGCGGAGATCCAGGTGGTGCGCGAGTCGCTCGGCCGACTCGACGCGCCGCACTGGAAAGCGTTTCTCGAGGCCTGGCCAGACGAGCCTGCGCCCGGAAACGCGTGACACATATTCAATACAGGAGCTTCAAATGGGCATCATCTACACCATTCTCATCGGATTGATCGTCGGCCTGGTCGCACGTCTGCTGCACCCGGGCAAGGACGGGCTGGGGCTGATCATGACCTCGCTGGTCGGTATCGCGGGCTCGCTCGTGGCCACCTACGGCGGACAGGCGCTGGGCATCTACCATGCAGGCGAGGGCGCGGGCTTCATCGGTGCCGTGGTCGGCGCGTTCGTGATCCTGTTCGTCGTCGCCCGACTCAAAAAATAAATAAAACCCGCCGCACTGCAAAAAATCTTTGACAAGTTTTTTGCAGTGCCTATAATGCGGGGCTTCAGCAGGCGCGTAGCTCAGTTGGTTAGAGCACCACCTTGACATGGTGGGGGTCGTTGGTTCGAATCCAATCGCGCCTACCAGATTTACTGGAGTCGAAAACTCATGTTCCGAACTACTACCGAGGCCGGAAACTGAACAGGTCGTCTCCGCTTGTCTGCTAGAGAAAAAAGCGCGCTTCGACCGCGCTTTTTTTTCGTCCACGTTTTTCAGCTACACGTTTTCAGGATTGCTTTTCATGTTCCGTCGTCGGGTGCGATGCGCTCGGGGCGGAAACCAGCTCGAGGCCCAAGTCATGCCCAACATCACGCTCCCTGACGGTTCCGTACGCAGCTTCGATCATCCCGTGACCGTCGCCGAGGTCGCCGCATCCATCGGCGCCGGGCTCGCGAAGGCAGCGCTCGCCGGGCGCGTGGCCGGGCGTCTTGTCGATGTGTCGCATCGCCTCGAGACCGATGTCGAGCTCGCGATCGTCACCGACAAAGCGCCGGAGGGGCTCGAGATCATTCGTCACTCGACGGCGCACCTGCTCGCACATGCGGTCAAGGAGCTGTTTCCGGATGCGCAGGTGACGATCGGCCCGGTCATCGAGAACGGCTTTTATTACGACTTCTCGTACAAGCGTCCGTTCACGCCTGAGGACCTTGCCGCAATCGAGACGCGCATGGGCGAGATCGCCAGGCGCGAGATTTCTGTGCAGCGTGAGGTCTGGCCGCGCGACAAGGCGGTGGATTTCTTCAAGGGTATCGGCGAGCACTACAAGGCCGAGATCATCGCCTCGATCCCGGCGGGCGAAGATGTGTCGCTGTACCGCCAGGGCGACTTCATCGACCTTTGCCGTGGCCCGCACGTGCCCTCGACGGGCAAGCTCAAGGTCTTCAAACTGATGAAGCTGGCGGGCGCCTACTGGCGCGGCGACTCGAAGAACGAGATGCTGCAGCGCATCTACGGTACCGCCTGGGCAAAGAAGGACGAGCTCGACGCTTATCTGCACATGATCGAGGAGGCCGAGAAGCGCGACCATCGCAAGCTGGGTCAGCAGCTCGACTTCTTCCATTTCCAGGACGAGGCGCCGGGCGCCGTGTTCTGGCATCCGAAAGGGTGGCGATTGTTCAACACCCTGATCGGCTACATGCGCGATCGCCAGGAAGACGCGGGCTACGTCGAGGTCAATACGCCGGACGTCATGGATCGCGGACTGTGGGAGACCTCCGGTCACTGGCAGAACTATCGCCAGAACATGTTCACCACCACCACCGAAGACGATCGAGTGTTCGCGCTCAAGCCGATGAACTGCCCCGGCGCGGTGTCGATGTTCGCCCAGGGCCTCAAGAGCTACCGCGACCTGCCGCTGCGCATGGCCGAGTTCGGCAAGGTGCACCGCTACGAGCCGTCGGGGGCGCTGCACGGCCTGCTGCGCGTGCGCCACTTCACCCAGGACGATGCGCACATCTTCTGCACCGAAGAGCAGATGGAGCAGGAGTGCAAGGACGTCGTGCGCCTGATCCTCGACATCTACAAGGACTTCGGCTTCGACAACGTGCGCATCAAGTTGTCGACGCGGCCCGAGAATCGCATCGGCACCGACGCGACCTGGGACAAGCTCGAAGGCGCGCTGGCCTCGGCGCTCGAACACATGGGCATGCAGTACGAGCTCTTCCCGGGCGAGGGCGCGTTCTATGGCCCCAAGCTGGAGTTCGTGCTGCGCGACACCATCGGTCGGGACTGGCAGTGCGGCACCCTGCAGGTCGACATGAACCTGCCCGAGCGCTTCGACATTTCGTATGTGGCCGAGGACAACGCGCGCAAGCGCCCGGTGATGCTGCATCGCGCGCTGTTCGGCTCGCTCGAGCGCTTCACCGGCATCCTGATCGAGCATTACGCCGGTGCGATGCCGATGTGGCTGGCGCCGCAGCATGCGGTGGTGATGAATATCTCCGAAGGACAGGCCGACTATGCTGCCGAGGTGGTCGCGAGGCTGAAAAAAGCGGGTTTTCGTGTCGATGCTGATTTGCGCAACGAGAAGATTAACTATAAAATTCGCGAACATAGCGTGCAGAAGCTGCCTTACCAGCTCGTCATCGGCGACAAGGAAAAAGCAGCGGGCCTGGTGGCCGTGCGCGCCCGAGGCGGCCAGGATCTTGGCCAGATGTCCCTCGATTCGCTGATCGAACGCTGGCGTCGCGAAGTTGAAGCGAAAGCCGGTTCGGTCTGATTTTGGTTTTCGTGGAGANNAAGCAGCGCGTAAATAGGGAGATCAACGCGCCCGAACTCCGGCTGGTTGGCGAAGAAGGCGAACAGCTTGGGATCGTGTCCCTGAACGCAGCCCTCGGCATGGCCGAAGAAGCAGGGCTGGATCTGGTCGAAATTGCACCGATGGCAGCCCCTCCGGTTGCCAAGCTGATGGATTTCGGCAAGTTCAAGTATCAGGAACAGAAGAAGGCCCACGAAGCCCGACAGAAGCAGAAGCAGGTGCAGATCAAGGAGGTCAAGCTCCGCCCTGGCACCGACGAGAATGATTACCAGATCAAGTTGCGCAATCTCAAGCGTTTCCTGGAAGAAGGCGACAAGTGCAAGGTGACCCTGCGCTTCCGCGGGCGCGAGATGGCGCACCAGGAATTCGGTTTGCGACAACTCGAGCGCGTCAAGGCCGACCTCGAAGAACTGGGTCAGGTCGAGCAGATGCCGAAGATGGAAGGGCGCCAGATGATCATGGTCATCTCGCCCCGGAAGAAGGTCTGACCTCAGGGTCGACCTGCAAAAGAATTTGCCCCGCGGGGCAAAACTGGCGAGCGACCTCGGTCGTTCGCCGGAAAACAAGTGGTGCCGGGTAACAAAACGTGCCGGAGTTTTCGGCGCTACCTGGTGTCATCCAAAAACATGGAGTCTCAGCAATGCCCAAGATGAAGACGAAGAGCGGAGCCAAGAAGCGCTTCAAGGTCCGCTCGAGTGGCGGGATCAAGCGGTCCCAGGCGTTCAAGCGCCATATCCTGACCAAGAAGACGACGAAGGTGAAGCGTCACCTGCGCGGCATGACCGAAGTGCATGCGGCAGATGAAAAGCTCATCCGCGCCATGCTTCCGTACGCCTGATAGGAGACCGCAATGCCCCGAGTCAAACGTGGTGTAACCGCCCGCGCCCGTCACAAGAAAGTCCTTTCCCAGGCCAAGGGTTATCGTGGCCGTCGCAAGAACGTCTATCGCATCGCCAAACAGGCGGTGATGAAGGCGGGTCAGTATGCCTACCGCGACCGTCGTCAGCGCAAGCGTCAGTTCCGCACCCTGTGGATCGCGCGTATCAATGCTGCCGCGCGTGAGCTGGGTCTGACCTACAGCACCTTCATGAACGGCCTCAAGAAGGCCGCGATCGAGATCGACCGCAAGGTGCTGGCCGATCTGGCCGTGTTCGACAAGCCGGCTTTTGCCGCGATTGCAGAGCAGGCCCGGGCCAAACTCGCTGCGTAATTTCACGCAGCACAAAAAAAGGAGGCCTGGCCTCCTTTTTTTTTCTGAGTTGTTGCTTCACCGAAGCGCCGAAACACCGTTACACCCAATTTTCCGATGTGCAGGGCGCTGCCGCCCTGCGCATCAGCAACACCGTACTTCGCCAGGGCAGGGACATGGAACAGCTGGATCAACTGGTAGGACAGGCCGTAGCCGACTTTGCCGCTGCCGCCGACAGCACGCAGCTCGAGCAGGCCAAGGCACGCTATCTCGGCAAGGCCGGCGCGCTCACCGAGCGTCTCAAATCACTCGGCAAGCTCGAGCCGGAGGCCCGGCGCGAAGCGGGTGCTGCGATCAATGCCGCCAAGACCGAGATCGAGGGCGCGCTCGAGCACCGCCGCAGCGCCCTGCGCGAAGCGGCCCTGCAGGCACAGCTCGCTGCGGAGGCGCTCGACGTCACGCTGCCCGGGCGCGGTACCGCGCAGGGTGGCCTGCACCCGGTCAGCCGCACGCTCGAGCGCATCGAGCAACTGTTCGCCTCGATCGGCTTCGTCGTCGCCGATGGTCCCGAGATCGAGACCGACTGGCACAACTTCACTGCACTCAATACGCCCGAGAATCACCCGGCGCGCTCGATGCACGACACCTTCTATCTGGAGGGGCGCGACGACGTGCTGCTGCGCACCCACACCAGCCCGGTGCAAGTGCGCTCCATGCTCGAGCATGTCGCGCGCTACCGCGATGCCGAAGCGATGCCGGACCTGCGCATCATTGCGCCCGGGCGCGTGTTTCGCGTCGACTCCGACGCCACCCATTCGCCCATGTTCCATCAGGTCGAAGGCCTGTGGGTGGGCGAGACGGTGAGCTTTGCCGACCTCAAGGGCGTGATCGCGGATTTCCTGCGCCGCTTCTTCGAGACCGACGACCTGCAGGTGCGCTTCCGCCCGTCCTTCTTCCCCTTTACCGAGCCCTCGGCCGAGATCGACGTCGCCTTCATGAGCGGGGCCCTCGAGGGGCGCTGGCTCGAGATCGCCGGCTGCGGGGTGGTGCATCCCAACGTCCTGCGCTTCGGCGGCATCGACCCCGAGCGCTACACCGGCTTTGCCTTCGGCATGGGGCCGGACCGTCTCACCATGCTGCGCTACGGCGTCAATGACCTGCGTCTGTTCTTCGACGGCGAGCTGCGCTTCCTGAGCCAGTTCCGCTGAACACAGAGCCAGGCAGCTCGCCCTCTCTCGCAATCCGGGTAATCGAATCATGCAATTCTCAGAACAGTGGCTGCGGACCTTCGTCGATCCGCAACTCGATAGTGCCGGACTTGGCCATCTGCTGACCATGGCCGGTCTTGAAGTGGAAGAAGCCGATCCCGCCGCGCCGGCCTTCAAGGGCGTCGTGGTGGCGCAGATCGTCGAAGCGGAAAAGCATCCGAACGCGGACAAGCTCAAGCTTTGCAAGGTCGACGCCGGCACCGGCGAGTTGCTGCAGATCGTGTGCGGCGCGCCGAATGCGGCGGCAGGCATGAAGGTGCCGTGCGCGGTCGTCGGCGCGCTGCTGCCCGGCGAGTTCGAGATCAAGAAAGCCAAACTGCGCGGGGTCGAATCTTTCGGCATGCTGTGCTCGGCGCGCGAGCTCGGGCTGTCCGAAGACCACGCCGGCTTGTACGCGCTGCCCGAAGATGCCTCCGTGGGTACGGACATTCGTGCGTATCTCGGCCTGGACGACACGCTGTTTACGATCAAGCTGACCCCGAACCGGGCCGATTGCCTGAGCCTGACCGGCGTTGCGCGCGAGGTCGCCGCGATCACGGGCGGCCGGTTCAGCCCGGTGCAGATCGAAGCAGTGCCGCCCGCCAGCGCGGCGCGGCGTGAAATCGTGCTCGATGCGCCCGAGGCTTGCCCGCGCTACTGCGGACGCGTGCTGAGCGCTGTCGACGCCAAGGCAACCACGCCCGACTGGATGGTGCGCCGTCTGGTGCGCAGCGGCATCCGCTCGATCAGTGCGCTGGTGGACATCACCAACTACGTCATGCTCGAGCTCGGTCAGCCGCTGCACGCCTTCGACAACACCAGGCTGCAGGGTGCCATCCACGTGCGCATGCCGCGCGCGGGCGAGCAGGTGCTGCTGCTCAACGAACAGACCGTCACCCCGAGCGCCGATACGCTGCTGATCGCGGACGAGGCGCGCGCGCTCGCGCTCGCCGGCATCATGGGCGGCGAAGAGAGCGGGATCACGCTCGAGACCACCGAAGTCTTCCTCGAGAGCGCCTTCTTCGCGCCCGACGCGATCGCTGGTCGCGCACGCAGCTACGGCTTTGCTTCGGACGCCTCGCACCGCTTCGAGCGGGGTGTCGACCCCGAGCTTGCGCGCACGGCCCTCGAGCGCGCCACCGGGCTGATTCTCGACATCTGTGGCGGCGACGCCGGGCCGGTGGTCGAGGCGGTGGCCGAGTCGGCGCTGCCTGCGCGCACGCCGGTGCGCCTGCGGCCGGCCCGTGCGCGTCGAGTGCTCGGCATCGCGCTCGATGACGCGGCCATGCTGGCGCTCTTGCGCCGCGTGCACCTGCACGTCGAGAGCGAGGGCGACGCCTTCGTGGTCACGCCGCCGTCGTGGCGCTTCGACATCGAGATCGAAGAGGACCTGATCGAAGAGATCGCCCGTCTGCACGGTTACGACAACATCCCGGCGGTGGCGCCGCAGGGCAGCCTGATGATGCTGCCGAGCACCGAGCACGGTCGCCCGGTGTGGGCCGCGCGCCGCCTGCTTGCCGCACGTGGCTATCAGGAAGTGGTCAACTTCGCCTTCGTCGAAGAGGCCTGGGAGCGTGATTTCTGCGCGAACGAAAACCCGATTCGGCTCGCCAATCCGATCGCCAGCCAGCTCAGCGTCATGCGCTCGAGCCTCATCCCCGGGCTGGTCGGCAATCTCGCCGTCAATCGCAAGCGTCAGCTCGATCGCGTGCGCGTGTTCGAGGTGGCGCGCGTTTTCCGGCGCGCGGCCGAGGGCGCGCCGGTGCCCGGGTTCGATCAGCCGATGAGGGTGTCGGCGCTCGCCGCCGGGCCCGTGGTACCCGAGCAGTGGGGCGAGCGTGGGCGCACGGTCGACTTCTATGACCTCAAGGGTGATCTCGAGGCGCTGTTCGCGCCGCGCGTGCTGAGCTTCGCACCGTGCCGGCATCCGGCGCTTCACCCCGGACGTTCGGCCGCCGTGCGGCTCGACGGCGATGAGATCGGCGTCATCGGCGAGCTGCATCCGGTGTGGGTGCAGCGCTACGAATTGGGCAGTGCGCCGATCGTGTTCGAGATTGCGCTCGACGCCGTGCTCGCCGCGCGTGTGCCGGCCTATGCAGAGATCTCGCGCATGCCCTCGGTGCGTCGTGACCTTGCGCTCGTCGTCGATGTGGGCCTGCCTGTGGAGCGGGTGCTCGAAGTACTGCGTGCCGCGGCGCCCGAGCAGACCCGCGAGATCGCCCTCTTCGATCTTTATCATGGCAAGGGCATCGACCCGGACAAGAAGAGCCTTGCCTTCCGGGTATCGATGCAAGATACTCGACGCACACTCGAAGACGCCGAGATCGATGCAGCCATCGAAGTCCTGGTCAGCGCGGCAGAGAACACGCTAGGCGCACGCCTGCGTGGATCGGGAGGTTGACATGACCCTGACCAAGGCGGAGCTTGCCGATCTGCTGTTCGAGCAGGTGGGCTTGAACAAGCGCGAGGCCAAGGACATGGTCGAGGGCTTCTTCGAAGAGATCCGGACTGCCCTGGAGCGTGGCGACAGCGTCAAGCTGTCGGGCTTCGGCAACTTCCAGTTGCGTGACAAGCCCCAGCGCCCCGGGCGCAACCCCAAGACCGGCGAGGAAATCCCGATCACCGCACGACGCGTGGTCACCTTCCATGCCAGCCAGAAACTCAAGGCCGCGGTGGAGCGACTCAGCGATGCAAGCAAGCAGCCCTGAAACATCCAGCCAGGAACTTCCGCCGATTCCGGCGAAGCGCTACTTCACGATTGGTGAGGTGAGCGAGTTGTGCGGTGTGAAGCCTCATGTCCTGCGCTACTGGGAGCAGGAATTCACTCAGCTCAAGCCGGTCAAGCGCGGCGGTAACCGGCGCTATTACCAGCATCACGAAGTGTTGCTGATTCGGCGTATCCGTCAGCTGCTCTACCAGGAAGGCTTCACCATCTCGGGTGCGCGCAATCGGCTGGGCGAATCTGCCATTCACGCACAGGAGAGCGAGGTCGAGCTCGAACACACGAAGGCGCTGATGCGTGAGCTGCGCGAAGAGATCGTGCAGGTGCTCCGTGAGTTGCGAGCCTGATCTTTTTCGACGAAGAACTGGTAAATCCTGAAACCGCTGCTATAATGGCGGCTTGTGTCGGGGCGTAGCGCAGCCTGGTAGCGCACTTGCATGGGGTGCAAGGGGTCGCGAGTTCGAATCCCGCCGCCCCGACCAAACAACAAACAAACCGGCTCAGGCCGGTTTTTTGTTTTCCGGCGCGCGTCGGGCAGGTTCAAGACGCTGTGCTAACATCGGGCTTTCGGCCGGTTCTCGGCCCCTTGCACGGATTTCTAATGCGTATCCTGGTCAGCAACGACGACGGTTATTTCGCGCCTGGAATCGCGGCCCTCGCCGAGGCGCTCGGCACTGTGGGCGAGGTCACCGTGGTTGCGCCCGAGCGCGACCGCAGCGGTGCGAGCAATTCACTCACCCTCGATCGGCCGCTCTCGCTCAAGCGCACCTCCAACGGCTTCCATTACGTCAATGGCACCCCGACCGACTGCGTCCATCTGGCGGTGACGGGCATGCTCGACCATCTGCCCGACATGGTGGTTTCCGGCATCAATCACGGCGCCAACATGGGCGACGATACCGTTTACTCGGGCACCGTCGCCGCAGCGACCGAAGGTTTCCTGCTTGGCGTGCCGTCGATTGCGGTGTCCTTGGTAAGCAAGTCGGCGAGCGATTTCTCTGCCGCGGCGCGGGTCGCGCGCGACCTGGCCGAGCGCTTCATGCGCAACCCCTTTCCTCAGCCGGTGCTGCTCAACGTCAACGTGCCCGACGTGGCTTACGAGCGCCTTCAGGGGCTGCGCGTCACGCGCCTGGGCAAGCGCCACAAGGCCGAACCGGTGGTGCGCGGCAAGACCCCGCGCGGCGACACGGTGTACTGGATCGGCGCGGCGGGCGAGGCTGCCGACGCAGGCGAGGGCACCGATTTTCATGCGGTCGCGAATGGCTGTGTATCGGTGACGCCGCTGCAGATCGACCTTACGCATACTGGTTTGGTCGCGCCGGTCTTCGACTGGCTCAAGCAGTGATGAGCAGGTCTGCAGACGCCGGACAGGCCTCGCGCGCGCGTGCGCGCATGGTCGAGCGGCTGCGCACGCAGGGCATTCGGGACGAGCGGGTGCTGGCGGCCATGCAGGCGGTTCCGCGCCATGCTTTCGTGGACGAAGGGCTTGCGTTCAGCGCCTATGACGACACGCCGTTGCCGATCGGGTTTCAGCAGACGATCTCGCAGCCCTATGTGGTGGCGCGCATGATCGAGTTGTTGCGCGCGGGACGCGAGCTTGGTCGCACGCTCGAAGTCGGCGCGGGCTGTGGTTATCAGGCGGCCGTGCTGTCGCAGGTGGCGAGCGAGGTGTTCGCGGTCGAACGCATCCGCGGACTGCTCGACCGCGCGCGCGCGAATCTTCGCCCCTTGCGCTTGCCGAACGTACGTCTGAAACTTGCCGACGGCAGTCTCGGGCTTCCAGAAGCGGCGCCTTTCGACAGCATCATCGTGGCAGCCGGTGCGCTGGGGCTACCCCCCGCACTGAAGGAACAACTCGCCCCGGGCGGGCGTCTGATCGTGCCGGTTGGCGGCGCGGACCAGCGCCTGTTACTGGTCGAGCGACAAGGAAACAACTTCCGGGAGACCTGGTTCGAAGCGGTGCGCTTCGTTCCCCTTCTCGGCGGTACGGAATGAACGACGGTACGGACTGATGCATACACGCGCAAGCTATTTGATTCTCACTCTTTTCGCCGTGCTGGGCGCAGGTTGCGCCTCGCAGATCACGGCGCCGGTGCGCGACGGGACCGGTGCCGCGAGCACGGTGAGCCCCTCGGCGGCGCCGATGACCGGCTACCACACGGTGCGCCAAGGCGACACCCTGCTCGGGATCGCACGCCAGTACGGCGTGACCCTGCCCGACCTGGTCGCGTGGAACGGCGTGACCGACCCCAATCAGATCAGCGTGGGGCAGATGGTGCGCGTGGCGCCACCGGGTGCGAGCACGGTCGCGATCGCTGCGCCCACGGGCGAGGCCGTGACCACGCCCGTCCCGGTGCCGGGGAGCGAATCGGTTGCCGTGCCGGTGGTGCGTGAGCCCCTGGGCGGCCAGGCGCCGGTGACCGCGCCGGAGACGTCGGCTCCAGTGCCCGTGACGCCTGCCGAGCCGGCGCCCGCTGTGGCGAGCGGCCAATGGAAATGGCCCGCCACCGGCGCTGTCCTGAGTGGCTTCAACGAGGCATCGAACAAGGGTCTGGACATCGATGGGCGCGTCGGTGAGCCTGTATACGCTGCGGCGGCGGGCAAGGTGGTTTACGCCGGGAGTGGCCTGCGCGGATACGGAAAATTGATTGTCATCAAGCATAGCCAGGAGTACAACTCGGTCTATGCGCACAACGACAAGCTGCTCGTCAAGGAAGACGATCAGGTCACACAGGGCCAGAAGATCGCGGAGTTGGGTAGCTCGGAGGCGGATCGTCCCAAACTGCACTTCGAGATCCGCAAACAGGGCAAGGCAGTCGATCCAGCGGGATATCTGCCGGCACGCTGAAGGGGTGAGGCATGGAAGACACGGAGAATCTCGACGAGCTGGCGACACATGAGCCGGATCTTCCTCCCGAAGTCGAGGTTTTCACAACGCAGGTCCAACCCGCGGCCGAAAACGATTTCTTCAGCGATGTCACCCAGCTCTATCTGAACGAGATCGGGGCGAATCCCCTGCTGACGGCGGCCGAAGAACTGGCCATCGCGCGGCGGGTGTGTGCGGGTGATTTCGATGCGCGTCAGATCATGATCGAGCGCAACCTGCGGCTCGTCGTCAACATCGCCAAGCACTACCTGAACCGCGGCATTCCGCTCCTCGACCTGGTCGAGGAGGGTAACCTCGGCCTCATGCATGCGCTCGAAAAGTTCGACCCCGAGCGCGGTTTCCGCTTCTCGACTTACGCGACCTGGTGGATCCGGCAGAACATCGAGCGCGCGATCATGAACCAGTCGCGCACGATTCGTTTGCCGGTGCATGTGGTCAAGGAGCTCAACCAGGTGTTGCGGGCGCAGCGCAACATCGAAGCCACGGCGAGCGGCGAATCCACGCTCGAGGAGATCGCCGAGCGGCTCGGGCGCTCGGTCGAGGACGTACGGCGGGTGCTTGCCTTGAGCGAGCACACCGCCTCGCTCGACGCGCCGCTCGACATCGATCCCGGCCTGTCGATCGGCGAATCGCTCGCCGACGATCACCAGCTCCCGGCCGACACGCAGATCCAGAACGCCGAAGTCGGCAAGCTGGTGCGCGAGTGGCTCGGCATGCTGAGCGAAAAGCAGCGCATGGTCATCCGCCACCGCTACGGTATCGACGAATGCGAGCTGCTGACGCTCGAAGAGCTCGCCGCGCGCCTGGAGTTGACGCGCGAGCGTGTACGCCAGATCCAGCTCGAGGCGCTCGGTCAGCTACGCAGGATCCTCAAACGCCACGGCATCTCGCGCGACGCCTTGCTGTGAGGCTCAGGCCGGCTCGGGCCGGTTGCGCTCGGCGTCGAGCGGAAACACGCGGAAGTAGAACTCGCGGCTCGCGTAGGCCATCACCGGCAGCGAAATCAGCAGCAGCGGCAGCAGCAGTACGCTGAGCATGATCACCGCCGCCAGCGACAGCCCCCACACCATGACCACCCCGAAGCGCCCGAACACCGCGCGCACGCTGGCCACCACACCCGACACCAGCTGGGCGCGGCGGTCGTAGATGAGCGGAATGGAAAAGGCCGACACGGCGAACAGGATGAAGGCGAGCACCGCACCCATGGTGGCGCTGTAGGCCGCGTAGCTCACCACGACCGATTCGATGTTCAGCAGGCGCAGAAAGCCGATCGGCTCGCGCCCGACCATGAAGCCGTAAAGGATGCCCGCATCGGTGATCCAGATCAGGAACAGCAGGCCGCACACGAAGGACACCACCCAGCCCCCGCGCGGCATGCGCCGGAACCCGTCCCAGATGTCGCCGAAGTTCGCATGGCGGCCATGGCGCAGCTTGTCCGACACCGAAAAGAAGCCGGCGAGCAGGATGGGACCCACGAGCAGGAAGCCGCCCGCCAGCGACAGGCTCATCGGCGCGATTTCACCGAATTCGAGCACCGCGAACATGAGCGCGCCGATCGCCACGAACAGCAGCGCGAAGCCCATGCTCAGCAGCGGAATGCGGCGAAACTGATTTACGCCGAAGCGCAGCGCGGCGCCGACGTCGGCAAGCGCGAGCGGGGCGGGGCGCAGCTGTGTGCTGTCGTGAGCCGGGGGGGAGGCAGGGCCTGACATGGCGGTCATCGTCCTTCAGCGGCGCTCGGCGCGGATCGCCTCGACCAGCCTGCGCAGGCGCAGGGCCTCGGCCAGCTCGAACACCGACATGGCGTAGAAACTGCTGCGATTGTAGCGCGTGATGACGTAGAAATTGCGGTAGCCGAGCCAGAACTCGGTCTCTTCGCCCGGCGTCTCGAGGTCGACCAGTGTGGCCAGCGCAGCCGGGGCGTCGCCGTCGAGCGCGCTGACGCCCTGGCGCGTGAGGGTCTCGGGCGCGAGTGCGGGCTCGATGCCGGCTGCCACCAGTGTAGCGACATCGGCCTGCGGCGCAATGCGTGCGCGCTCGGCGACCGGTGCGCCTGGCTGCCAGCCGTGCGCATGGAGATAGTTCGCGACGCTGCCGATGGCGTCGACCGGGTTCGACTCGAAGTCGATTCGTCCATTGGCGTCGAAGTCCACCGCGTAGGCGCGCACGCTGCTCGGCAGGAACTGCGGATAGCCGAGGGCGCCCGCATACGATCCGCTGTAACTGGCCGGGTCGCGCCCCTGTTCGCGTGCGAGCAGCAGGAGCGACTCGAGTTCGCGGCGAAAGAGCTCGGCCCGCGGCGGGTAGTCGAAGGCCAGCGTTGCCAGGGCCGACAGCGTCTCGAAGTTTCCGGTGTTGCGCCCATAGAGGGTTTCCACGCCGATGATGGCCACGATGACCTCGGCGGGGACGCCGAATTGCTGTTCGGCGCGCGCGAGCTCGGCTTCGTGCTCGCGCCAGAAACGCGTGCCGCCCTCGATGCGCGTGCGGTCGAGGAAGCGTGAGCGATAGCCTTGCCAGGAGCGCGGCGCGCCCTTGCGCGCCGGCGGCGTGATCAGGCGGATGACGCGTGGTTCGCGCTGCGCCCGCGCGAGCGTGTTCTGCAGCTCGGCGGTGTCGAAGTCGTGGCGCGCGCGCATGTCTTCGATGAAGCGTTGCGCTTCGTGATGATCGGCATAGGACGCCTGTGCGTTGGTGCACACGCCCATGCTGAGGACGCCTGCGCCAAGCGCGCCGAGCAATGCGGTGCGAAGCCGGCGCCATGGCTGCGGGGTGATGCGCGTCGGCGAGGCCGGGGAGCGGATGATGTGCGGACGGGTGGCGTCGGCCACGCTGTGGTGCGTTTCGTGTTTCGGGTCGTGGGTATGCAGGGTCATTGAAGGCGTATTCCGTCGATGCGTTTGTTCAAAGCGCGCAGTGCGCTTGCCGCGCATGGTGGGCCGTAGCGCAGCCGCGCATAGGTGGCGCAGATCTCGCGCAGGGCCTGTGCCTGATCGGGCAGCGCGGCAGCGATCCGGTTCCCGTAATCTGCCGGGCCTTCCCAGCGGGCGCGCGCCAAACCCGCGCGGCCGAGTTTGCGGCAAAAGCGCGCCCAGGCCTTTTGCAGTGGATCGCGTGGGCGCCGCCGCCAGGTCGCCCAGGCGAACAGGGCGAGGAAGATCGCCAGCACTGCAGCGGCAAGCAGCGCGACCAGCGCGGCGATGCCGCGTCCCGACAGGCCGAGGCGCTCCAGGAGTTCGCGCTGGCGTTCGGGATTGTAGCCAAGAACGTGCTGGTTCCACGCATTGGACACGGCCTCCCACTGGTGGCGCAGATCGCGCAGCCAGCGCATGTCGGCGCGCAGCAGCAGCGGCAGCGCGCTGTCGGCGGCCAGTGCCGAGGCCATGCCATCGTCGATGCGCTCGGGGGCGGCGAGCGCGGTGGGATCGACGCGCACCCAGCCGCGCCCTGCAAGCCAGACTTCGGCCCAGGCGTGGGCGTCGGACTGGCGCACGACGAGGTAGCCGTCGACCGGATTGATCTCGCCGCCCTGATAGCCGGTGACCACGCGTGCCGGCACACCCGCCGCACGCATGAGCACGACGAAAGCCGACGCGAAGTGCTCGCAAAAACCGCTCTGCGTCTCGAACAGGAAGTCGTCGGCCGGGTGAGACCCGAGCAGCGGCGGCTGCAGGGTGTAGCGCAAGGGGGTCGCACGCAGATGCGCGATGACGCGCGCGAGCGTCTCCGCGTGCGAGCGTGTCCCCGCGGCCAGTTCGGCCGCGAGCGCGGCGCTGCGCGGGTTGCTCCCCGGCGGCAGGCGGGTGGCGGCGGCAAGTGTGGCAGCGTCTTCGGCGAGGCCTGTCGGTGTCGAGGGGTAGGCGCTCAGGGTGAAGCGCGTGCGCGTCTGCACCGGCCGCGGGCTCAGGGCGAGGAAGTCGTGCGAGTAGCGTGCCTTGGGCTGGGCCTCACCCGGGTAGTCGAGCGCGAGCAGCCAGCGCTGATTGTGCGGCTCGAGGGTCAGCGCATAGTCGATGCGTGCTCCGCTCGGGGTGTAGAAGGGCGTGTCCGACTCGCGCGCCGGGCGCGCACGCCAGGTGCGACCGTCATAGGCGGTGAGCACCGGGCCGCGCCAGTAGCGCTGGTTCTGCGCTGGCGGCGTGCCCTCGAAGCGCACCCGGAAGGCGATTGCGGGGGAGGTCCCGAGCGCACTGATCGAGCCCGGGGTCATGGTGTCCGACAGGCCGGTGCGGGCGCTGAAGGCATCTGCGGGCAGGCCCCAGAGCGGACCCTGGATGCGCGGAAAGAGCAGGAACAGGGCGAGCATGAAGGGCAGCCCCTGGGCGAGCAGGCTCGCCGCGCCACGCAACTGCGCACCGAGCCGGGCGGCCGGATCCACGAGCGCGATCAGGGCGCCGAGGGCGAGCAGGGTGCCGCACAGCGCCAGCGCCGCCACCGGCAGCGACTGATCCTCGAAGAAGATCGCCAGCTGCAGGAACAGGCACAGCAGCACGCCTGCGCGGATGTCCCGCGCGGCCTGGGTTTCGAGCAGCTTGAGGCCGAGCAGCAGCGCGAGCAGGGCCACGCCCGGGTCCTTGCCGAAGAAGTGGCCGAACTCGATGCGCACGCCGACCGCGAGCGCGAGCGTGATCACCAGCAGCAGCGCCCGCGGCGGCGGCCGGCTGCCCTGCCAAAGCAGCAGGCCGCGCCAGGTGAGCAGCAGCGCGCACACCACGCTGATCCAGCCCGGCAGCCACATGGCATGCGGTGCGGCGCTCACCGCGGCGCTCGATAGCAGCCACAGCCCTTGTCTCTTGTCGAGCGCGGGGGCACAGGGCGTGGAGCGCGCGCCCGCCCCCCGCCCATCCGCGGTTTTTCTGCGCCAGGGCCGCCAGCTGCTCACGCCGCATCCCCCGCGTGAGCGAAGAGCGCGAGCCTCTCCAGACAGCGGTCGCGATGCGCGCTGCCCGTGGCACAGGGCGAGCGCATGCCGGGCAGGGCGAGGGCATAGCGCAGCCCGCGCGCTTCGGCCTGCAGCACCCAGGCGCACAGGCGCGACAGGCGGCTTTCGGTGTCTAGCCCGGGGTCGAGCGCGTCCCAGTCGAGCACCAGTTCGCGGCCCTCGGCGCCCGCGTACTGCTTGGTGAGCATCGGCCCGCCGCGCGCGAGCACCTTCCAGGCGACGTGGCGCGGCGAGTCGGCCGTCCTGTGCGCCCGCAGACCGGCAAAGTCGTCGTCGCCTTCGCCCTTGCGGGCGCGTGCCTCGCGCGCGCCGTCCCCTCCGGTGGGCAAGGCGGGCGGATCGGGCTCGGGGGCGGGAAACACCAGACAGCGCACATCGGGCACGAACACGCTCCAGGCCTGGATCAGGCCGAGCGGCCAGCGCGTCTCGATGACGCTGCGGCCCATCGTCAGCCAGCCGCGGCGCATGCTCGGGCAGGGCAGGCCGACGGCGGTCTCGTCGCCTGCGGCGGCTTCGAAGGTGACCGATTGCCCAAGCGCGCTCAGGCGCAGCGCCGGTCGGCGACGGGCGTGGGGGTTGGCGACCAGGACCTGGAAATTGACCGTGTCGCCACAGAACACAGGCGCGCAGCGTCCCGGACGGATGGCGAGCCCGAACAGGTTGCGAAACGCATGCAGCATGCTCGCCGCCGCGCTGCCCGCGAGCAAAAACACCAGCGCATGGCCGAGGCTGAGGTTGTAATTGATCGAGGCGATCAGCATCACGAGCAGCACGCACGCGAACCCGATCCCCGCGCCCGTCGGCAGCACGAAGATGCGGCGCTGCACGAGCCGGATCGGCGCGGCCTCCGGGCCGGTGACGCGAAACAGCCAGCGATCGGCGGCCGCACGCAGGGCGGCGGTTCCCGCCATCGGCATCAGTCCAGCGCGACCGTCTGCATCAGACGCGCGAGACTGGCCGGCGGTATCGGACGACCGTCGGCGGCGAGATGCAGGCGATGGGCGGCGACATGCGGAAACAGCGTCTGCACGTCCTCGGGGAGCACATGGTCGCGGCCGTCGATGAGCGCCCACGCGCGCGCGGCGGCGAGCAGGCCCAGGCCGGCGCGCGGGCTCAGGCCCGAGGCCAGCTCCGGGCTGTTGCGGGTGGCTGCGAGCAGCGCCTGCAGATAATCGACCAGCGCCTCGGCGACATGCACGCCGCGCGCGGCCTGTTGCAGCGCCACGATGTCCTCGGGGCGCGCCACCGGCGGGTGGCGCTCGAGCAGGCTGCGTCGGTCCTCGCCCATCAGCAGCGCACGCTCGGCGACGCGGTCTGGGTAGCCGAGCCGGATGCGCAGCAGGAACCGGTCGAGCTGACTTTCGGGGAGCGGGAACGTGCCGATCTGGTGTGCCGGGTTCTGCGTGGCGATGACGAAGAAGGGCTCGTCGAGGGTGTACGTTTCGCCGTCGGCGGTGACCTGGCGTTCTTCCATCGCTTCGAGCAGGGCGCTCTGAGTCTTAGGCGTGGCGCGGTTGATTTCGTCGGCGAGGATCAGCTGGGCGAAGATCGGCCCCGGGTGAAAGCGGAACGCGCTCGTTTCGCGATCGAAGATCGACACGCCCAGGATGTCGGCGGGCAGCAGGTCGCTGGTGAACTGGATGCGCTGGAACTGCAGGCCCATCAGCCGTGCGAGCACATGCGCGAGCGTGGTCTTGCCGACGCCGGGTACATCCTCGATGAGCAGATGGCCGCGCGCGACGAGGCAGGTGAGGGCGAGGCGCAGTTCACGCTCCTTGCCGAGAATGATCTTGTCCGCGGCTTCGAGGAGGCGCTTCGCATGGTGAATGGGCATCGCTGGCGTACTGTGAAATTGGCCGGGAAGCGGTGATAATAGATCACAAAGGTCGCCGGCCCGGATGATGCACGTCACGCTGGCCGGTCGGAAAAAAGGTCACAGGCACAAGGGCGTTCGCATGCTTCGCGCGCGCCCGCAAGAGGCTAGGTCGACCGTTTGCGAGGTGAGAGGGAGGAGTATGACCACGACGGCGTTCATCACGCACCGCGATTGCTGGCTGCATGACATGGGTTCGATGCATCCGGAGTGCCCCGACCGGCTATCGGCGATCAATGATCGCCTGATCGCCTCGGGGCTGGACATGTACATCTCGTTCTACGATGCGCCCGAAGCGCAGCGCGAACACATCGAGCGCGTTCACCCCAGGGACTACGTAAACACCTTGTTCGAGAACGTGCCCGAGCACGGCATCCGCCACCTCGACCCGGATACGGCGATGAGCCCGGGTACCATGAAGGCGGCCCTGCGCTCGGCCGGTGCAGGCGTGTTCGCCACCGACCTCGTCATGAAGGGCGAGATCGAGAACGGCTTCTGCGCGGTGCGCCCGCCCGGTCACCATGCCGAGCGCTCGAAGGCGATGGGCTTTTGCTTCATGAACAACGTCGCCATCGCCGCGCGTCATGCGCTCGAGGCGCATGGGCTCGAGCGGGTGGCCATCGTCGATTTCGACGTGCACCACGGCAATGGCACCGAAGACATCTTCCGCAACGATGCGCGCGTGATGATGGCCGGAATCTTCCAGCATCCCTTCTATCCCTACTGCGGCGCCGACAATCCGCCTCCGCACATGTGCAACGTGCCGCTACCGGCCGGGACGCGCGGAGACGGCTTCCGCCAGGCCTTCGGCGAGGTCGTGATCCCCGCGCTGCGTGCGCACAATCCGCAGATGATCTTCATCTCGGCAGGGTTCGATGCGCACTACGAGGACGACATGGGCTCGCTCGGCCTGCTCGAGGCCGACTACATCTGGGCCACCGAGCAGATCAAGGCGGTGGCGGCCGACTGCAGCCAGAAGCGCATCGTGTCCATCCTCGAGGGCGGCTACTCGCTGTCCTCGCTGGCCCGCTCGGTGGTCGCGCACGTCAAGGCGCTTGCCGACCTTTGAGCGCCCATTCCTTCGATCGCTCACCGGTCAGTGCGTACGCGGCAAATCGCGTGCGCACTGGCCGTGTCTGCGTGATCGGTTAGAATCCGAACTTTAATTTTCAGCCCAGACGCCATGATTACCGGATCGCTTGTCGCCATCGTCACGCCCATGCAGGACGACGGCAGCCTGGATTTCCCCCGCCTGCGCAGCCTGATCGACTGGCACATCGCCGAAGGAACCGACGGCATCGTCATCGTCGGTACCACGGGTGAGTCCCCCACGGTCAATGTCGATGAGCACTGCGAGCTCATCCGTGCCGCGGTCGCGCATGTGGCGGGCCGGGTGCCGGTCATCGCCGGCACGGGCGCCAACTCGACCGCCGAGGCCGTCGAGCTCGCACGCTTCGCGAGCGAGGCGGGCGTGGATGCTCACCTGTCCGTCGTGCCCTACTACAACAGGCCGACCCAGGAAGGCCTGTACCGCCACTACCGCAGCATCGCCGAAGCGGTCGATTTGCCGCTCATCCTGTACAACGTGCCCGGCCGCACCGTCGCCGACCTGGCCAACGACACCGTGCTGCGCCTGGCCGAAATTCCCAACATCGTGGGTCTGAAGGACGCCACCGGCAGCCTGGACCGCGCCTGCGATCTCGTCGAGCGTGCGCCCGCAGGCTTCGGCCTGTACAGCGGTGACGACATGAGCTCGGCGGCGTTCCTGATGCTCGGCGGGCACGGCGTGATCTCGGTCACGGCCAACGTCGCGCCGCGCGCCATGCACCAGTTGTGTGCCGCTGCCGCAGCCGGCGACATGCGCACGCTGCGCGAAACCAATGCCGCGCTGACCGGTCTGCACCGTGACCTGTTCTGCGAGGCCAACCCGATTCCGGTCAAGTGGGCCGTAGCCCGCATGGGCCTGATCGGTTATGGGCTGCGTCTGCCGCTCACGCCGCTGTCCGAAGCGCTCCATGAGCGCGTGCTCAAGGCCATGCGCAAGGCCGGTATCCAGGTCTGATCCGAAACTCTCCGCCCAGGTATTCCATGAATCGTTCCACGCGTACCTCCCTGTCACTGCTCGCGCTGTCGCTGGCGCTCGGCGGTTGTTCCGGCTCCCTGCTCGAATCCAAGCGCATCGACTACAAGAGCGCGCGCAAGATCGAGCGTCCGCTCGAGATTCCGCCCGACCTCACCGCGCCGCGGCGCGACGACCGCTTCGCCGTGCCCGATGTCGCGCCGCGCGGTGTGGCTACCTATTCGGCCTACGAGGCCGATCGCGCAGGCCAGCCCGCAGTGTCGAGTGGCGCCGGCGATGTGCTGGTCGCGTCCGACACGATGCGTATCGAGCGCGCCGGCACCCAGCGCTGGCTGGTGGTCGGGGGCACGCCCGAGGCGCTCTGGCCACAGATCAAGGACTTCTGGCTCGAGCTCGGCTTCATCCTCAACATCGACAGCCCCGAGATCGGCGTCATGGAGACCGACTGGGCAGAAGACCGCGCCAAGATCCCGCAGGACTTCGTGCGCGCCACGCTCGGCAAGGTGCTCGATGGCCTGTTCTCCACGCCCGAGCGCGACAAGTTCCGCACGCGCCTCGAGCAGGGCGCAACGCCGGGTACGGTCGAGGTCTACATCAGCCACCGCGGCATGATGGAGATCTATCCGACCGAGGCCAAGGACAGCACGATCTGGCAGCCGCGTCCGGCTGACCCCGAGCTCGAGGCCGAGATGCTGCGCCGCCTCATGGTGCGCCTGGGGGCCGAAGAAGCGCGCGCCGAGGCCGAGCTGGCAACGCCGCAGGTCGAAGAGCGCGCACGACTGGTGTCGGCTGCCGAGGGGGGCGTGGCGCTGATGCTGGAAGAGCCGTTCGATCGCGCCTGGCGCCGCGTCGGGCTGGCGCTCGATCGCATCGGCTTCACCGTCGAAGACCGCGACCGCGCCGAAGGGCTTTATTTCGTGCGCTATGTGGACCCGGAGGCCGACAACGGCAGCACCGAAAAAGGCTTCCTGTCGCGCCTCGCCTTCTGGCGCAGCGACGACAAGCCCGCCGCCGGCGGCAGCGAGTATCGCCTGCGCGTCGACGGGCAGGGCGATGCCGCGCGCGTGAGCGTGCTGACGCGCGAAGGCGGGCTCGACACGTCCGATACCGCGCGCCGCATGCTCGGCCTGCTGCACGAGCAGCTGCGCTGATCCTCATGCCCCGGCACACCGGGGCAAGGCAACAAAAAAAGCCGGCATACAGCCGGCTTTTTTGTTGCACTCGAGGTGCGCTTACTCCTTGGCGGCGGAGTCCTTGGCAGCGCTCACGGCAGCTTCGGCCGCGGCCTTCGCGGCGTCGGCCGCTTCGCTGGCTTCCTGCTCGAGTGCCGCGGCACCTTCCTTCACGCTTTCGACGGCCGCGGCGCTCTCTTCCTTCACGGCTTCGACGGCCGCGGCGGCGTTTTCCTTGGCGCTGTCGACTGCGGCGCTGGCCTTGGCGGCGGCTTCGTCAGCGGCCTGGCTGGTCGCATCCGCGGCGGCGGCGGCTTCTTCCTTCACGGCCTGGGTGCCGGCAGCGGCGGCGTCCTTCGCGGACTCGACGGCCTGGGCGGCGGATTCCTTGGCTTGTTCCTGCGCACTCGGCGCCTGCGGGGCGGCCGCTTCTTCCTGCTTGCTGCAGGCAGACACGGCGATGGCGACGAGGGCGGCGACGAGAAGAGGATGTTTCATGTGCGTGTTCCTTGTTCTGATTCGGAAGGGGGGGCTCATCGGGCCGGATCGAGCGCCGCCAGGGGCGGATGCATCGCAGCCCGAATGCGAAGCGCATCTTAACACGCAGGTGCGGGCTGCCTTGCCTGTAGGGGGGCGAGCCGCCCGCGGACAGGGCCTTGAATCGTAAGAAAGCGTTGCCGGGTCCGGGCGCGTTAGAATCGCGCTCCCCTGATTAGAGCGCGCGCACGATCATGCCCATAGCCACCATTCAATCCCTGGATCACGAAGGACGCGGCGTCGCCCGGGTGGACGGCAAGGCCGTGTTCATCGAGGGCGCCTTGCCGGGCGAGCGCGTCGAGTATGTGGTGCGCCGATCGCGGCCGAGCTACGAGCAGGCCGACACCGTGCGTGTGCTCAAGGCCAGCGCCCAGCGCGTGGTGCCGCGCTGCGCGCATTACGGCGTATGCGGCGGCTGTTCGATGCAGCATCTGGACGCCGACGCGCAGGCCGCCGTCAAGCAGCGCATCCTCGAAGACGCCCTGTGGCATATCGGCAAGCTGCGCGCCGAGCGCATCCTGCCCGCGATCCACGGCCCGGCCTGGGACTATCGCTATCGTGCCCGGCTCGGGGTGCGGGTGGTGCCGAGCAAGGGCGGCTTGCGCATCGGTTTTCACGAGCGGCGCTCGAGCTACATCGTGGACATGCGCACCTGTCCGGTGCTGCCGCCGCAGATCTCCGCGCTGCTGCCGCGGCTGCGCGAGATGCTCGCCGGCCTGTCGATCGCCGACCGCGTGCCGCAGGTGGAGATTGCGCTCGGCGATGGCGATGCGGGTGGCAGTGGCGACGAGCCGGTGTTCGTGTTTCGCAACCTGCTGCCGTTCTCGAAAGCCGACGAGAAGCGCATCCTCGCCTTCGCGGCGGCCGAAGGCATTCAGGCCTGGTGCCAGCCCGGTGGCCCGGACACCGCCACACCGCTGCAGCCTGCGCAGCCGGCTGCTGAGGCGCGGACACTCGCTTACACACTGCCCGAGTTCGACCTGCGCCTGCATTTTCGCCCGACCGATTTCACCCAGGTCAATGTGCACATCAACCGCCTGCTGATCCGGCGCGCGATGCAACTGCTCGATGCGCAAGCGGGTGAGCGCATTGCCGACCTGTTCTGCGGCCTGGGCAATTTCAGCCTGCCGATTGCGCGCTGTGGCGCGCAGGTGGTGGGCGTGGAGGGGAGCGACGCGCTGGTTGCGCGTGCGCTGGACAACGCGCGCCTCAACGGGCTGGAGGCGCGCTGCGAATTTCACGCCGCGAACCTGTTCGAGGCCACCGAAGACAGCCTGGCCGCGCTCGGCCCGCTCGACAAGCTGCTCATCGACCCCCCGCGCGAGGGTGCGATCGCCGTGGTCAAGGCGCTCGGCGTGGAGCAGCCGGCGCGCATCGTGTACGTCTCCTGCAACCCCGCCACGCTCGCGCGTGACGCCGCGGTGCTGGTGCATGAGAAGGGCTACGTGCTGCGCGCCGCCGGCATCGCCAACATGTTCCCGCAGACCTCGCACGTGGAGTCGATCGCGCTCTTCGAGCGCGCCTGAGCGCCGGGCGGCGGGTGAGGGCCTCGCGGCCCTGCGCAGGCCGTCGCCTTGGCGCCGCGCGATGCTATAATCGCGGCCCTTGCGGAGGCGTGGCAGAGCGGTTGAATGCAACGGTCTTGAAAACCGTCAGGGGTTTGCGCCCCTCGTGAGTTCGAATCTCACCGCCTCCGCCAGCCCTGTCCCAACCCGCTGATCCGGCGGGTTTTTTTACGGGTAGACGGCATCCTCCTCGTGTCCCGCCTCATCCTGCTCAACAAGCCTTACGGCGTGCTCTGCCAATTTACCGACCCGGACGGGCGGCCCACGCTCGCCGACTGCGTCGACGTGCCCGGCGTGTACGCGGCGGGCCGGCTGGACACCGACAGCGAAGGCCTGCTCCTGCTCACCGATGACGGTGCGCTGCAGCACCGCATCGCCGACCCTCGCCACAAGCTGCCCAAGACCTATCTCGTACAAGTCGAGGGCGAGCCGGACGAAGGCGCGCTGGCCCGACTGCGTGCCGGACTCGATCTCGGCGACTTCCGCTCCCAGCCTTGCGCGGCGCGCGCGGTGGCGGCGCCCGACTGGCTGTGGCCGCGCGACCCGCCGGTGCGCTTTCGCAAGTCGGTGCCGACCGCGTGGCTGGAGATCGTGCTGCGCGAGGGCAAGAACCGCCAGGTGCGGCGCATGACGGCCAAGGTCGGGTTCCCCACGCTGCGTCTGATTCGGGTCGCGATCGGTCCGTGGCGGCTCGACGACCTGCAGCCCGGTCAATGGCGGCAAGCCCAGGCCGCGCTGCCGGGCGTGGCGCGGGCGCAGCCCCGGGCGCGGGAGGCGAGTGCTCGTCAGCCGGGCGGGCGGGCGGGTAAGATGCGGGCCGTCCATAAAAAAACGCCGGGATCCCCTCGATGAATCTCCATCCATCAGCGCGTCGGCTGTGCGCGATCGCAGCCGGCCTCATCGTCTCGTCAGCCGTATCCGCGCAGGCTGTGCTTCCCGTTGCCGAGCTCGGGTTCGGCATGGCCCGCATCGAAGCCGAGGTGGCGCACACGGCCGAGACCCGTGTCACCGGGTTGATGAACCGCGTTGCCATGCCCTTGCACCGGGGCATGGTGTTCGTATTTCCCGAGGAGCGTGCGCACTGCATGTGGATGAAGAACACGCTCATCGCGCTTTCGGTCGCCTTTCTGGATGCCGAGGGCCGGGTGATCAACATCGAAGACATGCAGCCGCAGACTTCCGACAACCACTGCGCGGCCGCACCGGCACGCTACGCGCTGGAGATGAACCTGGGCTGGTTTGCCGAGCGCGGCGTCAAACCGGGCGACCGCCTGCGCGGCATCGACGCGCTGCCCGCGCCGCAATAAGCCGCGCAAGGTACGAATAGCGCTGTTTTAAGCCCGTTTATTGCGCCTCTGCGCTTGCGCCCGGGGGCCGATAATCCGCACACGTCGTCCCGCGCCCGAGCTCCATCGGGCCGGCGGCACGACGGACGGAGCCGGCAGTGGCTGAAGACAGCGACCTCGAGAAGACAGAAGACCCATCACCGCGAAGGCTGGAACAAGCGCGTGAGGAAGGTCAGGTCCCGCAATCGCGGGAGCTGTCGACCTTTCTCGTCACCGTCACCGGCGCCGCGACGCTGATGCTGCTCGGCAGCTGGATGGCGCAGCGTGTGTCGGGGTTGTTGCGCGACGGTTTCGCCTTCGACCGGCGCGCGGCCTTCGACGAGAACGTGATGCTCGACATGCTCGAGCGCATGCTCAGCGGTGCGCTGCTCACGCTGATGCCGTTCTTCTTTGCCCTGCTCGTCGCCGCCGTGGCGGCACCGATCCTGCTCGGGGGGCTGGTGTTCGCGCCCAAGGCGCTCGGACCCAACTTCGGCCGCATGAACCCGATCCAGGGCATCGGCCGCATGTTCTCGATGCACGGGCTGGCCGAGATGGTGAAGGCCATCCTCAAGTCGCTGCTGGTGGGGGGCGTGGCCGCGCTGGTGCTGTGGGCGAACATGGATCACCTGTTCGACCTGATGGTCGAGCCGCTCGAGATGGGCATGGCCGACTTCTCCGAAACCGTCGCCTTCGCCGCGCTGCTGATCGTGCTCAGCCTCGGCCTGCTCGCGCTCATGGATGTGCCCTTCCAGCTCTGGCAGTACCACAAGAAGCTGCGCATGACCAAGGAAGAGGTCAAGCGCGAGAGCAAGGAGCAGGAGGGCGACCCGATGGTCAAGGGCCGCATTCGTGCGATGCAGCGCGAGATGGCGCGCCGGCGCATGATGAGTGAGGTGCCCAAGGCTGACGTGGTGGTCACCAACCCGACCCATTTTTCCGTCGCGCTCAAGTACGACGCCCAGAAGATGGGCGCGCCGGTGGTGGTCGCCAAGGGCCGAGGCGAGCTCGCCCTCAAGATCCGCGAGGTCGCTCGGGAAAACGATGTGCCGCTGCTCGAGGCGCCACCGCTCGCGCGCGCCCTCTACAAACACTGCGAGCTGGAACAGTCCATCCCCGCCGGGCTCTACACCGCGGTGGCCGAGGTGATGGCCTACGTCTACCAGCTCGACGCCTGGATGAAGCACGGCGGCCTGCCGCCCGTCGCGCCCGTCACCCTGCCGGTGCCCGCCGGCATGGACCCGGGCGCACCCGAAGAATGAGTGCCTGAACCATGGCCATGAACGACGCCCTCAACCTGCGCCAGCTTTTGTCGCCCGCCAACCTGCGTCAGCTCGGCGCGCCGCTGCTCATCATCATGATTCTGTCGATGATGGTGCTGCCGCTGCCGGTGTTCCTGCTCGACGTGTTCTTCACCTTCAACATCGCGATCTCGGTGATGGTGATGCTGGTGGCGATGTACTCGAAGCGGCCGCTGGACTTCTCGGTGTTCCCCACCGTGCTGCTGGTGACCACGCTGCTGCGCCTGTCGCTCAACGTGGCCTCGACGCGGATCGTGCTGCTTGAGGGCCACGGCGGCGGCGATGCGGCGGGCAAGGTCATCGAGGCCTTCGGCAGCTTCCTGGTCGGCGGCAACACTGCGGTCGGCCTGGTGGTGTTCGTGATCCTCACCGTGATCAACTTCGTCGTCATCACCAAGGGCGCGGGGCGGATCGCCGAGGTGTCGGCGCGCTTCACCCTCGATGCGATGCCGGGCAAGCAGATGGCGATCGACGCCGACCTCAACGCCGGCCTGGTCGACGAGAAGGAGGCCAAGCGCCGGCGCAAGGAGATCGCGCAGGAGTCCGATTTCTACGGCGCCATGGACGGTGCGTCCAAATTCGTGCGCGGCGATGCGGTGGCCGGCATCATCATCCTCGTCATCAACATTCTCGGCGGCCTGTTCGTCGGCGTCATGCAGCACGACATGGGCGTGGGCGAGGCGGGGCAGACCTACACGCTGCTCACCATCGGCGACGGCCTGGTGGCGCAGATTCCGGCGCTGATCATCTCGGTTGCGGCCGGTCTGGTGGTGTCGCGTGTCGGCGACGAGGGCGACATCGGCGGTGTGGTGATCGCGCAAGTGTTCTCGAATCCGACAGTGATGGCGCTCACCGCGGTCATCATCGGCGCGCTCGGTCTCATCCCCGGCATGCCCAACCTGGTGTTTCTGTTGATCGCGCTCACGCTCGGCGCCATGGCCTGGATGCGCCACAAGCGCATCACCGAGGCGAGCCTGTCCGCAGCGGCCGCGCCCGAACAGGCGGCGCAGGCGGCGATGCCCTCCGCGGACAGTCTGGAGGCGAGCTGGAACGATGTCTCGCAGGTGGACGTGCTCGGCCTCGAGGTCGGCTACCGGCTGATTCCGATGGTGGACAAGGGTCAGGACGGCGAGCTGCTCAAGCGCATCCGCGGCCTGCGCAAGAAGTTCGCGCAGGAGGTCGGCTTTTTGTCTTCGCCGGTGCACATCCGCGACAACCTCGAGCTCAAGCCCAACGGCTACCGCATCGCGCTCAAGGGCGTCGAGATCGGCGGCGGCGAGGCCTATCCGGGCCAGTTCCTCGCCATCAACCCGGGGCGCGTCTCCGGCCCGCTCGCCGGACGCGAGACCACCGACCCGGCCTTCGGCCTGCCGGCGGTGTGGATCGACGCGTCGATGCGCGAGCAGGCGCACGCGCTCGGCTATACCGTGGTCGATGCGAGCACCGTGGTCGCCACCCACCTCAACCACGTCATCCTCAATCATGCTGCCGAGCTGCTCGGCCGTCAGGAAACGCAGGCCCTGCTCGATCACGTCGGCAAGGATTCGCCCAAGCTCATCGAGGACCTCGTGCCCAAGATGCTGCCGATCGGCACCGTGCAGCGTGTGCTGCAGAACCTGCTCGAAGAGGGCGTCAACATCCGCGACATGCGCAGCATCATCGAGGTGCTGGCCGAGCACGCGCCGCGCACGCAGGATCCGGTCCAGCTCACCACCAAGGTGCGCGAGGCGCTCGGGCGCGCGATCATGCAGGGCCTGTTCCCGGGCAACGCCGAGGTGCAGGTCATGGCGCTGGAGCCGGGGCTCGAGCGCATCCTCATGCAGGCCATGGCCTCGGGCGGCGAAGGCGGCGCGATCGAGCCGGGGCTGGCGGATACGCTGCTGCGCCAGACCGCGCAGATCGCCCAGCGTCAGGAAGACATTGGCCTGCCGCCGGTGCTGCTGGTGCCGGCCCAGTTGCGCATGTTGCTGTCGCGCTTCCTGCGCCGCGCCGTGCCTTCGCTCAAGGTCGTCTCCAACAGCGAGGTGCCCGAAAGCCGCACCATCCGCGTCACCGCGATGGTGGGCGCGCAGGGCTGAGGGCGAGTTGAGGGCGGGGTGGGGACGCTGCAGCGCGACCCCTCGCCGTGAATCGAATAGGCGGGGGAAAGCCGCTTTATTCGGACCCAGAGCATTGACCGGAGATGGTGATAATCCTCATCAAGCAGTGGTCGAGTGTGGCCACCGGGAGAATCGCCATGAACGTCAAACGCTACTTTGCCCCTACCGCCCGTGAAGCGCTCCGTGCGCTCAAGGAAGCACTCGGTCCGGATGCGATCGTGTTGTCCAACCGCGCCGTCGAGGGCGGTGTGGAGATCCTCGCCCTGCCCGGCGAGGCGGTGGGCGCGCTGCAGGCCGCCAACCGCGCGGCGGTGACTGCGCGTAGCAGCACGGCCGCCCCGGCCGCCGCCGTTGTGGCGCCGCCGAAAGCACCGGCGCCCTCAGCGGTGCGCGAGGAGCACGATTTCCAGGTCAGCCTGTCGGCGCTCGCCGCGCGTGCCTCGCGCAGCGCCGAGCGCGAACCAGCCGCGGCGCGCTCGAGCGAGCCGGTGCTGCGCCCGTTCAGCCCGCCGCGCATCGAAACTGCCGACTACACGGTGCGCACGCGCGATGCCGTCATCCGCGCTGGCGTGGATGCGGGCCGCGGCGCGCAGGTGTCGCCGTCGAGTTTCGGCGGCCAGGCGGCGAGCCGCAGCGTCGCCGGCGACGAGTTCGGCAGCGCGCGCGTGCGCGAGCTGCAGGAGACCAACGCCCGCCTGATGTCGGAGCTCACCGGCATCCGCAGCATGATCGAACGTCAGCTCGCCGGCTTCGCCTGGGGCGAGACGCGTCGCCACGCGCCTGCGCGCGCCGCGATGCTGGGTGAATTGCTCGAGGCCGGCTTCGCGGCCGCCACGGCACGCAAGCTCGTCGAGTCCGTGCCCGAGGACGCCACCCGCACCGAGGCGCACGAAGCGGTCGGCGGGGCGCTCGATCGCATGATGCGCGCCTGCGCTTCGGACGAAGACCTGCTCGACCGTGGCGGCGTGTTCGCCCTCGTCGGCCCGACCGGGGTGGGCAAGACCACCACCACCGCCAAGCTCGCCGCGCGTTGCGTGGTGCGCCACGGCGCGAGCAAGCTGGCGCTGATCACCACCGACGGCTACCGCATCGGCGCGCAGGAGCAGCTGCGCATCTACGGACGAATCCTCGGCGTGCCGGTGTTCTCGGTGCGCGATGCCGCCGATCTGCGCCAGACCCTGGCCGGGCTGCGCAACAAGCACATGGTGCTCATCGACACCATGGGCATGAGCCAGCGCGACCGCATGGTGGCCGAGCAGGCCGCGATGCTTTCGGGTGCGGGCGATGTGCGTCGGCTGCTGCTGCTCAACGCCACCGCGCGTGGCGACACCCTCGATGATGTGGTGCGCGCCTATGCGGGCGACGACCTCGCCGGCTGCATCTTCACCAAGGTGGACGAGGCGGCCTCGCTGGCGCCGGCGCTGGACGTCGCGGTGCGTCATGCGCTCGATATCCGCTACCTCACCAACGGCCAGCGCGTGCCCGAAGACCTGCACCTGCCCAACCGGGCCTACCTGCTGCACCGCGCGCTGCGCGAACATGCAGGCGAGTCGCCCTGGCACCTGAGCGGTGACGAGGCTGGCTTCATGCTGGCCGCCGCCGGAGGCGCCTGATCATGCTCGACGGACGCGAAGACCAGGCGGCCGGCTTGCGCCGCCTGTTCCGCCGCGCTCCGCCACAGGTCGTGGCGTTGTATGCGGGCGGACAAGGCGGGGCGCGCAACGCGGCGCTCGCAGCACATCGCATCGCCGGCCAGGCCGAGCGCGTGCTCGTGCTCGACGAGGCCGAAGGCGATGGCACGCTGGCTGCCGCGCTGGGCGTGGATGAGGGCGCCGACCTGCTGCAGCTGCTCGACGGTCACAGCACCCTGTCGCGCATCGTGCAGCCGGTGCCGGGCCTCGTCGGGCGCGTGCCGGTCGCTGCCGCCGCGCTGGCGCTGCCTCTGCTCGATTCCGCGCGCCGGGCCTGCCTGGTCGAAGCGCTGCGCATTCTCCACCGACATGCGGGCTTCGTGCTCGTGCACGCGAGCGCGGCAACGGCGCTCGCACCGTCGCCCTTCGTGCAGGCCGCGCCGCGCCGGCTGGTGCTCGCCGAGGCGAGCGCGAGCGGCGCCACCGACGCCTACCAGACGATCAAAGGCCTTGCCGGCGCAGGTGCGGGCTCGGTGCACGTCGCCGTCTGCCGTGCGCGTGGCCGTGCCGATGCCGAGGCCTTCTTCCGCAGCCTCGAGACCCTGGTGCGTCGCCATGTGGGCGTGCCATTGGCCTGGCTGGGTGAGCTCGAGCGCGACGACATCGCCGCCGGGCTGCGTGAGCCGCTGGAGCTGGCCCATGCCGAGGCGGGCGCCGCCTTCCTGCGCCGCATCGGCGCCCTGGCGGGGGGGACGAATCCCCGCGGTGGGGCGTTCGGCACGCGAGTCCGCCCATGAGTGTGAATTATCCCGCTGGTAATGCCTACGGCGCTGCCAGACAATCGCCTCATCCGATCAGCGGACGCGGCGAGGGCACGGGCTCGCGTCGCAAGACCATACAGGCCCAGTGGATGTACGACGCGAACGGCAATCTCGACAAAAGCAACCTTGTGGAAGCCTATGCTCCCCTCGTCAAGCGCATCGCCTTCCAGCTCATGTCGCGGCTGCCGGCGAGCGTGGATGTGGACGATCTGATCCAGAACGGGATGCTGGGCTTGCTCGATGCGCTCGGCCGTTACGAGCACGGCCTCGGCGCCCAGTTCGAGACCTATGCCTCGCAGCGTGTGCGCGGTGCCATGCTCGACGGATTGCGCGAGAACGACTGGCTGCCGCGCAGCCTGCGACGCGACATGCGCCGCATCGAGTCGGCCATCCACACGCTGGAGCAGCAGTTCGGGCGCCAGCCTTCCGAGACCGAACTCGCGGAGTCGCTCGGCGTGCCGCTCGAGGACTATCAGCACATGCTGCAGGAGGCGCGCGGCCACCAGCTCGTCTATCTCGAGGATTTCAACCGCGAAGAAAACGACGACTACCTCGACCGCCATCTCGCCCAGGAAGACGCCGATCCGCTCAAGCTGCTCGAGGACACCGACCTGCGCCAGCGGGTTGTGGGCGCCATCGAGCACCTGCCCGAGCGCGAACAACTGGTGATGGCCCTGTACTACGACGAGGAACTCAACCTGCGCGAGATCGGTGAGGTGCTCGGCGTCACCGAGTCGCGTGTGTGCCAGCTGCACAGCCAGGCGGTCGCGCGCCTGCGCGCCTGCGTCTTCGACGGCGCAGCGGCCATGCCGCCGGCGCGGCGGCGCGGGCGTCCGCCCAAGAAGCCGGCAGCCGATTGACGATGAACACGGCTCCGTCGCTCAGGCCCCATCATGGATAAGATCAGCCTCTTCGGTCTCGCGCTCGGCTTCGCCGCGATCCTGCTTGGCCAGATGCTCGAGGGTGGGCACCTGTCCTCGCTCTTCCAGCCCACCGCCTTCCTGATCGTGGTCGGTGGCACGCTCGGGGCGGTGATGCTGCAGAGCCCATTGCGGACCTTCGTCGAAGGCATGCGCATGGTGCGCTGGGTGTTCGTGCCGCCCGCGGTCGACCAGGAGGCGGTCATCGAGATGGTCGCGAGCTGGAGCCAGACGGCGCGCCGCGAAGGCCTGCTCACCCTCGAAAACCAGATCGAAAGCCTGGCCGACCCCTTCATGCGCAAGGGGCTGCAGTTGCTTGCCGATGGGGTCGAGCCGACTCGCCTGCGCGAGGTGCTCGAGGTCGAGATCGGTGTGCGCGAGGGGCAACTGCGCCA
This sequence comes from Thauera sp. UBA6194, assembly GCA_002422685.1. Taxonomy (GTDB): domain Bacteria; phylum Pseudomonadota; class Gammaproteobacteria; order Burkholderiales; family Rhodocyclaceae; genus Thauera. Next base: position 163,746 of record DITC01000071.1, on the reverse strand, counting down.
GTCTGCGCGCATCTGGGAAGCGGCGGGCGGTTATGCGCCGACGGTCGGTATCCTGGGTGCGGTCATGGGGCTGATCCACGTCATGGAGAACCTGTCCGACCCCTCGCGCCTGGGCGCCGGGATCGCGGTGGCCTTCGTTGCCACGATTTATGGCGTGGGCTTCGCCAACCTGGTCTTTCTGCCGATCTCGAAAAAGCTCGGCGCCCACATCCTGCTGCTCACCACGCAGCGCGAGATGTTCGTCGACGGGCTGATCGGTATCGCCAACGGCGAGAACCCGCGCATCATCGCGAGCCGCATGCAGGGCTACGTGGTCTGATTGGCGAGGCGCTCCATGGCACGCAGACGCAGGCAGGAAGAGGAACACGACAACCACGAGCGCTGGCTCGTGTCCTATGCCGACTTCATCACCTTGCTGTTTGCCTTTTTCGTGGTGATGTATTCGCTGTCCTCGGTCAACGAGGGCAAGTACCGCGTCCTGTCCGACTCCATGGTGCAGGCCTTTCGCAACGTCACCGTCAATGAAAGCGGCGAGCAGATCGTGCTGCCGACGACGAGCATCATCCCGACCCGACCGATCACGCAGCCCGGGCCGCCGGCCTCGGAGAACGTCGTCGAGCAGCGCCGCCGCGAGGTGGCGCGCCAGATGCGCGACATGGCCGACGAGATTCGGCGCGTGTTGTCGCCGCTCACGCAGTCCGGGCAGGTGAAGGTGACCGAGGGTGCGTTCGGCGTGAGCGTGGAGATCAACGCCAGCCTGCTGTTCGAGGCGGGCGAGGCGGCGCTCGGCGACGAGGCAGTGTCCGCGCTGGAGGCGGTGGCGCAGGTGCTGGCGCCGGCGGCGTTTCCGATCACGGTAGAGGGCCACACCGACAACGTGCCGATCAACACCTTCCGCTTCCCGTCCAACTGGGAGCTTTCGGCGGTGCGTGCGTCCACGGTGGCGCGCCTGTTCATCGACAATGGCGTGGGGCCCGACCGCCTGACCGCGGCCGGCTATGCTGACCAGCGCCCCGTGGCCGACAATGACAGTGAAGACGGGCGCGGGCGCAACCGGCGCGTGACCGTGCTCATTGAATCGCGCACAGCCGATCTCGAACCAGAGCCGGGGCCGACGAGCATTCCGACCGACGACCCGATCCGCTCGATCCTCCCCGACACACTGGAGGGCTGACGAGGGCCGGCGATGCCGGCACGTGCAGCCGACGCCGTGCGCCGGCGGCGTCGTTTACCGCATCCGTTCGGGTTTCACCCTCGGCGTCAGCGGCACGCCCTTGCGCGCGCGTCGGTGGCGCAGCGGTTCGCGCTGGCCGGGCTTGAGCTCGATCGTCACCGCCTTGCCGCCGCGGCCGATGCCTTCCACCGTCAGCACCGCGTCGTCGGCCGGCACCGCCACCGCGGCGAGCGCCTCGCCTTCGTCCAGCGCCATCACGATCACGCCGCGGCCGCCGCTCTGGGTCTTCATCTCGGGGCGGGGGAAGACGAGGATGCGGCCGTGCTCGGACACCGCCGCAATCCAGTCTCCGAACACCTTCGCCGGCGCCAGCACCTTCTCGCCCTTTTCCAGGCTCATGAAGGCCTTGCCGGCGCGCTGCCGGCTGGTGGCGTTGGCCACGCTGCACAGAAAACCGTAGCCGCCGCTGTTGGCAAAGAAGTAGACCGAATCGGGCGTGTCGGTGACCACCTGCGCGAGCTTGCCACCGTCCTGGAACTCGACCAGGGTGGTGATCGGCGCGCCGTCGCCGCGCCCGCCGGGCAGCTCCGACACCTTCACCGTGTAGGCGCGGCCGTTGCTGTCGATGACGATCAGCGGCCAGGTGGTACGCGTCTCGATCACCGCGAAGCCGAAGTCGCCGGCCTTGTAGCTGATCGCCGCCGGATCGATGCCGTGGCCCTGGCGCGAACGCACCCAGCCGTTCTTCGACACGATCACGGTGACGGGCTCGTCCGGCACGCTGATCTCGGCCGGCGCCACCGCGGCCACGGCCTCGACCAGGGTGCGGCGGTCGTCGCCGTACTTCTTGGCGTCGTCCTGGATCTCCTTGAGGATCAGCTTGGTCATCGCCGCGCGGCTGTCGAGCAGGTGCTGCAGGCCGGCGCGCTCGTCCTTCAATTCGGCGAGTTCCTTTTCGATCTTGAAGCCTTCCAGGCGCGCGAGCTGACGCAGGCGGATCTCGAGGATGTCCTCGGCCTGGATGTCGGACAGCCCGAAAGCCGCGATCAGCGCCGGCTTGGGCTCGTCCGACTCGCGGATCACGCGGATCACTTCCTCGATGTGCAGAAAGGCGATCATGCGACCTTCGAGGATGTGGATGCGGCGATCGACCTCGTCCAGGCGGTGGCGCGTGCGGCGCTCGACCGTCACGTAGCGGAAGTCGATCCACTCGCGCAGGATCTGCACCAGGTTCTTCTGCTGCGGCCGGCCGTCGCGGCCGATCATGGTCATGTTGACCGAGGCCGAGGTCTCCAGGCTGGTGTGCGCGAGCAGCACCGCCATGAACTCGTCGCGGTTCTGGCGGCTGGACTTGGGCTCGAGCACGATGCGCACCGGCGCCTTGTCGCTGGATTCGTCGCGCACGGTGTCGAGCACGCCGAGCACGAGCTGCTTGAGGTTCTTCTGCTCCTGCGAGACCTCCTTCTTGCCCGCGCGCGGCTGCGGGTTGGTCAGGGTCTCGATCTCGGACAGCACCTGCGCGGCGGACACGCCGTGCGGCAGTTCTTCCACGATCGCGCGCCACTGGCCGCGGGCGAGCTCCTCGATCTTCCAGCGCGCGCGCAGGCGCAGGCTGCCACGGCCGCTGGCGTAGGCGTCGCGGATGGTCTCGGGCGTGGAGATGAGCTGGCCACCGCCGGGGAAGTCCGGGCCGGGGATGATGCCGAGCACGTCCTCGAGCGTCGCCTCCGGGTGGCGGATGAGGTGGCAGGTGGCCTCGGCCACCTCGCGCAGGTTGTGCGGCGGGATCTCGGTCGCCATGCCCACCGCGATGCCCGAGGCGCCGTTCAGCAGCACGAAGGGCAGGCGCGCCGGCAGCAACTGCGGCTCCTCGAAGGCGCCGTCGTAGTTGGGGATGAAGTCCACCGTGCCGCGGTCGATCTCGGCGAGCAGCAGCTCGGCGATCGGGGTCAGGCGGCACTCGGTGTAACGCATCGCCGCCGCCGAGTCGCCGTCGCGCGAGCCGAAGTTGCCCTGGCCGTCGACCAGCGGATAGCGCAGCGAGAAGTCCTGCGCCACCCGCACCATCGCGTCGTAGACGCTGGAGTCGCCGTGCGGGTGGTACTTGCCGATCACGTCGCCAACCACGCGCGCTGACTTCACGTGCTTTGAGGTGGACGACAGTCGCATCTCGTTCATCGCGTAAAGGATGCGGCGCTGCACGGGCTTCAAGCCGTCCTCGACCTGCGGCAGCGCGCGCGACTTCACCACGCTCATCGCGTAGGCGAGATAGGCGCGCTCGGCGTAGCGGTCGAGCGCCAGCGTGCCGTCGTCCTCGGGCTCCGGCTCCGGGTCGGCAGGCGGGGCGGGGGGCGGGGGTACGTCCACGCCGGCCATCGTCGCGGGCGTTTCGTTCGTCACGGTTTGCGCGGCAGCGGGCGTGGTCGTCAGCGGCGCGGCAGATTCAGGCGCTTCGGGGGCGCCGAACAGGTCGGGAGTGTCGTTGCTCATGCTTGGTGATCTTCGCCTTCGCTCGGCACGTTCTCTGCATTGGTTCCGGCTTCGATCGCTGCGCGCGTTTCCGCCTCGGCAGGCTGATCGCGCGTGATCGAAAAATCGGGCTCGAACAGCGTCAGGGCGTCGAGCGCGCCGACCGGTGGGAGCTTGTCATTGGAGTTTGTATTCATGTGCGGGTCCTCCGGCGCTCAGATATCCGCGTCGACGCTGTCGCCCTTTTCTTCCATCCACGCCCGCCGCCCCGAGGCTTCGCCCTTGCCCATCAGCAGCGTGAACATCTTCAGCGTGTCCTCGAGCGCGCCGCTGCGCACCTTCACCGGCAGCACGCGGCGGGTGGCGGGGTCCATGGTGGTCTCGCGCAGCTGGTCGGGGTTCATCTCGCCCAGGCCCTTGAAGCGGCCAATCTCGATCGCGTCGGGCTTGAAGCCTTCCTTCTCCAGGCGCTCGCGGATCGCGGCGAGCTCGCCCTCGTCGAGTGCGTAGAGCCGGCGCGGCGGGCGCTTCTTGCCTTGTGCCGGCACGTCGACGCGGTAGAGCGGCGGTTGCGCCACATACACGTGGCCGCGCTCGATGAGCTTGGGGAAGTGGCGGAAGAAGAGTGTGAGCAGCAGGGTCTGGATGTGGGCGCCGTCCACGTCGGCGTCGGACATGATGACGACCTTGCCGTAGCGCAGGCCGGAGAGGTCCACGTCGCTGTCGGCCTTGTGCGCGTCCACGCCCAGCGCCACCGCGATGTCGTGGATCTCGGCGTTGGCGAACAGGCGGTCGGGGTCGATCTCCCAGGCGTTCTGCACCTTGCCGCGCAAGGGCAGGATGGCCTGGGTCTCCTTGTTGCGCGCCATCTTGGCCGAGCCGCCGGCGGAGTCGCCCTCGACCAGGAAGAGCTCGTTGTCGGCGAGGTCCTCGGATTCGCAGTCGGAAAGCTTGCCCGGCAGCACGGCGACGCCGGAGGTCTTCTTCTTCTCGACCTTCTGTGCGCTCTTCTGGCGCGCCAGCGCCTGCTTGATCGACAGCTCGGCGATGGCGCGGCCGGCCTCGACGTGGTTGTTGAGCCAGATCTCGAACGGGTCGCGCAGTTGCGAGGACACCAGCTTGACCGCCTCGCGCGAGTTGAGCTTTTCCTTCACCTGGCCCTGGAACTGGGGGTCGAGCAGGCGCGCCGAGAGCACGAAGCTCATGCGCCCGCACACGTCCTCCTGCTGCAGCTTGACGCCGCGCGGCAGCAGGGTGTGGTGGTCGATGAAGGACTTCATGGCCTCGAACACGCCGGCGCGCAGGCCGGATTCGTGCGTGCCGCCGTTCACGGTCGGGATCAGGTTCACGTAGGACTCGCTCGGCACGGCCGACTCGAACCAGGCCAGCGCCCAGGCCGCGCCCTCGCCGGCGGCGAAGGTGGGGTCGTCCTTGCCGGCGTACTTGTCGGCGGTGAAGATCGGCGCCACCGCCTCGACGTCGCCGGCGAGCTCCTTCAGGTAGCCGGCGAGACCCTCGGGGTAGGACCAGGTCTTGGTCAGCGCCGGGCCGTTCGTCTGCTCGATGTCGAGCCGCACCGCGACGCCCGACAGCAGCACGGCCTTCGAGCGCAGCAGGCGCTCGAGCTCGTTCATCGGTACGCGCGGCGACTCGAAGTATTTGCCATCCGGCCACACCCGCACCCGGGTGCCGCTCTGGCGGCCACAGTCGCCCTCGACGCGTACCGGGCTGATCGTCTCGCCGCCGTCCGAAAAATCGATGCGGTGGATCTTGCCCTCGCGCTTGACCTCGACCTCGATGCGGGTCGACAGCGCGTTGGTCACCGACACGCCCACGCCGTGCAGGCCGCCCGAGAACGCATAGGCCGAGTTGCCCTCGCGCTTGTCGAACTTGCCGCCGGCGTGCAGGCGGGTGAAGGCCAGCACCACCACCGGCACGCCTTCATCAGGGTGCAGGCCGACCGGGATGCCGCGGCCGTCGTCGGCCACGGTGACCGAGCCGTCGAGGTGCAGGATGACGTGGATCTTCTTCGCAAAGCCGCCGAGCGCCTCGTCGGCGGCGTTGTCGATCACCTCCTGGATGATGTGCGCCGGGCTGTCGGTGCGGGTGTACATGCCGGGGCGCTCGCGCACCGGTTCCAGCCCTTTCAGGACACGGAAGGAGGATTCGTCGTACTGCTTGGGGGTGTCTTGCTTGCCAGCCATGCTGCAGGCCCGTTCGGTTTCACGAAGGGCGCAAGGATAGCAGAGCCAGGCGCTGTATGTATGTTCAGGCGCTGCCGAGCATGCGCCCACCGCCGACCGCGCGCGTGTGCCCCTCGGCGTCGTACAGCGGTGCATGGTCGGCGGCGGCGAGCAGCACCGACAGCGCGGCCTGGTTGTGCGCCATGCGCTCGACGATGAGCTTGCCGTTGATGGCGTTGCGCTCGGAGGCGCTGCGGGCCAAGGCGATGACCTCGTCCCAGCGCGACAGCACACGCGGCAGACCGCCGAGCAGCTCGCGCATGGTGGCGTCCGAGCGCGTGCGGCCGAGCCGGCCGAGCAGTAATGCGCGGTCGTCGGACAGGCGCTGCAGCCTGCGATAGCGTTCGTTCTTGTCCTGCGTCAGCGCCAGCAGCGCGTCGGTGTCGCCCGCGCTCAGCAGCGCCTCCTCGCGCTCGAGCAGGGCGACGAATTCGCCGAGCTGGATGGCCTCGGCCTCGACCAGCAGGGCGAGCCGTTGCTGGTCGGCAGGGGTGGGCGCAGCGGGCGGACGATTCATCGCGCTCTTCGTTGATCTGCTTTGGTCTTCGTCGCTCAGCGCTGGCTGGCGAGCATCTCGCGCACGCTGTCGATCAAGCCGTCGGCGATGCGCCCGGCGTCGATCTTGAATTCGCCCTTGGCGATCGCCTGCTTGATTTCCTCGACGCGCTGCTTGTCGACCACCGGCGCCTGCGCGATGGCGGTTTCGGCCTTTTGCAGGCTGGACGAGAGCGAGGACAGCTGGACCTTCTCGCCGCCGCTGGCGACGTTGGTGCTCGGGTTCGCCGGGCTGCGCGGGCGGGCCTCGCCCGCGGCGCTGGGGGCAATCGCTTTGCCCGTGCTTTCGATTTTCATGGCGCAGTTCCCATACAGAGTGGCTCTGACGTTTTCTTCGGCGGGGCGCGGAAAAACTTTAGCGATTAAATCATGAAATTTTTCACGCCGGCACGCCGAGGCGGGTTTGCGTTCAGAGCGTCAGCTCCACCTTGCCGTCCGTGCGCGCGGTGCCGGTGACCACCTGGCCGTTGGCCAGACGTACGCGCACGCGCTCGCCCGGGGCGGCGTTGTTCATCGCGCGGCCCTCGCTGGCGATGCGAAAGCCTGTTCCCACGCTGATCACGGACACCGTCTGGCCCTGGCGCACCGCATGCGGCACGCGCAACATGTCGCCGCGCAAGGGGCTGCCCGCCGCGACCGCGAAGCGGGTGTGGTGACCCATGGCCTGGGTGCCGTCGGTGAGGGTGTTGTCCGGCAGCGCGGTGAGGTCGCCCCGGCGCTGGGCGAGGTCGGCCGGGCCGACGATCTGCCCGGCGCGCAAGGGTCGCGCCGCGACCAGGTAATCGGCCACCACCGCGACGCGCGCCTGCAGGTAGGCGGTCCAGGTCACCGGCGAGTCGCAGCGCACGCCCACGCTGATGCGTCCCCAGGCGCGCGTGCCGCCCGGCAGGAAGGGCTCGAGCGCAGCGCACGCGGGCAGCTGGTTGTTGGGGTCGAAGGGGCTGAGCTCGATCGTCACCTCGCCCGGCAGGCCGGCGGCCTGGGCGTGCAGAAAATCGCGCACCCGCGCCTCCACCATCTCGGGGGCCTGCCGGGCGTGGGCCGATGCGACCGGAAGCGCGAGCCCCGCGAGCAGCGCCGCGGCCCCGAGCAGCATGTTTGCGCGCCGCGTCCGGGCGGGCGGATGGCGCCGGGGCGGCGCAAGGGTCGAGCTGGAGTGGGTTGCCATGCGCCCGATTGCACCACGACGCAGCACCCCGAGGCAACCGCCCGGCGCGTTAGGCATGCATGGACGGCAATGCATGCGGCAGCAGCGCCTGCGGTAGACGCAAACCGCCTGAAAGTGGGGCGGGCGGTGGTGGGTGGAACGGCAGCGCTGGCGGACGCGGCAATCCTTGCCGGGCTTGCCGGCGAAATTGGCCGGTGTTTCCGCCGCTTATCGTCACAAGGGGGTTTCGCGCCGGCGCTTAGGATGTCTGGCATGGAAACTGCGTCTGGCGCATGCCGGTCGCCCGCAACCAGGAGTCGCGTGATGAACACCCTTTTCGACAAGCAGATCCAGTTCCACCAGACGGCGCTGAACCTGCAGGCGCACCGCCAGCAGCTGATCGCCTCGAACATCGCCAACGCCGACACCCCGAACTACAAGGCCCAGGACGTGGATTTTCGTGCCGCGCTGCAGGGCGCGCTCAACGCCGCGCAGGGCGGCGGCATCGCGCTCGCCACCACGAAGCCGGGCCACATCGCCGGCGGCAGCGCGCCCACGCTCGAGGGCCTCACCGGCTACCGCGCCGAGCTGCAGTCCGCGGTCGATGGCAACACGGTGAACATGGACATCGAGCGCGCCGCATTCGCCGAGAACGCGCTGCACTACGAGGCCAGCGTCACCTTCATCAACGGCATGCTGCGTTCGATGAACACCGCGATCACCGGCCAGTAAGGAGAGTCCTCATGAGCATGCTCAACGTCTTCCAGATCGCTGGCTCCGCGCTCAACGCGCAGTCCCTGCGGCTCAACACCACCGCCTCCAACCTCGCCAACGCCGACAGCGTCACGTCCGAGGACGGCCAGCCCTACCGCGCCAAGCAGGTCGTGTTTTCCGCGCAACCGGTCGCCGGCCCCGCCGCGGTCGGCGTGAAGGTGACCGATGTGGTCGAGAGCGCCGCGCCGCTGCGCCTGGTGTACGAGCCCAACAACCCGGCCGCCAACGCCGAGGGCTACGTCGAGATGCCCAACGTCAACGTGGTCGAGGAGATGGTGAACATGATCTCCGCCTCGCGCTCGTATCAGAACAACGCCGAGGTGATGAACACGGCACGGACCTTGCTTCAGCGTACATTGCAGATCGGCCAGTAACACACCCCCCGGCCGTAACGCGGACAACGCCGCGAGCAGGAGAGATCAATGAGCACCGTATCGAACACCACCAGCGCAGCCGATGTGCTCGCCAGCATCAATACCCGGAGCAAGTCGGTCGCCGCGCCCGAAGAGGACATGCAGGCGCGCTTTCTCACGCTGCTGACCACGCAGCTGAAGAATCAGGACCCGATGAACCCGATGGAGAACGCCGAGGTCACCTCGCAGCTCGCGCAGATGAGCACCGTCGACGGCATCGAGCGCCTCAACAAGATGTTCGAGTCCTTTGTGGACAACCAGGCCGAGAGCGACTCGATGCAGGCCGCTGCCCTGGTGGGCCGCGGTGTGCTGGTCGAGGGCAAGAAGCTGTCGCTCACCGAATCCGGTGCGATCGGCGGCTTCGAGCTCGATGCGCCGGCGGACAAGGTGGTGCTGTCGGTCAAGGACGCCTCCGGCCTCGAGGTCAAGCAGATCCAGCTCGACAACGTCGAGGCAGGCAGCCAGAACTTCATCTGGGACGGCACCGCCAACGACGGCGCGCAGGCCGCCCAGGGCGTCTACACGATCGAGATGAGCGCCACCATGGAAGGCGAAAAAGTCACCGGCCGCACGCTCGAGTTCGGCCCGGTCACCAGCGTGATCCGCGGCGCCGCCGGCACCGACTTCCAGGTCGGCGAGCTCGGCATCTTCAAATACAACGACATCAAGCAGATCCTCTGATCCGGAGCCCCGATCATGTCTTTCCAGCAAGGTTTGAGCGGCCTGAACGTTTCCTCCAAGGCCCTGGACATCATTTCGAACAACGTCGCCAACACCAACACCGTGGGTTTCAAGACCGGCGGCGCGGTGTTCGCCGACGTCTATGCGGCGTCGCTGACCGGCTCGGTGTCGGGCAAGCAGGTGGGCGCCGGCAGCACGCTCGGTGGCGTGCGCCAGACCTTCACCCAGGGCAACCTGACCACGACCAACAACCCGCTCGACCTGGCGATCAACGGCGACGGCTTCTTCATCGTCGGGCGCTCCGACGGGCCGGATGTCTATACGCGTAACGGTCAGTTCGAGCTCGACAAGAACGGTTTCATCGTGACCCCGACCGGCGAGAAGCTGATGGGCTTCCAGAGCCTCGCGTCGACCGGGCAGTTGCCCAGCCCGGTGGGCGGCTTGAAGGAGTTGCAGATCCCGATCATCGGCTCACTGCCGCAAACGACGGACACGATCACCATTGGTGGCAATCTGGATGCGAATTCACTTAGCCCGAAGGAGGCTTATCCGTCGGTCTTCGAAGGCGATGCCGACGGCTTGTTCCCGCTTGATGGGGACAACTGGCGCGATGCGCGCACTTACAACTTCTCGACTTCAATCGAAGTGTTCGACAGTCTTGGCAAGTCGCACGAGCTGACCTTCTATTTTGAAAAGCTGAACGCAGACACCGCCACCAACACCTGGCGCGTGCATACGAGCGTCGACGGTGACAAGCCGATCCCGGACTCGGCGCCGGACACGAACGACTTCATATGGGAGTTGAAGTTCGACGAGAAGGGCCTGCTGATTGGCACGACCGGCCCGGATACCATCAGCCCCTTCGAGGTTCCGGCCGAATATACGCCCGACGCCTCGCCCATGTCGTTCAGCGTTGATTTCGCCAACATGCGCCAGATCGGAGGCCCCTACCTGATCACTGAGCTTACGCAGAACGGCTACACCGGCGGCGAACTTGCGGGCGTGTCCGTGGGGCGCGACGGCATCATCACTGGCCGCTACACCAACGGCGAGACGGTGGCGCTCGCTCAGCTCGGCATCCAGACTTTCCGCAACGCCAACGCCCTGAGCTCCATCGGTAACAACTACTGGGAGGCGACGCTCGAATCCGGCCTCACCGCCCCCACCAAGCCCGGTGAGGGCGTAGCGGGCGTGATCTCCTCCGGCATGGTCGAGGACGCCAACGTTGAGCTCACCAGCGAGCTGGTGCAGATGATCATCCAGCAGCGCAACTACCAGGCCAACGCGCAATCGATCAAGGCGCAGGACCAGATTCTGCAGACCTTGGTGAACCTGCGCTAAGCGTAAAGCACTGACACGAGAGGCCAGCGATGGACCGCCTGATCTACACCGCGATGACCGGCGCCAAGGGCACCATGGACCAGCAGGCGGCGGTCGCGCACAACCTCGCCAACGCCACCTCCACCGGTTTTCGCGCCGAATTGCACAAGCTGCGCGCGGTCGAGGTGCAGACCGAGGCCATGCACACGCGTGCATTCACGGTCGACGCCAGCGTCGCCACCAACTTCGAGCAGGGCGCGCTGCAACGCACCGGGCGCGCGTTTGACGTGGCGCTGCAGGGCAAGGGCTGGCTGGCGGTGCAGATGCCCGACGGCAGCGAGGCCTACACCCGCAACGGCAGCCTCGAGGTCAGCGCCAACGGCATCCTGCAGACGCGCGACGGCAAGCCGGTGCTGGGCGACGGCGGGCCGGTCACGATCCCGCCCGACAACGAGATCACCATCGGCGCCGACGGCTCGATCTCCGCCTCCCAGCCCGACCAGCCGGGCGTGGTCAACGTGGTCGGCCAGCTCAAGCTGGTCAATCCGCCCGAAGCCGACATGGTGCGTGGCGACGATGGCCTGTTTCGTGTGCAGGGTGGCGCGCCGGCGCCGGTCGACCCCAACGTGCGCGTGGCCGGAGGCTATCTCGAAGGCAGCAACGTCAACGTCGTCGACCAGATGGTGCAGATGATCTCGCTTGCGCGTCAGTTCGAGATGCAGACGCGCATGCTCAGCACCGCCGAGCAGAACGACCGCGCCGCCGCGCAGGTGCTCGGCCGCAGCTGATCGGGCGCCGCGTCGCGCCAGGCCGGGCCGCATCCAGCGCCCGGCCTTTTTGATTAGCACGGTTTTTGCATTGCTTATTCCGGGATGGTCGGTGACGGCAGCGCCCTAAACTGATCCCATCGAAAAAGCGGCAACGCGGCGGCAATTTCCGGCTCCCTCTGTACTACCCCGGCAATTCCTGCCGCACCGGCAACGCACGGCAAAGGACTTCATCATGATCCGCTCACTGTGGACCGCCCGTACCGGGCTGGACGCCCAGCAAACCCATCTGGACGTGATCTCCAACAACCTGGCCAACGTCTCGACCAACGGCTTCAAGCGCCAGCGCGCGATCTTCGAAGACCTGCTCTACCAGACCATCCGCCAGCCCGGCGCGCAGTCGACCCAGCAGACGCAGATCTCCAGCGGCCTGCAGATCGGCACCGGCGTCAAGCCGGTGGCGACCGAGCGCATCTTCACCCAGGGCACGCTGCAGCAGACCGGCGGCTCGCTCGACGTGGCAGTGCAGGGCAACGGCTTCTTTCAGGTCGCGATGCCCGACGGCACCACCGCCTACACCCGCGACGGCGCCTTCCAGCTCGACAGCCAGGGCAACGTGGTCACCGCCAGTGGCTACACGCTGGCCGACAACATCAACATTCCCGCGGATGCGCTCACCGTCACCGTGGGCAAGGACGGCACCGTGAGCGTGCTGCAGGCGGGCGGGGTCGCGCCGGTGGAGATCGGCGCCGTGCAACTCGCCACCTTCGTCAACCCGGGCGGCCTGCAGGCCGCGGGCGAGAACCTGTTCTACGAGACCGCATCGAGCGGCGTCGCCACGCCCACCCAGCCCGGCACCAACGGGGCAGGGGTGCTCAACCAGGGCTATGTCGAGGTCTCCAACGTCAACGTGGCCGAGGAGTTGGTGAGCATGATCGTCACCCAACGCGCCTACGAGCTCAACTCGCGCGCCATCTCCACCTCCGACCAGATGCTCGGTCGGCTGACCCAGCTCTGAGGCAGGCTGCGATGAAGCGCTCCGCTCTGCTCATGATGACCGTGCTGGCGCTGCTGTCCGGTTGCGCGGCCATTCAGCCGACGCCGCCGACCGCGGTGCATCAGCCCATGACCGCGCGCCCCGAGTCGCGCGCCCAGGCTGTGACCGGCAATGGCGCCATCTACCAGACCGCCTACGCTCGCCCGCTGTTCGAGGACCGGCGCGCGCGCCATGTCGGCGACACGATCACGATCAACCTCGTCGAGCGCAACACCGCGCAAAAGAGCGCCAACGCCAACGCCAGCCGCAACGGCAACATGAGCGCCGGCATCGGGCCGATCTCGCGCCTGCCGCTCAAGGGCCTCAACGGCCTCGAGCTCGAGGCCGACGCCGAATCCGACTTCAACGGCAAGGGCGCGGCCGCGGCCAACAACGCCTTCAACGGCACGATCACGGTCACCGTCATCGACGTGTATCCCAACGGCAACCTGCTCGTGTCGGGCGAGAAGATGGTCGCGATCAACCAGGGCAACGAGTTCATCCGCTTCTCGGGCGTGATCAACCCCAACACCGTCACCTCGTCCAACACCGTGCAATCGACCCAGGTCGCCGACGCGCGCATCGAATATCGCGGCAGCGGCTTCATCGACGAATCCAACACCATGGGCTGGCTGCAGCGGTTCTTTGTCGCCATCATGCCGTTCTGAGGGGCGCGCCATGTCTTACCTGAGTTCATTGTTCCTACGCGCCGCGGCCGCCTTCGTCGCGGTGCTGATCTTTCATGGCGGGGCGCATGCCGCGGCCGAGCGCATCAAGGATCTCGCCACCGTCGCCGGTGTGCGCGACAACCAGCTCGTCGGCTATGGCCTGGTCGTCGGCCTGGACGGCTCGGGCGACCAGACCACGCAGACGCCTTTCACCGTGCAGAGCGTCATCAACATGCTCGGCAACCTCGGCGTGACCCTGCCGCCGGGCACCAACCTGCAGCTCAAGAACGTGGCCGCGGTGATGGTCACCGCAAACCTGCCGCCGTTCGCGCGCCCGGGGCAGCCGCTCGACGTCACCGTGTCCTCGATCGGCAACGCCAAGAGCCTGCGCGGCGGCACCCTGGTGATGACGCCGCTCAAGGGCGCCGACGGTCAGGTGTACGCGATGGCGCAGGGCAACATGGTGGTGGGCGGCGCCGGTGCGCAAGGCGGCGGGGCCTCGCAGGTCATCAACCATCTGTCCGCCGGCCGCATCCCGGGCGGGGCCACGGTCGAGCGCGCGGTGCCGACCCAGCTCGGCGAGGGCGACAGCGTGATCTTCGAGCTGCGCGACAGCGACTTCGGCACCGCGCGCCGCGTGGTCGACGCCATCAACATCGCCTATCCGGGCGCGGCCAGCGCGCTCGACGGGCGCAGCATCCAGGTGCGGGCGCCGGCCAACTCTAGCGCGCGCGTCGCCTTCCTCGGCCACATCGAAAACCTGCAGGTCACGCCGGTGCAGCAGGCCGCCAAGGTCATCGTCAATTCGCGCACCGGCTCGGTGGTCATGAACCAGCGCGTGATGCTGCAGAACTGCGCGGTGGCGCACGGCAACCTCACCGTCACCGTCAACAACCAGGCCCAGGTCGACCAGCCGCCGCCGTTCTCCGGCGGGCAGACCGTGGTCACCCAGGTCGGGCAGGTCGACATCGAGCAGGAGGGCGGCGCGCTCTTCAACGTGCGCGGCGCCGCCAATCTGGCCGACGTGGTCAAGGCGCTCAACACGCTCGGCGCCACGCCGATGGACCTGGTCAGCATCTTGCAGGCCATGAAGTCGGCGGGCGCGCTGCGCGCCGAACTCGAGGTGATCTGAGGGACCTGTCATGAACACCGGCTTCCAGCTCAACGCGTTCGACCCCAACTCGCTCGCCGACCTCAAGCGCCTGGCGCGCAGCGAAGGCGAGGGCGAGGCGGACACCGCCTTGCGCGGCGCGGCACGTCAGTTCGAGGCCATGTTCCTGCACATGGTGCTCAAGTCGATGCGTGAGGCCACGCCTTCCAACGGGCTCATGGACAGCGAGCAGACGCGCATGTACCAGAGCCTGCTCGACCAGCAGATGGCGCAGAACATGTCGCAGGCGCGCGGCACCGGGCTGTCCGAAGTCATCTACCGCCAGCTCGGCGGCAAGGACGGCGCAGCGGCGGGCGCGCAAGCCCCCGAGGGCGGCTTCGAGCTTGCCGGTGTGGCGCGCCGCCCGGCAATTCCTGCCGTGCTCGCGCGTGGAGCGGAAAACGCTGCCGCCCCGGCGGCCGCTGCCGGCGTGCTCGCCGGGCGCGTGCCGGGGCTGGGCGTGGGCGATGGCAGCGGCGGCTTCTCCGCCAGCTCGATCTACGCGGCCGCCGTGCGCGAGGCGCAGGTCAGCCAGGCCGTGCGCAGCGCGCGCGACGCGAGCGGGGCAGTGGCGCCCGAGGTGCGCGACTTTGTCGCCGAGGTCTGGCCGCACGCGCTCGAAGCCAGCCGCAAGACCGGCGTGCCGCCGCAGTTCATGGTCGCCCAGGCCGCGCTCGAGACCGGCTGGGGGCAAAAGCAATTGCGCCACGCCGACGGCAGCCCGAGCCACAACCTCTTCAACATCAAGGCCGGCAGCGCCTGGAAGGGCGACACGGTCGCGCGCGACGTCACCGAGTACGCCAACGGCCAGGCCTACACCGAGCCCTCACGTTTTCGCGCCTATGGCTCTTATGCCGAGTCTTTCCGCGACTACGCCAACCTGATGACGCGCAGCCCACGCTACGCCGACGTGATCGGCCAGACCAGCCCGGCCGGGTTCGCGCGCAGCCTGCAGGACGCCGGCTACGCGACCGACCCGATGTATGCCGACAAGCTCACCCGCATCATCGGCGGCAACACGCTGCGCAACGCGCTCGCGATGGCGGGCTGAGGCGCGCGGGACGCCGGGCCGTTGCCTGGCATGGATCCTGCATCGTAGTGCCTGAGAACAGCGCACCAGGAAAACAACATGTCGTCCTTGCTCAACATCGGACTGACCGGCCTCAATGCCTCGCAGGCCTACCTCAACACCACCAGCCACAACATCGCCAACGCGGCGACGCCGGGCTATCACCGCCAGAGCCTCACCCAGGAGGCGCGCGACCCGCAGTTTCTCGGTGGCGCGTTCTTCGGCACCGGCACCGGCATCACCGGCGTCAAGCGCGCCTACAGCGAGCTGCTCGAGACCCAGGTGCTAAACGCCGACAGCCGCCGCGCCGAGTACGCCGCCTACAACCGCTTCATCTCGCAGGTCGACAACGTGCTGGCCGACGCCGACACCGGCCTCACCCCGGCGCTCAACGAATTCTTCGGCGCGCTGCAGAGCGTGTCCTCCAACCCGACTAACGTCGCCGCCCGCCAGGCGCTGATCTCGAGCGGCGAGACCCTGGTGTCGCGCTTCAACACGCTCGACGCGCGCATCGGCGAGATCGCGCAGGGCGTCGAGACCGACATGGCCTCGACCATGGCCAGCATCAACAGCTATGCGGGCGCGATTGCCGAACTCAACCAGCGCATCGCGGTGTCGCAGGCTTCGGGCTTCGGCTCCGCGGCGAGCGACCTGCTCGACCAGCGCGACCAGGCGATCGCCGAGCTCAACCAGCTGGTCAAGGTCAATGCGGTGCCGCAACGCGACGGCTCGCTGTCGATCTTCATCGGCTCGGGTCAGGCGCTAGTGCTCGGCGACAACGCCAAGGCGCTGTCGATCGGCGACACCCTCGACGAGAACGGCCGCCCTATGGTGCTGATCAGCGGCCCCAACGGCACCCAGACGCCCTTGGCCGAGAGCCTCATCACCGGTGGCGAGCTCGGCGGCCTGCTCGCGGTGCGGCGCGACGGCATGGAGCCGGCGCAGCGCAGCCTCGGCCTGATTGCGGCCACGATCGCGACGGCGTTCAACGAGCAGCACAAGCTGGGGATCGATCTTGCTGGCGAGCTGGGCAGGAATTTTTTCGCGCTCGGGCAGGCGAGGGTCGAGCCGTCTTCCAGCGGGGTGGATGCGCGGATCGACCCGGAAAGGATCGCGGCGCTGACGGGGGGTGACTACGAGCTGCGTAACGATGGTGGGGTCTACAACCTGATCGACATCGCGAGCGGGGAGTCGACCCAACTGGAGGTGCTCAATGGCCGCGCGGCCCATGCTGGACTGATTTTCAGTGGGCTGGACGGACTTGCAGCCGGCAGTCAGGTCTTCGTCTATCCCACGCGCTATGCCGCTTCGAGCATCGCCTTGGCGATCGATGATCCGCGCGACGTTGCCGCCGGCGCACCGGTGGTTGCGAGCTTGCCTGGCGAGAACCGGGGGTCGCTGCAGGTGCAATCGCTCGTCTTCACCGGCAAGGGAAGCATCGCCGACGGGGGGCTCCTCGCGCTGGATGATTTGAGCTTTCAATTCGATCAGGCAACGAATGGGTTCATCCTCAATCCTGCTGTTGCAGGCTGGACAGCGACACTGCCTTACGATCCCGCAACGGAGAGCGCCGGGAAGACCTTCGAGCTCGCCGGCCCGAACGGCGAGAGGGTCGAGCTCAAGCTTTCCGGGGTGCCTGCCGATAACGATATCGTCAAGCTTGCCGACAACACGGGCGGCATCGCCGACAACCGCAACGCCGCCTTGCTCGGCGCGTTGCAGACCGACAAGCTGATGTTCGGTGCCGGCGGCAGCGCGGATCGGCCGACCGCCACGCTCAACAACGCCTATGCTCAACTGGTGGCCAAGGTCGGCAGCAAGACGCGCGAAGTGCAGGCCGGCGAGCGCACGCAGAACTCCCTGCTGGCGCAGGCGACCTCGGCGCGCGACTCGGTGTCGGGGGTGAACCTGGACGAGGAGGCGGCCAACCTGGTGCGCTTCCAGCAGACCTACCAGGCGGCGGGGCGGGTGATGTCGGTGGCGCAGCGCCTGTTCGACGAAATGCTGGCGATCGGCCGCTGAGGGAGAACGCATCATGCGTGTATCGACCAACATGATTTACGACCAGGGCGTACGCGCCCTGCAGACCCAGTCGGCGGCGCTGCTCTACACCGGGCAGCAGATCGCCACCGGGCGCAAGATCCTCACTCCGGCCGACGACCCGGTGGCTTCGGCGCGCGCGCTCGACGTCACCCAGTCGCGCAGCGTCAACGAGCAGTTCATCACCAATCAGGGCTACGCCGAAGACGCGCTCAAGCTGGTCGAAGGCCAGCTCGTGGGGGCGGGCGAGATCATCCAGTACGCGCGTGAGCGCGTGCTCGCGGCGGGCAACCCGGCGCTGTCCGACAGCGACCGTCAGTCGATCGCCACCGACCTCAAGGCGCAGTTCGACGCCATGCTCGCGATCGCCAACACGCGTGATGCCAACGGCGATTACTTGTTCGCGGGCTACAAGTCCGAGACGGCGCCCTTCGCCAGGGTGACGGCGGACCCCGCCGACCCTGCCTCCTTCGACTCGGCTACGTACCGCGGCGACCAGGGCATCCGCACGATGCAGGTCTCGTCCTCGCGCTTCATGCCGGTCAGCTTCGGCGGCGAGACCGTGTTCGGTACCGGTAGCGACAGCGTGTTCGCGGTGCTGGGCGAGTTCGTTCAGGCGCTCGAGAGCGGCTCCGACGTGAGCGGCGCGGTCAGCACGGCGCTCGGCGGGCTCGACACCAGCCTCGACAAGGTCCTCACTACCCGCGCCCAGATCGGCTCGCAGCTGGTCGAGGTCGAGCAGCTCGGCTTCATCGGCAGCGACCTCGACCTGCAGTACGCGACCACGCTGTCCAGCCTGCAGGACCTCGACTACAACGAGGCCATCTCGCGCCTGACCCAGCAGCAAACTTACCTGCAGGCCGCCCAACAGTCCTTCATGAAGACGACCGGGCTGTCGCTGTTCAACTATCTGAGCTGAATCATGCGCCGCACCGTCCTCTCCCTGAGCCTTGCCGCCACTCTGCTCGGTGGCTGCGCCTCCGATGGCGGCCCGCAGCCGAGCGCGCGTGCGCTGGAGCTGTCGGCGCCGGTTGCGCTGGCGGCGGGTGCGGTGTGGATGGCGAGTGACCTCGCCTATCTCGAGCCCGAATACCTCGCCGGCATGCTGGTGGCCTACGGCATATACGATCCGCTCGCGCCGACCTGGAAGATCGACGTCAGCCGCGTGGGCGAAGACCGGCTGCGCATGGACCTGCGCATGAAGGCGCTGGCCACCGGCGGCGACGGCGAGGCGCGCCGCGTCTTCCTGCGCAATGCACGCGAGGTGGTCGAGGCGGGTGGCTTTGCCGGCTTCGACGTGCTGCGTTACGAAGAAGGCATCGAATCCACCCGGCCCTTCGCGCGCCGCTTCGCCAGCGGCGAGATCCGCCTCGTGCGCTCGCAGATCTTTCCCGGGCTGTAGTCCCGCGCGCGCACGCCGCTTCGCTCTTGCGCACGGCGCGCGCATGCCACGGTGGCCGTGCGCGGTGGCGCGCAGGTGCGCGCTCAGCCCCCGGGCTGGGGCGCCAGTGCCTCCAGCAGCAGCGCGATGCTGTCGAAGCCGCGCTCGAACAGGCTCTGCAGCACGGGGCCGAAGTTGGTCATGATCAGCATCACGCCGATGAAGCCGGCGGTGAGCGTGATCGGAAAACCCACCGCGAACAGGTTCAGCTGCGGCGCCGCGCGCGTGAGCACGCCGAGCGCGATGTTCGCCACGAGCAGGATCGCGACGATCGGCATCGACAGCAGCAAGCCGGCGCTGAACACGGTGAGCCCGGCGCGCGCGATGTAGCCCCAGCCGCCGGCGCTGACCACGCTCGTGCTCACCGGCAGCCACTCGAAGCTGCGCACCACGATGTCGATCATCAGCAGGTGGCCATTGACCGCCAGAAAGAGCAGGGTGGCGAGCAGGTTCAGGAAGTCGGACAGCACCGCGGTCTGGCCGCCGGCGTCGGGGTCGAAGAAGATCGCGAACGACAGGCCCATCTGCATGCCGACGAGCGCGCCGGCCATGTCCACCGCGGCGAACACGATGCGCATCATGAAACCGATGGCGATGCCGATGAAGATCTGCTGCGCGAAGATCGCCAGCCCCAGGCCGGAGTCGGGCGCCACCTCGGGCATGGGCGGCATCACCGGCAGCACCGCGATCGCCACGCCCATGCCGATCGCCAGGCGCACGCGCACCGATACGCCGCGGTTCGAGAACACCGGCGCCGACGAGAACAGCCCGAGCAGGCGCCCGAGCGGAAACATCAGCGCGGCGAGCCAGGCGTCGAGTTGCGCGGCGGTGACGGCGAGCATCCCGGAGCGGATCCGATGCGGGGGCGGGCCGTGCCTAGCCGATCATGGCCGGGATCGATTCGATCAGGCGGCGCATGAAGTCGGTGAGCAGGGTGATCATCCACGGCCCGGCCAGCACCAGGGTGACGAAGATCGCGACCAGCTTGGGCACGAAAGACAAGGTCATCTCGTTGATCTGGGTGGCGGCCTGGAAGATGCTGATGATGAGACCGGTGGCGAGCGCGGCGATGAACAGCGGCGCCGACACCATCAGGGTCACTTCGACGGCCTGGCGGCCGAGTTCGATGACGGCGGTCGGGGTCATGGTGTGTTCCTTGCGGTGGGGGTCAGAGCGCGAAGCTCTGCACCAGCGAGCCGATCAACAGCGTCCAGCCGTCGACCAGCACGAAGAGCATGATCTTGAACGGGAGCGACACGATCACCGGCGACATCATCATCATGCCCATGGACATCAGCACCGAGGCGACCACCATGTCGATGATGATGAAGGGGATGAACACGATGAAGCCGATCTGAAAGGCGGTCTTGAGCTCGGAGGTGACGAAGGCGGGGATGATCACGCGCATCGGCAGCTCGTCCGCGCTTTCTACCGGCGGCACCTGGGCGAGCCCGGCGAAGAGGTCGAGGTCGGGTTCGCGCACCTGCTTGAGCATGAAGGCCTTCACCGGCACCGAGGCGCGCTCGAGCGCCGCGTCGAACTGGATCTCGCCCTGCGACATGGGCAGATAGGCGTCCGCGTACACGCGCTCGGCCACCGGCGCCATGATGAAGAAGGTGAGGAACAGCGCCAGGCCGAGCAGCACCTGGTTGGGCGGCGCGGTCTGCGTGCCCATGGCCTGACGCAGCAGCGAGAACACGATGATGATGCGCGTGAAGCTGGTCATCATCAGCACCATGGCCGGGATGAAGCTCAGCAGCGTCATCAGCAGCAGGGTCTGCAGCGTGAGGCTGTAGGTGGTGCCGCCGCCGGCGGTCTCGGTGGTGGTGAGCGCGGGCAGGGCCTGCGCGCTCGCCAGCGCCGGCAGCAGCGCGAGCGCAAGCCCGAGCAGCAGCACCTTGGGCGCAAGCGTACGCAGGCTGCGGGGCTCAGCTTTCATTGCGGCGCTCCGAAGCCTGCTTGAGCCACGCGGCAAAGGCCTTGCCGCCCGGCGTCGGGGCGCCCGGCGTGTCTGTGGGCAGGGCGAGCTCGCTGCGCTTGATCTCGTGCAGCGCATTGACCCGGCCCGGGGCCACGCCGAGCACCAGCACGCGCTCGCCGATCTCGACCAGCACCACGCGCTCGCGCGGGCCCACCGCGGTCGCGCCCAGCACCTTCATTGCCGCCCCGGCGCCGCGCGGCGCGTTGAGCTTGCGGATCAGCCACAGGCTGGCGAACAGGATCGCGATGACGACCGCAAGGCCGAACATCATCTGCATGACGCTGGCACCCAGCTCGGGGGCCACGGCGGAGGGGGGTGGCGGGGCGGTCGCGGCCATCAGTTGCGGATTTTGCGCATGCGTTCGGCGGGCGTGATGATGTCGGTGAGGCGGATGCCGAACTTGTCATTCACGACCACGACCTCGCCCTGAGCGATCAGGGTGCCATTGACCAGCACGTCCATCGGCTCGCCTGCCAGACCGTCGAGCTCGACCACCGAGCCGTGCGCGAGCTGCAGCAGGTTGCGGATCGACAGTTTGGTGCGGCCCAGCTCCACGGTGATCTGCACCGGGATGTCGAGGATCATGTCGAAGTCGTTGAGCGAGCCGGGCTTGCCGCTGGTGGCGCCGAAGTCCTCGAAGATCTGGCTCGCGGGGCGCGCCTGATAGGGCGAGCCGTCCATTGCGGCGGCGGCCAGCTCGGCGGCCACGCGGTCGGTCTCGGCGTCGCCGCCGCCGGCCTCGACGGCGGCCTGCTCGTCCATCGCGGCAGCCCAGTCGTCGTCGGTGATCAGGTTTTCTTCAGCCATTGTGGCCTCCAGGAAGCTTTGGGGCGTCGGTCTCTTCGGGGCCGACGAAGCGCTCGACCTTGAGCGCATAGCGCCCGTTCTTGGTGCCGTGGTGGGCCTCGAACACCGGCACGGCGTCCACTTCGGCGATCAGGGTGTCCGGTACGGCGAGCGGGATCACGTCGCCCACGCGCATGTCGACCACGTCGCGCAGCGACAGGCGTGCGGTGCCGAAGCTGCAGGTGAGCTCGACCTCGGCGGTCTGCAGCTGACGCGTCAGCAGCTTGATCCAGCGCCGGTCCGAGGTGATGTGATCGCTCTGCATGGTCGAGTAGAGCAGGTCGCGGATCGGCTCGAGCATGGAGTACGGGAAGCACAGGTGCATGTCGGCCTGCGCGCCGCCGAGCTCGAGCGAAAAGCTGGTCGACACCACCACCTCGGAGGGGGTGGCGATGTTGGCGAACTGCGAGTTCATCTCCGAGCGCACGTACTCGAACTGCAGCTTGAACACCGGCGCCCAGGCCCGGGCGTATTCGGCGAACACCACGTCCAGGATGCCCTGGATGATGCGCTGCTCGGTGGGCGTGAAGTCGCGCCCTTCGACCCGGGTGTGGAAGCGCCCGTCGCCGCCGAACATGTTGTCGACGACCAGGAACACCAGGTTGGGGTCGAATACCACCAGGCCGGTGCCGCGCAGGGGCTTGGCGAGCACCAGGTTGAGGTTGGTGGGCACGACCAGGTTGCGCACGAACTCGGCGTATTTCTGCACCTTGATCGGACCGACCGAGACCTCGGTGTTGCGGTGCATGTAGTTGAACAGCCCGATGCGCAGGTAGCGCGCGAAGCGCTCGTTGATGAGCTCGAGCGTGGGCATGCGCCCGCGCACGATGCGTTCCTGCGTGGCCAGGTTGTAGGGGCGGATGCCGTCGCCCTCATCCGCGTCCGTGGATTGCTCGTCCGACTCCCCGGTGACGCCGCGGAGCAGGGCGTCGACCTCTTCCTGGGAGAGAAAGTCCGCGGACATGGGAGCGCTTCCTTACTGGATGATGAAGGAGGTGAACAGCACCGCCTGCACCGGACCATTGGGCACCGGCTTGCCCAGTGCGTCGCGCACCGGCTGGAAGCCGAGCGCCTCGTTGATCTGCTGCGTGATGTTGAGCGCGAGATCCTCGCGCCCCTCGATGGTGGCGATCTCGGAGGGCAGCTTGCTCGACAGCAGCAGGTTGATGCGATGCCGGATCTCGGGCATGAAGGCCTTGAGCGTGGCGTCCATCGCCGGGTCGGTGATGCGCAGCTGCGCCACCACCTGCAGGTAGTGGTCGCCCTCGTCACGGCGCAGGTTGACGGTGAAGGCCTCGAGCGGAACGAAGGTCGGCGGCTTGGTCAGGTCGACCGTGCCGGGGGTCTGCAGCTGCTGCGCGGCGGCGGCGGGGGCTGCGGGTTCCTCGTGCTCCTTGTCTTTGCTGCCTTTGAGCAGCAGCAGCGCGACGAGCGCACCGAGCGCAAGCACAATCACCACGAGCACGATGATGAGAATGAGGCCGAGCTTGCCTTTCTTCTTGGGGGCGCTGCCGCCTTCTTCCGCTTTTTCCGGCGCCTTGGCCATGCGAATCTCCTGTTTGACGAATTGAATTATCCAGGAAGATCACACCAGCCCAAGCGCCGAAAAGTGGGGCAGAGCCGCCCCAATTCACGCGCTTCAGGCGAAGGTGTCGACCATCCCTTGCTGCTGCCTCAGCCACACGGTGCCGTTGCCGCTCGCGGGCGTGCCCGCGTTGCCGGCCATGTCGGCGCCATGGCTGTTCTGTCCCTGGCCACTGCCGCGTTCTTCCCCGCCCGCGCCCCGATCCGAGGTGCTCACGTTGGCGTCGCCCAGCATGATGCCGGCCTGCTGCAGCATCTCGCGCAGCTGCGGCATCGCACGCTCGAGCGCGTCGCGCGCGGCCTGGCTCGAGGCGATGAACTGTGCCGTGGTCTGGTCGCCGTTGAGGTTGATGGAGACCTCGAGCTTGCCCATGTTCGGCGGGGTCAGCACCAGCTCGGCCTTGCTCTCGGCGCGGCCGAGCATCCAGCGCACCTGGTTGCCCACGTCCTCGGCCCAGCCCTGCTGTCCGGCCGGCGTGTAGACCGGCAGCTGCGGGGTGGCCGCTGCGTTCGGCGCCGCCTGGCGGAAAAGCGCGTGCGGCGCGTGCAGATGCAGGCCGGCACCGCTCTGCTGGGTCGCGCCGGCGTTGCCGGCTTCGCCCTGCACGGACGAGATGCCCGGCGCCCCGCCCGCGCTGCGCGAGGCGGTGATCGCCGCGGCCAGTTCGCGCCCTTGCAGGATGAAGCCCGGCGCAGTCGCGGCGCGTTCGCCCGTCATGAGCTGGGCGCCTGCACCGTTTTTCGACATCAATGCGGAATCCTGAAGGCCTTTACCGCTGCCCGCGCGCTCGAACAGGCTCATCGCGCCGTCTTCGGCGCCCGCCGCCGCGTCGGCGGCCGTGCCGTCCGCGGGCTGGCGGCCGCTGAGCAGGGCGGCAATCGCTGCCGGCAAGGCGGCAAGCGCTGCCGGATCGGTGGGCGGCGTTGCCGCGCCGGCCTGTGCACCGGCAGCCAGTTGGGCGGCGACCTGGGCGGTCTCGTCAGCGCCGGCCTCGAGCAGCACCTCGGCGCCCGCCGTGCGCGCGCTTTCGCCGGCCTCGTCTTGTGCGCTCGCAGCTGCTTCGCCGCTGTCCTGCGCGGCGTCGGCAGCCTGCGTGCTGGCGTTGGCCTCGGTGTCGCGATCCGGCGTGCCGTCGGCCGTTTTTTCGGCGCCTTTTGCCGGGGGCTGGGCAGGGGCGGATTCTGCGGATGCGCTCGAGCCGGTATTTTCGGGCTCACGTGGGGCAGGCGCGCTGGCGCCGTTGCGGGCCGAGGTCTGTTCGGGCGTGCGTGCCGGCTCGCGCGCGGGGGGCGAGGGCGGCTGCATGCTCTGCTGCTGCGGGGGCGGCGTCTCCATGCGGTTTTGCAGCGTCTGCGAGAAGCTGCCGGCGCTGGCGCCAAAATCGAACAGCGCGGCACGGGACGCCGACGGGCTCACCTGCAGACTGAGCTGACGCGAGAGAGTGGAGCTGGAAAGCGGTGCGGACATGGCAGAGGCCTCTTCAAAGGCTGAATCGGGGGGACGCGAAGACCCGGTGATCAGTCCAAAGCAAGCTGTGTGCCATTACGTGGATGCCGCATGGAGCATGGCTTTCGCCCCGCCGTGCGCGCTCAGAGATCGGCATCCGGGCTGCGTCGCGCGGCATGCTCGTCCGACTGCTTCTGCTCCTGGCGGGCTTCCCGGCGGCCGGTTTCTTTCTGGTGGCGCTGCGACAGCGTGTCGAACGCTTTCAGGCGTGTGCGCTGCTCCAGCCAGGCCTGCTGGCCCTCGGAGGTCTGCGCGCGGGATTGTTCCACCGCCTTGCGCTGGACGCCGATCGCGTCGTCGAGCTTGCCGATGAAGGCGCTGTAGTTGCGCCAGGCGTCGGGGCTGAGGCCGTCGCGCGCAGCCTGCACGAAGCGCTCGTTGTATTCGGTCCGGTACGACTCGAGCATCTTGAGCTTTTCTTCCTGGTCGCGTTCGGCCGCGACGAGCTCGCCGAGTCTGCGCGTGGCGTCGTCGGTGCGGGTCTGGGCGAGATCGAGGAGCGGCTGGAGGTGGAAGCGGGTGGTCATCGGGCTGAAGTGCTGGATGCAGGCTGTATCGGCACGAATTCTAGCCGGTCGTGCCGCAGGCTAGCGCGGACTTATGTCATGGATGAGGCGATTGGGCGCGTGAGCACGCACCCATGGTGTCGCACACGCGCCCTGCAGCGGCGCGGTCTACGAGAACACCTGGGCGAGCTTTTGCAGCGCGCCGTCGTAGTTCTCGTGCTCGTTGATGCCTTGTTGCAGAAAGGACTCGAGCTTCGGGTAGAGCTTGACCGCCATGTCGAGCACCGGGTCGCCGCCCGGCTGGTAGGCGCCGACCGCGATCAGGTCGCGCGAGCGCTGGTAGCGCGAGAAAAACTGCTTGAACTGGCGCACCACGCCGAAGTGGTCGTCGCCCACCAGGTTGTGCATGGCGCGCGAGATCGACTGCTCGATGTCGATCGCCGGGTAGTGGCCCTGGTCGGCGAGGCTGCGCGAGAGCACGAAGTGGCCGTCGAGGATGGCGCGCGCAGCGTCGGCGATCGGGTCCTGCTGGTCGTCGCCTTCGGCGAGCACGGTGTAGAAGGCGGTGATCGAGCCGCCGCCCTCGGGGCCGTTGCCGGCGCGCTCGACCAGCGCCGGCAGACGCGCGAACACGCTCGGCGGGTAGCCGCGCGTGACCGGCGGCTCGCCGATCGCGAGCGCGATCTCGCGCTGGGCCATGGCGTAGCGCGTGAGCGAGTCCATGATCAGCAGCACCTGCTTGCCCTGGTCGCGAAAATATTCGGCCACGGTGGTGGCGTAGGCCGCGCCCTGCATGCGCATCAGCGGGCTGGCGTCGGCCGGCGCGGCCACCACCACCGAACGCGCGAGGCCGTCGGCGCCCAGGCTGTGGTCGATGAACTCCTTGACCTCGCGGCCGCGTTCGCCGATCAGACCGACCACGATCACGTCGGCCTCGGTGTAGCGCGCCATCATGCCGATGAGCACCGATTTGCCCACGCCCGAACCGGCGAACAGGCCCAGACGCTGGCCGCGGCCCACGGTGAGCAGCGCGTTGATGGCGCGCACGCCCACGTCGAGCGGCTGCGCGATCGGCGCACGCGCGAGCGGGTTGATCGCGCGCCCCTGCAGCGAGCGCGTCTCCTGCGTGTGCAGCGGGCCGTGGCCATCGAGCGGGCGGCCGGCGCCGTCGACCACGCGGCCGAGCAGCGCCTCGCCCACCGGCAGGTGCTTGGCGCGGTCGGCGGCGCGCCGGCGCGGGCCGATGCGCTTGCCCGGCACCAGGCGCGGCACGCCCACCTCGAGCGGCAGCACGCGCGCGCCCGGCGCCAGGCCGAAGACGTCGTCGGTGGGCATCATGTAGAGCTTGTCGCCGTTGAAGCCGACCACCTCGGCCTCGACCGCGCCGCCGCCCGGCACCAGGATGCGGCAGCCCGAGCCGAGCGGCAGCTTGATGCCCGCGGCCTCCATGACCAGGCCGTTGATGCGGGTGAGGCGGCCGGAGACCTCGAGCGGGTTGCAGCCCTCGACCAGGCGCCGGCCATCACCGAGAAAATTGCGCCACAGCGCGAGGTGCGGGTTCATGCGCGGCCCTGCGCGGTGGAATCGGTGGCGCTGGCGGGTTCAGCGCCGACTTCAGCGTTGGCTTCAGCGCCGGGCGCCGTGACGACCTCAGCGCCAAGCTCGGCGTCGCCTTCGTCAGCCGCATCCGCGTCGCCCGCGGGTGCGGTGGCGGCGCTCGCTTCACCGTCCGGGGCTGCGTTTTCGGGCGCTGCGGCCGCGGCGCCAGTGTGTGCGGAGGGCTCGCCCTCGGGCGCGTCTTGCTGCGCCCAGCGGGCGTGGTCGTGTCCGATCGATTCGAGCACGCGGCGCCAGCGCGTCTCGAGCGTCGCGTCGACCTGCGCGCCCTGGCCGTCGATCAGGCACTCGCCGCGCTGCAGGCGGGCGTCGGCGTGCAGGCGGTGGCCGGCCTGGGTGAGCGTCTCGCCCATGTGCTCGCGCGCCAGCGCCAGGTCGTCCGGATGCAGGTGGATCTGAGCGTGCCCCTGGGGCAGCTGCAGCAGCGCCGCGCGCAGCGTCTCGAGCACCGACTCGGGGTGCTCGGCGAGGGTGTGCCTGACCATGCGGCGGGCCATCTCGATGGCCAGCGCCATGATCTCTTCGGCCACTTCGGCGTCGACCGCCTCGAGCGCGCGCTCGAGCCCGTCCGCGAGCGCGGCCAGGCGCGCGGCCTCTTCTTCGGCGCGCGCCTTGCCTTCGGCGTAGCCGGCCTGCCGGCCTGCCTCGAGCCCTTCCTGGTAGCCCTGCTCGAGACCTTGCTCGCGCCCCTCCTGCAGGCCGGCCTGGCGAATCTCCTCGTGCATGCGCTCGATCTCCTCCGCGGTGGGGAGCTGAAAATCGAGCGGCAGGCCGTGATCGGCGAGCGCCTGGCGATGCGCGTCGTCCCCGGTGGGTGCGCCCGCGGACGGCGCCGTGCCGGCGGCCTGCGCAGCCGCGGCGGCAGAGGGGGCCGCGGCGCCTGCTGCATGCGCCGTGCCTTGGGGCGCGGCGGGTCGCGTCGCGTCTTTGCCGGCATCCGCAGCCTGCTGTGCGCCCTGCGGCGCATCGAAATCGGTCGGCTGCCAGCGCCGGTAGGCGCCGACGGCCTGGTGGCGCGAGATGCTCATGCGCTGCGCTCCCGCTTACACGAAGCCATCGTCGCCGCCCTTGCCGCCGAGCATGACCTGACCTTCCTCGGCGAGGCGGCGCACGGTCTTGAGGATCTCCTTCTGCTCGGCCTCGACCTCGGACAGGCGCACCGGGCCGCGTGCCTCCAGGTCTTCGCGCAGCATCTCGG
This sequence comes from Thauera sp. UBA6194, assembly GCA_002422685.1. GTDB lineage: Bacteria > Pseudomonadota > Gammaproteobacteria > Burkholderiales > Rhodocyclaceae > Thauera. The sequence goes on along the minus strand of DITC01000071.1, from coordinate 135,560 downwards.
CCGCGCGGCTCGACATGTTCCTGAAGATCTTCTCGCGCAGCTCGGGCGGCGCGCCCTTCAGGGCGATGATCAGCGAGTCGGACTGCACCTCGCGCAGGATGGTCTGGATGCCGCGGTCGTCGATGTCGATGAGGTTCTCGAACACGAACATCTCGTCGAGAATCTTCTGCGCGAGCTCGGGGTCGTAGTCGCGCACGTTGTCGATCACCGCGGTCTCGTAGGACGAGCCGACGAAGTTGAGGATCTCGGCCGCGTGGCGCACGCCGCCCATGGCCGCCTTCTTGACGTTGGATGCGCCCGAGAGCATGCGGGTGAGGGCGTCGTTGAGCTCCTTGAGCGCGGTCGGCTGAACGCCGTCGAGCGTGGCGATGCGCAGCACCACGTCGTTGCGCAGGCGGTCGGAGAACTGCTTGAGGATCTCGCCGGCCTGGTCGTATTCCAGGTGCACCAGGATGGTGGCGATGATCTGCGGGTGCTCGTTCTTGATCAGGTCGGCCGCGGTGGCGGCGTCCATCCACTTCAGGCTCTCGATGCCTGCGGTGTCCGAGCCGCTCGCCATGCGCGACAGCAGGTGCCCGGCGCGCTCGTCGCCCAGGGCCTTGGTCAGCATCTCGCGCAGCTGGTCCTCGTCGGGCTGGATCATCGCGCCCTTGCCGAAGTGGTTGTTCACCTCGATCAGCACCGGCATCACGGCTTCGCGCGTCTGTGCCGGCATCTCGGCCATCTTCATGGTCAGCTTCTGCACCTCGCGCGGGCCGAGCTGGCGCAGCACGCCGGCCGCGGCGTCGGGGCCCAGGGTCATCAGCAGCAGGGCGGCCTTCTCCAGGCCTTCATCGGGCGTCGTCACTTGCGGCCCTCCTCGTTGGCGCCCATCCAGTCCTTGAGCAGGTTGGCGACGGTCTTGGGATCATTGCGCGCGAGCTGGCGGATGCGCTCCAGGCGCTCCTCGAAGCTCTCCTCATCCACTTCGGAGATCGATACGCGCACGCCGTCCTCGTCCTCCTCGCCTTCGCCCTCGGCCCCTGCCCCGGCGGCGGTCGCAGCTTTTTCGGCCTTGGGCTTGGGCGGCACCACGGTGCGCAGCAGCGGGCGGATCACGCCGAAGTAGGCGAACAGGATGGCAACCAGCACCAGCAGCCAGTTCAGGCCTTCCTTGCCGAGGTCGATCAGCTCGGGGTCCTTCCACACCGGCAGCACCGGCTCGCCCAGGTCGACCGCGAACTCGCTGTTGGCCACGTTGATGCTGTCGCCGCGCTCGGCGCTGTAGCCTACCGCTTCGCGCACCAGGTTGGTGATGCGGGCGATCTCGTCTTCGGTCAGCGGCACGCTGGTCGGTTGGCCGTCCGGGCTGGGGACGCTGCGGTTGTTGAGCACCACCGCCACCGACAGACGCTTCAACTGGCCCACGGCCTGCTTCACGTGCTGGATGTTGCGGTCGAGTTCGTAGTTGAGCACCGCACTGCGGTTGCTGTTGACGAGCCCCTGCGCGCCCTGGCCCTGACCTGCGCCCACCGCCGGCGCGGTGAGTGGCGCGGTGGCCGGCGCCGGCGGCTGGTTGGTGAGCGCGCCGGGCACGCCCTGGGCGCCGGGCAGCGGGTTCATCTGCTCGCTGGTCTGCTGGCTGCGGATCGCCTGTTCGGGCGAGGGGTTGGGCTTGTAGGTCTCGGCGGTCTGCTCGATCTGGTCGAAGTCGACGTCGGCGGCGACCTGGGCGCGGAAGTTTTCCTTGCCCACCATGGGCACGAGGATGTTCTCGATGCGCTCGATGAAGGTGCGCTCCATGGCGTGCACGTACTCGAGCTGGCGGGCGTTGAGCCCGGCGTTCATCAGCCCGTCGGACTGTTCGGTGAGCAGGGCGCCGTTCTGGTTGATGATCTTGACGCCGTCGGCGCTCATGCGCGGCACGCTGGACGACACCAGATGCACGATGCCCGCCACCTGGTTGGGGCTGAGCACGCGGCCGCCGCGCAGGTTGACCATCACCGACGCGGTCGGGCGCTGGTCATTGCGCAGGAAGGCGGTCTGCTTGGGCATGGCCAGATGCACGCGGGCGCTCGCCACCGCGTCGATGGCCTGCACCGTGCGCGAGAGCTCGCCCTCGAGCGCGCGCTGGTAGTTCACCTGCTCGTTGAACTGCGAGATGCCCAGCTTTTGCCCGTCCATGAGCTCGAAGCCGGCCAGACCGCCCTTGGGCAGGCCTTCGGCGGCGAGCTGCAGCCGGGTCTCGTGCACCTGCGCCTGCGGCACCAGGATGGCGTTGCCGTTGGGCGACATGCGGTAGGGCACGTTCTGCTGCTGCAGCGCGGTGATGATCTGGCCGCCGTCGCGCTCGTCGAGGTTGGAGAACAGCACCGCGTAGGCGGGCGCCCGATTCCACAGCAGGGCGCCGGCCACGAGCGCGATCGCGAGCGCGAGCGCAGCCGCACCGGCGAGCTTCTGGCGCTGGCTGAGGGCGTTGAGGTTCTGCAGCGCCTGCTGCAGCCGCGAGTCGGCCGCTGCTGGGGTGGCGGCTACGGCGCCCGGGGGCAGGTCGGCGGTGTTTTCTGCTGCGGCCATGATGGCTGTCCTGTTGCGTTCGCTTTTGCGGATGACGGCATTGTCCCTCGCCGCCGACAAGCGCCATGGCGTGAAAAGCGGCACTTTTTGCCGCCTCTTTGCCGGCTACCATTGCAGCTGTCGTGACTAAAGTGCATGCCGTGAAATCGCAAACTACAAGGCGCCCGCCCCAGGCCGGTCCCGAACCGCATGAAGCAAGCTGCGCGCCCGCCGCGCCGGCGCTCGATGCGGCGCAGTTGGCTGAGGCCTTCGCGCTCTTCAGCCGCGCCTCGGAAGAGCTGTCGACCGCCTACAACGCGCTGCAGGGCCAGGTCGGCCAGCTCACCGAGCGCCTCGCCGTGCTCATGGGCGCGCTGCCCGCGGGCGTGCTCGTGCTCGACCGCGCCGGGCGCATCGTGCAGGCCAACCGTGCCGCCGAGACCCTGCTCGGCAGCGGCCTGAACGGGCGCGACTGGCCGGGCCTGGCCGCCACGCTGGCGTCGGCGGGCACGCCAGGCGAGTACACGCTGGCCACGCCCGACCCTGCAGATGCAGCGCCCGCGTGCGCAGCGGATGAGCGCATCCGGCGCGTCTCGCTCACCGAGGCCGAGCTCGAATCGGGTGACGAGCGCATCGTGCTGCTGCACGACATCACCGACACCCACCGCATGCGCCTGACCGCCGAGCGCAACGAGCGTCTGGCCGCCATGGGCGAGATGGTCGCCGGGCTCGCCCACCAGCTGCGCACCCCGCTCGCGGCCGCGCTGCTCTACACCGGGAACCTGCGCCAACCCGAGCTCGACCCGCTGCAGCGCCTGAAGGTGGCCGACCGCGCGCTCGAGCGCCTGCGCTACCTCGAGCGCCTGATCCGCGACATGCTGCTCTTTGCCCGCGGCGACAGCGCCGGGCGGCAGCAGTTTGCGGTGTGCGAGCTCGTCACCGAGCTCGGCCACACCCTCGAGCCGCTGGCGCGCGCGCGCCAGATCGCCTTCGTCGCCCGCTGCGACTGCGGCGCGGCCGAGGTGGTCGGCGACCGCAAGGCGCTCGGTGGCGCGCTCACCAATCTGCTCGAGAACGGCATCCAGGCCTGCGAGGCCGGCGGCCGGCTCGACTTCGATGCCTCGGCGCTGGACGCCGCCGCGAGCGGCATCGGCGCCGCGGCGGTGCGCTTTTCGGTGCGAGACAGCGGCCGCGGCATCGCCGCCGAGCTGCAGGAGCGCCTGTTCGAGCCTTTCTTCACCACCCGCGCCGAAGGCACCGGCCTGGGCCTGGCGATCGCGCGCGGTGTGGCGCGTGCGCACGGCGGCGACATCACGCTGCGCAGTGTCGCCGGCGAGGGCGCAGAATTCATGCTGACCGTGCCGCTCGCAGCACAAGGCGCGAACGGCGGAGCCGAAACCTCATGATCGAAACCCTCAACATCCTCGTCGTCGAAGACGATGCTGCGCTGCGCGATGCGGTGTGCTTCACGCTCGAACTGGCGCACCACGGCGTCACCGGCGTCGATGGCGGCCCGGCCGCACTCGAAGCGCTCGAGCGCGAGCACTTCAATCTCGTCGTCACCGACCTGCGCATGCAGCCCATGGACGGCCTGCAGCTGCTGCACGCGGTGCGCGCGCGCTGGCCGCAACTGCCGGTGCTGCTGATGACCGCCTACGGCGACGTCGACAAGGCGGTGGCGGCGATGCGCGGCGGCGCCTGCGATTTCCTGATGAAGCCCTTCGAGCCCGAGGTGCTGCTCGAGAACGTGCGCCGCTACGCCGCCGTGCCGCCCGCGGCCGAAGATACCGTCGCCGAAGACCCGCACACCCGCAACCTGCTCGCGCTCGCCGCGCGCGTGGCCGAATCCGACGCCACGGTGATGCTGTCGGGCGAATCGGGCACCGGCAAGGAAGTCTTTGCGCGCTACATCCACCAGCACTCGCCGCGCGCCGGCAAGCCCTTCATCGCCATCAACTGCGCGGCCATCCCCGAGAACCTGCTCGAAGCCACGCTGTTCGGCTACGAGAAGGGCGCCTTTACCGGCGCGCAGGCGGCGCAGCCGGGCAAGTTCGAGCAGGCCCAGGGCGGCACCATCCTGCTCGACGAAATCTCCGAGATGCCGCTCGGCCTGCAGGCCAAGCTGCTGCGCGTGCTGCAGGAGCGCGAGGTCGAACGCGTCGGCGGCAAGAAGCCGGTGGCGCTCGACATCCGTGTGCTCGCCACCAGCAACCGCGACATGCTCAAGGAGGTGGCCGCCGGGCGCTTCCGCGAGGACCTGTACTACCGCCTCAACGTGTTCCCGATCGCCATCCCCGCGCTGCGCGAGCGCGCGGGCGACATCCTGCCGCTGGCACGGCATTTTCTTGCCCGGCATGGGGCGCGCCTGCAGCGCCGCGCGCGCTTCTCGGCCGAGGCCGAGGCCTTGCTGCCGCGCTACCCCTGGCCCGGTAACGTGCGCGAGCTCGAGAACACCATGCACCGCGTGATGATCCTGACCCAGGGCGACACGGTGAGCGCCGAGACCTTCTGCCTGTGTCTGCCGCACTGGACGCCCGAAGCGGCCGCGCCCACGCCGCACGAGGCGGCAATTTCTGCCGCCGCGTCGGCAAGTCTTGCCGTCGGCGCCGCCGTTTCGGCCATGAACACGCCCGCTCAAGCGGTCGCGGCAGCCGCTGCGGCCAGCATGCCGCAGCAAAGCGGGGCAGGGCGCCCGACCAACATGAAGGAGCTGGAGCGCGAACACATCCTCGCCACGCTGCGCGAGTTCGCCGGGTCGCGCAAGAAAACCGTTGAAAAGCTTGGCATTTCAGAGCGCACCTTGCGCTACAAGCTGCAGCAGTACCGCGAGGAAGGTCACGACTGCTGAGCCCGCGCCGCCGAGCATTGGCACGCCGTTTGCTCTGCTACACTGACGTCACCCAAAACCCTGAAGCCCGGGGGGCAAGAGCATGGAAACCCGTGGAATAGACCAGATGCTGAGCGAGCTGCGCTCGGTGTCGCAGGCTGCACAAGGCAAGGCCGTCACCCCCGCCGACGCACCCGCGGGCGGCGTGAACTTTGCCGACGTGCTCAATACCGCACTCAAGGACGTGAGCGCCGCGCAGGGCGAGGCACGCGCCATGGCGCAGAACTTCTCCGCCGGCGACCCCAACGTCAACCTGCAGGACGTGATGGTCAATCTGCAAAAGGCGAACGTGTCGTTCCAGCAGATGGTGCAGGTGCGCAACCGCTTGGTCACCGCGTATCAGGACATCATGAACATGCCGGTCTGACCCGGCAGCGCTGACGCCAGTCGGGTGCCCGGCCAGGCCGCAGGCACCGCCGAAAACGCCCCGACTCACCCGCGCGAACCCCCGTACCACCGAACGCCCTCGAGCGCGGCGGCTTTTACAGGCCGCCGCGTTCTTTTGCGTTGCGCTCGCGCTCGGTGTTGAAGATGTAGCGCTGGATGCGATTTTCCGCGTTGCCGGGCAGGCCCACGAAGCGCAGCCCCACGCGCAGCAGCTCGGTGCCATTGCGCTGCGTCTGGCGCGAGATGTTGCGCACCTCCAGCGTGAGCTCGATCGGATCGCCTTCGGGCAGGCTCAGGCGGCAGCCGGGGAGCTTGCCGCCGATCACGAGCTCGCCCGCCCCCGGGGCGAGCATCACCGCCACGCCGCCGGCGCCGATGTCGATCACGCTCGCGCTCAACTGGACCGGCTTGCGGGCGAGGTCTTCGGCCTGCAGCTGGCAGCTGATCTTGTGCGCCAGCGGCACCTTGAGGCGGAAATACTCGCGCCGCTGCAGGCGCAGCATCTCCTTGGGGATCGGCGCGTGCAGGGCGGGGTGGCCGTTTTCCTGTGCGCTGCTCACGCCCGCGAGTGCAAACTGGATGCGGATGTGGTCGAGCTGGGTGACGCAGGTCAGGCGTTCGGTGCTGAGCGCGCGGCGGTTGGCCTCGGCGTCGGGGCTGGCGTCGAGCACCACGCGCTCGCGCTCTGCGTCCACGCGCAGCACCGCGGTCATGAAGGAATAGCCGCCGCCGCAGTGCGCCGAGACCAGGCAGCGGTGTTCGATCAGGTCTTCGAGCAGCTGGGTGATCTGCCGGCGGCCGCGCAGCATGTATTTTTCGTGCCCGTCGTCGCGGGCGGTGTCGATCGGGGGCGTGGTGGCGTCGGCGATCATGAAGCTCTGGCGGTGTGGTTGTCGGGGCGCTTGCTCACAGTCGGCCGCGTTCGCGTGCGCCGCGCTCGCGTTCGACCTTGAAGATGTAGCGCTGGATGGCGTCGTCGGCGCCGCGTGGCATGGCGGAGAACTCGCAGCCGGCGCGCAGCAGCTCGGCCCCGTCGCGGCGGGTGACGCGGAACAGGTTGCGCACCATCAGGCGCGCCGGAATGGGCGCGACCTCGGGCAGGTGCAGCATGCAGTGTTCGAAGCTGGCGCCGGGCTCGAAGGGCACGCCCACCGGCGGCACGGCAATCGCAACCCCGCCGCCGCTGATGTCGAGCACGCGCAGCCGCACTTCGCGCTGGGTGCCGTCGGGCTGGGGCAGGGTGAGCGTGCAGCTCACGGTCTCGGACACCGGCGTCTGCAGGCGATAGAACTCGCGCCGTTGCAGGCGCAGCAGCGCGTCGGGCGGCGGCGCCCGAAAACCCGCGCTACCACCGTCCATCACCAGGCGCTGCCCGCGGAGCAGGAACTGGATGCGCACCTTGTCGAGCTGGGTGGCGCAGTCCAGCGCTTCGGCGCGCTCCATGCGCTGGTTTTGCAGGGCGTCTGCGCTACCGTCGAGCAGCACGCTGCTGCCGTCTTCGGCGACCTCGAGCAGGGTGGAGAGCACGGATTCGCGCCCCGGTGCGAGGCGGGCGCTGACCAGCGCGCGTGCGGCGATGAGCTGGCGCAGGATGGCGACGATCTCACGCGGCTCGCGCAGCACGTAGCGCGCTTCGTCTTCGGCGTGGATCAATTCGATGCGGGTGTCTTCCTGGTCTGTCGGCATGCCTTGTGGCCCGTGGTGGCGCCGGGCTTTTAGACCCCGGCAGCATGTGAGCGTTTATAACACGAGACGTGCGGGGCTTCAGGCCTTCTTGCTGCTGTCGTCTGCTGCCTCACGGTCGGACTTCGGGCGCAGTGATTCGGGCAGGTCGCGCGCGCGCGGCGGCGCCCCGGCGTCGCTGCCCTGTTCGATGCGGTACAGCCACGCGAGCAGCTCGGCGACCGCGATGTAGAGCTGCGGCGGGATGCGGGCGTCGAGATCGACCTGCATCAGCAGGCTCACCAGCTCGGGCGACTCGTGCACGAAGACGCCGGACTCGCGTGCGCGCTCGATGATCTCGCGCGCCACCACGCCCTTGCCCTTGGCGACCACGCGCGGGGCGGCCTCGCCGGCGGTGTAGGCGAGGGCGACGGCTTCGTTGCGCAGGGGCGGGCGGGGGTCAGCCATGCGGGCGAGTGGTGCTGTCGGTCATGGGGGCGGCGGCATCCGTCGTGCCGTGGGTCGCAGCGGCAGCGGCAGGGGCGCTGGGGATAGAAGCGGCAGGGGCGCCCGGGGCGGCAGGGCGCGGCTCCACCACCAGGCCGGTGAGCTTGAGGTTGGCCGCCTCCAGCGCCGAGGCCAGCGCCGCGCCGCCGGCATCCAGCGCGCGGATCGTCGCCGCGTCGTCGGCGCGCAGGCGCAGCGCCACGCCGGCGGGGGTCAGGTGCAACTGCGCCTCCACGCCGCCGAGCCGGGGCAGGGTCAGGCGCAGCGTGGTGTTCCAGTTCTGCTCCGCCTCGTCGCCGCCTTCGGCCCCTTCGCCCTGCGGGTCTTCGATGATCCACTCGATCGGCTGCCCCGGCCAGGCCTGGCCCTGCCACACGTATTGCTGGGTGGCGAGCGCATCGAGCTGCTGATGCACGATGGGCATCAGGCGTTCGGGGATGGGCTGGGCGCGCACCGGGGCGGCCTCTTCGATGCCGGCGCGGGCGGCGCTGGCAGCGCGGCTGGCGTCGACCTCGGCGCCGTCGCCGAGCGCGGCGGCGACGCGCGCGCCGGCCCCTGTTGCAGCGGCGCTTTGGGTGGATTGGGCGCTTTGGGCGGATTGGGCGGCGCCGGGGGTGGCCGCGGCGCTATTTGCGGTGGCCGCGTTGCCGCCTTGCGCAGGCGTGCCCGGTTGGGTGCCGCCCGGTGCCGACTGCTGTCCCTGCGGCTCGCGCAGCAGCGCGGCGGTGTCGAGCTTGCCGAGCACCCACTGCGTCTGATGCGATTCATAGAACAGCCCGCTCTGGCCGAGCGCCTGGCGCAGCAGGGGCACGAGCTGCGTGCCATTTGTGGGCGGCGCATTCAGCAGCGGCTGGTTGCCGGCAAGGCTGGCCGGCTGCGGCGTGGGCTGGCCGGTGAGCAGAAAGCTGATCAGCCGCCCGGTCTGACTCAGCGCCGGCTGGGCCGATGCGGTGTTGCCGGCCGCCGTCTCGGCGCCGACGATGCGCGCGAACACCGCGCGCGGCGTCACCTGCGAGACCTCGAGCTCCAGCGTGTCGCCCGACTTGGCCGCGCTGTTGAGCGACAGCGTCATCTGCTGCCCGGCCACCAGCGCGCGGAAAGTGCCGTCGGGCAGGGTGCGCTGCAGGGTGGCGAAGAAGCGCTGGCCGGGGACGAGCTCGGGGAGCTGCGCCTGGATCTCGCGCGCACGCTGCAGGCCGGCGACCGGCGGCTCGGTGTTGAAGAAGCTGGCTTCGTTGATCAGGCGCAGGCGGGCGGCGAGGTCGGCGGGGATCATCGCGGGGGCTCCTGCGTGGCCGGCGTTCGATCAGCCCGCGCGCGGGTCAGGGCGCGAGGGCGCCGTAGGCGTTGCGCACCGCGCGCTCCTGGCGGCCGCCGGCGAGCAGCTTGCGCACGCTGGCGAGGAAAGGGTCGGCGTGGGTGCGGATCTCGGCGTCCAGCGCCAGCAGGCGCTCGATGCCGGCGCGCAGGGATTCGGCCTCGGCGGTGGGAAGGGGCGCCAGGGTGGCAGCGTCGGCGGCCGCATCGGCGCCGGCGCGGGCTGCGTCGCGTAGCTCGGCAGCCTCACGCTCGAGGGCCGACAGGCGGTCCCAGTCGTTGGCGCGCGCAGCCTCGGCCATCGCTTCGTAGCGGGCGAGGAGGGCGTCGAGGAGAGGGCGTGTGAGCATGGCGGGTAGAAGGGGGAGTGAAAGAGCGGGGGGTGTGAAAACGCGCTGACTGGACGCTACTGAGACAAGCAGAATTCGGGCCGGGTTCGCAACTAGCGCGCAGCCGAGCCTCCCCGTAGGCGGGGCTCAGCCGGGTAGCGCGACGCAGACTTGCCCGAACTGAACGAGAGAGCAGTCGCGTGACTCAAGCCACCGCCGGCTGCACCTGGCCGCGGATCTCCGCCCAGGCTTCACGCAGCGTGGCCAGCAGACCCGCCACTTCGTCGAGCGCGGGCTGGCTGTTGTGCAGGTTGGCGTAGAGCAGGCGCTCGCTCATGTAGTCGTAGAGCGCGGCCAGACGCTGCGCGAGTTCGCCGCCGGCGCTCAGATCCAGGCTGACCTTGAGGCCGTTGATGATGATCTCGACCGCCTTCGAGATTGCCGTGCCCTTGGCCGGGATGTCCTGGTTGCCGATCGCGATGCCGGCGGTGCGCACCTGCAGCAGCGCGCCGTCGAACAGCATCAGGATCAGCTTGTGCGGGTCGGCGGTGTTGACGCCGGTTTCGACGCCGACCTTGGCGTAGGCGGCGGCGCGGTTTCCAAAGCCTCCGAACATCGTGTCGTGTCTCCTGGGAAATGCTGGGCTGACGCCGCGAGCTTAGAGGGTTGCGAGTTGCTGGGTCAGGTAGGCGCTGGTGGTGTTCATGCTCGACATCGCCGCGTCGAGCGCGGTGAACTGGGCGCTGTAACGCGCCTCCACCTTGACCAGCCGCGCTTCGAGCGACTCGATGCGGGCGTCGAAGGACTTGATCGTGCGGTTGATGCCGTCGGTGCGCGCCGAGAGCAGACCGTCGGTGTCGAGCATTCCCTTCACGCGCGTTTCGAGGGTCTTGGCAAAGCCGTCGACCGTGCCGTTGCCGGCGAACAACTCACCAATCTTCATCGACGGGTCGGCGAGCGCTTCGGCCAACTTCGCGCTGTCGACCGACATGCTGCCGTCGGTCTTGAAGCTGATGCCGGCCTGCGACAGCATGGTCGCGCCGCTCAGTCCCGAAATCGGATTGGAGAACACGCTGCGCAGCTGGCCCTGGATGGAGCGCACGCTGGCGTCGCCGTTCAATGTGCCAGCCTTCTTGGTGGCGGCGTCGTAGCTGGTCTGGGTGCGGATCAGCGTGTTGAGTTCGTTCCAGGCCTTGGCGAATTCGTCGATCGCCTTCTTGGCGGTCTCGTCGTCGCGGCTGACGGTCACCGCGGTTTCGCCCTCGGTGGGCTTCGCCAGCGTGAGGGTGACGCCTTCGATCGCATCGGCGATGGTGTTGCTGCCGCGGGTGATGGCGAGGCCGTCGATGGTCAGGCGGGCATCCTGCGCCTGTTGCACGGTCGTCAATCCCGGGGTCGCGCTGCCCGCGTCATAGCTGAAGTCCGCCAGGCCGCCCGTGCCGCTGAGCTTGAAGGCCTGCGCTGCGCCGGTTTCCTTGCTGCTGATGACGAGCTGGTCGACGGTGCCGTTGTTGATGATCTGCGCCGAGACGCCGGCGTCCGCGCCGTTGATCGCGTCGCGCAGGTCGGCAAGGCTGGCGCCGGCCGCCACCGAGATCGTCTTTTCGCCGTCTGCTGCGGCGGTGAAGCTGCCGTCTTCCGCGTAGCGGCCGAGGCTGATGGTCAGCGAGCCCTCGCCGACAGTGGGTGCTGTGGTGGCGCTGGTCGCCACGCGCTGCGCGCGCGCGAGCTGCTGCACTTCGATGTTGTAGCTGCCAGTCTGCGCCGAGGTGGTCGAGCTGGCGGTGAACGCCTTGGTGTCGCCCGCGCTCGCCGTGGTGGCCGAGAAGGTGGAGGACTTGGCAAGCGTGGCGGCCGCGTCCTGCAGCTTGGACATGGCGCTTTGCAACTGGCCAAAGGCCGAGAGCTTGGACTGATAGCTCTTTTGCTGGGTTTGCAGGCGGGTCAGAGGCTGGCGCTCTGCCGCCATCAACTGGCTGATGATGCCGCCGACGTCCAGCCCGGACCCTACTCCTGCTGCGCTGATTGCCATGTTGCTACCCTCCTGCCGCTCAGGCTTCCTGCTTGATGAGCAAACCCTTGAGCTTGTCGACCGCCTTCGAGATGGCGAGCACTTCTTCAGACGGGATCTGGCGGATGACCTCGTTGGTGTCGGTGTCCATCACCTTGACCACGGTCTTGCCCGAATCCTTGTCGAGCGAGAACTGCAGGCTCTGCGCCATGGGCGCGACGGCCTTCGCGACTTCCTCGAGCGCCTTTTGCAGCTCGCCGGCGCTGGGTACGCGCTGGGCCTGCTCCTGGGCGTTGGCGTTCTGCTGGACGTTCTCCGCACGCGTCTCCACGCTCGCGGTGGACTCGGTCTGGCTGCGCGCCGGCGCGGCGGCCATCGCCTGCATCGAAGCCGACGCGTTGCTGATCGATTGAATTGACATGATGCGACCTCCTGATGGGCCAACGGCGCGGAGCGTATTGTACGCTCCGCGCCGGTCGGTTTAAGGCGCCCGCTCGAGCTTAGCGGAGCAGGGACAGCACGTTCTGCGGCAGCGAGTTCGCCTGCGCCAGCATCGCGGTACCAGCCTGCTGCAGGATCTGCGTGCGGGACAGGTTGGCGGTTTCGGTGGCGAAGTCGGCGTCCATGATGCGGCCACGGGCGGCTGCCTGGTTTTCGGAGGCGGTCTGCAAGTTGCTGATCACAGCGTCGAAGCGGTTTTGCGAGGCGCCGAAGTTGGCGCGGGCGGTGTTGATTGCGGTAATTGCGACGTCTACCGCATCAACGGCCGCAAGTGCAGCGGTTGAATCCGCTCCAAGGCTGGCAGTATCACCCTGAGTCGCGGTTGTCATGGCCGCTGCGATGTCCGTAGTCGTGATCGAAATCTGGTTATCGGCGCTGGTGTTGGCGCCAACCTGGAAATTGAACACTCCGGCTGTGCCTCCGGCACCGGTCAGGAGTTCCTGACCGTTGAACTTGGTGTTGGCGATGATCCGGGCGTTTTCTTCGGCAAGCTGGCCGTACTCCGTGTCCAGCATGGTCCGATCGCTGGCGTCGTTCGTGTCATTCGCAGCCTGCACACCGAGTTCGCGCATACGTTGCAGGTTTTCGCCGATTTTCCCGAGCGCGCCCTCGGCAGTCTGGGAGAGGGAAATGCCATCGTTGGCGTTCCTGATTGCGACGTTCATGCCGCGAACCTGGGTGTTCATGCGTTCGGCAATGGCGAGACCGGCGGCGTCGTCTTTTGCGCTGTTGACACGCAGGCCCGAGGATAGGCGCTGCAGCGTGGTGCCGAGGGAGGATTGCGAGGTGGAAAGGTTCCGCTGCGCATTCAGCGAGGCAACGTTGGTGTTGATCGTCTGGGCCATGATGTTTCTCCTGGTAGGTCAGGTTGGTCATACACCCGTATCTGCATCGCTTGCCTTGGCGGGTGCGGAGCGTTTGTTTGTGCTCTTGGTTGCTTTTACGACCCCGGGGTAAAACTCTTTAGGAATTTCTTTCGGTGCCGCACGCGTTTCCTGCGCTTGGGGGCTTTTACGGCGCGGGGTGGGGGAACTTGAGGGCGAGGGGGTGGCTGGCGCCGGGGGAGGGCCGAGGGTCAGGGGGGGCGAGGGTCAGGTCTTTCAT